>JBJOJL010000072.1:0-11917 GCA_046046615.1 Pseudomonadota bacterium
TGGAGGTTATCGACGCCGGCGGGGCCCTCCTGATCCCGGGCCTGGTCGACCTGCGCGCCAAGACGGGCGAACCAGGCTTCGAGACCCGCGAGACCCTGCGTTCGGCCTCGGAGGCGGCGGCGGCGGGCGGGGTGACCACATTCGTCGTCCAGCCGGACACCGACCCCGTGATCGACGAGGCCTCGGTGGTGGACTTCATCCGCCGTCGCGCCCGGGACTCCAGCCTGGTGAACATCCTGCCGGCGGGCGCCGCCACCCAGGGCTGCGCCGGCGAGCGCATGGCGGAGATCGGCCTCATGGCCGAGGCCGGCTGCGTCTACGTCACAGACGCCGACCGCCCCATCGTCAATTCCAAGGTCATGCGCCGGGTCCTCGCCTACGCCAAGGGCTTTGGCATGCTGGTGGCCCACCGCCCCTCCGACCCCTGGCTGAGTGAGGGCGCCGCCGCCACCTCGGGCGAGTTCGCCGGCCGCATGGGCCTGCCCAGCGCCCCGCCGGAAGCCGAGAAGATCATGCTCGAGCGCGACCTGGCCCTGGTGGAGATGACCGGCGCCCGGCTGCTGGCCGACCAGGTCACCACCGCCTGCGCCCTGGAATCCCTGGAGCGCGGAAAGCGGCGCGGCCTGCCGGTCTTCGCCTCGACCTCGATCAATCACCTCGCCTTCAACGAGATCGACATCGGGGATTACCGCACCTTCCTCAAGTTCGACCCGCCCGTGCGCGGCGAGGACGACCGGCAGGCGGTGATCGAAGCGCTCGCGAGCGGCCTGATCGACGTCGTGGTGTCGGCCCACGCCCCCGCCCCGCCGGAGGACAAGCGCCTGCCCTATGCCGAGGCGGCCCCCGGAGCGGTGGGGCTCCAGACCCTGCTGCCGGCCCTCCTGGCCTTCCATCACGAGGGCCGGATCCCGCTGATCGACCTGATCGCCGCGGTGACGGTGCGGCCTGCGGATCTCCTGGGCCTGCCCTGCGGGCGGATCGCGCCCGGCGCCCCGGCGGACCTGGTGCTGTGCGACCTCGACGCGCCCCTGGTCGTCGACCCGGACGCCCTGAAGTCCCGATCCCGCAACACCCCGTTCGATGGTCGCCGCCTGCAAGGCGTGGTCCGGCGGACCCTCGTGGCCGGACGGACGGTCTTCGAGGCCTGAGGCGCACTCTCGAAAGAGAACATTTGACGAACATTTCATGGCGTGCTTGTTTCCGCCTTGAGGGTGACGCGGGGGTGGCGGCGACCTAGACTGCACGGGCTGCCGGAGGAGCCCGCCGCCCATGTCCAATGAACCGCTCATCATCGCCGCCGTCATGGTTGGAGGCTACCTGCTGGGATCGACGCCCTTCGGCGTGATCAGCATGAGACTGGCGGGCGCCGGCGATCCGAGGAACATCGGTTCAGGCAACATCGGCGCGACCAATGTCCTGAGGTCAGGTCGCAAGGACCTCGCCCTCCTGACCCTGCTGGGGGACGGCGGCAAGGGCGCCCTCGCCGTCCTGTGCGCCGTCCTCCTGACCCGCGGCGCCCCTGAGGCCACGCGGCACATGATGGTCGCCCTGGCGGCCGGCTCGGCCTTCCTCGGCCACCTCTTCCCGGTCTTCCTCCGGTTCCGGGGCGGCAAGGGGGTCTCGACCTTCTTCGGCACCCTGCTCGCAGCGGCCTTCCCGGTCGGCGCGGCGGCGGCGGCCACCTGGCTGGCCATGGCCTTCCTGTTCCGGATCTCGTCCCTCGCCGCCCTGACGGCGGCGGCCCTCGCGCCCCTCTTCGCCCTCTTCGTCTTCCGCTCGCCCCACGCCATCGTGCTCCTAACCCTGTTCATGGGCGCCCTGATCTTTGTCCGTCACCAGGACAACGTCCGGCGCATCGTGAAAGGCGAGGAACCCCGGATCGGCGGCAAGAAGGCGGCCGAACCTCCCTCCCCGACGCCGTGACGGAACGCCCCGCCGCCTTCAGACGAGACTGGCTGCGGCTGGCGCGGACCCCCAGCGTCGGCGCCGTCACCTTCCGGGAACTGTTGCGGCGGTTCGGCGACCCCTCCCTCGCCCTGGAGGCCCTGCCCGACCTCGCCCGTCGGGCCGGACGGGTCAGCCCCCTTTCCCCCGTCTCGGCCGCCCAGGCCGAGGACGAGATCGCCGCCGGCGAAGCCCTGGGCGCCCGGCTTCTCCTGGCCTGCGACCCGGAGTTCCCAGAGCCCCTGGCCGCCCTCGACCCGCCGCCGCCCCTGGTCTGGGTGCTCGGGGACGCTCGCCCCCTGGAGCGAACCTGCGTGGCCGTGGTCGGCGCGCGCGCCGCCTCCGCCCTAGGACTAAGGTTCGCCGGAACCCTGGCCGCGGACCTGGGCGCCGCGGGCCTGACGGTGGTGTCCGGCATGGCGCGGGGCGTGGACGGCTCCGCCCACCACGGCGCGCTGGCGACCGGAACCGCAGCCGTCCTCGCCGGCGGGGTCGACGATGTCTATCCGCCCCAGCACGGCGACCTCTATCGGGCCATCCTCGACTCGGGCGGCTGCACGGTCTCGGAGAATTCTCCGGGACGAACCGCCTCGGCCGCCGACTTCCCCCGCCGCAACCGCATCATCGCCGGCCTGTCCCGCGCCGTGGTCGTTGTAGAGGCCGAGCTGCGGTCCGGATCCCTGATCACCGCCCGCCTCGCGGCGGAGATGGGCCGGGAGGTCCTGGCCGTGCCCGGATCGCCCCTAGACCCCCGGTCCAGGGGTGGGAACGACCTGCTGCGGCAGGGGGCCGCGGTGTGCGAGGGCGCCGAGGACGTCCTGCGGGCCCTGGCCGGCCTCGCCGGACTTGCAGACCCCGGCCTGGAGTTTGAGCCCGCCCCGTCTCCGGGCGCAGGGCCGGCGGAGGCGCCGGAGTCTGCCCGCGAACGGATCCTCTCCCTCCTGTCCCCCTCGCCGGCGCCCCGGGATGAAATCGTCCGCCTCTCCGGCCTTTCGACCGCCGAAGTGAACGCCGCCCTCGCCGAGCTGGAGCTGGCCGGGCATGTGGTTTTCACGGCCGGAGGCGGTGCGGCCCTGGCCTGAACGGACGCCCCCGCGGCGGTCCAAGTTGACAGCCGCCCCCTCGCCGTCCCACCTTCGCGCCCCTTCACAGGGCCAGCGGGCCCCAAGGAAACGCATGAACCTCGTCATCGTCGAGAGCCCCGCCAAGGCCAAGACCATCAACAAGTACCTGGGGTCGGACTACAAGGTCCTGGCGAGCTACGGCCATGTCCGCGACCTGCCTCCCCGGGATGGCTCGGTGCGTCCGGACGAGGATTTCGCCATGTCCTGGGAGGTCGACGCCAAGGCCTCCAAGCGGCTCGCCGAGATCGCCGAGGCGGCCAAGGCCTCGGACCGCATCATCCTGGCGACCGACCCCGACCGCGAGGGCGAGGCTATTTCCTGGCACGTCCTCGATGTCCTCAGGTCCAAGCGCGCGGTGAAGGACAAGCCCGTCGAGCGGGTGGTCTTCAACGCCATCACCCGGTCGGCGGTGACCGAGGCGATGAAGTCGCCGCGGCAGATCGACATGGAGCTGGTCGAGGCCTACCTGGCCCGGCGCGCCCTGGACTACCTGGTCGGCTTCAACCTCTCGCCGGTGCTCTGGCGCAAGCTGCCGGGCGCCCGCTCGGCGGGTCGGGTCCAGTCGGTGGCCTTGAGGCTGGTGGTCGACCGCGAGATCGAGATCGAGCGCTTCGTCACCCGCGAGTACTGGACTGTCGAGGCCGACATGACCTCGGCCGGCGCACCCTTCGTCGCCCGGATGTCGGTCCATGAGGGCCGCAAGCTTGGCAAGTTCGACCTGCCGGACGCCGATACGGCCGAAGCCGCCCGCCGGGCGGTGGAAACCGGCGACTTCACCATCGCAGCGGTTGAGAAGAAGCCGGCCAAGCGCTCGCCCGCCCCGCCCTTCACCACCTCGACCCTCCAGCAGGAAGCCGCCCGAAAGTTGGGCTTCTCGGCCCAGCGCACCATGCAAGCCGCCCAGAAGCTGTACGAGGGCGTGGACATCGGCGGCGAGACGGTGGGCCTGATCACCTACATGCGGACCGACGGCGTCCAGTCGGCGCCCGAAGCCTTGCAGGAAGCGCGGCAGGTCATCTCCGGCCTGTTCGGCGGCGAGTACCTGCCGGAGGCCGCCCGCCAGTATCGCACCAAGGCGCGCAACGCCCAGGAGGCCCACGAGGCGATCCGCCCCACCAGCCTGGCCCGGAACCCTGGCTCCCTGCGCCTGGAGGGCGACCTGGGCCGGCTCTACGAGCTGATCTGGAAGCGGATGCTGGCCTCACAGATGGAGTCGGCGCGGATCGAGCGCACCACGGTGGACCTGTCGACGCCGGACGGCCGCACCGGCCTGAGGGCGACCGGACAGGTCATCCTCTTTGACGGCTACCTGAAGGTCTATGAGGAAGGCCGCGACGATCCCGAGGATGAGGAAGGCGGCCGGCTTCCGGCCCTCAGCCAGGGCGCCGCCGCCGAGGTGCGCAAGGCCAAGGCCGACCAGCACTTTACCGAGCCGCCGCCGCGTTATTCCGAGGCGAGCCTGGTCCGCAAGATGGAAGAACTGGGCATTGGCCGGCCCTCGACCTATGCCTCGATCCTCTCGGTCCTGCGCGACCGCAGCTACGTCCGGATGGAGAAGAACCGCTTCATTCCCGAGGACAAGGGGCGCCTGGTCACGGTGTTCCTGGAGTCCTTCTTCAACCGGTATGTCGAATACGACTTCACCGCCGCCCTGGAGGAAAAGCTCGACCAGGTCTCGGCCGGCGATCTCGACTGGAAGGCCCTGCTCCGCGAGTTCTGGGGAGAGTTCCAGCCGGCCACGGCCGAGGTCCTGAAGCAACCGACCCGGGACGTCATCGAGGCCCTCAACACCACGCTCGGCCCCTTCCTTTTCCCCGGAGAGGGCGGCCGCGCCTGCCCCCGGTGCGGGACGGGCGAGCTTTCGCTGAAGCCCAGCCGGTTTGAGCCCTTCATCGGCTGCTCGAACTATCCGGAGTGCCGATACACGCGGAAGTTCGGACCGCCGTCAGAGGATGGCGACGCACCCTCGGGCGACCGCGAACTGGGCACGGATCCGGAGACCGGCCTCACCGTCTTCCTCAAGTCCGGGCGTTTCGGACCCTTCGTCCAGCTCGGCGAGGAGGAGAAGCCCAAGCGCGCCTCCCTGCCCAAGGGCTGGTCGCCCGAGGCCATGGACCTTGAAAAGGGCCTGCGGCTCCTGCGCCTGCCGCGGGAGGTTGGGCTGCATCCTGAAGATGGCTCCGTCATCCTGGCGGGGATCGGCCGCTACGGTCCCTTCGTCCAGCATGCCGGCGTCTACGCCAACCTGCCCGGCGTGGATGAGGTCTTCGAGGTCGGCGTGAACCGCGCCGTGGCCCTCCTGGCCGAGAAAAAGGCCGGCGGGCGGGGCGGCCGGGGCGCTGCGGCGGCCCTTAGGGATCTCGGCGCCCACCCGGCCGACGGTGCGCCGGTGCGCATCCTGTCCGGACGGTTCGGGCCCTACGTGAAGCACGGGGACGTCAACGCCAACATCCCCCGGGGCGAGGACCCGCAGACCCTGACCCTCGAGGCGGCGGTCGCCCTCATCGCCGCCCGGGCGGCCAAGGCGCCGGCCAAGGCCAAGCCGGCCGCCCGCGCCAAAGCCGCCGCCAAGCCGAAGGCGGCTCCCAAGGCAAAGGCGGCTCCGAAGAGCAAGGCCGCGCCCAAGGCGAAGGCCTCTGCAGGAACCCGCGCCCGGACCGCCAGGAAGTCCTCACCGGAATCCTGAGAAAGGGTCTAGGCTGACGCCATGGCCAGACCCCGTCCGCCCCGCCGGCCCCACGGCGCCCCCCGATCCGGCAGCCGCCCGCCCCAGGGCCTGCCGGACCGCGAGACCCTGCTCGCCTTCATCCGCCAGTCCGGCGAGGCCGACCGTTCCGATATCGCCCGGGCCTTCGGCCTGCGCGGCGCCGACCGCATCGCCCTGAGGGACATGCTGCGGGAACTGCAGGACTCCGGCGAGTTGGGCCGCCGCGGCCGCAAAGGCGTGGCCCTGCCAGGCGACCTGCCGCCGGTTGGGGTGGTCGAGGTCGTGGAGCGCGATGCTGACGGCGAACTGCTGGTGCGGCTGGTCAAGGGCGAGGACGCTCCCCTCGTGCGCCTTGCGCCTGACCCCAGCGAGGCGGCGTCGGGCGCCCCGGGCCTTGGAGACCGCCTGCTTGTGCGCTTCGAAGGTCTTGAGGGCGGTGAGACCGAGGCGCGGCTGATCAAGCGCCTGGGCGCCGCCGTCCACCGGGTGCTTGGCGTGGTGCGCAAGTCCGCCCGGCAGGTTCGCGTGGAGCCCGTCGACCGGCGCTCCCGCGACCAGGTGCTCATTGAGGGCCTTGCGCCGCCGGACCTGCGCGACGGCGACCTGGTCGTGGCCCGCCTCGTCCCGGGCGGACGCCGCTTCGGCCTGCACAGGGGCGAGATCCTCGAGCGCGTGGGGCGCGAGGACGATCCGCGCGCCGCCTCCCTGATCGCCATCCACGCCCATGGCATCCCCACCGGCTTCCCCGAAGCTACAGAGGCTGAAGCCGAGGCGGCGCAGGAGGCCGACCTCAAGGGCCGCGAGGACCTCCGCGACCTTCCCCTGGTGACCATCGATCCGCCCGACGCCCGCGACCACGACGACGCCGTCTTCGCCGAGCCGGATGCGGATGCCTCCAACCCCGGGGGCTGGATCGTCTGGGTGGCCATCGCCGATGTCGCCGCCTACGTCCGGCCCGGCTCGGCCCTGGACCGGACGGCGCGGGAAAAGGGCAACAGCGTCTACTTCCCCGACCGGGTGGAGCCCATGCTGCCCGAACGGCTTTCCGCCGGGCTCTGCAGCCTCAGGGCCGGAGAGAACCGGGCCTGCCTGGCGGTGCGGATGGTCTTCGACGCCTCGGGCCGTAAGACGGGCCACCGCTTCGTGCGCGGCCTGATGCGCTCGGCGGCCAAGCTGTCCTACGAGCAGGCCCAGGCCGCTATCGAGGGACGGACGGACGAGGTCACCGGCCCCCTCATGGATCGGGTGCTGAAGCCGCTCTACGCCGCCTACGCCGTAATGCTGGAGGCCCGGCGGCGGCGCTCGCCCCTGGCCATCGAGAGTCCCGAGCGGCGCATCGTGATGGACCCCGACGGCGGGATCGCCGCCATCCGCACCCGCACGGTGCTGCCCGCGCACCAGTTGATCGAGGAGATGATGATCCAGGCCAATGTCTGCGCCGCGCAGACGCTCGAGGCCCGGAAGACCCCCCTGATCTATCGGGTCCATGACACCCCCAGCCTGGAGAAGGTGCACGCCCTGGCCGACTTCCTGGGCACCCTCGGCCTGCCCTGGTCCAAGGGCGAGGCGCCCCGGACGGAGAGGTTCAACCGCCTCCTCGAGGAGACCCGCGAGAGCCCCAGCGCCGCCATCATCAATGAGGTCGTCCTGCGCAGCCAGATGCAGGCGATCTACGACACGGACAATATCGGCCACTTCGGCCTGAACCTCGATCGCTACGCCCACTTCACCTCGCCGATCCGGCGCTATGCCGACCTGATCGTCCACCGGGGGCTGATCCGGGCCCTGGGACTGGGGGAGGACGGCCTGACAGATAGGGACATCGCCCAGCTCAAGGGCACCGCCGAGATGATCACCGCCGCCGAGCGCCGGGCCATGGCCGCGGAGCGCGACGCCATCGACCGCTATGTCGCCGCCTTCCTGGCGGACCGGGTGGGCGCGACCTTCACCGGACGGATCAGCGGCGTGACCCGGTTCGGCCTCTTCATCCGGCTGGACGAGACCGGGGCGGACGGCCTCGTCCCGATCTCGCGCCTGGGCGGCGAGTTCTTCGTCCACGACGAGACGGCCCACGCCCTGGTCGGCGAACGATCCGGCGCGCACTGGCCCCTGGGCCTGCCGGTCGAGGTGCGGCTGGTCGAGGCGACCCCGGTCACCGGCGGCCTGCTCTTCGACATGCTCAGCGATCCGGTGAAGGGCGCTCCTCCCCCGCCCCGGGGACGGGGCCCACGGCGTCCCGGCGCGGTTGACGCCCGGCGAAGGGGCGGCCCGCCGCCCGGGGTCCGCAAGGGGAAGCGCCGGTGACCGCCGCCTGGCTTCCCTGGGCGCTGGCCAGCGCAGGCTTCGCCGCCCTGACGGCGATCTTCGCCAAGGTCGGGGTTTCAGGCGTGAATTCGGACCTCGCCACCCTGATCCGAACCGTCGTCATCCTGGCGGTCTGCGTGGCGATCGTCACGACGACAGGGCAATGGCGGCCTCTTTCGGACTTGCCCAACCGCACCCTGGTCTTCCTCGGCCTTTCAGGCCTCGCAACCGGGGCCTCCTGGCTCTGCTATTTCAGGGCCCTCAAGCTGGGCGACGCGGCGCAGGTCGCCCCCGTGGACAAGCTCTCCGTGGTGCTTGTGGCGGTGTTCGGGGTCACCCTCCTGGGTGAGCACCTGTCACCCCAGGCCTGGATGGGGGTGATCCTCACCACCGTCGGGGTCCTGCTGGTCGCCCTGGGCTGAATTCCCGAAGGACTCGCTTGCAGAGGGGGCGGCAGGGCCTAAACTCCGGCCATGAGCGACGCCCTTCAGCCAAACCGAGCCCTTGAACGCACCCCCATGCGCCCGGAAGGCGCCCGGGCCGTGCGGCCGCGCAATGCGGCCACCCTCTTCATCATCCGGCGCGACGGCGCCAAGCCCCGCGTGCTGATGGGCAAGCGGCATGGCGGGCATAACTTCATGCCGAACCTTTGGGTCTTCCCCGGCGGTCGGATCGACCGGGCCGACTTCCGGGCGCCGGCGGCGACGGACCTGCGTCCCGAGGTCGCGGGAAAGTTCGAGGCCTACATGCCCCTTTCCAAGGGTCGCGCCCTGGGCAAGGCCGCCATCCGCGAGACCTGGGAGGAGGCCGGACTGCTTCTCGGTCGCCCGGCCGAGCCCCGGCCGATCGCAGGCCCCTGGCGCGAATTCCTGGAACAGGGGGTCCAGCCCGACCTCGAGGCCCTGTCCATCATCTACCGGGCCGTGACGCCGCCGAACGTGGGCAAGCGCTTCGACACCTGGTTCCTGATGGCCGACGCCGAACGCCTGGTGAGCCTCGAGCGACAACCCGACTGCGGTGAGCTGGAGGAGATCGCCTGGTTCGAACTTGAAGAGGCCCTCGAGCTGCCCCTGCCCACCGTGACGCGGGCCGTGATCCAGGAAACCCGGGAGCGCCTGGACAATCCAAACCGGCCGATTCCCTACATGCGGTTCCGCATGGGCCCCGCCAGGCCACGGGAACTCTAGGCGCGGATTGACTTTGCGACGGGGATTCGTATTTTCCCGCGCTCTTTAGGAACCCTGCCGGCGTGACCGGCCCCGCGAGGACCGACCATGGCGAAGCCCGCCTCCATCAAGATCAAGCTGAACTCGTCGGCCGACACCGGGTTCTATTACGTCACCAAGAAGAACGCCCGGACCATGACCGAGAAGCTGGTCCTGAAGAAGTACGACCCGATTGCGCGCAAGCACGTCGAGTTCCGCGAAGGCAAGATCAAGTAGGTCGCGCGCCTTCTGCAAGACAGGAACGCCCGGCGAAAGCCGGGCGTTCTGCGTTTCAGGCCAGCTTCCGGTGTCGGGGATGTGCGTCAGGACCGGCGGGGCCGGATGACCACCTGGTTGCGGCCGGCCGCCTTGGCCTCGTAGAGCGCCTCGTCGGCCCTGCGGATCAGGGACTCCGGCCGATCGTCGACGCCATCGCTGGCCGACACGCCCAGGGACACGGAGACAGGGATCTCGCGATCCCCGACAGCAAAGGGTTCGACGGAGATGGCGGTGCGGATGCGCTCGGCGATGCGGGCGGCGTCCGTCAGACGGGTCGCAGGCATGACCACGACGAATTCCTCGCCGCCATAGCGGCACGGTATGTCCACCGCCCGGACGCTGGAGGCCAGGCGGACGGCCACCTCGCGCAGCACCTCGTCCCCCAGGGTGTGCCCCCAGGTATCGTTGACCCGCTTGAAGTGGTCGATGTCCAGCATCAGCAGGGACACCGGATCCCCTCCCGCCGAGCTCCGCTCCAACAGGGCGTCAAGCTGGCCCATCATGTACCGTCGGTTGTTCAGGCCCGTGAGCTGGTCGGTGACGGCCAGCTCCATGGACTGGGCCACGGTGTCCCGAAGATAATCTGAGTAACGCTTGCGCCGGATCAGGGCGCGGGAGCGGACTCTTAGCTCAAGGGCGTCCACCGGGGAGGCGATCAGGTCATTCACCCCAAGGTCGAGGGCCTTGAGGACCCTGTCCCGGGCCTCGAAGTCGACAGCCGCGAGAATGGGCGCCTGTCGCGAGTGATCGCCGGACCGGAGCCGGGCGACCAGCCGGAGGGCGTCGAAGCTACGGCTCGCAATGTTGATCACGGCCAGATCGATGGGACCGCGAGCGGACATCAGGGCCTTTTCCGGCTCGGTCTCAATGACCGGCCGGTGCTCCACGGCGAGGTCCTCCGCCATGCGGCGGGCGCGCTCCGGGTCATCGTCGACCACCAGGACGCGGCCCCCGGAGGCGCCGAGCCTGGCCCCGGGCATGGGCGCCATCCCCATCCGGCGGCTGGTTTCCTCGCGTTCGCGGAGCTCGTCGATCATCACCTTGAGGCGGGCCAGGCTGCGCAGCCGGGCGAAGAGCATGACGTCGTCGATCGGCTTGGACAGGAACTCGTCGGCCCCGGCCTCCAGCCCTTCCAGGCGGGCTTCGCGGCTGTCGAGGGCGGTCAGGAGGACGACCGGGATATGCCGGAGTTCCGGATCCGCCTTCAGGGCCCGACAAACCTGCAATCCATCCATGCCCGGCATCAGGACGTCGAGGAGGATGATGTCCGGCGGCTCGCGGGCCGCGAGGTCAAGGGCGCTGGCGCCGTCCTCCGCCGACACGACGTGATAGTACTCGGCTGTGAGCTTGGCCTCCAAGATCTGGCGGCTGGCTTCCACATCGTCGACGAGCAGGATCCGGGCGGTCATGGCCTAGTCCAGCAGCTTCCGGATCGTGTCCAGGAAACCCGAAACCGAGATCGGCTTGGAGATGTAGGCTTCGCATCCCCCCTGGCGGATGCGTTCCTCATCGCCCTTCATGGCGAAGGCGGTCACGGCGACAACAGGGATGGAGGCGAGCTCGTCGTCCTCCTTGAGCCACTTGGTCACCTCCAGCCCCGAGATCTCGGGCAGCTGGATATCCATGAGGATCAGGTCAGGGCGCGCCTCGCGGGCGAGGGACAGGGCCTCAAGCCCCTCACGCGTCTGGAGGGTCTCGTAGCCCTGGGCGTCGAGCAGGTCATGAAAGAGCTTCATGTTCAGCTCGTTATCCTCGACGATGAGGACCTTCTTGGCCATCCGTCCACCGACCCGCAACTTGCCCCCGGGATGCGCCCGGAAGGCCATTTCCCCCAAGCTATCCCACGGATATCCTTAAGCACGCGTTAGCCGAGCACCGGTTCATGACCTTTACTTCCCCAGACCATCCGCCGCCGGACCTGAAGGCCCTCGGCGTCCGCGGCGACCGCCCTCTGGTCATCGTCGACGTCGATGAAGTTCTTGGGCTCTTCATGGAAGGTTTCGCCCGATACCTGGCGGGCCAGGGCCTGGAGATGCGCTTCGACCGCTTCGCCCTGTTCCAGAACATCTATCGACCGGGCGAGGACCGCCACATCGACATCGAGACCGGGCAAGTGCACTTCCAGGCCTTCTTCCGGGACGCCGTCGAGGACATGCCCGTGGCCGAGGGCGGTCCGGAAGCCCTGGCGCGCCTGTCCCACCGGGCGGATATCGTCATCCTGACCAACGCCCCGGGCCAGGCCCTGGAGGGACGCGCCCGCTGGCTGAAGAAACATGGGATGGACTATCCCCTTCTGGTCAACAGCGGCCTCAAGGGCCCCGTGGCCGCGGCCCTGGCGGCCCAGGCGTCCGGGC
>JBJOJL010000073.1:0-11426 GCA_046046615.1 Pseudomonadota bacterium
CGTGACCGCCGGCGACGCCTGGCACCTGGGCTCGAACACCAAGGCCATGACCGCCGTCCTCTTCGCCCGGGCGGTGGAGGCTGGGCTCACGGACTGGGACGCCCGGCTTTCGGACCTCTTTCCCGGCGTGAAGATGGACCCGGCCTGGCCGGATGTCCGGATCGAGACGGTGATGCAGCACCGCGCCGGCCTGTCGGACAAGGGGCTGATCGACACGGGCTGGCTGATCGGCGCCCGGTCGGACGAAAGGTCCCCGCCCGTCCAGCGGGCCGACCTGGTCGCCCGTGCGCTGGCCAGGCCCCCCGAGGCGAAGCCGGGCGACTTCCAGTACGGCAACCTCAACTACATCCTGGCCGGGGCGGCCCTGGAGCGCATCGAGGGCCGGGCCTGGGAGACCCTCGCCCGGGACGGCCTGTTCCGACCCCTCGGCCTGGACTCCGCAGGCTTCGGCGCGCCGTCAGGCAACCAGCCCCAGGGGCACAGCCGGCTGGGACCGCTGCCGCCCAAGCCGATGGGCGAAGACGCCTGGGCCGACAATCCCTCCGCCATGGCGCCGGCGGGCGGCGTCCACATGGCCCTGGCGGACTATGCAAGGTTCCTCAGGCTGTTCCTGATGGAGGGGGACGGGCTGCTGAAGCCCGAAACGATGAGGCGGCTGACGACGCCGCCGCCGGGCGGAGACTACGCCCTGGGCTGGACCGTGACCGAGGGGCGAGCCTGGGCGCAGGGACCTGTCCTGGGGCATGAGGGCTCGAACACCCTCTGGCACGCCGTCGCCCAGGCGGCGCCCGGCCGGGGACTGGCCTTCGCGACCGTGAGCAACCTGTTGTCGCAGGACAAGGACCCCGCCCCCATCCAACTGCTGAGGCGCCTGCGCAGGCATTACGCCCCCTGACCCCCCGGCTCAGACCAGCCGGCTGCGGTCCTTGGCGGCGCTGATGAAGCTGGAGAAGAGGGGGTGCGGGTCGAAGGGGCGGCTCTTGAGCTCCGGGTGGAACTGGACGCCAATGAACCAGGGGTGATCGGCGCGCTCGCAGATCTCGGGCAGGACGCCGTCGGGGGACAGGCCGCTGAAGGACAGGCCCGTGGCCTCGATGGCCTCGCGGTAACGCAGGTTGACCTCGTAGCGGTGGCGATGGCGCTCGCTGATCCGCTCGGCGCCGTAGATGGCCGCGACGCGGGAGCCAGGAGCCAGGACCGCGTCGTAGGCGCCCAGGCGCATGGTGCCGCCCAGGTCGTCGCCCTCGCCCCGGGTCTCGCGTTCATTGCCGCGGGCCCACTCGGTCATCAGGCCCACCACGGGCTGGGCGCTGGGGCCGAACTCGGTGGAGGAGGCCTCGGTCAGGCCGGCCAGGTTCCGGGCCGCCTCGATCATGGCCATCTGCATGCCGAAGCAGATGCCGAAATAGGGGATCTGGTGCTCGCGGGCGAACCGGATGGCGCGGATCATGCCCGTGGCGCCGCGCTCGCCGAAGGCGCCCGGCACCAGGACGCCGTGCACGCCGGCCAGGCGTTCGCCGATCAGGGCCTCGTCGCGCTCGAACATCTCGCCCTCGATCCAGTCGAGGCGCACGCGCACATTGCTGGCCAGGCCGCCATGGATCAGGGCCTCGACCAGCGACTTGTAGGCGTCGGTGAGGCCCGTGTACTTGCCGACGATGGCGATGGTGACCTCGCCGTCGGGATGGGCCAGGCGGTTGGAGACCCTCTGCCAGCCGGACAGGTCGGGCGCCGGGGCGGTCTGCAGCAGGCCGAACACGTCCAGAACTTCCCGGTCCAGGCCCTGCTCGTGATAGTCCAGCGGCACGGCGTAGATGTTGGGCGAGTCCATCGCCTGGATGACCGCGCCTTCCCGGACATTGCAGAACTGGCCGATCTTGCGGCGCTCGGCCGGGGGGATGGGCTGTTCGCACCGGCAGAGCAGGATGTCGGGCTGGATGCCGATGGACCGCAGCTCCTTGACCGAGTGCTGGGTGGGCTTGGTCTTCATCTCGCCCGCCGTCTTGACGTAGGGCAAGAGGGTCAGGTGGATGTAGCAGGCCATGCCGCGGGGCAGCTCCTGGCCCAGCTGGCGGATCGCCTCGAAGAAGGGCAGGCCCTCGATGTCGCCCACCGTGCCGCCGATCTCCACCAGGACGAAGTCGACGCCCTCGCCCGGGTCGGACAGGACGAACGACTTGATCTCGTCGGTGACGTGCGGGATCACCTGGACCGTCGCGCCGAGATAGTCGCCGCGGCGCTCCTTCTCGATGATGGTCTTGTAGATCTGGCCGGTGGTGATGTTGTCGCCGCGGGCGGCGTTGACGCCCGTGAAGCGCTCGTAATGGCCCAGGTCGAGGTCCGTCTCGGCCCCGTCCTCGGTCACGAAGACCTCGCCGTGCTGGTAGGGGCTCATCGTCCCCGGATCGACGTTGAGGTAGGGATCGAGCTTACGCAGGCGCACCCGGTAGCCGCGCGCCTGGAGGAGCGCGCCGAGGGCGGCGGAGGCGAGACCTTTTCCCAGGGAGGAGACCACGCCCCCGGTGATGAAGATGTACCGGGTCATGGGGCTCCAGTTAGCCGCGATTCGCCGACGCTGGCAGACCGGCGATGCGCCTCACCTGTGGATGACCTTTACTTGCCGGCCGGAGGCGCGGGCTGGGCGGGGGCCGCCTGGCCCGCCGGCGCGGCCGGAGCCTGGCCGGCGAAGGGATCCGCCAGGCTGGGCCGGGGCGCCTCGAAGGGCGACGTCGCCGGGGCCGGGGCCGGGGCCGCCGGAGCCTGCTGCCGTTGCTGCTGGCGCTTGAGGGCCTCGGGCGACAGGGACTCGACCTTCACGCGATCGACCACCGAGGTGGAGGCCTTCTCGCGCCCGGTGAGCAGGGTCAGGGCGAGGCTGAGGATGAAGAAGGCGGTTCCCAGGCCCCAGGTGAGCCGCGTCAGGAGATCGCCGGCGCCGCGGGCCGTCATGAAGCCCGTCGGCCCGCCGCCCATGCCCAGGGCGCCGCCCTCTGACCGCTGCAGCAGGACCACGCCCGCAAGGCAGACGCTGACGATGATGTGGAGGGTGAGCAGGAGCCCGAGCATGAAGGAACCGCTGGATCAGGCCGAAGGCCGGCCGGGAAGTCGGGTCATCTAGCATCGGCGACGCCCGGTTTCCAGTCCGCCGCGGCGAAAGGGGCGCCGGCCCCCGCCGGCCTCAGGCGCCGGCCAGGATGCCGAGGAAGTCCTGCGCCTTGAGGGAGGCCCCGCCGACGAGGGCGCCGCCGACCTCCGCGGCCGAGAGGATCTCGGCGGCGTTCGAGGACTTCACGGACCCGCCGTAGAGGATCGGCGCGCGCGCGCCGGCGCCGCCGAGGCCCGAGGCGAGCTCGGCCCGGATGGCGACATGGATCTCCTCGATCTGGGCCGTGGTCGGGGTCAGGCCCGTGCCAATGGCCCAGACGGGCTCGTAGGCCACGGCGAAGGCGACGCCGGCGAGGGCGGAGGGCAGAGAGCCCCTCACCTGCCCGGTCACGACCTCCAGGGCGCGACCGGCCTCACGCTCGGCCAGGGTCTCCCCGACGCAGATGATGGGCTCCAGCCCCGCCCGGAGGGCCGCCTCGACCTTGGCGGCGACGAGGGCGTCGGTCTCTCCGTAGCCCGCCCGGCGCTCCGAATGGCCCAGGATCACCAGGGCGGCGCCGGCGTCGGCCAGCATCTCGGCCGACACGTCGCCGGTGAAGGCGCCCGAGACCTCGGCGCGGCAGTCCTGTCCGCCCACGAGGACGGGCCCGCCGGAAAGGGCGCGGGCCATGCGCTCGACCAGGGTGGCCGGCGGACAGAGGCCGACCCGGGCGGGGGCCGCTCCGACTCCTGCGGCGATGGCCTGCGCCTCGGACAGGGCCGCGCCCAGGCCGTTCATCTTCCAGTTGCCCACGATCAGCCTGGCCGTCATCGCGATCCTCCGACGCATTCGTCCCGTTTCCGGGGCGGATACGACAGGCGCGGGCGGCTGTCACCCATGCGCAGGCCGCCGGGGCCGGCTTGCTCCACCGCCTTGGGACACTCTATACCCGGCGCTGCAATGCGCCCGGTTCGCGGGCCTGGAAGGAATTCATGCTCGCCGTCATCCGCGCCTTCGCAAAGTCCTGGGTCGCCGCCGTCCTGATCGGCCTGCTGATCATCAGTTTCGCGGTCTTCGGCGTCAGCGACGTCTTCCGCACCCGGGCGAGCCAGGAAGTGGTGCACGCCGGCGGACGCGCGATCACGCCGGCGGAGTTCCGCACCGAGTGGGACCGCGCCAAGCAGAACATCGAGCAGCAGTCCGGCCAGCAGATCAGCAACGAGATGGCGGTGGAGAACCGGCTGGACGTCCGGGTGCTGGAAATGCTGGCGGACCGGGAGTCCATGGCCGCCCTGATCGACAAGATCGGCCTGCGTCCCGCGGACGCCCTGGTGACGCGGGAGATCCAGCAGATCCCCAACTTCTTCGACCCGATCTCGGGCCGTTTCGACAAGAAGCTCTACCAGGACACCCTGGCGCGGGCCAACCTGACCCCGGCCCGCTTCGAGCGCAGCGTCCGCGACGACATCGCCCAGTCGCACCTGGCCTCGGGGCTGGTGGACGGCCTTCGCCCGCCGAGGGCCTATGGGGCGCTGGCGGTGGTCTTCGCCCAGGAGGCCCGCGACGTCTCCGTCTTCAGCGTCGGGCCGGGCGCCGTGGAGCCCCCCGCCCTGCCCACGGACGCCCAGCTGAACGATTTCATGAAGGCCAATGCCGAGCGGCTCATGCGGCCGGAGTTCCGCGTGCTCAGCGTCGTCCGCTTCAGCTCCGCCCAGGTGGCCGGGCAGGTGAAGGTGTCCGAGGCCGACATCCGCAAGCAGTTCGACTTCCGCAAGGACTCCCTGAACCGGCCGGAAACGCGGTCTCTGGTCCAGATCGCGGCCAAGGACGCCGCCGTCGCCCGCAGCCTCGCCGAACGCCTGGGCAAGGGCGAGGCGGCCGAGGCCGTCGCCCGGTCTGCGGGGGTGGAGCCCGTGCTTTACGCCGACAAGCCCAAGACCGCCGTGGTGGACGCCAAGGTGGCCGAGACCGCCTTCGGGATGGCCAATGGCGAGGTCCGGGTGGTCCAGGGCGACCTGGGCCTGGCGGTGGTCAAGGTGACGGGCGTCACGCCTGGCCGGGTGGTCACCCTGGAGGAGGTCCGCCCCATGCTGGAGGCCGAGGCGAAGAAGACCGCCGCCGCCGAGAAGGTCTATGAAATCAGCCAGGCCTATGACGACGCCCACGCCGGCGGCGCCAACCTGGACGAGGCCGCCGCCAAGGCCGGCGTGCCGGTGACGACCCTGGGCCCTGTGGCCGAGCAGGGTTTCGACCCCACCGGCCGGCCGGTGACCGGCCTGTCGGCCCGCCTGGTGCAGACCGCCTTCCGCCTGCCCGAGGGCGGGGAGAGCCAGATCGAGGACGAGGGCCAGGGCGAGTCCTTCGTGGTCCGGGTCGACAAGATCATCCCGCGGGCCCTGCCGCCCCTGGCCGAGGTCCGCCAGCCCCTCACCCGGGCCTGGATGAGCCAGGAAATGGCCAAGCGCCTGCGCGCCAAGGCCGACGCCCTGGCCGGACGGGTGCGCAAAGGCGAGGACATGACCGCTGTCGCCGCCTCCATTGGCGCCCGCCCCCAGGCGATCCCCGGCCTGACCCGCCAGGGCGCGGGACAGGAGGGCCCGCTGTCGCAGGAAGGGTTCGCCCAGGCCTTCAGCGCCGGCAAGGGCGGCGTCTTCGTGGCCCAGGCCCAGGGCGCCTTCGCCCTGGTGGTCGGCAAGGTGGACGGGATCTCGCCCCCTGCCGTCGCCGAGAACGCCCGCGCCGTGGAGCAGGTCCGACCCCAGCTGGGCATGACCCTGTTCAGCGAGATCGGCGCCCAGATGCCCCGCTACGCCCGCTCCGTCCTGAAAGTGCGGACCGACCCCGAGCTGGCCCGCCAGACCCTGGGCGTCGAGGCGCCCAAGACCGCCGCCGGCAAGGACGGTGAGGGCAAGGGCGGGAAAGAGGCCGCGGGCAAGTGACCCTCGAACCCGGCTTTGCGGCCTTTGCAGAGACCTACGCCGCCGGCCGCGCGCAGGTCGTCTGGACGCGGCTCATCGACGACCTGGAGAACCCGGTCTCGGCCTACCTGAAGGTCGGCAACGGCCACCCTTACGCCTTCCTGTTCGAAAGCGTCGAGGGCGGCGCCTGGCGCGGACGCTATTCCGTGATCGCCCTGCGGCCCGAGCTCGTCTGGCGCTGCCGCGGCGACCAGGCCGAGATCGCCGAGGGCGAGGACATCGCCGCCGGGCGCTTCACCCCGCAGGCGGGCGGCGCCCTGGATTCCCTGCGGGACCTCGTCGCCGCCTCGCGCCTCGACCTGCCGGCGGGCCTTCCCCCCATGACCGCCGGGGTGTTCGGAGCCGTGGGCTACGACATGATCCGGCTGGTGGAGCGCCTGCCCAACGTCAATCCCGACACGATGGGCCTGCCGGACGCCGTCATGATCCGCCCATCGGTCGTGGCGGTGTTCGACGGCATCGCCCAGGAAATCCTGCTGGCCACGACGGTCCGCCCGGGCGCCCTGAGCGCCGAGGCGGCCTGGGGCGCCGCCGGGGCACGTCTGGAGGCCATCCGGTCGGACCTGACCGCGCCGACCCCCCTCCCCACGGGGAGCGCCAAGCCGGAGCCTGACCGCTTCACCACCCCCGTCAGCCGCGAGGACTACCGGACGGTGGTGGACCGGGCGAAGGCCTACATCGCCGCCGGCGACATCTTCCAGGTCGTGCCGAGCCACCGCTTCCGGGCGCCCTTCCCGCACGATCCCTTCGCCCTCTACCGCTCGCTGCGACGGACCAATCCTTCGCCCTTCCTGTTCTACCTGAACTTCGGCGACTTCCAGCTGGCCGGCTCCTCGCCCGAGATCCTGGTGCGCCTGAGGGACGGCAAGATCACCATCCGGCCGATCGCCGGCACCCGGCCCCGCGGCGCGACGCCCGAGGAGGACCTGGCCCTGGAGGCCGAGCTCATCGCCGACCCCAAGGAGCGGGCCGAGCACCTGATGCTGCTGGACCTGGGCCGGAACGATGTCGGGCGGGTGGCCATGCTGAAGAGCGCCGGCGCCAACGAGCCGGCGGCGAGGACCTCCGGGCCTCACGTGCGGGTCACCGACAGCTTCTTCGTCGAGCGCTACAGCCATGTCATGCACCTGGTCTCCAACGTCGAGGGCGACGCCCCCGAGGGGCTGGACCCGGTGGACGTGCTGATGGCCGCCCTGCCCGCCGGCACCCTGTCCGGCGCACCCAAGGTGCGGGCCATGGAGATCATCGACGAACTCGAGATCGAGAAGCGCGGCGTCGCCTACGCCGGGGCGGTGGGCTATTTCGGGGCCGACGGTTCGGTGGACACCTGCATCGTCCTGCGCACCGCCTGCTTCAAGGACGGGATCATGCACATCCAGGCCGGCGGCGGCGTGGTGGCCGACAGCGACGCCGACGCCGAGTACGACGAGACCCTGCACAAGGCCCGGGCCCTGCGCCGGGCCGCTGAGGAAGCCTGGCGCTTCGTCTAAAGCCCCTAAAAAAGTTCCGGAATTCTCCTTTAGGGCGATAACCTCCGGTGACTGTCGTCAAACTTCAAACCCACTTCCTTGCGAGGTTGCACCGGGCCATGCCCGCACCTCGTTCGTGTCGTTGCTACTGGAGACCCTCATGAAGCGCCTCGCCGCCGCCGCCCTCCTGTCCCTGGCCGTCCCGGCCGTCGCCGCCGCCGAGCCGATCCCGGCGGGTGTCGCCTCGATGATCGAGGCCGCCTCCAAGGACCCGGCCAAGCTGAAGGTCGTGGCCGATATCGCCAAGCAGACGAACCCGGCCTCCGCCGCCGAGATCGACGCCCGGGTCGCCGAGATCGCCGCGGCCGCAGAGGCCGCCCGGGTCGAGAAGCTGTCCAGCCAGGCCTTCCTCGAGGGCTGGACCGGCCAGGGCGAGGCCGGAGGCTTCGTCTCCACGGGTAACGCCGAGGAGTCGGGCCTGGCCCTCGGCCTCGGCCTGACCAAGGAGTCGCTGAAGTGGCGCCACCGCGTGAACGCCATCGCCGACTACCGCGAGACCGACGGGGTGAAGACCAAGGAGCGCTACTTCGCCGGCTACGAGGGCAACTACAAGATTTCCGACCGGCTCTACGCCGTCGGCGCCCTGAGCTGGGAAAAGGACGTCTTCGCCGGGATCGACCGCCGGTTCAGCGAGTCCCTCGGTCTCGGCTACCGGGTGATCGACCAGAAGACCCTGCACCTGGATGTCGACGCCAGCGTCGCCGCCCGCCAGACCGAGTGGGTGCGCCCCGCGGTCGCCATCCCTGGGCAGGACTACAGCGAATCCACGATTGGCGGCCGGGTCGGCGGACGCCTGGTCTGGGACATCAACGAGAACACCTCCCTGTCGGAGGTCGCGGTGGCCTATTTCGACGGCAACGGGCAGAGCCTGGAGTCCACCACGGCCCTGACCACTCGGCTGACCGGCTCCCTGGCGGCGCGGGCGTCCTTCAACGTGCGCTACGAGTCCGACCCGCCCTTCGGCCGCGACCAGACCGACACCACCACGCGGGCGTCCCTGGTCTATTCGTTCTGACGGAAAACTTCCCGGCCCCCGGGAGGCGCCCCAAGCCAGGCGCCTTCAGGGGGTTGGGGCGAGAATGACCGCGGCGGCCAGGGCCAGGGCGGTCGCGGCGGCGAAGGCTGCGGCGGCCAGCGCGGCCCAGGCTCCATCCCGTCGCGGCGGAGTCTCGAGCAGGGCCTTGGCGCGGGCCATTTCGTCGGGGCTGACCGCTCCGGGGCGGGAATCATCCTGAGCCATGGGCGCAGCCTGTCCCCGGCGTCTTGTGTTGACAATCAGGCTTTCCCTCCGGCCCCGCATTCACTAGGGACAGGGCCATGATCCTGGTGATCGATAACTACGACAGCTTCACCTACAACCTGGTTCACTACCTGAACGAACTGGGGGCGGAGACGCGCGTCCACCGCAATGACGACCTGAGCGCCGAGGCGGCCCTGGGCCTGCGTCCGGACGCCGTTCTCCTGTCGCCGGGGCCGTGCTCGCCGGACGAGGCCGGGATCTGCCTGGAGCTGCTGCGCAAGGCGCCGGACGACCTGCCCATCCTCGGCGTCTGCCTGGGGCACCAGTCCATCGGCCAGGCCTTCGGCGGCCGGGTGGTCCGCGCCAAGGCCCTGATGCACGGCAAGACCAGCGCCATCCGCCACGCCGGCAAGGGCGTTTTCGCCGACCTTCCCAATCCCTTCACGGCCACGCGCTATCACAGCCTGGCGGTGGAACAGTCCAGCCTGCCGGACGCCCTGGAGGTGACCGCCTGGACCGAGGATGGGGAGATCATGGGCCTGCAGCACCGAAGCCGGCCGGTCCACGGCGTCCAGTTCCACCCGGAATCCATCGCCACCGAGGGCGGCCACAAGCTGCTGGGCAACTTCCTGGAACTGGCGGCCCGGGCCCGTGTCTGAGGCCTTCCGTCCGCTGCTGGGCCGACTGGCCGCCGGCAAGGTCCTGGAGGCCGCAGAGGCCGAGGCCTTCTTCGCCGCCTGCCTGAGGGGCGAGCCCTCGCCCGCCCAGGTGGGCGCGGCCCTGACCGCCCTGCGCATGCGCGGCGAGACCCCCGGGGAGATCGCCGCCGGCGCACGGGCCATGCGCGCCGCCGCGGTGCGCCTGGAGACGCCTTTCCCCACCCTCGACGTCTGCGGGACCGGCGGCGACGGCCTGCACACCCTGAATGTCTCCACCGCCGTGGCCTTCGTGGCGGCGGGCGGCGGACTCAAGGTGGCCAAGCACGGCAACCGCGCCCTGTCCTCGAAGTCCGGGACCGCCGACGTCCTGGCGGCCCTGGGCGTAGACATCGAGGCCCGACCTGACCGGCAGCTGAAGGCGCTGGAAGAGGCCGGGCTCTGCTTCCTCTTCGCCCAGGCCCATCACGGGGCCATGCGGCACGTCTCGCCCATCCGGGCGGAGCTGGGCTTTCGGACCCTGTTCAACCTGCTGGGGCCCCTGACCAACCCCGCCGGGGCCCGGCGGCAGGTGCTGGGGGTCTATGATCCCGCCTGGCTGGAGCCGATCGCCGAGGTCCTGCGCGACCTGGGCTCCGAGCGCGCCTGGGTGGTCCACGGCCAGGGCATGGACGAGCTGACGACCACCGGCGAGACCGAGGTGGTGGAGCTGAAGGACGGCGCCCTGCGGCGCTTCACGGTCCGCCCCGCCGAGGCCGGGGTCCCGGAGGGCCGGCTTGAGGACCTGGTGGGCGGCGATCCCGAGCACAACGCCCGGGCCCTGCGCGAGCTCCTGTCCGGCGCCCCGGGCGCCTACCGGCACATCGTCCTCCTGAACGCCGCCGCGGCCTTCCTGGTCGCCGACCGGGTGAAGACCCTGGCCGAGGGCGTCCGGCTGGCCGGCCAGGTGATCGACGACGGGCGCGCCCGCGCCGCCCTGGACGCCCTTGTCAGGATTTCCAACGGCCGATGACCGACATCCTCGCCCGCATCGCCGACTACAAGCGCACCGACGTCGCCGGCCGCAAGGCCAGTCGGCCGCAGGCCGAGGTCGAGGCCGCCGCCGCGTCCGCGTCCCCGCCCCGGGGCTTCGCCGCCGCCCTGGCCGCCGCCGCCCGCCCAGGACGTCCCGCACTGATCGCCGAGATCAAGAAGGCCTCGCCCTCCAAGGGGCTGATCCGGGCCGACTTCGATCCTCCGGCCCTGGCCCGCGCCTATGCGGAAGGCGGCGCCGCCTGCCTGTCCGTGCTGACGGACGGACCGAGCTTCCAGGGCGACGACGCCTATCTGGAGGCCGCCCGGGCGGCCGTTCCCCTGCCCTGCCTGCGCAAGGACTTCCTGGTCGACCCCTGGCAGGTCGCCGAATCCCGCGCCCTGGGCGCCGACGCCATCCTCGTGATTCTGGCCATGGTGGACGACGGCCTGGCCGGAGAGCTGATGTCGGAAGCCCGCCGCCTGGGCATGGACGCCCTGGTCGAGGTCCATGACGAGGACGAGATGCGGCGCGCCGGCGCCCTGGGCGCAACCCTGGTCGGCGTGAACAACCGCGACCTGCGCACCTTCATCACGGACCTCGGGGTAACGGAAAGACTGTCCGGCCAGGTCCCTGAAAAGGCTCAGCTTGTCACCGAGAGCGGCATCTTCACCCCGGCCGACGCCGCGCGCCTGTCCCGGTCCGGGGCCGTCGCCATGCTGGTGGGCGAGAGCCTCATGCGGCAGCCGGACGTGGCCGCTGCGACCCGGACTCTCCTGGGCGACTGAGGTCCGGCAAATCCAGGCCGCTTGACATTCCGGGAGAACACCAGAAGAACATCGGCACAGGTTGTTGCTTTGTTACCTGGAGGGGGCTCCGGACATGTTGACCCGCAAGCAGCACGAGCTGCTCATGTTCATCCACGA
>JBJOJL010000074.1:0-10910 GCA_046046615.1 Pseudomonadota bacterium
AAGATGGTGAAGCCGAAGCCGATCAGCGACAGCGAGGTCCGCTGGACGCTCATGAGGGTGCGGTCAGCGGCCATCCGCGTGCGCTGGAAGCTGAGGGCCGTCCGCATGGCCGCCATCCGGTCTCCCGCGCTCATTTCCTTCTGGCTCATGCCATCCCCCAAGGTTTCAGGGGGCCGAGGATAAGGGTTCGGCGGCCGCCCCGGAATGTTCCGCCGCCGCATATCCCTAGAACCTATCCTTATGCCCGAAACTCAACAGGGCTGGGATAGGATGACCCCCAAGTTCGGGAGAAACGAATGCTTGAACATTTGTTGCACGAGGCCGTCCAGACCCTGGGTCTCCTGGCCGAAATGGCGGTCGTTCTCATCGTCGCCTGGGGCGCGGCGGAAGCCCTTTTCAAGACCGCCCGTCACCTGCTTCACAGCCGGAGCGACCTTGGCGCCCGCCGGGAAATCTGGCTGGGCTTCGCCGCCTGGATCCTGCTGGCCCTCGAGTTCGCCCTCGCCGCAGACATCATCCGGACCGCCGTCGCCCCGTCCTGGCAGGACATCGGCATGCTGGGCGCCATAGCCGCCATCCGGACCGCGCTGAACTGGTTCCTCGCCAAGGACATCACCCACTTCGCAGCGCCCCGTGAGCACAAGGGCTGATCATGGCCGGAGCAGAGCCGACCCTCCGTTCCCGGCGGCTGGAAACAATCTCCTCGATCATGCTGGCGGCGGCCGGGGTTGCTTCAGCCTGGGCGACCTACCAGTCCTCGCTCTGGGGCGGCATCCAGGCCAGCAGCTACGCCACGGGTTCCGCCCGCGTCACCGAGGCTGCACGCCTGGAACTGCAGGCGGGCCAGAAGGCCGGACTGGACACGGCGCTCTACATGGCCTGGCTGTCAGCCGCCGCAGAGGACGACCGCGAACTGATGACCTTCTACGAGCGTCGGTTCGCCCCCGGGTTCCGGAAGGTCTTCCTGGAGTGGAGGGCCCAGTATCCCGAGGAGCTGCGCGGACAGGTCCGCCGGGGTCCTGCTGTGCCCCTGCCCCGCGCCGAGCATCCGGAGTCCCGTCAGGCGGCGAGGCTGCGCCAGGATGCGGACAATCTGTTCCAGAAGGCCAATCAGGCGAACTCGACCGGCGACCGCTACGTGGCTTCGACGGTGATCCTGGCCCTGATCCTCTTCCTGCTCGGCATCTCCACCGTGGCGAGGTCCGAGCGACAGCGCCGCCTGCTCGTCATCCTGGCGGGCGGCCTCGGCGTGGCGGTCCTGGTCTTCCTCCTGAAGCTCCCCATCGCCAGCCTCTAGCCAGCGCCCGAAGCCCGGATCAGGCCCCGCGGGGACTGGTCCCGACCTGGTAGACAGCAAGGACGATCGTCCCGACCAGAAGACAGAGGAGCACCGAGCCCAGCAGAGCCGGCTGCGCGCCGCCCAGCGCCGCGCTGGCGAGGACAATCCCGACGCCGGGGTGCCTGGAGACGGCGGCCATCGCGGCCGCAGTCCTGTCTGGCGCCGGGCCTGGGGTCAGGACATGGCCGAGAACAACCCCGCCGACTGACAGGAGGACCGCCGCCGGAAGCGCCGGGGTCGCCGCCGCAGCGGCGATGGCCGGCCAGATGCCGACCAGGATCAGGAGAACCACCCCCGCAAGGACGGCCGTTCCGAGGAGGCCGACGGGACGGACGAGGCGCGCCGCCAGGGTCGGAGCGAGGCCGCGGACCAGGAGGCCCAGCGCGAGCGGGGCCAGGACAGTCAGGCCCAGGACCCTCATCATGCCGGCCACAGGCGCCTCGACCGACATGTCGAAGGCGCGGGCGAAGATCCCGACATAGACAGGCGCAAGGATTACCGAAAGCAGGGTGGCTGCGACCTGCAGGGCGGTCACCCATTCGGCGTCGCCTCCGACCTTCCACTGCTTTCGGGGAAGGAAGGGCGCCATGGGAGAAATCGAGAGGGCCAGGAGGGCCGCCGCCGCAGGGGCGCCCGGCGCGCCGATCCGGACCACCAGCCAGGCCAGGGCGGGAATGGCGATGAACATGGCGCTGAGGGCGCCGAGGGCCTTCCGTCGATCGGAAGGATCCAAGAAGACCCGGAGTGTGGAGCCCAGACGGGCCTGGAGCCCGATCGAGGCGACCAGCAGGAAGATGCTGGAGATCGCCGCCAGCTTGAGGGTCTCGGGCGTCAGCATGGCGGGCTCCGGTCTCAAGGGAAGACCCCGGATCCGGGGAAACCGGATCCGGGGAAATCAGTCGTCGTCAGGCGCCGCCAGACGCGCCCTGGTGCATCTTTTCCATGACCGAATCCAGGTTGAAGCTGGCGGCCTTCTGGCGCGGCGGGAACTCCTTGAAGGACGCCAGGAACTGGGCGACCAGGGACTGCGCCGGCACCAGCAGGTAGACGTGGTCGAACATCCAGTCCCAGTAGCTGTTGCAGGTGATGTCCGCGTGCTCGTAGGGGTCGGTGCGGAGGTTGAAGATCTTCGGCGTCCGCAGGGTGACCAGGGGCTCCGACCAGATCATGCAGGTGCCCGGGCACCGCTGCTCCATGAACACGACCTTCCAGTTGTCGTACCGCAGGCCGGACAGCTCGCCGTCGTCGGTGAAGTAGAGGAACCCGACGCGCGGGCACTTCTCTTCCTTGCCGGTGAGGTAGTCGAGGATGTTGTAGCCGTCGAGGTGGACCTTGAAGTCGTGCCCGTCGATCTTGGTCCCCTTGAGCAGCTTCTCCTTCACGTTGGGCTCGCCGGCGATGGCCGCCAGGGTGGGCAGCCAGTCGAGGTGGGAGACGATGTCGTTGGACACCGAGCCCGCCTTGATCTTCCCCGGCCACCGGATCATCGCCGGGACGCGGTAGGCGCCTTCCCAGTTGGTGTTCTTCTCGCTGCGGAAGGGGGTGGTGCCGGCGTCGGGCCAGCTGTTGCAGTGCGGGCCGTTGTCGGTGGAGTACATGACGAAGGTGTCGTCAGCGATGCCGAGCTCGTCCAGCAGGTCGAGCAGCACGCCGATCGCCTTGTCGTGGTCGATCATGACGTCATGGTACTCGGACTGCCAGCGGCCCGACTGGCCCAGGCTCTCCGGCTTGGCGTGGGTCCGGAAGTGCATGTGGGTGGTGTTGAACCACACGAAGAAGGGAACGCCGGCGTCATTGTGGCGCTTGATGAAGTCGACGGTCTTTTCCAGGACCTCGTCGTCGATGGTCTCCATCCGCTTCTTGGTCAGCGGGCCGGTGTTGACGATGGTCTGGCCGCCCTTGCCGTCGGCCTTGCAGTGCAGGACGCCGCGCGGGCCGAAGTTGGCCTTGAAGTTCGGGAAGTCGACCGGGTTCGGATAGTCCCGCAGCTCGGGCTCTTCCTCGGCGTTCAGGTGATAGAGGTTACCGAAGAACTCGTCGAAGCCATGCTGGGTCGGCAGGTGGGAGTCGCGGTCGCCGAGGTGGTTCTTGCCGAACTGGCCGGTGGCGTAGCCCTGGCCCTTCATGACCCGGGCGATGGTCGGATCCTCAGCGCGCATCCCGAGCTCGGCGCCGGGCAGGCCGACCTTGGTCAGGCCGGTCCGCAGGCCGCACTGGCCGGTGATGAAGGAGGCGCGACCGGCGGTGCAGCTCTGCTCCGCGTAGTAGTCAGTGAAGAGCATGCCCTCTTCGGCGACGCGGTCGATGTTGGGGGTGCGATAGCCCATCATCCCCTTGGTGAAGATGGACAGGTTCGACTGACCGATGTCGTCGCCCCACATGATGAGAATATTCGGCTTGCCGTTGGGCATGGTGTTGACCTCTCCCTCAGTGACGGGCCGGAAGGCGCCGCCAAGGACCAAATTCCAGAAGGTGGAAGCCTAGGAAGCCGTCGCCGGGGCGAATAGCCGGCGGTTGCTTTGATCGACATAACCCTAGGATTGAGGGTCCTGCTGGGACTGGGCCAGGATGCGGGTCGTCAAGGAGAGGATGCGCTGGGCGGGGCCTGAGAGGGGCCGGCTTGAAGCCTGGACGCAATGGGAGACGTGTTCGAAGTCAAATCCGGGCACATGCAGGGGCGCCAGGGGAAAGAAGCGCTGCAGCCGCCGCTGGATGCTCCTTGAAGCGATCGTGTAGACATCCGCAAGCTGGAGCATCTCCGCGACCTGGAAGAAATCCGATCCCACCAGGGCGGGCTTCAGCGGCGCGCCGGTCTTTTCCTCGAGCCAGCGACCGAGGCTGGGATAGATCCTGGGAGCTGCGATCCGGTATCGGCTCAACTCATGAGGATCGATCTCGGTTCGGCCTGCGAGAGGATGGTGCGGACCGACCAGGATCACCGGCCGGGTCTTCAGGACGACCCTGGCGGTGAAGTCACCGGTCAGGCGGGACGGCTCCAGGTGGAAGACCCCGAAGTCCAGCCGACCCGCGCTGAGCATTTCCAGGAGGGTGTCAGGATCGTTGACGGTCACGCCCACCGAGATTCCGGGGTGGAGCCGGTGGGCCTCGGCCAGCAGGGACGCCGCCGCCTCAATGGCGATGACCGTCCCGAGCCCGACGGTGACCTGGCCGCTCTCTCCGCGGGACGAGTCCTCTATGTCCCGCTCGATCGCCGACAGGTCGAGCAGAACCTGGCGTCCGCGGTCCACCAGCATGGCGCCCGCCGCCGTAAGCTTCACGCCCGAGGTGGAGCGCTCGAAGAGCGAGACGCCAAGCCGGTCCTCGATGAGCCGGAGGTTCTTGGACAGGCCAGGCTGGGTCATGCCCAGTACGTCAGCCGCCCGCCGGATGCTGCCCTTCTCGGCCACCGCCATGACCTGGCGGATGTCACGGGACCCGAGCACCGGACCCCGGTCGATCAGGCTGGACATGACTCCCTCCCCAACTCGCCGTGCACCCTTGTGGGCGCATCCCATTATCTTACAGGGTTCAGCCCCGGGTTGAACTGGAAACCCGGCGGGACCGGAATCCGCGGCTTGTCACCCCGGCCCGCGGGTCCTAGACGGACCCCGTTGGCCGCCCTCCTGGCGAAACTGGTAGACGCGCGGGATTTAGGTTCCCGTGCCGCAAGGCGTGCCGGTTCGAGTCCGGCGGAGGGCACCAGATTCAGTGCCGGGCCCAGAGATCGGACAGGACCGTGGGAACCAGGCCGGGAAGATCCTCTGCGATCAGGCCGGGCCCGAAGCGCTCCGCGGCCTCGGCATGGATCCAGGCGCCCGCACAGGCGGCGTCAAATCCCCCTGCGCCCTGGGCGAGGAGGCCGCCGATCAGCCCGGCCAGCACGTCGCCTGATCCTGCAGTCGCCAGCCAGGGCGGGGCGTTCAGGCTGACTGCCGCCCGTCCGTCCGGATGCGCCACGACGGTATCGCCGCCCTTCAGCAGGACCACCGCCCCCGCCCGGCGGGCGGCCTCCCGCGCCGCTGCGATCCGCGTTGCGGAGCCAGCCAGCAGGCCTGGGAAGAGCCGCTCGAACTCACCTTCGTGGGGCGTCAGGACGTCATCGATGTCGAGCAGGGCGAAAAGCTCGGAGGGGGAAGGACGAAAGACGGTGATGGCGTCGGCGTCGATCACCAGCGCGGCGCCCGTCCGCCCGAGGGCCAGGACTTTTTCCCGGGCCGGATCGTCGAGGCCGGCGGCGGGGCCGACGACCACGGCGTCCATCTCGGCGCAGGCCGCCTCGACCTCGTCGGCGGAATCGGCGGGGGTCAGCATGACCGCCTCGAGATGGGCGGCGTTGATCGCCAGGGCGTCCCGCGGCGAGACCAGGGTCACCACCCCGGCGCCGGCGCGCAGCCCCGCCCGGGCGGCGAGCCGCGCCGCGCCGGTCCGCCAGGGACCGCCGCTGATGACCCCAAGGCGCCCGCGGCTGTGCTTGTGGCCGCTGGCCCGGGGCCAGGGGAAGCGATCGATCCAGAGATCCGGGTCGTTCTCGAACAAACGGGAGGCGACCTCGCCAAGACCGATGTCCGCCACGATGACCTCGCCGCAACGCTCCCGGCCGGGAAACAGGACGTGGGCGGGCTTGCGCGCCTGGAAGGTCACGGTAAGGACCGCCGAGAGGGCGGCGGCTCCCAGGGGGCGTCCGGTGTCGCCGGACAGGCCGCTCGGGACGTCCACCGCCACAACCTGCCGCGGCGGGGACGCCAGGGCCTCCAGGCGGCGGACAACCGCCGGCTCGAGGGGCCGGTTCAGGCCGGCGCCGAAGAGGGCGTCGACCACCAGACGCTCTGGCCCGCCCTCCCCCCACGCCGCCACGGGACCGGTCCAGGCGGCGCGCGCCCCGCGAGAGGCTTCCGTGGCCGGGGCCGCCAGGGCCTCGACCGTGACGGGCCAGCCCCGGGCCGCCAGCTCGACCGCGACGACGTATCCGTCGCCGCCGTTGTCCCCGGGACCGCAAAGGATGCGCACGGGCTGGCGATCGAACCTCGCCTCGATGGCGCGCGCCACGGCCTGGCCGGCCCTCTGCATGAGCCGGGCGACGGAGGTTCCCGCAGCCACGGCCGCCCGGTCCGCCTCCGCCATCTCGGCGACAGTCAGGATGGACCTGGGCGACATGGTCTAAAGAACGCCGGTTGAGGCCTCGCGCCCGGGCTCGACAAGCGCCAGGCGGAGACCGTCAGTGGCCAGGGTGGTGACGGAGGCGTGATCCGGGCGGAAGACGAGGACCCTGTCCTCCCCCGCCAGCAGGGACATGACCGCATTGATGGCCACGTAATGGCTGAAGACGGCCGTCCCGCCCCGTCCGAGCAGGGAGTCCGCGGCCCGCCGGCGCCAGTCCTCATAATCCAGGTCGCCCTGGATGTCGGCCCAGCGACCCTGGAAGGCCTCGCGGAGCCAGGCCGGCCGGTCCTCCGCCGTCAGGGAGGCCGGCGTGGGGATCTCGCCCACGCCTGAATCGATCTCGATCTCCACCCCAAGGGCCTCGGCCGTCGGGGCGGCGGTCTCGCGGCAGCGTCGCAGGGGCGAACTGACCACCCGGCGGGGCCTCTGGTCCTCGGGCAGGGACAAGAGGAAGTCCCGGGCGGCTTCGGCCTGGGCGCGGCCCGCGTCGTCCAGGCCGGGGTCCTCGTCGGCCTCGCCCCAGACGGCGGCGGGTTTTCCGTGGCGGATCAGGAAAAGTCTCTGCATGGCTCAGTCCAGGATGAAGAGGTTGCGGCGGTCGTCCGGCGAGCGGGAGACGGTTCCGGTCCGCCCCACGCCCTCCCGGCTCTCGAGGGAGGCCAGGGCCTCCGTCTCGGTTCCGGGGATGATGGCGGCGAAACGACGGTCCGCTTCGTCACGCCCCACGATCACGCCCATGCGATAGCCGTCCCGGTCATGAATCACGGTGTAGGTCTCCACCCTGCCCCGCCCCGATGGCCGTTCGATGACGGTCGGGCGCGGAAGGGCGTCGATCTGCGACTGGATCACGGAAGGGGCCTGCCGCTCAAAGGGCCGTTGTGGCGGCCGGGTCGAGTAAACGCCTGTGGACTGCTTGGTGAGGTACCATCCATTGGCGGTGCAGAGGCCGAAGGCTCCGGGCTTCTCGCGCAGGCGCTGCATCATCATCACGACGCCGTGCATGGCGTAGTTGTTCCCCGGCCCCCCGGCGTAGGGCAGCCCCCCGGTCACCGTGAAGCCCCGGGGATCGTCGAGGGCCACGCCCAGGGACTCCGCCCCCACCTGAACGGCGGACGGGAAGCAGGAATAGAGGTCGAAGGCGGCGATATCGGCGACCGTGATCCCCGCCATGTCCAGCGCCCGCTCGCCCGTGAGCCGCATGGCCGGGCTGGAGTGGAAATCCTGCCGCTCGATCGGGTTCCAGATGTCGTTGGCGTCGGCGCAGCCATGCAGGAACACCATCCGGTCCTCCGGCACGCCCAGTTCGCGGGCGCGGGCAAGGCTGGTCATCAGAACGCCGGCGGACTGGTCCACATCCATGATCGCGTTCAGGAACTTCGGGTAGGGAAAGCCGATCATCCGGTTGGCCGGCGTCACGGTGACCAGCTCGTCGGGGCTCCGCGCGATGGGGAACCAGGCCTCCGGGTTGCCCGCCGCGACTTGCGTGAAGGGCGCGAAGAGCTCGCCAAGCCGACGCTGGTGGTCGGGGATCGATCGCCCGTCGCGGGCCCGCAGGGCGTTCTCGAACAGCGGATAGATGTTGATCGGCCGATCCATGCCGTGGACGGCCTCGTAGGGACTGACGCCCGGGCGGCCGTCACCGATCCACTCCGGCGGCGGCAGGTCCTCGGCGTCGTCCCAGTCGTCGAAGCCCAGCCCCCGGGTCAGGCGCTTGACGCCCGATCCCATGAACTCCGCGCCGACCACAAGGATCTGCTGGTTCCGCCCCTCGGCGATCCGCTGGGCCGCCACGTTGATGGCGTACTGGGAACTGTTGCCGCCGGTGCGGGTGTAGACGCTCCAGCCGGGCTCAGCGCCCAGCCGGCGCGCAAGGGTCAGGGGCGGGTTGGTCGAGTGAGGCATGACGCGCCGCTCACCCGGGGCGTCCACCGCAAAGCTGATGACCGCCAGGCCGTCGATGCCCGAAAGGACCCCGGCTCCAAGCCCGGCGTCGACGGCCGCCCTTTCCGCCGCGATCTTGAGCAGGCTCGTGGGAGACGGCGAAGCGCCCGGGTCGCCGCGCCAGGTGAACTGGCCGCCGCCGACCAGAACCGGTGTCTTTTCGTCGCTCACCCGCGCCCTCCCTGTCTGATGGAGGGCGATCCTAGGCGCTGAAGGCCTGCTCTCAAGGGGAATTCCGGCCTATACGGCATTTGCACGAAAATCAGGCGACCGGCGCCTGTTTTCCGGGCGCCTGCCCTGTTTGCGTCCAAGTCGGGGCCTCAGGATCGACCAGGAACTTGAACCTTTGCTCCCGGTGGGTCACCTGCCCGGACGTCGCCGGGCGCGGAGCCCGGCCGGAGTCGTCGGATGAAAAAGATCGAAGCGGTCATCAAGCCCTTCAAGCTCGACGAGGTGAAGGAAGCCCTTCAGGAGCTTGGCCTCCAGGGCATGACGGTGATCGAGGCCAAGGGCTATGGTCGCCAGAAGGGGCACACGGAACTTTACCGCGGGGCGGAGTACGTCGTGGACTTCCTGCCCAAGATCAAGGTCGAGGTCGTCCTGCCCGACGACCAGCTGGAGGCCGCGCTCGAGGCCATCGTCGGGGCCGCCCGCACGGGCCGCATAGGCGACGGGAAGATTTTTGTCTCGGAGGTCCTGGATGTCCTGCGCATCCGCACCGGCGAGACGGGAGACGCCGCCGTCTAGGCGGCGGGAATTTTGACCGAGAAGGGGAACATCATGGCCACGGCCAAGGACATTCTGGACCAGATCAAGGAAAAGGACGTCAAGTACGTCGACGTCCGCTTCACCGACATCCGCGGCAAGATGCAGCATGTCACCTTCGACATCGACCTGGTGGACGAAGAATTCCTGACCGACGGGACCATGTTCGACGGCTCGTCGATCGCCGGCTGGAAGGCGATCAACGAAAGCGACATGAAGCTGCGGCCTGACCTCGACACCGCCATCATCGACCCCTTCTACCAGCAGACCACGCTGGCCCTGATGTGCGACGTCGTGAACCCCGACACCGGCCTGCCCTACAACCGCGACCCGCGGTCGATCTCCAAGTCGGCCCTCAACTACCTGAAGTCCGCGGGCATCGGCGACACCGCCTTCTTCGGTCCCGAGGCGGAGTTCTTCATCTTCGACGACGTGCGCTGGTCCACCGCCCCGCACAACACCGGCTACTCCTTCGACTCCACCGAACTGCCGGTGAACTCGGCCCGGGAATATCCGGAAGGCAACATGGGTCACCGGCCCGGCCCCAAGGGCGGCTACTTCCCGGTGAACCCGGTGGACTCCGCCCAGGACCTGCGCGGCGAGATGCTGGCGGTCATGGGTGAACTCGGCATGAAGCCGGAAAAGCACCACCACGAGGTGGCGCCCGCCCAGCATGAGCTCGGCCTGAAGTTCGACACCCTGGTGGTGATGGCCGACCGGATGCAGCTCTACAAGTACGTCATCCACAACGTGGCGGCGGCCTACGGCAAGACGGCCACCTTCATGGCCAAGCCCATGTTCGCCGACAACGGGTCGGGCATGCACGTGCACCAGTCGATCTGGGGCGCCGGCAAGCCCCTGTTCGCCGGCGACAAGTACGCCGGCCTGTCCCAGATGTGCCTCTGGTACATCGGCGGCATCATCAAGCACGCCAAGGCCATCAACGCCTTCTCGAACTCGACGACCAACTCCTACAAGCGTCTGGTGCCCGGCTACGAAGCCCCGGTGAAGCTGGCCTACTCGGCCCGCAACCGCTCGGCCTCGATCCGCATCCCGCACGTCGACAGCCCGAAGGCCAAGCGCATCGAGGCCCGTTTCCCGGACCCGATGGGCAACCCCTACCTGACCTTCACCGCCCTGCTGATGGCCGGCCTGGACGGCATCATCAACCAGATCGATCCCGGCGGCCCGCAGGACAAGAACCTCTACGACCTGCCCCCGCGCGAGCAGAAGAAGGTCCCCGAGGTCTGCGGCTCCCTGCGCGAGGCCCTCGAGGCCCTCGACAAGGACCGGGCCTTCCTCAAGGCCGGCGGCGTCATGGATGACGACTTCATCGACTCCTACATCGAACTGAAGATGGAAGAGGTGATGCGCCTCCAGCTGCACCCGCACCCGGTCGAGTTCGACATGTACTACAAGTGCTGATCCGCCCTCCTCTCGGGTGAGATCACGGGAAGGCCGCCGGAGTTCCGGCGGCCTTTCTGATTCCGGGCCCGAATCGCGGCAATGAACCTGCATGGCTGAACCGCCCCCACAGGCCTCGCTCTTCGACGACCCGCAGCCCGCGCCCCGTCCGTCCGGGGCCGCCGAGCCCCCGCCTGCGCCTGCCCCGACTGCGCCCGCTCAGGCTGCGGCGTCCGGCAAGGGCGGGTATTCCGCCAAGGACATCGAGGTCCTCGAGGGCCTGGAGCCGGTTCGCATGCGA
>JBJOJL010000075.1:0-10820 GCA_046046615.1 Pseudomonadota bacterium
GTCAGCAGGACCGAGCCATCCTCCAGGGGCGCGGCCGAGGCGTCGGCGCGGAAGGCCGAGTGCCCGAACAGGCTGACCTCGAAGCCCCGCTCGCGCACGGGGCCGCCCTCGCTGCGCGCCCGCGCCACCAGGATCAGCAGGGGTGCGTCCGGCGCCATGGCCGCGGAAAGGCCGCTTCGGGTCATGACCCCCAGCGATTGGCCGAACAGGCGCTCGGCGGCCTCGTTCGCCGCCACCACCTGCCCGCCCTCCGCCACGACCAGGGCGGGTTCGGGCGCCATGTCGAAGGCCGCCGCCCTCAGGGACTCGCCTGCCGGAACCGGGGTCATGCCGCCGTCTCCCTTCGCCAGAGTTCGGAAAGGCCGGCCTCGACCTCCCGGGGGTCTTCCATGCGGCACAGCCGCCGCCGGGCCTCCAGCCGCTCGGTCGGATCGCCCGGCGCAGCCGCCTCGTCCACATAGGCCGCCAGGTGCTTTCGGAAGACCCTCAGGCCCGTGCGGTCGCCGTAGAAGGCCAGGCTCTCGGCGAAGTGCTGCAGCACCACCTCCAGGCGCGCCTCCCTGTCGGGTTCTTCCCAGGTCTCCCCCGCCAGTCCCGCCTCGATCCAGGGCGCGATCCACGGCCGGCCATAGACGCCCCGTCCGACCATGACCGCGTCGGCCCCGGACTCCGCCAGGGCCCGGGCGGCGTCGCCCGCACTCCGGATGTCGCCATTGACGATGACCGGGACCTTCACCTCGGCCTTGACCGCCGCCACGGCCTTCCAGTCGGCGGCGCCCTTGTAGAACTGGCAGCGGGTGCGGCCATGCACCGTGATGGCCTTCACCCCCCGCGCCTCCGCCCCCGCCGCGATCTCCGGGGCGTTCCGCGAGGCGTCGTCCCAGCCCAGGCGCATCTTGGCGGTCACCGGCACGTCGACCGCATCGACCACCGCCTCCACGAGCCGGTACAGGAGGTCGGGCTCGCGCATCAGGGCCGAACCGGCCAGAGCCCCGCCGGTCACCTCGCGGGCCGGGCAGCCGAAATTCAGGTCGATCACGTCGGCGCCGGCGGCGGCGGCCAGGCGCGCGCCGGCGGCCATGTCCTCCGGGGTGCGCCCCACCAGCTGGACCACCATCCGCGGCAGGCCCTCGCCCACGGCCGCGCGCCGGACCACGTCGGGCCGGCCCGCGGCGAAGGCGGAGCACGCCACCATCTCGGTCGCGACGTAGGGCGCGCCCAGCCGCGAGGCCGCCCGCCGGAACGGCAGGTCCGACACCCCGGTCATGGGGGCGATCCAGACCCTGCCGTCGATCTCGACATCCCCGATGCGGACCGGGCTGCTCATTTTGGCGTCACCTGCATCGCCCTCTTTTTAGGCAATTCGACCGCCGCGTAAAGAGGCGCCCGCGCCCGGTCCCTCTGGACAGGCCCGCCTGCGCGCCTAAACAGCCTCCATGACCTTTTCCGCCGTCATCGTCGCCGCTGGCGCCAGTCTCCGGGCCGGACCGGGCGAGCCCAAGCCCTGGCGGGACCTCGGCGGCCGCCCGGTCCTGGCCTGGTCGGCGCAGGCCCTGTCCGCCGCGGGCGCCCGGCGCCTGGTGGTGGTGACCACCCCGGACAGGACCGAGGCGGCCCGCAGCCTTCTCGCCGGCCTGCCCGGCCTTGTGGTGGTCGAGGGCGGTCCGGCCCGCTCCCTCTCGGTCCGGGCGGGCCTCGCCGCCTTGGACGGGCCGCCGGACGAGCCCGTCCTCGTGCACGACGCCGCCAGGCCCTTCCTGGGCGCCGCCGTGATCAGCCGTGTCCTGGAGGCCCTGGCCGGCGCTGACGGCGCCGTCGCCGCCCTGCCGGTGGCCGACAGCCTCAAGCGCGGCGGCCCCTCAGGCGATCCCGAGATCGCGGCGGCGGTGGACCGCGAGGGCCTCTGGCGGGCCCAGACCCCCCAGGCCTTCCGCCACGCCGCCCTGCTGGCCGCCTTCGCCGCCTGGACCGGGCCAGAGCCCACGGACGAGGCGGCGGTCATGAGCGCCGCCGGCGCCCGGGTCGCCCTGGTCCCAGGGGACCCGCGCCTCTTCAAGCTCACCTGGCCGGAGGATTTCGACATGGCCGAGGCCCTCGCCCGCCCGACCGCCCCGCCCCCACGCGAGGTCCGCATGGGACAGGGGATCGACGCCCACCGCTGGGGCCCGGGCGACGGGGTCTGGCTCTGCGGCGTCCGCATCCCGCACGACGCCGCCCTGGTGGGCCATTCCGACGCCGACGCCGGCCTCCACGCCCTGACCGACGCCCTGCTGGGAGCGATCGGAGAAGGCGACATCGGCCAGCACTTCCCGCCCTCGGACCCGCGCTGGAAGGGCGAGCCTTCGGCCACCTTCCTCGCCCACGCCGGCGCCCGCGTCGCCGCCCGCGGGGGCCGCATCCTGTCCCTCGACCTCACCCTGGTCTGCGAGCAGCCCCGGATCGGCCCGCACCGCGAGGCCATGCGCCGGTCGGTGGCCGACATCCTGGGCCTCGACGTGGGCCGGGTCAGCGTCAAGGCCACCACCACCGAGGGCATGGGCTATACCGGTCGCCAGGAGGGCCTTCTGGCCCAGGCCCTCGCCGCCGTCGAACTTCCCGCAGCCTGATCCTCCGCCGGGAGGGGCTTGCGCCCTCCCCCCGGCCGGTGGTCAGGTCGTCCCGCCAGCGCCAGACCGGAGTCGAGCCATGTTTTCCATCGAGATCGAGACCCTCGCCCGCCTCCTGATCGATGAGGCCCGGGAGCGCCAGCTGCGTCTGGTCACGGCCGAGAGCTGCACGGGCGGCCTCGTCGCCGGCGCCATCTGCGCCATCCCGGGGGCGTCGGACGTCTTCGAGCGCGGCTTCGTCGTCTACAACAACCGCGCCAAGCAGGAGCTGCTCGGCGTGCCCGGCGAGATCATCGCCGACCTCGGCGCCGTCTCCGAGCCCGTCGCCCGCATGATGGCCGAGGGCGCCCTCGAGAATTCCCACGCCCACATCGCCGTGGCCATCACCGGCGTCGCAGGCCCCGGCGGCGGCACCCGGATGAAGCCGGTCGGAACGGTGCACATCGCCACCGCCCGCGCCAACCACGGCCTCCACCACCGCCAGGAATTCTTCCAGTTCGAGACCCGCGAGGAAATCCAGCTGGCCGCCGTCCAGTCCGCCCTCGAAGCCATGCGCGAACGCATCAGCCGCTAGGTCCCCCGGCTCAGCTGACCCCCTCCGGCCCGCTGCGCGGCCCACCTCCCCCTGATGGGGAGGAATGAGGCGGTAATTGCTCCCCCAAGGGGGAGCTGCCGGCAAAGCCGGCAGAGGGGGTCAACGGCGTCCGTTCAAGTCCTCTCCGCCCCGAACAGCGCCTGCGCCCGCGCCTCGAAGCACGCCAGCAGGCGACCCGCGGCGCGGTCGAAATTGCCCGCCAGCAGGCCCTCCAGCAGCCGGCTGCGGAACTCGAAGTCGATGTCGAAGTCGATCCGCGTCCCGCCCTCCTCGGCCACGAAGTCCCAGCGGTTGCGCAACCGCCGGAACGGGCCCGAGAGCAGGTCCACGTCGATCCGCTTCAGGGCCGGGTCGCGGCGCACCCGGGTGGAGAACCGCTCCCGCACCGGGCCGAAGGCCACCTGGACCTCGGCGTCCAGCCAGGTCGCCCCGTCCGCCTCCGTCCTCTCGTTCCAGGTCCGCAGGGACCGGACCCAGGGCACGAATTCCGGATAGCAGGCCACGTCGCCCACCAGGCCGAACAGGGCCTCCGGGGCGAAGGGCGAGCTTCGCGAGAGCCGGTGACGCACCCTAGGCCCGGCCCGCCCGGGCCAGGCGCGCCGCCTTCAGCCGGGCGAAGTCCTCGCCGGCGTGGTGCGAGGACCGCGTCAGCGGGCTGGCCGAGACCATCAGGAAGCCCTTGGCTCGGGCCGCTTCCTCGTAGCCGCGGAACTCCTCAGGGGTGACGAAACGGTCCACCGCCGCGTGCTTGCGGGTCGGCTGGAGGTACTGGCCGATGGTCAGGAAATCGATCCCGGCCGAACGCATGTCGTCCATGACCTGCAGGACCTCCTCCCGGGACTCGCCCAGGCCGACCATCAGGCCCGACTTGGTGAAGGCCTCCGGGTCCGCCTCCTTCACCCGCTCCAGCAGGCGCAGGGAGTGGTAGTAGCGCGCACCTGGCCGGATCGAGGGATAGAGCCGCGGCACGGTCTCCAGGTTGTGATTGAAGACGTCCGGGCGGGCGGCGATCACCTCCAGGGCCGCCTCCACAGGCTTGCGCAGGAAGTCGGGCGTCAGGATCTCCACCGTCGCCCCCGGGGCGCGGGCGCGGATTTCTCGCACCACCTCGGCGAAATGGGCGGCGCCCCCGTCGGCCAGGTCATCGCGGTCCACCGAGGTGATGACCACGTGCTTCAGGCCCATCTTGGCCACGGCGTCCGCCACCCGGGCGGGCTCCGTCGGGTCCAGGGGCTCGGGCCGGCCGGTCGCCACATTGCAGAAGGCGCAGGCCCGGGTGCAGGTGTCGCCCATGATCATCATGGTGGCGTGGGACTGGGTCCAGCACTCGCCGATGTTCGGGCAGGCCGCCTCCTCGCAGACCGTCACCAGGCCGTGGGCCTTCACGATGGCCCGGGTCGCGGCGTAGCCCTCCGATCCCGGCGCCCGCACCCTCAGCCATTCCGGCTTGCGCAGGACCGGCGTGTCGGGGCGGTTGCGCTTTTCCGGGTGGCGCGGGCGCGGCCCGGAGCGGGTGTCGATGACGGTGGCCATGCCCCTAGATCATCCCTGGCGACGCCGGGATCAAGCGTCACGGACGATCACGACCTGTAACGCATCTTTTCATTCCCGTGACGGCTGACTACCTTTCCGTCCAACGAGGCAATTCGGGGAGACGTCGCATGGGCAGGCTGGGAGATCACCTCAATGGCGGCGGGACCCTCTTCAACGCCTTGGTCGAGGCCAGGGCGACCTTCGGGCCCAAGAAGCCGATCCTGGAGGACCAGGACCGCAACCCCCTCACCTACACCGACCTGATCCGCGCCGCCTTCGCCCTCGGCCGGCGAATCGCCACCATGACCGACAGGGGCGAACGCGTCGGCGTCATGCTGCCCGCCAGCTCCGCCGGGGTGGTGGCCTTCTTCGCCCTGCACGCCTTCGGCCGCGTGCCGACCATGCTCAACTTCACCTCGGGCATCCGCAACCTCAAGGCGGCCTGCGAGCTGGCCGGGGTCAAGCGCGTCCTCACCGCCCACAAGTTCATCGAGCAGGGCCAGCTGCACGACCTGGTCGACGCCCTCGAGACGGTGTCGACGGTCACCTACCTGGAGGACGTCCGCGAGAAGGTCGGCCTGGCCGACAAGGTCTTCGCCGCCGCCGCCGGCGCCCTGCCCGCCCGGTTCGCCGCCGCCGCCAAGCCCTCGGACATCGGCGTCATCCTGTTCACGTCCGGCAGCTTCGGGGCGCCCAAGGCCGTGGTCCTGACCCAGGAGAACCTGGTGGCCAACGTGGCCCAGGCGGCCAGCTTCATCGACATCGATCCGGACTGGATCCTCTTCAATCCCCTGCCGATCTTTCACTCCTTCGGCCTGACCGGGGGCATCCTCCTGCCGCTCCTGACCGGGATGAAGGTGTTCGAGTATCCCTCGCCCCTGCACGTCAAGCAGATTCCGCCCCTGATCAAGGACACCAAGGCGTCCCTCCTCCTGGCGACCGACACCTTCATCAACCAGTACGCCCGCGCCTGCGACAGCGATGAGCTGTCGGGGCTGAAGTTCATCGTCGCCGGCGCCGAGAAGGTGCGCGAGGAGACCCACAACCTGATCCGCGACCGCTTCGGCGGCGTGCCGGTGCTCGAAGGCTACGGCGCCACCGAGGCGGCCCCGATCGTCGCCATCAACCGTCCGGGCAACAACCGCCGCGGCACGGTGGGCGGCCTCCTGCCCGGCATGGAGGCCCGGCTGGAGCCGGTGGAAGGCATCACCGGCGGCGGGCGCCTGCTGGTGCGGGGCGCCAATGTCATGGCCGGCTACCTGCGCCCGGACGGCACCCTCGACGCCCCGGTGGACGGCTGGCTCGACACCGGCGACATCGTCAGCATGACCGAGGACAGATGGATCACCATCCTCGGCCGGGCCAAGCGCTTCGCCAAGGTGGGCGGCGAGATGGTCTCCCTCACCGCCGCCGAGGACCTCGTCCTGTCCCTCTGGCCGGACAACCGCCACGCCGTGATCGCCATGCCCGACCCCAAGAAGGGCGAGCGCCTCATCCTCTTCACCGACCGCAACGACGCCGCCGCCAGCACCATCATCGAGCACGCCCAGTCCCTCGGCGCCCCCGAGATCGCCGTGCCCCGCAAGATCGTGAAGGTCCCCGAAATCCCCGTCCTCGGCACCGGCAAGACCGACTACGTCACCATCCAGAGACTCGCCGAGGTGGAAGGGCGAAGGGCGGCATAGGGACGGCTCGTCGGCAGACCCCCTTAGCCGGCTTTGCCCGCAGCTCCCCCTTGGGGGTGAAAATGGCTCTCTAATTCCTCCCCCAAGGGGACTATTGCGAAATGGGGTAAAACGAGAACGATATTCCCGATCTGAATCCGTTACGTTCAGCTTGTGAATCCGATCCGTTCCGCCGTGTTCCGAATATTGCAACGGTCCCCCAAGGGGGAGGTGGACCGGGGCAAGGCCCCGGGCCGGAGGGGGTCGCCGGCGACGCAGACGTCCTAGACGTGCAGCGCCCTTCCAAAGGCGTCGAGGGCCGCCTCGTGCATGCCCTCGCTGATCGTCGGATGGGGAAAGACCGTGGCGAAGAGGTCGGCCTCGGTGGCTTCCAGGGTCATGGCGAGGGCGTAGCCCTGGATCATCTCGGTGACGTCCGCGCCGATCATGTGGGCGCCGACCAGGGCGCCGTTGGCGGCGTCGAAGACGGTCTTGATGAAGCCCTCGGTATGCCCCGCCGCAATCGCCTTTCCGTTGGCGCGCAAGGGAAAACGGCCGACCTTGACCGACAGGCCCCGGGCCTTGGCCTGGGCCTCGGTCAGGCCGACCGAGGCGACCTGGGGCGAGGCGTAGGTGCAGCCCGGGATGGGCGCCGTCAGGCCGGAGGGCTTGAGCCCCGCAATGTGCTCGACGCAGTGCACGCCCTCGTGGCTGGCCTTGTGCGCCAGCCAGGGCGGGCCGGCCAGGTCGCCGATGGCCCAGAGGCCAGGCACGCCGGTGGCGCCGTGGGAGTCCGTGACCACGTGGGTCTTCTCGATCGTGACGCCGAGGGCTTCGAGCCCCAGGCCCTCGACATTGCCGACAATGCCCACGGCGACGATGGCGACCTCGGCCTTGAGGGTCTCGGCGGCGCCGGCGGCCTCGACGGTCAGTTCGACGCCCTTCCCGCTGGGCGCGAGGCGACGGACGGAGGCGCCGGTGCGGAAGGCGATGCCGCGGGCCTCGAAGGCCTTCTGGGCCGCGGCTGAGACCTCCTCGTCCTCCACGGGCAGGATGCGCGGCAGGGCCTCGATCACCGTAACTTCCGAACCCAGGGCCCTGTAGAAGCTCGCAAATTCGATCCCGATGGCGCCGGACCCCACGACCAGCAGGGAGGTCGGGACCCGGTCAGGGACCATGGCCTCGCGGTAGGACCAGACGCGCTGGCCATCGGGGGCCAGGCCCAGGTCCGGCAGGGTCCGGGCGCGGGCGCCCGTGGCCAGGATGACGTTGGCGGCCTTCAGGGTGCGCTCGCCCCCCGCCTTGAGCGCCACGCGAACGAGGGGCGCAGGCGAGCTGGCCTCCAGCCGCGCCTCCCCCTCGATCACGGTGATCTTGTTCTTCTTCATCAGGAAGGCGACGCCGGCGTTCAGCTGGCCCGCCACCTTCCGGGACCGGCCGACCACGGCCTCCAGGTCAAAGCTCACCTTCTCGGCGCGCAGCCCATAGGCCTCGAGATGCCCAAGGGTTTCAAGGGTTTCCGCCGACTTCAGCAGGGCCTTGGTGGGGATGCAGCCCCAGTTCAGGCAGATCCCGCCCAGCTTGTCGCGCTCGACAATGGCGACCTTCAGGCCCAGCTGGGCGGCGCGGATGGCGGCCACATAGCCCCCGGGGCCGGCGCCGACGACGACGAGGTCAAAGTCCACGGCGGCCTCCCTAGACGATCATGGTGACGGGCTCTTCGATCAGGGCCCGGAAGGCGGCCAGCCAGCGGGCGCCGATGGCGCCGTCGATGACCCTGTGGTCGCAGGTCAGGGTCACGGTCATCAGTGTTCGGATGATGACCTGTCCATCCCGGACAACCGCCCTCGCCTCGCCCGCGCCCACCGACAGGATAGCGCCCTGGGGCGGATTGATGATCGAGCCGAACTGGCGGATCCCGAACATACCGAGGTTGGAGATGGAGAAGGTACCGCCCTGGAATTCCTCGGGTTTCAGCTTCCGGGCGCGGGCCCGCTCGGCCAGGTCCTTGGCCTCAAGGGCGATATCCGCCAGACCCTTCTGCTCGGCCCTGCGGATGATAGGGGTGATCAGGCCACCGTCCACGGCCACGGCCATGGAGATGTCGGCGTGCCGGTGCAGGGCGATGCCCTCAGGCGTGAAGGAGGCGTTGGCCTCTGGAACCTGCTTCAGGGCCAGGGCGGCGGCCTTGATCACCAGGTCGTTGACGCTGACCTTGATGCCCCGGGGCTCCAGGAGGCCGTTGATCCGGGTCCGGGCGGCCAGGAGGGCATCGATCTCCACATCAATTGTCAGGGGAAAGTGCGGGATATCCCTCGCACTTTCCGTCAGGCGACGGGCGACCGTGCGGCGCATGCCGTCCAGCGGGACCAGGGTGTAGCTGTCCGCCGGATAGCCGAGCTGGGCCAGGCTGGGAGCCGGGCCCGACGCCGGGGCCGCCGCCGGGGCGGCGGAGGGCGCAGGACGCGGCGCCGCACCGGCGGCCTCCACGTCGGCGCGGATGATCCGGCCGTGCGGGCCTGAGCCCTTCAGGGACGCCAGGTCCAGCCCCTTCTCGGCGGCCAGTCGGCGGGCCAGGGGCGAGGCGAAGATCCGGGCCTGCCCCTCTGCTTTCACAGGCTTTTCCGGCGCTGCATGCGCGGCTGGGGCCGGCGTGGCCGCAGCAACTGGAGCCGGAGCGGCGACAGGGGCCGGGACCGGCGCGGCCGGAGACGGCTCTCCCCCGGACAGCCGGGCGATGGGGGCGTTGACCTTCACCCCCTCGGTCCCCTCGGCCACCAGCAGGGCTTCGACGACCCCCTCGTCGACGGCCTCGACCTCCATGGTCGCCTTGTCGGTCTCGATCTCGGCGATGAGATCACCGGAACGGACCGAATCCCCAACCTTTACAAGCCACTTGGCGAGAGTTCCCTCCTCCATGGTCGGGGACAGGGCGGGCATCAGGATGTCAGTCATGGCGCGGCCTCCCGCGACAGGTGGGCCAGGCTGGCGGCGTTGGCCTCCCAGTTCCGGCCGTCGAACTCGGTGAGGTTCATGTCCACGGCCTCATCCAGGCAGCGGGCGTTGACCGACCAGCCGTCCGGGTTCGAGCGGGGCCGGTAAAAGCTCTTCACGCCGCAGGTCCGGCAGAACAGGTGCCGGGCGACGCCGGAATTGAAGGCGTACTCCGTCAGCTCCCCCTGCCCCGCCGTCTGGCGAAAGCGGCTTTCAGGGACGATCAGGTGGATGAAGCCGACCTTCGAACACATTGAACAGTTGCAGGTATGCGCCTCCGGCTTCACCGGAAGGGCGACCTCGAACCGGACCCGTCCGCAGTGGCAACCGCCGGCTTTCCAGGCCAGGGCGCTCACCGGTAGCAGACCTTGAGGGCCGCCTCGACGATCCGCTCCACCGACGGCAGGGCGAGGGCTTCGAGGTTGGCGGCGTAAGGCAGGGGCGTATCGGCCTGGGCGACCCGCAGGGGCGGCGCGTCCAGCCAGTCGAAGGCCTCGGCGGCGACCCGGGCGACGATCTCCGCGCCGACGCCCATGGGCGCCCAGCCCTCCTCGACACTGACGATCCGGTTTGTCCGCTTCACACTCTCCAGGACGGTCGCGTGGTCGAGGGGCCGGAGGGTCCGCAGGTCCACGACCTCGGCCTCAATCCCCTGTTTCGAAAGGATTTCCGCCGCCTCGAGGGCCAGGCCCACCATGCGCGAATGGGCCGTCAGGGTGACGTCCCGCCCAGGCCGCCGGACCAGGGCTTGACCAATCGGTACGGTCCAGTCGGGATCATCCGGGACGTCGAACTCCTGGCCGTAGAGCATCTCGTGCTCGAGGAAGACCACGGGGTTGGGGTCGCGGATAGCGGCTTTGAGCAGGCCCTTGGCGTCAGCGGCGTCGTAGGGCGCCACCACCTTCAGGCCGGGCACGTGGGCGTACCAGGACGAGTAGTCCTGGCTGTGCTGGGCCGCGACCCGGGCCGCGGCGCCATTGGGGCCTCGGAAAACGATCGGACAGGTGATCTGCCCGCCCGACATGTAGAGGGTCTTCGCCGCCGAATTTATAATGTGATCAATGGCCTGCATGGCGAAGTTGAAGGTCATGAACTCGACGATGGGCTTCAGGCCCGCCATGGCCGCGCCCACGCCCAGGCCGGCGAAGCCGTGCTCGGTGATGGGCGTGTCGATCACCCGCCGCGGCCCGAACTCCTCCAGGAGGCCCCGGCTGACCTTGTAGGCGCCCTGGTACTGGCCGACCTCCTCGCCCATCAGGAAGACCGTCTCGTCCCGCCGCATCTCCTCGGCCATGGCGTCGCGCAGGGCGTCGCGGACGGTGGTCCGGCGTCCCGCGACCGTTCCCAGAGGGGGGGTGGGAGCGTCGTGCGAGGGTTCCGGCGCCGTCGTCGCCGCAGGGGGGGTGACGCTGGGGGCCGCAGGCGGGG
>JBJOJL010000076.1:0-10742 GCA_046046615.1 Pseudomonadota bacterium
TTCGCCGGCGCCCGGCGACCTGTCCGGATCATCAACATGGACCTTTTGGCGATCGAGATCGGGGACGCCCCCGCCCGGCCCGGCGATCGCGTCGAGCTGATGGGCCCGAACCTGCCGGTCGATGACCTGGCGGCGGCGACCGACACGGTGGCGCACGAGTGCCTGGTGCGCCTGAGCGGCCGGGCCCGCCGGCGGTATGTCCGCTCCTGACGCAAGCCGGTCTAGACTGAGGCCGGCGGGCGAATCAGGAGACCCCCATGGCCAGAGACGGCGCCACCTATGTCTGCCAGTCCTGCGGCGCCTCCCAGGGCCGATGGAGCGGCCAATGCCCCGCCTGCGGGACCTGGAACGCCATGGTCGAGGAGAGCGGTTTGCGCCCGCCCGGCGCCCTGGCCGCCAGCCGTCCCTCCCGGACCCGGGGACTGGACTTCCAGGGACTGTCCGGCGAGGTCCGCGCCCTGCCCCGCATCCAGACCGGCATCGAGGAGTTTGACCGGGTCTGCGGCGGCGGCGTCGCCCGGGGCTCGGCGATCCTGGTCGGCGGGGATCCCGGCGTCGGCAAGTCGACCCTGCTGATGCAGGCGGTCGCCGCCGCCGCCAGCCGGGGCGCGGCCTGCGCCTACATTTCCGGGGAGGAGTCGGTCGACCAGGTGCGCAGCCGCGCCCAGCGCATGGGACTGGGGGCCGCACCGGTCCAGCTGGCCGCCGAGACCAGCCTGCGCAACGTCCTCGACGGGCTCAAGCGCTCGAAGTTCGACCTGGTGGTGATCGACTCCATCCAGACCCTCTGGAGCGACGCCCACGACGCAGCCCCGGGTTCGGTGACGCAGGTCCGCGCCGCCTCGGCCGAGCTGGTTCGCCTGGCCAAGAAGGAGGGCGTCGCCGTCATCCTGGTGGGCCATGTGACCAAGGAAGGCGCAATCGCCGGCCCTCGAGTCATCGAGCACCTGGTTGACGCCGTCCTGACCTTCGAGGGCGAGCGCGGCTATCCTTTCCGCGTTCTCCGGGGGGTGAAGAACCGCTTCGGGGCCACGGACGAGATCGGCGTCTTCGAAATGGGAGACGCGGGCCTGCGCGAGGTCGCCAACCCCTCCGCCCTCTTCCTCGACACCTCCGGCGAGCGCGCGGCCGGGGCGGCGGTCTTCGCGGGCATCGAGGGCTCCCGCCCCGTGCTCGTCGAGTTCCAGGCCCTTGTCGCCCCGTCCGCCTACGGCACGCCCCGGCGGGCGGTGGTGGGCTGGGACTCCGGTCGCCTGGCCATGGTGCTGGCCGTCCTTGAGGCGCGATGCGGGCTCTCCCTGGGCGCCCGGGACGTCTATCTCAACGTCGCCGGGGGGCTGAGGATCAGCGAACCCGCCGCAGACCTCGCCGCCGCCGCCGCCCTCGCCTCCTCCGCCCTCGACGTCGCCCTGCCCCAGGACTGCGTCGTCTTCGGCGAGATCAGCCTGTCCGGTGAAATCCGGCCGGTCAGCCGGACCGAGGCGCGCGTGCGGGAAGCGGCGAAGCTGGGGTTCCGGCAGGCCCTGGGCCCGCGCGACATCGACGCCGGCGCGCTCAGGCTGTCCGGGGCCGCCCGCCTGGCCGACGCCGTAGCCAGGATCGGCGAAGGCGGCTGGGCGACCCTGCGATGATCCCCTTCGACCTCATCGTGCTTTCGATCCTGCTGGCTTCGGCCGGCCTCGGCTACCTGCAGGGCGCAGTCCGGGAGCTTGTGTCCCTTGTCTCCCTGATCCTCGCCGTCGTCGCCGCCATCCTGGGGCTTCGCTTTCTTGCGCCCCTGATCGAGGCCCGGCTGGATCCCGACTGGGCGGCGGCGCCCCTCGCCTTCCTCGTCGTCTTCGCCCTGGCCTATCTTGTCCTGCGCATGCTCGGGAACGGGCTCTCCGGCGGCGTCCGCCAGGCCCGGCTCCTGAACGCCCTGGACCGCGCCCTCGGATTCGCCTTCGGGCTTGTCCGCGCCGTACTCTTCCTCGGGGTCTGCAACCTGCTCTTCACCGCAGCGACGCCCGAGAGCCACAGGCCGGCATGGCTGAACGGCTCGATCTTCTACCCCCTGACGGAACGGTCCGCCGGATTGATCCGCAGCCTGGCGCCCAAGGGGCTGGACCTTGCAGGCCGATGGGCGCCCCGGGTCGGCGATGCGGTCGGGGAAGCCCTGGGGGGAAGCGCCGAGGGTGACACGGAGCCGGGCCAGCGATATGACAGCGCCAAGCCCCATGATCGCGACAAGGCATCGGAGACGCCCTGGTGAAGACCCCCGCCGATCGCTGGTCACCCCGGGATCCTGACGACGATTCCCCGCGCCTGGAGTGCGGCGTCTTCGGGGTCTTCGACGTCGAGGACGCCTCGGCGGTCACCGCGCTTGGGCTTCACGCCCTCCAGCACCGGGGCCAGGAAGCCTGCGGCATCGCGAGCTTCGACGGGCATGGATTCCACACCGAAAGGCACATGGGATACGTGGGCGACGCCTTTGCCGGCGGCGACCTGACCACCCGCCTGCCCGGCGCCTTCGCCATCGGCCACACCCGCTATTCCACGGCGGGCGGCAGCGTGATCCGGAATGTCCAGCCGATGTTCGCCGACCTGGACACCGGCGGCATCGCCCTGGCGCACAATGGCAACCTCACCAACTTCCTCACCCTCCGCCAGCAACTGGTGGCCGAAGGACGGATCTTTCAGTCCACCTCCGACTCCGAGGTCATCCTGCACCTCATCGCCCGCTCGCGGCGGCCGCGGCTGGTTGACCGATTCATCGACGCCCTGCGTGAGATCGAGGGCGGTTACGCCCTGGTGGCCATCACCAACAAGAAGCTGATCGGGGTCCGCGACCCGCTGGGCATCCGCCCGCTCGTCCTCGGAGACCTCGATGGCCATCCGGTCCTGGCGTCCGAGACCTGCGCCCTCGACATGATCGGCGCCCGTTTCGTCCGCGACATCGAGCACGGCGAGATGGTCATCATCGACCATGACGGGATCCAGAGCCTGCGTCCCTTCCCCGCCGCCCGGGCCCGGCCCTGCATCTTCGAGTACGTCTACTTCGCCCGCCCCGACAGCGTCGTGAACGGGAAGTCGATCTACGAGGTCCGGAAGCGCATGGGACGCCGCCTGGCCATGGAGATTCCGGCCGATGTGGACGTCGTCGTCCCCGTCCCCGACTCCGGCGTTCCGGCGGCCCTGGGCTTCGCCCAGGAGGCCGGCCTGCCCTTCGAGATGGGCATCATCCGAAATCACTACGTCGGACGGACCTTCATCCAGCCCACCCAGGGCGCTCGCGAGACCGGCGTCCGGATGAAGCTGTCACCCAACCGCGCCGTCCTGGCCGGCAAGAAGGTCATGCTGATCGACGACTCGATCGTGCGCGGCACCAATTCCATCCGGGTCGTCCGCATGGTCCGCGAGGCCGGGGCCGCAGAGGTCCACCTTCGCTCGGCCTCGCCGCCCATCCAGTGGCCGGACTTCTACGGCATCGACATGCCGGATCGGGACAAGCTGCTCGCGGCCCAGCACAGCGTCGAGGAAATCGCCCGGATCCTGAACGTCGACTCCATGGGCTTCCTGTCCGTCGATGGCCTCTACTGGGCCATGGAGGCCGGGCCGCGGGACCCTGAGAACCCCCAGTTCACCGACCACTACTTCACCGGCGACTACCCGACCCGGCTCCTCGACCGCGAGATCGCCGAGGGACGGAACGCCGTCGCCGAAAGGCAGCTTTCCTTCCTGGTCGACGCGTGACCCCGACGGCCGGCGCGGGGTGGCTCGCCCGGCTGCGGCCGGACGGCTACCTCATGCTGATCTTCGGCATGGTGATCCTGGCGTCGCTGCTCCCGGCCCGGGGAGAGGTCCGGCCCGTCCTGGACGTGGCGGTCAAGGTCGGCATCGGGCTGGTCTTCTTCCTCCATGGGGCGCGCCTCTCGCGGGAGGCGGTGATCGCCGGGGCGACCCAGTGGCGCCTCCACGCCCTGGTCCTGGCCTCGACCTTCCTGCTCTTTCCGGTCCTCGCCCTCTCCGCCGCCGCCCTGCCCGCCTGGATCCTGCCGGCCAGCCTGGCGCCCGGGGTGATCTTCCTCGGCTGCCTGCCCTCCACGATCCAGTCTTCCATCGGATTCACGGCCATCGCTCGGGGCAATGTGGCGGCGACCGTGGCGGCCGCCACGGCCTCCAACCTGATCGGCATCTTCCTGACGCCCATCCTGGCGGGCCTTTTCCTGCACAGGACCGGCGGCGGCGTCTCCCTTGAGAGCCTTCAGGCCATCCTTCTCCAGCTTCTCGCGCCGTTCCTCGCCGGACACCTCCTGAGGCCATGGATCGGCGGTCTTGTCGGCCGCCATGGCAAGGCCCTGTCGCGCCTGGACCGGGGCTCCATCCTCCTGGTGGTCTACGCCGCCTTCTCGGACGCCGTCACCGGGGGGCTCTGGAGCCGGCTGGGGGGGCTGGACATCGCCCGCCTCATCCTCGTCTGCGGCGCGCTCCTCGCCATCGTCCTTGGCCTCACCCTCGCCGCCGCCCGGGCCGCGCGCCTTTCGACCCCGGACGAGATCACCCTCGTCTTCTGCGGGTCCAAGAAGAGCCTCGCCAGCGGGGTGCCCATGGCCGGGGTGCTGCTCCCGGGGGACGCCCTCGGCCTCGTGCTCCTGCCTGTCATGGTCTTCCACCAGCTCCAGCTCATGGTGGTCGCCGTCATCGCGCAGAGATACAGCGAGCGCCCCGGCGCGGAGGGTGACGCCCCGCCCGCAACGGGCTAAGGGGGCGCATGACCACCCCGCTTCCGCTGAATGACAAGATCGCCCTGGTGACCGGCGCCTCCCGGGGCATTGGCCGGGCCTCGGCCCTCGCCCTGGCCGACGCCGGCGCCCACATCGTCGCCACGGCCCGGACCCAGGGCGCACTGGAGTCCCTCGACGACGAGATCTTCGCCCGGACCGGCCGGCGCGCCACCCTCGTTCCACTGGACCTTGCCGAGCCCGCGGGCCTGGACACCCTCGGCTACGCCCTCCACCAGAGGTTCGGCCGACTGGACATCCTGTTGCACGCCGGCGGCGTCCTCGGGGCCATGACGCCGGTCAGCCATGTGGAGCCGGGACTGTGGGACCGGGTCATGCTGGTCAACGCCACCGCCTCCTGGCGGCTCATCCGGTCCATGGAAGCCCTGCTGAAGGCCTCTGAGGCCGGCCGCGCCGTCTTCGTCACGTCCAGCCGGGCGAGCACGCCCCGGGCCTTCTGGGGGCCGTACAGCGCCTCCAAGGCGGCGATGGAGGCCATTGTCCGCGCCTGGGCGGATGAGCTGGAAAACACCCGGGTGCGCGCCGCGATCCTCGATCCTGGCGCCATGCGCACGCGGATGCGCGCCGAGGCCTATCCTGGCGAAGATCCGTCCACCTTGCCGGAACCCTCGGAGATCGGACCGATGGTCGTGGAGCTGGCCCTCTCTGACCCGGGCCCGCCTGTCGGCGTCAGGTCTTTCCGGGCCTGGAAGGCCGACCGCGAGGCCCAGGCGACTTCGGCCTGACCGGACGGGCGGCGCCCCGCTTGGCGGGCGCGCCCGGACCTGCGACCTTTCTTGCGGACCCCACCCGGGCGCCAGGCTTTGCGGCCGATTTTCCAGAGGGCTTGCCCGAAGCCTTCGCCGGGCCCTTTCCCGACGCCGCAGGACGCGCAGGCGAAGCCGTCTTTCGGGCCGCCGCTCGGGGCTTTCCACCCGAGGGCCCGGACTGAGGGGATGGCCCGTCCACGAACGGATTGCGGCTCGAACGCACGCTGAGGCGGATGGGCACGCCCGGAAGGTCGAAACTCTCCCGCAGGGCATGGACCAGGTAACGGCGGTAGTGGTCGGGCAGCTGATCGGCCCGGGTGGCGAACAGGACAAAGGTCGGCGGGCGCGCCTTGGTCTGGGCCATGTACTTGGGCCGCACGCGCCGACCGTTCACCGCCGGCGGCGGATGGCGCTGGATGGCCAGGGCCAGCCAGTCGTTCAGGTCGCGGGTCTTGACCTTGGTCGACCAGTTCTCGTGGACCTTGAAGACCGCCGGCATCAGGCGATCGACATTGCGCCCGGTCTCCGCCGACAGGGCCACCAGCGGGGCGCCGCGCACCTGCGGCAGCTGGCGGTCGAGGGATTCCCGGATTTCAGCCAGCCGCGACTGGGGCTCCTCGATCAGATCCCACTTGGCGAGGACGAACACGACGGCCCGTCCCTCCCGCTCCACGAGATCGGCGATCTGGAGGTCCTGGATCTCCAGCGGGTGGGTGGCGTCCATGACCACCAGGACCACCTCGGCGAAGGTGATGGCCCGGATGGTGTCTGCGGTGGAGAGCTTCTCCAGTCCCTCCTGGACCCGCGCCTTGCGCCTCAGGCCCGCGGTATCGACCAGTCGGACGGCCCGGCCGCCCCAGTTCCAGTCGACCGGAATGGCGTCCCGGGTGATCCCCGCCTCAGGTCCGGTCAGGAGCCGGTCCTCGCCGATCAGGCGGTTGACCAGGGTCGACTTGCCCGCATTGGGCCGGCCGACAATGGCGATGCGCAGGGGCCTGTCGTCGACGGCGCTCTCCGGCCCCTCTCCTTCCCCATCCTCGCCTGAAGCCTCCGCCTCCTCGGCGAGGACGGCCTCGAAGTGTTCGGCGTCGGCCTCGTCGCCGTCATCGTCCTCGACAGCATGTTCCCGCAGGGCGGCGTAGAGATCGGCAAGACCCTCGCCGTGCTCGGCGGAGATGGCGATGGGCTCCCCGAGACCCAGGCGAAAAGCCTCGTTGATCCCCTCGTCGCCGCGCCGGCCCTCGGCCTTGTTCGCCACCAGGATGACGGGACGGTCATGGCGGCGAAGGACGTCGGCGAAGATCTCGTCGAGCTGGGTGATCCCGACCCGCGAGTCGATCACGAACAGGGCCACATCGCACTCGCGGATGGCGGCCTCGGTCTGGGCCCGCATCCGGGCCTCGAGGCTCTCGTCGGTGACGTCCTCGAAGCCGGCGGTGTCGATCAGCTCGAGGTCCAGGTCCCCGATCCGGCCTGTGCCGAAACGACGGTCGCGGGTGACGCCCGGGCGGTCGTCGACAATCGCCAGGCGCTTGCCCGCGAGCCGGTTGAAAAGGGTCGACTTGCCCACATTGGGCCGTCCGACAATGGCGAGGCGGAGGGGCACGGCCTGAGGCTAGCGAACCGCGATGAGCCGGGCCTCATCGGTCACGAAGTAGACGGTCTCACCAAGGGCGATCGGACCCACCGTGACGGGGGACCCAAGATTGACGGATCGTTCGACCTCGCCGGTCCGGGCGTTCACCGCGACCATCTCGCCCTTGTTGGACGCCAGCAGGAGGCGTCCAGAGGCCAGGATGGGCGAGGACCAGACAGGGCGCGTCTTGGCGGTCTTCTTCTTGGACTTTGAGCTTCCACCAAGGCTGGGAAGGAAGCCCTTCTCCTCGCGGCCCACGCCCAGGTCGGTGACCCAATAGGCGAGGCCCGTCTCCCGGGCGAGGCAGTAGAGCTTTCCGGCGCGGTCGACGACATAGACGACGTCCCCGGACACCCAGGGCGTCGTGATGCCGGTGATCGGCAGCGACCAGCGGGTCGCGCCGGTGCGGAGGTCGGTGGAGGACAGGACGCCCGAATGGCTGACCGCCACGACGTCGCCCTGGTAGATCACGGGGCGGCCCGCGATATCTCGGATCTCGGAAAGGGCGTTGGTGCGGCTCGCCCGGGACAGGGCGTCGCTCCAAAGGTCATTGCCGTTTGCGGCCCGCAGAGCGATCAGCTCGCCGGAACCGAAGGCCGCCACCACCGTGTCGCCGGACACCGCCGGGCTTGAGGCGGACAACAGGCGGGCCGACTCCGTCAGGGCCTGGTAGGTCCACCCCTCCTTGCCCGTCGCAAAATCGAAGGTCAGGAGGGTGTTGTCGATGGCGACCACAAAGATCCGCCCGCCAGAGATCGTGGGCGCAGCGTGGATCGGCTGCTCGGTCTGGGTGCGCCAAAGGACAGCACCGGTCTCCGCGTCCAGCTGAGTCACGAAACGGTAGCCGGACGTGACGACAAGCTTGCCCTCGGCAATGGCCAGGCCTCCGCCAAAGGCCACCGTGTCGCGCTTGAGCTTGCCCCTCAGGTCCGCCTTCCAGACCTGGGCGCCGGTCCGGGCGTCCAGGGCGCTGACCGTCGCGTGGCCGTCCATCACATAGATCTTGCCGTTCACGGCCACCGGCGGCGCCATGACGTGTGCGTTGCGTCCGCGGGACGCCCCGAAATCGCGCCTCCAGGCCACGTCCAGCGTCTTGGCCGCGTCGGCGTGGGGCGGAGACTGTTCAGGGTTCCCGCCCGGCAGGGCCCACTGGTCGATCACCGCCGGATCCGGGAGGAAGAAGGACGCGCCCTTCAGGCCCTCCTCGGGAACGACCTCCTGGTCGAACCCGACCAGCGAGATCCGGTTCTCGGCCTGCGCCGTCTCCTTCGGCGTACGGTCATTGAGACGCAGGAAGTCCCGCGTCTGGGCGCAGCCCGAAACGACCAGCGCGCCGGCCAGAACCGAAGCGAGAGCAAGGCGGGTCGGGGTCATTGAGCGGGAGCCTGCATGGGGGCGACGCCCGTGCCCGGAAGCGCGCCCGGCGGCAGGGGCCTGGGCGGCGGAAGGGCGATGGCGGCCTTGACGAGCTCGCGGGTCCGCTCGGCCGAGCCGCTGTCGATCAGGGCGATGGCCGCCGTGGCGCGGCTGCGGGCCCCCTCGGCGGCGTCCGGCGCGAGGGAGACGACGACGAAGTCTCCCCGCGCACCCGCGGTGTCGCCGGCGAGGAGCTTGGTGAAGGCGGACGCCTCGCGGGCCTGCATGCGGAAGGGCCGACCTTCCTTCAGGAGCGGTTCGAGACGGGCGTCGATGTCCGCACGCGGCGCGGTGTCGAGAAGGGCGTAGACCGACTTCAGGCGGGCGGCGTCGCCGATGAGCGGATCCGGCGCGGCCTTGGCGGCCTGGTCAAACAGGCTCACCGCGCCCGGAACGTCCCGGTCGCCGAGCTTGATCGCGCCAAGATGCTGGAGGGCGAGGGATTTGTAGGCCGGGCTGCCGGACTTGGAGAGGGCCTCCCAAGCGGCCTTGGCCTCGGCGGCGCGACCGGCCTGCTGGGCCTCAAGTCCCTTGGCGTAGGTCTCGGACGCCTTGGCCGACTGGTTGCTGATCCAGGCCCGATACCCCTGCCAGCCGCCAACAGCCGCGAGGATCAGCACGACCGCCCCGATGAACCAGGGAAGGACCTTCAGCGCCAGGGCGCGATAGCGGTCGGAGCGGATCTGCTCCTCGACCTCCTCGAAAACGTCGACCACTCTGGAGACTCCGCATTGGGGCGCCGCGACCCGGCGCGGCGGAAACTATAGCGCCGGCCGGTCCGCCGCAACGGGCGGACACTGCCGCCGGCGCATGGCGGAAGCATGGCGGAGGATTCAGCCCGCAGGAATATCCACCAGCGGGGCGCCAGGCTTGCGGCGGGCGGAGAAATAGGTCTCTCCCGAGCCCGGGAACCGCCGGGCCGCCACGTCGCCCGCATAGCGCTCGACCGCGCTGGAAACGAGGCCCCGGAGGTCCCCGTAACGCCGGACGAAACGCGGCGAGCGTTCGAATAGGCCCAGCATGTCCTCGGTGACCAGGATCTGGCCGTCGCAAGCCGAGGAGGCCCCGATCCCGATGGTGGGCACGGGGCATTGTGCCGTCAGTTCAGAGGCCAGGGACTCGGCCACGCCCTCGATCACCAGGGCGAAGACCCCGGCCTCCACGGCGGCCCGCATTTCCGCGACGATCTGATTCCGTTCCTCGGCCTCGCGCCCGCGCGCCCGGAAACCGCCCTCGACCAGGACCGCTTGGGGCCGCAAACCGACATGGCCCATGACCGGCACGCCGCGTTCGACCAGGTACCTGACGTTCCCGATCACCGCCGGCGCACACTCGATCTTGACCGCCTGGGCGCCCGTTTCCTGCAGCACGCGAACCGCATTCTCGAAGGCGACCTCGGGCGCGCCCTCGAAGGATCCAAAGGGCATGTCGACCACGACCATCGCCCGATGCGCGCCGCGCATCACCGCCCGGCCGTGAAGGATCATCATGTCCAGGGTCACCCCGACGGTGCTCGGCAGGCCGTGCACCACCATGCCGACGGAGTCCCCCACCAGCAGGATGTCGCAGAAGGGATCCATGAGCCCGGCCATGGGCGCCGTGTAGGCCGTGAGGCAGACCAGAGGCGCCCCGCCCTTCCGGGAACGGATGTCCCTGACGCTGATGCGGCCCTCCGCCGCGAAACCCTGCGCCGACATGATTTCAGACCTCCTCGAGGACCCTCGCGAACGCCAGCCCCAGGACCGTCAGCACGCCGCAGGTCGCCGCAGCGGCCAGCGGACCTGACCCTAGGGAAAGATATAGGGTCTGGGAGAGTGAATTCCCAGCCGCTTCCAGGAGTCGATCCACCCCCAACCTCGGCAGGGCGGCCTGGGAGAGGCTTTCGTTGGCGATGGCGAGCCCCACAAGCGCCGACAGGCTGATCACGCCCAGGCGCAGGCGACGGCGCCGCCTGACCCGGGACAGGATCGCGGCCTCCAGCGCCGGAGCCTCGAGCCCTGCCGGCGGGGCGCCAAAAAGCGCCTCAAGCTGGCCGGCGAAGTCATCATCCTCGGTGTGTCGGGTCGTGGTCATCGGGTCGATCCCAGGTCCTGACGGAGCCGCAACAGGCCCCTGGCGATATGTGATTTGACTGTCCCCTCTGGCAAGGCCAGGGCCCGG
>JBJOJL010000077.1:0-10678 GCA_046046615.1 Pseudomonadota bacterium
GCCGGGGCGCCGCCCGCCGCCCCTGCAGGCGCGCCGGCGCCCGCCGCTCCGCGGCCGCAGGCTGCAGCCCCCGGCGCCGCGCCGGGACCGGCCTGATCCATGACCCTGCGCCGGTCCCTCGGGTCGGGCGTCGCGGCGGTGGCCCTGGCCGCCGCCGTCGCCACCCCCATCGGCGCCCAGACCGCCGCTGCGCGTCCGGATGTCCGGATCGGCGAGGCGGCGGAGTTCACGCGCCTGGATTTCGGTCCGGGCGTCTCCACCCGACGGGAGGGCGCCACCCTCACGGTCACCTTCCCGGCGGGCGCCAGGCCCGATCTTTCCCGCTTCCGGACGGCGCCCCCGAAGGGGATCAAGTCCGCCCGGGTCGCACAGGCGGGCGCCCGCACGCAGCTGGTCCTGACCCTGGCCGATGACTCGGACCTGAAGTCGGGGACGGCGGATGGCGCGGTCTGGGTGAACGTCTTCCCCAAGCCTGCACCCCCGGAGGGAGAGCCCCCGGCGGTCGAGACGGCGGCGGCCGAGCCGGTCCCCCAGGCGCCCCTTGTCCGTCCCGATCCCCTCCCCAAGGGCGGGGTGGTGAAGGGCGAGATCGCCCTTGGACAGGGACAGGCGGTGTTGAGCTTCCCGTTTGCGAATCCGGCGGGCGCGGCGGTTTTCCGGCGGGGCGGGTCGATCTGGATCGTCTTTGACGCGCCGGCCCGGCTGGACATCTCGACCTTCCCCCGGGGCCTGCGCCAGATGACGTCGGCGGAGACCTTCACCGGGCCGGACTTCGCCGCCGTGCGCATCGATGCGCCGCCGGGGACTCCTTTCCGGGCGGACTCCGCCGGAGCGACCTGGAACATCGCCCTCGGCCGCGCGCCGTCGCCCCAGGGTTCGGTCGTCAGGGTGGTCCGGGACGAGGCCGGCGGTCCGGCGGCCCTGAAGAGCGCGGTGGCGGGCGCCACCCGGGTCCTGAGGATCGACGACCCCGTCGTGGGCGACCGGATCACCGTCGTGACGGCCCTGGGCCCCGCCAAGGGCGCTCCCCTTCGCCGCGAGTTCGCCCAGGTCAATGTCCTGCCGTCGTCGCAGGGCCTCGCCCTGGAGTCCTTTGTTCCGGACCTGGCCGTCACCCAGGACGGCGATATCGTCCGGATCGGGCGGCCCGAAGGGCTGGCCCTCTCGCCGCTCTCGGTTGGAGCGGCCCCCGAGGACGCGGGCCTGGATGCGCCCCGGCCGGCCATCATGCCTGCGCTCATCGACCAGGTGGAGTGGCCTAAGACCGGGCCCGGGGGCTTCCTCGAACGCTACAACGAACTCTTCGCCGCAGCGGCCGAGGAAGCCGAGAGGGGCAAGAACGCGCCGACGGCGAACCGCCTTGCGCTGGCCCGTTTCCTGGTGGGCAGCGAGCTCGGCTTCGAGGCGATCGGCGTCCTGAACGACATGGCGCGGAAGACCCCGCAGGTCATGGAGAATCCGGAGTTCAGGGGCCTCCGGGGAATCGCCCGGGTCATGGCCCGCCGTTATGCGGAAGCAGCGACGGACTTCTCCGCGCCGATCCTGGCCTCCGATCCCTCTGCATCGCTCTGGCGCGCCTACATCTCCGCCCAACTCGGCCAGTGGACCGAGACCCGCAATGAGTTCGCGGCGGGAGCCGAGGCCTTCAACCAGTTCTCGCCGGTCTGGAAATCCCGCTTCGCGCGCGCCGAAGGGCAGGCGGCCCTGGCGCAGGGCGATTTCGAAGGGGCGGACAAGGCGATCAAGCTCGCCCTCGAGGATCGCGCCGGCGCCGAGGAGACCCTCGCCACCCGCCTCCTGCAGGCCCGCCTGCTCGAGGCCCAGGGCGCCAAGGACCGCGCGATGCGGATCTATGACGCCGTCGCCACGGCGCCGCTGGAGTCCCTGGCGACTCCCGCCGCCCTCCGGGCGACGCGCATCCGCCTGGACAGCGGGCAGGTGACCCCCATCCAGGCCGCGGACGCGATCGGCGCCCTGCGGTATCGCTGGCGCGGGGATGGGACGGAGCTGGAGATCATCCGGACCCTTGGCGGCATCTACCTGAGCCAGGGGCGTTACCGCGAGGCCCTGGAGACCCTAAGGTCGGCGGGGCGCTCCCTGCCCGACCTGCCGGAGGCGGTGCAGCTCCAGGCTGACCTCAACCAGGCCTTCCGGTCCCTCTTCATGGACGGGATCGCCGACGGCCTCCAGCCCGTCCAGGCCCTGGCCCTCTTCCTCGACTTCAAGGAACTCACGCCCCTGGGCGCGGATGGCGACATGATGGTCCGCCGCCTCGTCGGGCGGCTGGTGAATGTCGACCTCCTCGAGCAGGCGGCCGAGCTCCTGAAGTACCAGGTGGAGAACCGGCTGGACGGCGCGCCCCGGGCGCAGGTGGCCACGGACCTCGCCCTGATCTACCTGATGGACCGGAAGCCCGAGATGGCGCTCCAGGCGATCAACAATTCCAGGACGACCCTGTTGCCGCCGCCCATGCAGATGGAGCGGCGCCGGGTCGAGGCGCGGGCCCTGATCGCCCTCAACCGACCCGACGACGCCGTCGAACTCCTCGAGGCGGACAATACCCCCGAGGGCCGGGACCTGAAGACCGAGATCATCTGGCGCCAGAAGAACTGGCCGGCCGCCGCCGCGGCCTTCGAGCGCAGCCTGGGCGACCGCTGGAAGCGGCCCGGGCCGCTCAGCGCCGAGGAAGAGGGCAAGCTGCTCCGCGCCGTGATCGCATACAGCCTGTCCGGCGACGATGCAGCCCTGGCGCGCCTGCGGACCCGCTACGACGGCTTCATCGACCAGGCCCGCAACCCCGAGGCCCTGAAGGTCGGCTTGACCGGGGTTGAGGACGCAGCCGTCGGCGCCGCCGATTTCAGCAAGGTCACGGCCGACAACGAGGCCTTTTCCGGCTGGGTCGAGAAGATGCGCGCCAAGTTCACCCGCCCGGCTCCGGTCGCCGCACCGGCCCTGGCGACGACCCAGAGACCCGCCCCCGCGCGCCCGGCCAACGCCGCCGCGCCTCCGGCGCCGGCGCGCCCGCCTGCACCCCCGCGGCCCGCCTGAGCCTGACGTCGGCAGGGGATGCCGCGGCTATCCGCCCGAGGCTCTCTGGAAACTCTCGATCAGGCTGCCCGCCACAAGGCGCCACCCGTCCACCAGGACGAAGAAGATCAGCTTGAAGGGCAGGGACACCACTACGGGCGGCAGCATCATCATGCCCATGCTCATCAGTACGCTGGCGACGACCAGGTCGATGACGAGGAAGGGCACGAAGAGCAGGAAACCGATTTCGAAGGCGCGCTTGAGCTCCGAGATCATGAAGGCTGGCGTGACCACCCGGATGGGAACGTCCTGGGCCGTGGCCGGCCGCTCGATCCGGGAGAGCCGGATGAAGAGGGCGAGGTCCTCCCGGTCGACCTGGCTGAGCATGAAGGTCTTTACCGGACCGCTCGCCGCCTCGACGGCGGCCGGAAGCTCCATCTGGTTGTTCATCAGGGGCCGGATTCCCAGGTCATAGGACTTCTGGAAGGTGGGCGTCATGACGATGGCGGTCATGAAGAGGGCGAGACTCACGAGGACGGCGTTCGGGGGGCTCTGCTGGAGCCCAAGGGCGGTCCGGAGCAGGGACAGGACCACGACCATCCGGACGAAGGACGTCGTCATGATGACGATGGACGGCGCCAGGGACAGGACGGTCAGGAGACCGATCAGCTGCACCACCCTCTGGGTCAGGCCGGCGCCCGTTCCAAGGTCGATGTTGACCGCCTGGGCGAGGGCGGCGGCCGGCAGGATCAGGCCGATCGCCCCGGCGAGCAGGGCCAGCTTCGCCGCCTGGCGAAGGTCCGCCGCCAGGGCGCTGGGCTTGCGTTCGGGGGGCTGCTTGCGGGTCATCCGTGTCTCCCGGGGCTGCGCTCGGGCGGGGCCAGCTCCCGTCCCTCTCCCAGCATCAGCAGCCGGGACTCGCCGTCGCACTCCACGAGGACGAGTCGGCGCGCCGGATCGAGGATCAGGGTCTCCACCACCTTCAGCCGGCGTTCGCGTCCCGGCGTGGTGATGCGGAAGACGCCGCCGGGGCCAAATCGCCGCAGCAGCACGGCGGCGATGCCTATCAGCCCGAGGGTGAAGAGGAGGGCGAAGGTCGCCCGCGCCAGGGTGATCAGATCCATGCGCAGAACCTGCCCTCAGGGTGTTAACGACCGATTAACCCTGTTTGTTTACCGAGATGGGCATGGACATCACCTCCATCCCGCTCCTCGCCATGCTTCGCGGCCGGATGACCTACTTCACCGAGCGCCAGAGGCTCGTGGCGGAGAACGTCGCCAACGCCAGCACGCCGGGGTACCGCCCGAAGGACCTCGCGCCGTTCCGGTTCCGAGTCACGGGGCCGGGATCCGGGGGCGGGAGCGTAGCAGGGCCGGAAGGGATCACGGTGATGTCGGTCACCCACCCCGCGCACCAGCGGCCTTCGGGGCCGGAGGACGTGGCCGCCGCGCGCGGCTACCGGGCCGAGCGCACGCCGGACGCGGTGACCACCCTCGACGGGAACCAGGTGTCTCTGGAAGACCAGATGATGCGCATGGCCGACTCCCGGATGAACTACGAGGCGGCCATCGGCTTCTACCAGAAGTCGGTTTCCATGATCCGCACGGCCGCCCGCGCTCCCGGCAGATAGGACCTGATCCATGGCTGATGTCCGCCCGCCCTCGAACGCCGCACAGGCCATCGCCGCGACCGCCCTGCGCGCCGAGCAGGCCCGGATGCGGATCATCGCCGAGAACATCGCCAATGCGAACTCGACGTCCCGCACGCCCGGCGGCGACCCCTATCGCCGCCAGGTCCCGGTCTTCGAGCCGGTCCGGACCGACGCCGGCCAGGGCGTGAAGATGGTCCGGGTGGCGCCCGACCAGAGTGATTTCAAGACCGAGTACGATCCCGGGCACCCCTCGGCCGATGCAGAGGGCTTCGTGAAGATGCCCAACGTCAACACGCTCATCGAGTCCCTCGACATGAAGGCGGCCCAGCGCGCCTACGAGGCCAACCTGACCGTGATCGAGACGGCCCGGGCGATGGAGTTCCGAACCCTGGACCTCATCCGGAAATAGAGGGAGCCGCTGAATGATCACCGCCCTCAGCGTCGCCAAGGCCTAGGCCGCCGCCCAGAAGGGACTCGGCGGTGCGGGGCCGGATGGCGCCGGAGCCGCCGCCGGCGGCGCGGATTTCGGCGCCATGGTCCGTGGCGTCGTGGACAACGCCATCGGCGCCTCCAAGTCCGCCGAACAGCAGATCGTGGCCCATGCCCAGGGCAAGGCCCAGCTGATCGACGTCGCCACGGCGGTGTCGGCGGCCGAGACCAGCCTCGAGACCGTCATGGCCGTGCGGGACCAGGTGATCAGCGCCTACCAGGAAATCATGCGGATGCCGATCTGATCCCTCCGGGGACGGGTCCAGAAGGGAGTGACGCCATGAACGGCGCGGAAGTCCTCGACATCGGTCGCAACGCCCTCTGGCTCACCATCCAGCTGTCGGCGCCCATGCTGATCGTCGGTCTGGTGGTCGGGGTCGTGATCGGACTCTTCCAGGCCCTGACGCAGATCCAGGAAGCGACCCTTGTCTTCGCGCCCAAGATCGTCGCGGTCTTCGTCTCCCTGCTGATCTTCCTGCCGATCATGGGCGCCCTGATGTCGGGCTTCATGGCCCAGATCGCCGCCCGCATCGCCGCGATGTAGGCGTCGTGGAGCCCTACGCCACCGTCCAGCAGGTCTATGCCGGCGCCATGGTGTTCACGCGGCTGGCGGCGATGGTCATGACCATGCCGGCGATCGGGGACCAGGCGGTCCCGGTGCGCATCCGGCTGGCCTTCGCCCTGCTCCTGACCCTGGTCCTGGCGCCGGTGGTCCTGCCGGTCCTTCCGGCGGTGCCCGCCGAGCTGGGGACCATGGCCCTCCAGGTGGTCCGCGAGGTCTTCATCGGGCTCATGATCGGCGCCGTCCTGCGCGTCTTCATGGCCTCGCTGTCCGTCGCCGGGGAGATCATCTCGATCCAGTCGACCCTGTCCTTCGCCCAGACCTCAGCCCCCGGGGTCGTCGAGCCCTCGACCACCGTCGGCACCTTCATCGGGCTGGTCGGCCTCATCCTCATCTTCTCGACCAACCTGCACCACCTGTTCCTCGGGGCGATGGTGAACTCCTACAAGATCTTCCCCTTTGGGGCGGCGGCGTCGGTCACGGACTCGGGGCAACTGGCGGTCCGGACCCTGTCGGACGCCTTCCGCATGGGCGTCCAGCTCAGCGCCCCGGTTCTGGTCCTGGCGCTCGTGTTCAACATCGCCGTCGGCCTTGCGGCCCGCATCATGCCGCAGTTCCAGGTGTTCTTCGTGGCCTCGCCCCTGATGGTCCTCTTCTCCCTGGCGATCCTTGCGCTCAGCCTGGGGCTGATCGGGATGGTCTGGGTGAACGGCTACGGCGGTCTTCTCAGAAGCTTTGCCGGAGTGGGCGGTGGCTGACGAGAACGACTCCGCCTCGAAGACAGAGGAACCGACAGGCCGGCGTCTTGAGCAGGCCCGCGAGAAGGGCGACGTTCCAAAGACCATCGACCTTCCCCAGGTCGCCGTCTTCGCCGCCGTGGCCGGCGTCCTGGCCTTCGCCGGGGGGCTCCTGAGCCAACAGCTCCTGCTGGCCCTGACTCCCCTTGTCGAAAGCCCCCACGAGATTGACCTTACCCCCGCCGGGACCATCGGGCTGGGCTGGGAGGTCGCCGGATCCGTCGCGCCCATCCTCCTTGCGGTCACCGGCGCCGCCATCGTCGCGGGCGTGCTGGGGCATGTCCTCCAGACCGGGCTGATGTGGTCGCCCGAGCTTCTCAAGTTCGAGTTCTCGAAGATTTCACCGATCAACGGCTTCAAGCGCCTCTTCGGCGTCGACGCCCTGATCATGTTCGCCAAGTCGTTCCTAAAGCTCGGATGCGTGGCGGTCATCGGATATGCGGTCCTGAGGCCGCACTGGACCGAGCTCCAGCAGCTGCCTGCCGTCGATGTCCTCGCCCTCATGCCCCTCAGCATGGAGATCCTGAAGAACCTCGCCTTCCTGGTCGCGGGCTTCCTGGTGGCCGTTGCAGCCGTGGACTGGATCATCCAGCGCCAGCGCTTCCTCACGCGGCAGCGCATGACCCGGGAAGAGGTCAAGGAAGAGTTCAAGCAGACTGACGGCGACCCGCACGTGAAGGCCCGCCAGAGGGCCATCCGGGTCCAGAGATCGCGCCAGAGGATGATGACGGCGGTGCCCAACGCCACCGTCGTGATCATGAACCCGACCCACTACGCCGTCGCCCTCTCCTATGAGGAGGGGGAAGCCGCTGCCCCGACCTGCGTCGCCAAGGGGCTCGACTCCCTGGCCCTCCGGATCCGCGCCGTGGCGGAGGAGGCTGGCGTGCCGGTGGTCGAGGATCCGCCGCTCGCCCGCGCGCTCTACGCCGCCGTCGAGATCGACGAGGAGATCCCGCTCGCGCAGTACGAGGCCGTCGCCAAGGTGATCGGCTTCGTGCTGGCCAACCGCCGGCGCTTCTCCTTCGCCCGCTGACCTGGCTTGCGACCCTCAATCGTTCTGAAACCCTTGTCGGGCTCCTTCTCCGGGAGCAACAGGTGATTCGACCTGGCCAGCGGGAGGCGCGAGCATGACCGGCCCTGGACGCCGTGCGCTTGGAATGGACGGGATCGACATCGTCGTCCTGGTCCTCTTCGCGGGGGTCGTCGTCCTGGCGGCGTCGACCGTTCTGATGTCCGGCCCTGAAGCGGCGGCCAGCGTGCTGCTGCTCGCGGGGCTTTCCGGCTTCGTCGCTCTGGGCTTCCTGGTCTTCCGGACGGGAAGATCCAATCCGGCGGGCGCCGAGGCCTCTGACGACCAGCTCGTGGGCGCACTGGAGGAACCCGCCGCTATCGCCGCTGTGGATGGCCGGATCCGGTCGGCGAACCCCGCCTGGCTCGAGGCCGTCGGGCCCGGCCGGCGATTGCCGCGCAGCTCCAGCGCCGCCCCGGGGCTTTTCGAGGCGCTCACTGAAGCCCGCAGGGGACGGATAGGCCGCGCGGCTCTAAAGGCCGGGGGGCAGGAACGTCCCGCCGTCGTCAGCTCCGCGGGCGCCCGTCGCTTCCTGGTGCGTCTGGCCCCCGCCGCGGCGCCAACGCTTTCCTTGGGCTCAGGCGCCGAGACGCCGGCCGCACCCGCGCCGGTCCCGACGCCGGACGCCCTCGACGCCTTTGCGGCGTCGGCGCCCTTCGGCGCGGTCCTTCTCGGCGTCGGGGATCCCTTCGACGCCCCGATCCTGGAGACCAATCCGACGCTGGCGACCATTGCGGGCGCGCCTCCGGCGGACAGCGTTTTCGGCGACCTCTTCGACGCCGCTTCCCTCGCCGAGGCCCGGCAGAGGCTGGCGGCGGGACGCTCGCAGCTGGAAGCGGTCGAGATGCGCCTGGCGGCGGATCCCGCCCGGATCGTCCATCTCTACCTTTCACCGTCCGGGGATCGGTGGGTGGCCTTCCTGGTGGATGTCTCGGAGCAGAAGCAGATCGAGCTCCAGCTGGCCCAGAGCCAGAAGATGCAGGCGATCGGTCAGCTCGCGGGCGGCGTGGCGCACGACTTCAACAACCTGCTCATGGCCATCTTCATGCAGCTGGACGAGCTGTCCCAGCGGCATCCCGTGGGGGATCCCTCATACGAGGGCCTGAACCAGATCCGCCAGACGTCCACCCGGGCCGCCGATCTGGTGCGCAAGCTCCTCGCCTTCTCACGGAAGCAGACCGTCCAGCGGGAAAGCCTGGACCTTGGCGAACTGATCTCGGAGTTCGAGGTCCTTCTGCGGCGGGTCCTGCCGGAGGATATCGCCCTGGTCACGGAGTATGGCCGGAACCTGCCGACGGTCAGGGCCGACCGGGGGCAGCTGGAGACGGCGGTCATGAACCTGGTGGTCAACGCCAGGGACGCGATCCGCGCCCATGGCGGGTCTACAGTCCGGATCCGCGCGGCGCGCGTCACCGCGGCGGAGGCCCACGCCCTCGGATACCCGGACCCGAGGGGAGAGCAGGCCATGATCGAGGTGTCGGACGATGGCGCCGGCATCCCGCCCGAGGTCCTGAACAAGATCTTCGACCCTTTCTTCACCACCAAGCCGGTGGGCGAGGGCACGGGGCTCGGCCTCGCCACGGTCTATGGGATCGTCAAGCAGTCTGACGGCTGGATCGCCGTGGACTCCCGGCCCGGCGAAGGGGCGGCCTTCCGCATCTTCCTGCCCGTCCACGTGGCGGCTGTGGCCGCGCCGCCTCCGCCCCGTCCGGCCCGGCCGGCGGCGCGCGACCTGTCCGGCGCCGGACGCATCCTGTTCGTGGAGGACGAAGACGCCGTGCGCAGCGTCGCCGCCAAACTTCTCCGCGCCCGCGGCTACGAGGTGATCGAGGCCGCCAGCGGCGAGGAGGCCCTGGATCTTGCGGAGGCCCACGCGGGCGAAATCGACCTGATGATCTCCGACGTCGTCATGCCGGGCATGCAGGGCCCGGAGCTCCTGAAGGCGGCCCGGGAGTACCTGGCCGGCGCCCCGGTCATGTTCATCTCCGGATATGCCGAGGCGGAGTTCTCCAACCTCCTGGAAGGCGAGACGAATGTCTCCTTCCTGGCCAAGCCCATCGATATCAAGACCCTGGCCGAGCGGGTCAAGCAGGAGCTCCAGCGGGCCGGTTGAAGCCTGCGGCTTGATTTCCCCGGCGTCTGCGGCGCCAGTCTCTTCCGCAAGACTGGAGGAGTCGTCATGCATCTGGACCTGTCCGCCGAAGACCTCGCCTTCCGGGACGAGGTCCGGACCTTCCTCGAAGCCCACCTGACGCCGGAGCTCAGGCGAGCGGGACGACGGGCCACCAGCGTCTTCATGGACCGGACCTACAGCCTGGCCTGGCAGAAGATCCTGCATGCCCGCGGCTGGGTCGCGCCGGCCTGGCCCGTGAAATACGGGGGTACCGGCTGGAGCGAGATGCAGCGGTACATCTTCGCCGCCGAGTGCGCCCGCGCAGGTGCGCCCAGCCTGGCGCCGATGGGCCTGAAGATGGTCGGGCCGGTCATCATGGGCTACGGGACCGAGGAGCAGAAGGCGCACTACCTGCCCAGGATCCTCTCGGGTGAAGACTACTGGTGCCAGGGCTATTCCGAGCCGGGCGCCGGATCGGACCTGGCGGCCCTGCAGCTGCGCGCGGACCGGGACGGGGACAGTTACGTCCTGAACGGGACGAAGATCTGGACGACCCACGCCCACTGGGCCAACCGGATGTTCTGCCTCGTCCGGACCCGTTCCGAAGGCAAACCCCAGGCCGGGATCACCTTCCTGCTCCTCGACATGCGGACCCCCGGCGTCTCGGTCCGTCCGATCGTCACGCTTGCCGGGGAACATGAGGTCAACCAGGTCTTCTTCGACAATGTCCGCGTTCCTGTCTCGGGCCGGGTCGGCGAGGAGAACCAGGGCTGGACGGTTGCGAAGTACCTCCTGGAGTTCGAGCGGGGGGGCGGCTCGGCGGCGGGACTGCGGGTGAGCCTGGAGCGCCTGAAGGCCCTGGCCCGGGAGGAACGCAGCGACGCTGGCGGCGCGCTGATAGAGGATCCCGGCTTCCGGTCCAGGCTGGCGGCCATCGGGGTGACCCTCGACGCCGTTGAGATGACGGAGC
>JBJOJL010000078.1:0-10463 GCA_046046615.1 Pseudomonadota bacterium
CGGAAGGCGCCATGGCCCTGGCCTCGGCCCTGAGAGGCGTCGGCGACAGCAAGGCGGCGACGGACCTGATCCGGCGGACCTGGCGCGGCAAGCCCTTCGACATCGACGCCCAGAGGACCATGATGGCCCGGTTCGGCGATGTCCTGACCGTCGATGACCATGTCCGTCGGGCCGACATGCTGCTTTTCGGGGCCCAGGGACCAGCGGCGCGCGACCTGATTCCCCTCCTGCCGACGGACCAGCAGGCCCTCGCCCAGGCCCGCATCGCCTTCCGCCAGAAGTCGCCCGCCGCCCTGGCCCTGGCCGACGCCCTGCCCCCCTCGGTGGCCTCGGCGCCCGGCCTGGCCTTCGAGAAGGCGGCGCACTACCGGCGGGCGGGGCTGGACCAGCTGGCGCGGGCCGAGCTTGTCCGGTTCCCGCGGGAGGTCTGGTCCGACGAGATGGGCGCGCGGATCTGGGACGAGCGCTACCAGCTGACCCTGTCGGCCCTGCGCAACGGCGACTCCCGGGCCGCCTACGAGGCCGCCGCCAACACCGGCCTCCAGACCGGCGCCGACGCTGTCGAGGCGGAGTTCTACGCCGGCTGGATCGCCCTGACCCGGCTGAAGGACCCCGCCCGGGCCGAGGCCCACTTCAAGCATATCGACCGGGTGGGCACCTCGCCCATCACCCTGGCCCGGGGCCTCTACTGGCGGGGCCGGGCCGTGGAGGCCCTGGCCGGCATCGACGCCGCCGACGTCTTCTACCAGGCCGCCGCCCGGCACAGGACGACCTTCTACGGCCAGCTCGCCGCCGAGCGGGCCGGCTACGCCCGGCTCGACCTGGGCAAGGATCCCGCCACCGGCCCCCGCGAGCGGGCCCGTTTCGAGGCCAAGGACACCACCCGGGCCGCCCGGATCCTCTACGAGACCGGGAACCGCGACCTCTTCCGCGCCTTTGTCCTGGGCCTGGACGACGTGCTGGACAGCGACGCCGACCAGGCCATGCTGGTCGACCTGGTGAGGGGTTACGGCGACCAGGACACTTCGATGAAGGTTGTCCGCGCAGCGGCCCAGCGCGGCTTCATCCTTCCAGACCGCGGCTATCCGGTCCGCACGCCGCCCGACGTTTCCAACGCGCCTGAGCCCGCCCTGGTCCTGTCCATCACCCGGCAGGAGAGCGGCTTCGATCCGCTGGTGCGCTCCGGAGTCGGCGCCAGGGGCATGATGCAGCTCATGCCCGCCACCGCCGCCGCGACGGCCCGGCGCATGGGGGTCGCCTACGCCCCCTCCATGCTGGATGAGCCCGACTACAACATGCGCCTGGGCTCCACCTATCTGGGCGGCCTGATCTCCACCTTCGCCGGCTCCTACGTCATGGCGGTGGCGGGCTACAACGCAGGGCCGGGCCGGTCGACCCAATGGGCGGCCTTCTGCGGCGATCCGCGGTCGGCCAGCGTCGATCCCATCGACTACATCGAGTGCATTCCCTTCTCGGAGACCCGCAACTACGTCATGCGAGTCATGGAGGCCGTGGCGGTTTACCGGGCCAAGGCCCGGGGCGGGTCCACGCCCCTCACCCTGACCGACGACCTCCGGCGCGGGATCTACATGCCCCGCACGCCGCAAATGGCGACCCCGATGGCGTCCACGCCCCCTCCCCCCGCCCCGGAGCCTGCGAAATGAGCGCCGTCCGGAACCCGCCCGGCCCCGCCGTCGACGCCGAACCGACCCTGCTGCGGACAGTCGGCTGGTCCGACTACGACCTCGTCGACTCCGGCCGGGGCCGCAAGCTCGAGCGCTACGGTCATCGCACCGTCGTGCGCCCCGAGCCCCAGTGCCTCTGGTCGCCTGGCCTCGCCGCCTCGGCGTGGACCACCGCGGACGCGGTCTTCGACCCCGCCGACGAGGAGGACTCGGGCCGCTGGCGCTTCCGCGATGCGCCCATCGAGCCCTGGGTCTCCGGCTGGGGCGCCGTGCGCTTCCGGGGGCGCTTCACCCCCTTCCGTCACCTCGCCTTCTTTCCCGAGCAGGCCGCCAACTGGGAATGGCTGGACCAGACGGTCCGCGCTGCAGGCCGCCCGCTCAACATCCTGAATCTCTTCGGCTACACGGGCGTCGCCAGTCTGGTCTGCGCCGCTGCGGGCGCCCAGGTCACCCATGTGGACGCCTCCCGCAAGGCCATCGGCTGGGCCCGGGAGAACGCCGCCCTCTCCGGCCTCGAGGACCGCCCGGTCCGCTGGATCTGCGAGGACGCCCGCAAGTATGTCCAGCGCGAGATCCGCCGGGGCGTGAAGTACGACGCCATCATCCTGGATCCGCCCAAGTACGGCCGCGGTCCGGACGGCGAGGTCTGGCGGCTGTTCGAGGATCTTCCTGACCTCGCCGGCATGTGCGCCGAACTGCTGGCGCCCGACGCGCGCTTCCTCCTGCTCAACGCCTATGCCGAGCGCATTTCGGGCGCCGCCCTGGCCGGACTGCTGGCCGACCGGCTGGCGGGGCGCTCCGGAAACATCTCCTGGGGCGAACTTGTCCTGGTGGAAAGCGCCCGCCAGCGCGAGATCGGCATGAGCTTCTACGCCCGCTGGACCGCATGACCGCCGCGCCCCGCCAGGTCACCTCCCTGACCAATCCCCTGGTCAAGGCGGTCCGCGCCCTGCACCTGCGCAAGGCCCGGGATGAGACCGGCCAGTTCGTCGCCGAGGGCCTGAAGTTCATCATCGAAGCCCTTGAACTCGGAAGATTCCCCGAAATCCTCCTTCATGGCCCAGAGGCGGCGGGACACCCCCTGCTCGAGCGCGCCGTCAAGGCGACCCTGGGCGCCGGCGGCCAGGCTGTGGAGGTCACCCGCGACATCCTCTCCAAGGTCTCCCGGCGCGACAATCCGCAGGCGGTGATCGGCGTCTTCCGCCAGGTCTTCACCGACCTGGAGGCCCTCGAACCCGCCGCGGCGACAGGCTGGGTCGCCCTGCACCGGGTCCGCGACCCGGGCAACCTGGGCACGGTCATTCGCACGGCGGACGCCGCCGGCTGCGGGGCGGTGATCCTGGTGGGCGAGTGCTGCGATCCCTATTCGGTGGAGGCGGTGCGGGCGACCATGGGCTCCATCTTCGCCCTGCCCATCGTGCGCGTCGACGAGGCCGGCTTCGCCGCATGGCGGGCCCGCTGGCCGGGCTCGGTGGTGGGAACCCTCCTGTCCGCCACCGTCTCGCACGCCGAGGCCGCCTATCGCAGCCCGACCCTGGTCCTTTTGGGCAACGAGCAGCAGGGCCTGCCCCCCGACATGGCCGCCCTCTGTGACGTCAACGTCAAGATCCCCATGCGCGGCCGGGCCGACAGCCTGAACCTGTCGGTCGCAGCCGGGATCATGATCTACGCCGTAACGACCTGATCTTCCTCAGGTTCCCCGGGGTTTGGCCCGGGAGGTCGGAGCCGCCGAGGCGGGGTCCTCCGGCCAGACATGGCGGGGATAGCGCCCCCGCATCTCGGCCCGCACCTCCCGCCAGGACCCGCGCCAGAAGCCCGGCAGGTCCCGGGTGGTCTGGATCGGCCGGTGCGCCGGCGAGGTCAGGGCCAGGGTCAGGGGCGCCCGACCGTTCGCCACCGCCGGATGGACCCCAAGGCCAAACACCTCCTGCACCCTCACCTCCACCCGCGGCCCGCCGGGCGCCGCATAGTCGATGGCGAAGCTGTTGCCCGTCGGCGCGGTCCAGCGAGACGGCGCCAGGGCGTCCAGCCGCCTCTGGGCGGCGTAGTCCAGCCGTCCGGCCAGGGCGGCGTCCAGGCGGGCCGGCGACAGGTCCTCCAGGCCCCTGAGGCCGTCCAGCGCCGGACCCAGCCAGTCCTCCAGGTCCCGGACCAGGGCCGCCTCCCCCAAGTCCGGCAGGTCCGCCTCGCCCAGCCCCTCCAGGAAGGCGACCCGGGCCCGCAGGCTGCGGCCGGCCTCCCCCCAGGGCAGGGATTCCAGGCCCGCCGCCCGCACCTGGTCCAGGAGGGCGGCGCGGATCAGGTCGCCCGAGGGCGCCTCGTCCAGGGTCTCCTTCAGCACCAGCCGGCCCAGGCGCTCGATCCGGACCGCGCGCAGGCGCCCCGAGGGGCCAGGCTCGATCCGGGCCTCGCGGACGATGTCGGCGGCGAACAGCACCGGAATCTGCGCCGGGTCGAGGGGCGCGGCCCCCGCCCAGCTCGCCCACGGCCAGCCAGGCCTCGCGCGCCAGGGGATCGGTCTCCTCCAGCCAGACGCCCCGGCCGCTGGCCAGCTGGAAATGCCCCAGGGGCCCCCGCGCCCGGGCGACCCGCTCCGGCCAGGCCAGGGCCAGCAGCAGGCCGTCGTCGAGGGCTGCAGCCTCATCCGCCCGCGTCGCCTCCCGCTCCGCCAGGGCGGACCAGCGCTGGGCCAGCCGTCGCGCTTCCGTCGCCCGGCCCCCGCGGTCCCGCTCCAGGGCCTCCAGCCTCTGGCGCAGGTCCGGATCGCGGCCGCCCAGCCCGGGCTCCGAGGCCAGGACGGCGATCCGGGCCGCGCGCGCCGCCTGCCCCCGGGCGGCGGCGGCCAGCACCATGTGGGCCAGCCGGGGCGGCAGGGGCAGGCGCGACAGGGCCTCGCCGTGGGCGGTCAGCACCCCCTGCCCGTCCAGGGCGCCCAGCCGGGAAAGCAGGCTCCGGGCCTCGGTCAGGGCGCCGGCGGGCGGCGGGTCCAGGAAGGCCAACTCCCCGGCGTCCTTGACCCCCCAGCGGGCGAGGTCGAGGGCCAGGCCCGACAGGTCGGCGTTGAGGATCTCGGGCGGGGCGAAGGCTGGCAAGGCGCGGGTCTCGGCCTCGTCCCACAGCCGGTAGCAGGTCCCCGGCCCGGTCCGCCCGGCCCGGCCGCGCCTCTGGTCCGCCGCCGCCCGGCTGGCCCGGAGGGTCACGAGCCGCGACACCCCGCTCCCGGGATCAAAGCGGGGCGAGCGCACCAGGCCGGCGTCGACCACCGCCCCGATGCCCTCCAGCGTCAGGCTGGTCTCGGCGATGTCGGTGGCCAGCACCACCTTGCGACGCCCCGCCGGCGCCGGTGCGATGGCCCTGTCCTGGGCGGCGGGATCGAGGGCGCCGTAGAGGGGCGCCAGGTCCACATTCCCCGGCAGGCCATTGGCCTCCAGGCGCTCGGCGGTGCGGCGGATCTCCGCCTGCCCGGGCAGGAAGACCAGCACCCCGCCCGGCGTCTCCGCCAGGGCCCGGCGCACGGCCCGCGCCGCCTGGTCCTCCACCGACGCCCCCGGGTCGCGCCCCAGGTGGACCGTCTCCACCGGCCAGGACCGGCCCTCGCTGGCGATGACCGGCGCCCCGCCCAGCAGGCCGGCGACAGCCGCCCCGTCGAGGGTGGCCGACATGACGAGGAGCCTCAGGTCCGGTCTCAGCACCCGGCGGCAGTCCTCGGCCAGGGCCAGGCCCAGGTCGGCGTCGAGGCTGCGCTCGTGGAACTCGTCGAAGATGACCAGGCCCACGCCCTCCAGGCCGGGATCGTCGAGGATCATCCGGGCGAAGACCCCCTCGGTCACCACCTCCAGCCGCGTGGCCGCCGACACCCGGCTCTCCAGGCGCACGCGGAAGCCCACGGTCGCCCCGACCGCCTCGCCCAGGTTGGCGGCCAGCCGCGCCGCCACGGCCCGCGCGGCCAGCCTCCGCGGCTCCAGCATCAGGATCTTGCGCCCCGCCATCCAGGGCGCGTCGAGGAACCTCAGGGGCGCCAGCGTACTCTTCCCCGCCCCCGGCGGCGCCACGAGCACGGCCGTGGTCCCGGCCTCCAGGGCGTCGACCAGCGACGGCAGGACCTCTTCGACGGGCAGCATGGGAGGGGTCTAGCCCGTCCGGCGAGGGTTGGCCAATGGGCGGGGTCAGTCTCCTGCGGGAGCCGCCCGCGCCTCTCGGCGCGCACCCGCCTCAGCCTCGGGGGACAGCCGCCCGGAGATATCTTGCACCAGCCGCCTGGCCAGATCGCGATCCGACGTGGTTGCACGGGGATTGATCCCTGCGGTGAGGGCCCACCTGTAAGCCTCAGCCAGGGCGACCGCATCCGGTTCACCGCGTTGGAAGGCCCCAGGCGCCTGCAGCAGGACCGCCAGGTGGAGCTGGCTCCCGACTTCGCCCTGGGCGGCGACGCGCCGCATCCAGTCGCGGCTGGCCTCGACATCCCTCGGACCGCCGATCCCCTCAAGGAGCATATCGGCAAGGTGGGCCTGGGCCCGGGGGTTTCCAGCCTCGGCCGCCCTGAGGGCCAGCTCTCTCGCCCGGGGGAAATCGAAGTCCGCCTCCGCAGCCCGCACATCGGGGAGGCTGGCGTCGACAAACGGCGCCTCAAGCGAGGAGGGGTGGGCTGACCAAAGGGCCCGGTCGTCCGCCGGGGTCAATACCCGGCCAGGGCGCCATTCCGGAGTCGGCCGCCAATCCCGGACCCAGGTCTTCAGCTGCGCGGTCTGTTCCGGGGTCATCCTCCGCAGGGCGAGGTCCAGGCCGGCGCGGTCGTTGCTGAGCGCAAACCACCGGGCGGCCTCGACAGGGTCCGGATAGCGATCCGGTCCACGGGGAACGGCGCCATCCCGCAGGCCGCCATCGCCCTGGAGCGACAGGGCGGCCAGACGCGCCTGGGCCACGGCATGCCCCTGCTGGGCGGCGCGGAGGTACCAGTCCCTCGCCTCGGCGGCCGAAACAGGTACGACCCGGCCCGCTGCATGCATCTGGCCAAGGTCAAGCTGCGCCTCTGGCAAACCCTGGTCCGCCGCCTTCCGGAGCCAGGCGATCGCCGCCTCGTCATTCCTTGGGACCTTATCGCCCCGGGCATATAGACGGCCCAGAAGGGCCTGTGCCGGAGCGTACCCCTGCTCAGCGGAACGGCGGGTCCAGCGCATCCCCTCAGACTCGGACATCCGCCCCAGGTTCGCGGCGTCAGCATAGGCGAACTGGCCCCTGGCATCCCCGGCCTTAGCGGCCCGTCCGTACCAGGCGAAGCTCGCGGCGGCGTCTCTCGGAACGCCTAGACCCTTCAGCGAGACCCATCCCATGGCCAGTTGGGCCTCGACGTCGCCGGCCTCGGCCAGCCCGCGGAGGGCAGGAACCGCACGGGCGTAGTCGCCGCGGTCAAAATCAGCCCAGGCCTGGACCGTCGCCGGGGAAGCCGCGGCGGCAGGCTTCGTGGGCGCCGCCCAGGCGGCGCTGGCCCCAACGGAGGCGACGCCAATCAGCAATGTCGCCAGAACAGGCGTGAACTTGCTCATTTCCACCTCCCCGTCGCGGCGCACCGCGGCTCTTCCTGGTTCCCACCACACTGATCCTGTTCCTTGGGACCTGTCCATCTTGCAAATCCCCGCCCCGCATCGAAGATAGGGCCATGAGCCAGCCGCCCATCCGCGCGATCATCGCGCCCGTCACCCCGCTCCAGCAGAACTGCACCATCGTCTGGTGCGCCAAGACCCTGAAGGCGGCGGTGATCGACCCGGGCGGCGAGGTCCAGCGCCTGATGGGGGCGCTGGCCCAGCATGGCCTGACGCTGGAGAAGATCTGGATCACCCACGGCCACCTGGACCACGCCGGGGCCACGGCGGAGCTCAAGGCCCTGACCGGCGCGGTCATCGAGGGGCCGCACCGGGATGACGCTCCCCTGATCGCCGGCATCCCGGAGTCCGGCGCCCGCTACGGCATGCCCGACGCCCGGGCCTTCGAGCCCGACCGCTGGCTGGAGGATGGCGACCGCGTGACCCTGGGAGAGACCGAGTTCGAGGTCTACCACTGCCCCGGCCACACCCCCGGGCACGTGGTCTTCTTCAACCGCGAGGCGCGCTTCGCCCAGGTGGGAGACGTCCTGTTCCAGGGCTCCATCGGGCGCACGGACTTCCCGGGCGGCAGCTATCCCGCCCTGATCGGCGCCATCACCGGCAAGCTCTGGCCCCTCGGCGATGACGTCGCCTTCGTCCCCGGTCACGGCCCCATGTCCACCTTCGGCCGCGAACGCCAGACCAACCCCTTCGTGTCGGACGAGGCCCTGGCGGAGGACTGAACGCCGGATTCGGAGCGCGCGGGCAGGACGGACAAAGGCGCCTCAGCTGACCCCCTCAGCCAGCTTCGCTGACAGCTCCCCCTCGGGGGAGCAATTGAGCGCTCCCCAATTCCTCCCCCCAGGGGGAGGTGGACCGGGGCGAGGCCCCGGGCCGGAGGGGGTCAACGGCGCGCCAGGATCAACCTGCCAAGGTCGCCGGGCCCGTCTTCAGGGGCGGCGGCGGTTCCGGGAGGATCACAGCCGGGTCCGGGATGACCTCCTTCGAGGCTTCCGGGTGAAAGCGGATCAACTCCGAGTAGATCAGTGTCACCGCCGACCGCATGGCGACGGCCTGAGCCCGGCGATCGCCGCCGAAGAGGACCCGGGCCGTGAACTCCCGGCGCTCGCTGACACTCTTGTCGGACAGGAAGGGATAGATGGAGGGTGGGACCGGCGCGCCTCGAGGCGCGAACTGTTCCCGGAAGAGTTCGTCGTAGCGGGTAATCGCATGGTCCATAACGGTGCAGCGCATCAGGAGGGCCCGGCTGCGGACGGCCTTTATGTCCCGGTAGACGTCGTAGCAATTCTTGAGGCGGCTCGTGAGCCCCATCATCCCTTCCTGCTTGGAGTGGACGAAGAACTCGTAGGCGAGGACACGGGTCAGTTCCTCGGTGGGCGGCGGATAGACCACCTGCTGGGTGCGTCGCGAGACAGCCCACTCCGGACCCTTCGTCCGGGGGGTCTCGCCCATCCGTTCCCACATGGCGGGAAACGGCCGGGGTGCGTGCTGGGCGATCCGGTAGGGCAGGTTGGCGCCGATCACGACGCCGATGGCCGCGCCGACCATCAGCATGGCCCCCAGGAAAAGGGCGACGGTGCGTTTTTCTTGGCTCAAGGCGGGCTCCCCGGGCGACGACGCGTCGCTGGTCTCCGGATTAGCCGGACGCTACGCCAGTTCCGGACGCCGGCGGCGGCCCGGACAGGAAGGCGGCTGAAGGCGCCGGGCCCCCGTCCGGGCTCGGAAGGACGGGGGCCCGGCTGGCGCATCAGAAACGCCAGTTGAGACCCGCGCGGACCTGCGAACCCGAGGGCTCCAGGCCGTCCTGATCCTCGTAGGCGGAGTAGACATACTCAAGGCGCAGGCCGACCTGTTCGTTCAGTCGGGTTTCCAGCCCGCCGCCGAACTTCCAGGCGGACAGGTCGCGATCCTCGGACTCATCGTCCAGGGAGGCCTTGAAGGTGGTCTGGCCCCAGGCGACTCGCCCGTAGAGGGCGGTGGTGTCGTTGACCATCAGGCCCAGGCGGCCGCCCAGGTCGAAGGAGGTCCCGGCCTCGAGCTTGATGCTGCTGAAGCCGTCGCTGGCGGTGAACTCGGCGGCGGAGGTCTCTGCGCCGGCCTGCAGGCCGACGAAAGCCCGCTCGCCGATGGGGAAGTCGTAGCCGGCGTAGCCGCCGAAGCCGACGCCGTTGAGGCTCAGGCCATCGAACTTGTCGCCGTCGTCGATCACGTCCGAGGCCTTGGCTTCGAAGGAGTCCGACGACAGGGCGAGGCCGGCATAGGCGCCGGAGAAGGGCTCGGCCGAGGCGGCGCCGGCGGCGAGGAGGGTGGCGGCAAGGCCGCACGCGAGGGAGAGACGCATGTTCATGGAGATACCTTTCTGACTGGCCAGCGACGGCGGAGCCTCGCGGGCGGAAAGGTCTCTGGAGTCTTCAGGCGACAGGACTGGACGGATGTCGCCGGGCCCTGCAGGACGAACGACCTGATCTGTCAGATGGCGTTCGCCAGAGGCCCCTAGACCGCCTGCCCGGCCGCCCAGCCGCTGGCCCAGGCCCACTGGAAATTGTAGCCGCCCAGCCAGCCGGTGACGTCCACCGCCTCGCCGATGAGGTGCAGGCCCGGCGCCTTGCGGGCCTCGAAGGTGCGGCTGTCGAGCTCGCGGGTGTCGACCCCGCCCAGCATGACCTCGGCGGTGCGGTAGCCCTCGGTGCCGGCGGGCCGGAAGGTCCAGGCGTTCACGGCGGCGGACAGTCGGGCCAGGGCGGCGTCATTGCAGTCGCCCAGCCGGGGCGGCGTCTCGGCCCCCTCGGCCAGGGTGCGGGCGAGGCGTACGGGCAGGAGATCGGACAGGAGGGCGGCGGGGGCCTGGCGGCCGGCCCGGGCCCGCTCGGCCTTGAGCCGGGCCAGGAGATCGACGCCGGGAGCGAGATCCACCGTCACCGCCTCGCCGTCCCGCCAGTAGGAAGAGGCCTGAAGGACGGCGGGACCGGACAGGCCCCGGTGGGTGAAGAGCAGGGATTCGTCGAAGGCGGTCCCGCCCGCCGTCACACGGGCGGGCGCCGAGACCCCAGCCAGGGGCGACAACCGCTCCAGCAGGTCGGGCGCCAGGGTGAAGGGCACGAGGCCGGCCCGCGGCTCCACGATGGACAGGCCGAGGCGCCGGGCGACATCGAGGGCGTAGCCCGTGGCGCCCATCTTG
>JBJOJL010000079.1:0-10392 GCA_046046615.1 Pseudomonadota bacterium
ACGGCGGCCGTAACTATAACGGTCCTAAGGTAGCGAAATTCCTTGTCGGGTAAGTTCCGACCTGCACGAATGGCGTAACGACTTCCCCACTGTCTCCAGTGTAGACTCAGCGAAATTGAATTCCCCGTGAAGATGCGGGGTACCCGCGGTCAGACGGAAAGACCCTATGAACCTTTACTACAGCTTCGCCTTGGCGTTAGCTGCAACATGTGTAGGATAGGTGGGAGGCTATGAAGCCGGGGCGCCAGCTCTGGTGGAGCCATCCTTGAAATACCACCCTTGTTGCTGTTGACGTCTAACCAGGGCCCGTTATCCGGGTTTGGGACATGGCGTGGCGGGTAGTTTGACTGGGGCGGTCGCCTCCCAAAGTGTAACGGAGGCGCGCGATGGTGGGCTCAGAGCGGTCGGAAATCGCTCGTCGAGTGCAATGGCATAAGCCCGCCTGACTGAGAGACTGACAAGTCGATCAGAGACGAAAGTCGGCCATAGTGATCCGGTGGTTCTGCATGGAAGGGCCATCGCTCAACGGATAAAAGGTACTCTAGGGATAACAGGCTGATTTTGCCCAAGAGTCCATATCGACGGCAAAGTTTGGCACCTCGATGTCGGCTCATCACATCCTGGGGCTGGAGCAGGTCCCAAGGGTTCGGCTGTTCGCCGATTAAAGTGGTACGTGAGCTGGGTTCAGAACGTCGTGAGACAGTTTGGTCCCTATCTGCCGTGGGTGTACGAAGCTTGAGAGGATCTGTCCCTAGTACGAGAGGACCGGGATGGACACACCTCTGGTGGACCTGTCGTGGCGCCAGCCGCGCAGCAGGGTAGCTAAGTGTGGACTAGATAACCGCTGAAAGCATCTAAGCGGGAAACTAACCTCAAAACAAGGCTTCGCCGAGAGTCGTGGTAGACCACCACGTTGATAGGCCGGGTGTGGAAGTGCGGCGACGCATGGAGCTTACCGGTACTAATCGCTCGATCGGCTTGATCGTTCTTAGTTGAACTCATGATTTGCTTTGATGGCCGTGGTTTCGGCCTGGTGTCTTCTCTTCATCCGTTTCGTTGACCTGGTGGTTATGCCGAGAGGTCCCCACCCGATCCCATTCCGAACTCGGTCGTTAAGCCTCTCTGGGCCGATGGTACTTCGTCTTAAGGCGCGGGAGAGTAGGTCGCCGCCAGGTCTGCCAAACGGATGAACAGTCACCCTTCAATTCCGATCCCCCTCCGCATTTGCGGATACGTTTGCCGCGGGGTGGAGCAGCCCGGTAGCTCGTCAGGCTCATAACCTGAAGGTCACAGGTTCAAATCCTGTCCCCGCACCCAGATCGTCTACGGCCCCTCCGGTTTTCCGGCGGGGCCGTTTTCGTTTCGGGTCCCCTCGTGCGCGCCCGTCGCGGCGTGTATTCAGGGCGTCATGTTTGCGCCCATCGACGCCATTCCGCCCGCGCCCGAAGTCGAGGTGGTGGTGGTCCGCCCGGTCAACCTGCCGCCTCCTGTCGGGGCCGTCGTCTTTTCCCGCCTGCGGCTGGAGGGGGAGGATCTCGCCGGCGCCCCCCGGCCGGACGGAGCCCTGAGGCAGGCGCCCGGGGTCAGCCTGTTCCGGCGTAATGGCTCTGAGGCGGCGAATCCCACCACCCAGGGCCTGTCCCTGAGGTCCATCGCGCCGTCAGGCGCCGGTCGGGCCCTCGTCACCCTGGATGGAGTCCCGCTGAATGATCCCTTCGGGGGCTGGGTGATCTGGTCGGCGGTCCCGACCGAACGCCTGGCCACGATCGACGTGGTCCGGGGTGCAGGGGCCGGAGCCTGGGGCGCGGGCGCCCTGACCGGCGTGGTGTCGCTCACGGAACTGGCGTCGGAGTCCCGGACGGTCCGGGGCGATCTGTCGTCGGGAGACCACGGGCAGGCCCGGGCCGCCTTCGCCATGTCGGAGGCGGGCCTCGCCGTCTCGGCTTCAGCTGTCCGCGGGCCGCGTTTCACGCCGGTCCGGGGAAGCGCCCGGGGCGCCGCCGACCAGGCCGTCGACCTTGAGTCCTTCAGCGGGGCCGTCCGCCTCCAGCGAGACCTGGGCCCCGCCGCCGCCGCCATGAGCCTTTCGGCCTGGCGGGAGGACCGGGAGTCCGGACTGGCGGGGGCCGCCGCGCGCTCGGAAGGCGCATCGGCCGCCGTGACCCTGGCGAATCTCCAGGCGGGATCGGGCTGGCGTCTCCAGGCCTGGGTGCGCGCGTCGGACCTCGAGAACAGCTCGGCCAGCGTCGCAGCGGGCCGGGCGACCGCGACTCCGGCCTCCGACCAGTACGCGACGCCGGCCCTGGGATGGGGCGTCAACGCCGCCTGGCGCGTCAATCCGGGGGCCTGGTCCCTGGAAGCTGGCGCGGACGCCCGTTTTGCCGAGGGCCGCGCCCATGAGCGGTTCCGCTACCAGTCCGGCGCCTTTACGCGTGGACGGGAGAGCGGGGGCCGGACCTCGGTCGCCGGCCTCTATCTCGAGGGCGCATGGGTCGGCGAGCGGATCGTCCACTCCGGCGGCGTCCGCGTCGACGCCTGGTCGCAGGACCAGGCCCTGAGGCGAGAACGCGACCTGGCGACAGGGGCGACCACCCTTGAGAGCCGGGCGCCGGACACCTCGGGGGTCCGGGGCAGCGTACGGTTCGGCTCGCGCCTGGACCTTTCAGAGGGCCTCGCCCTGAGGGGCGCCGCCTACACCGGTTTCCGTCCGCCGACGTTGAACGAGCTCCACCGCCCCTTCAGGGTTGGGAATGACGTGACCGAGGCCAATCCGGCCCTGCGTCCGGAAACCCTGTCGGGCGCCGACCTTGGGCTGGAGGGCGAAACCGGCGGATGGACCTGGAGCGCGGGCGCCTTTTTCAACCGCCTGTCAGATCCCGTCACGAACGTCACCCTGGCCACGGGCCCCGGGGTCTTCCCTGTCGCGGGCTTCATTCCCGCGGGCGGGACCCTCCGCCAGAGGCGGAACGCTGGAAGCATCGACGCCTGGGGCCTCGAGGCCGAGACCCGGGGCGCTCTCGGACCGGTGAACCTGCGCGCGGCCGCCGCCTGGACCGACGCCGAGGTGGACGGAGGCTCCGCTGCGCCCCAGCTGACGGGCCTCAGGCCCGCCCAGACAGCGAAGTTCACGGCCACGGCGGGCGCAGACTGGCGTCCGGTGGAAGCGGCGGTCCTCAGCCTGTCCCTCCGGCATGAGGGCGAACGCTTTGACGATGACCTGAACACCCGGCGCCTGAAGGCCGCCCTGTCCGCCGATGTCCGGGCAGCCTGGAGCCTGACGCCTGAGACCGAGATCTATCTGGCGATCGACAACCTCTCCGACGCCAAGGTCCAGACCGCCCTCGCCGGCGACGGCGCGGTGAGCCTCTCCGCCCCCAGGACGGTAAGGCTGGGCTTCACCTTGCGCACCGGGCGCGGCGCGGGCCGTCAATGAACTACAGCCACGCCTTCCACGCCGGGAACTTCGCCGACCTCGTCAAGCATGCGGCCCTGCTGGCGGTCCTCAGGCGGCTGCAGGCCCGAGGCGCCCCGCTTTCCGTGATCGACACCCACGGTGGCCGCGGGATCTATGACCTCTCCGCCCCGGAGGCCCGCCGGTCCGCCGAGGCGGAAAAGGGGGTGGCGCGACTGATGGAGGACGCCGCTCCGCCTGCACCGGTCCTGGCCCTTCGCAAGGCGGTCCGGGACCTCGATCCCGGTCCCGGCGCCCGGCTTTATCCAGGCTCTCCCCGGCTCGTCGCCGACCGGCTTCGTCCCGGGGACCAGCTGACGGTGTTCGAGCTCAATCCCCGCGAGGCCCAGGCCCTGGAGGCGGCGCTGGCCGGGCGACGCGGCGTCGAGGTGCGGGAAGCCGATGGCTATGAAGGCGCCCCCGGACTGGCGGCAGGGGAGGGCGGCCGGTTCATCCTGATCGATCCGCCCTTCGAGCGCGGCGACGATTACGCCCGCAGCGCCGAGGCCCTGAAACGGATCCAGGCGCGTCGGCCGGACGCCGTGGTGATGATCTGGCTGCCGCTGAAGGACCTGGAGACCTTTGACGCCTTCCTCCGGGATGTGGAGGACTGCCGGGACCTGCTGGTCGCCGAGGTCCGCCTGCGTCCCCTTCGCGATCCGCTGAAGATGAACGGCTGCGCCCTGGTCGTGGCCTCGGCGCCGGAGGGCCTCGAGGCCGACCTGCAGGCGATCTGCAGGTGGACCGCCGACAGCCTCGGCGAGGCGGGCGAGGCTCGGGTCTGGAGTCCCGGGTGCTGAAGCGCGGGCTGGACATCGCCGGAGCGACCGCCGGGATCCTGTTGCTCTGGCCCCTCCTCCTTGCGATCGGCCTTGCCGTGCGGCTCGACAGTCCGGGCCCGGCCCTGCATTGGTCCCGTCGCTTCGGACGGGATAACCGGCTCTTCCTCATGCCGAAGTTCCGGACCATGCGCACCGACGCGCCGGATGTGGCGACAGAGGCCCTGCAGGACCCCGACCGGTGGATCACCCCGGCCGGGCGCTGGCTTCGCCGGACAAGCCTGGACGAACTGCCCCAACTCTGGAGCATCCTCCTCGGCCAGATGAGCCTGGTGGGACCGCGCCCGGCCCTGCACACCCAGGAGGATCTCATCGGGATGCGCACGCGCCTCGGGGTCCAGGTCCTCAGGCCCGGGCTGACCGGATGGGCCCAGGTCAATGGCCGGGATGTCATCGACCTGGCCCGGAAGGTGGAGCTCGACGCCGAATACCTGGCCCGCCGTTCCTTCGCTTTCGACCTTTACGTCATCCTCCTGACCCTCCGGGAGGCCTTCACCGGACGCGGGGTCCGGCATTGAGGGGGCGGATTGACCCAATGCGCCAAAGTCCGGCACAACTCGCGCTTGGCCCACTTCCGCGAACCGGAGTCCTTCCATGATGCGCACGCCCCGAAAGTCCCTGACCGTGATGGCCCTGGTTGCGGGCGTCTGCCTGGCCGGCGGGGCAGTGGCTGCGGTCAACGCCAAGTCCGTGATCGAGGCCCGCGAGGCCAATTTCAAGACCATGGGCAAGGCGATGAAGACCATGAACGACGGCCTCAAGGCCGATGCGCCGGACATGTCCGCCATCGCCGGCAACGCCGCCGCCATCCGCGGGCTGGCCCCGAAGATCACCACCTGGTTTCCCAAGGGTACGGGCCCTGAATCCGGCGTGAAGACCGAAGCCAAGGCCGAGATCTGGAAGGACCCTGCGGGCTTCGCCGCCGCCGCGCGGCGACTGGAACCTGAAGCCGCGAAGCTCGAAGCCCTCGCCCGGGCCGGCGACGTCGCCGGCGTCCGCGCCCAGGTCCGCGTGGTCGGGGGGACCTGCAAGGGCTGCCACGACAAGTTCAAGGCGGACTGATCCGCCCGAAGACAGGGACGGACAGCATGAACGAGACGCCCACTCCCGTCTGGGACGGCCCGACCCGGCTCTTCCACTGGGCCCTTGTCGCTCTCTTGATCCTGGCCTGGGTCACCGCCGGGGAGCAGATGAGCCTGCATCGCGGTGCGGGTTACGCCCTGCTGGGCCTTCTCGCGTTCCGGGTTTGGTGGGGACTCGTGGGTGGATCGACCGCCAGGTTCGCCAGATTTGTCCGGGGTCCGGCGGCCATCCGCCGGTATCTTGAGGATTCCCGCGAGGGGAGGGCCGGGGAGCACGCAGGCCATAATCCCCTGGGGGCGCTCTCAGTCATCGCGCTCCTGGGCCTCGTCGGCGTCCAGGTCGCCCTTGGCCTCTTCGCCATCGACGAGGACGGGTTCGAGGGTGGGCCCTTGTCCGATCGCATTGACTTCGATCTCGCGAGGCAGGTCGCCGAATGGCATGAGCTCGCCTTCCGGCTGTTGCAGGGGATGGTCGTCCTGCACCTCGCCGCCATCGTCTTTTACGCCGTGCGTCGGCGGGAGGACCTGGTCCGGCCCATGATCACCGGCGTGAGGCGTTTCCGGGGTCCCGTGGAGGGCCTGGTCCGCGCGCCGTCGTGGCGGCTCGTTGTCGGCGTCATGATTGGCGCCGCGGTGGGTTACGCCGCCTCCCGGGGCTTCCGCCTGGGCTAGGCGCCCGCCGCGCCCCTCAGGCAGTTCAGCCAGGCGTCCTCGCGGGCCTTCTCGGCGATCCGGAGCTTGTCCTCGGCTTCACGGACGGCCGCATCATGCTTGCGCCATTCCAGCACGGCGCCTTCACGGGCGGCGCGGGCCGCCTCGAGGGTCTCGAAGCGCGCCAGGACGGCGCGGACGCTGTAGTTCACCGGCGGACCGACAGTCTCACGGTCGGGATAGACGCCCGTGATCGAATCCGCGGTCTCGCTCTCGATCAGGAAGACGTCCGCCCAGCCGGCGTGGTGACGCATCAGGGCCCAGGGGCGCTCGATCCGGTTGGTCATGGTCGTTCCTCGTCTCAGGGGGCGGTGACCGCTATCTAGCGCGGACTGGCGCGGCCTCCAACGGCGCCGGCGACAGAATCGGCTTCCGTCACGCTACGGATTGGAGGAAAACCGCGGCATTGCTTCAGGCCCGATCGAGGCCGTCCATTCTGGCGTCAGATTTCATCGGAGTTCCCATGTCGGGCATCGTCATCGCCCAGCGCTTCTGCGGCCCCCCTTCGTCCGGAAACGGCGGCTACTGCGCCGGCCTCCTGGCCGAGGGGATTTCCGGGCCGGCCACAGCGGTCCTCAAGGCCCGGATACCCTTGGACGCCCCCCTGGACCTGGAGGGAGACGCCCGCCGGCAGGTGCTGTCAGGAGAAGGGGGCGAGGTGATCGGCGAGGGGATTCCCGCCAGCCCGGACGCCCTGCCCGAAGTCCCCGCGCCGCCCACCTGGGAGGCTGCGGTCGCCGCGGAGGCCCGGCACATCGGCATCGGGCAGAGGTTCCATCCCATCTGCTTTTCCTGCGGCCCTGAGCGGGGCGAGGGCGACGGGCTCCGGGTCTTTGCGGGACAGGTCGAGGGCGCGCCCGAGGGCCATCTCGCCTGCACCTGGACGCCCCACGCCAACTTCGCCGACGCTGACGGCCTTGTGCCGACCCCGGTCATCTGGGCGGCGCTGGACTGCCCCGGCTTCTTCGCCTGGGTGGTCCGGGAGGGGCGACACGGCGCCCTCCTGGGCACAATGACGGGGCAGGTCCTCCGACACCCCCGGGCGGGCGAGCCCTGCATCGTCACCGCCTGGCCGCTGGAGCGTTCCGGCCGGAAGGAGACCGCCGGGGTTGCGCTGTTCTCGGCTCAGGGCGAACTTCTCGCGCGGGCCCACCAGGTCTGGATCGTGATGAACGCGCCGCCCCGCCCGGCGGCGGCCTGAACCGCCCCGGCGCGGCCGGGGCTACTGAGGGGGAACTGCGCGATGAAACCCGCCTCCATGTCGGACTATCGCGAGCGGGCGCGCCGGCGCCTGCCCCCCATGTTCTTCGAGTATATCGACGGCGGGGCTTACGCTGAGGAGACCCTGAGGCGGAACGTCCGCGACCTTGAGGCCATCGCCCTTCGCCAGAGGGTGATGCGGGACATGTCCCAAGTGGACCTGTCCACCACCCTCTTCGGCCAGGCCCTGGCCATGCCCGTCGCCCTCGCGCCGGTCGGGATGGCGGGCATGTACGCCGCCCGCGGCGAGGTGCAGGCCGCCAGGGCGGCGACGGCGGCCGGCGTCCCCTTTTGCCTGTCCACGGTCGGGGTCTGCTCGATCGAGGAGGTGGCCGCCGCCGGGACCCCGCCCTGGTTCCAGCTCTACATGCTCAAGGACCGCGGCTACATGCGCGAACTCATCGCCCGGGCCCGCGCCGCCGGCTGCCCCGTCCTGGTCTTCACCGTCGACCTGCCCGTTCCCGGCGCCCGCTACCGGGATGTCCGGTCGGGATTCACCGGCCTGAGCGGGCTGCCGGCCGCCCTCAACACCCTCTGGCAGGGCGCGACGCACCCGGCCTGGTCCTGGGACCTCTTCGTCCGCGGTCGGCCCCACACCCTCGGGAACGTCCAGGCCGCCATCCAGGGCGGCCGCAGGGTCAATGACTTCCTGGGCTGGATCGCCCGCAACTTCGACCGCTCCGTCACCTGGAAGGACCTCGATTTCGTCCGCGAGATCTGGGACGGCCCCATCGTCATCAAGGGGGTCCTTGATCCCGACGACGCCCGCGACGCCGTGCGGGCGGGGGCCCAGGGGCTCGTGGTCTCCAACCACGGGGGACGGCAGCTGGACGGTGTCTCGTCCTCCATCGCCGCCCTGCCCAGGATCGCCGACGCCGTCGGCGGCGACCTGGAGATCCTCATGGACGGCGGGATCCGCTCCGGACTTGATGTCCTGAAGGCGCTGTCACTTGGCGCAAGGGCCTGCCTGATCGGTCGTCCCTGGGCCTGGGCCCTGGGGGCGGGCGGCGAGGCCATGGTTTCCCGGATGCTGGGCGTCATGCGGTCTGAACTCACGACGGCCCTCATCCTGACAGGCTGCGCAAAGGCCGCCCTGGCGAATGCCGACATGCTTGATGTTGCGGCGCCGCAGAATCTTTCGCCCTGAGGTCGTCGCAGGCGTCGACAAGCCTGCGCACAGCCGGTAAGGCGTCGCGGTTATGCGCGTGAAAACGGCCCTTCGGGCCGCGTTCGCGTGCGCCTTGAAGCGATTGGAGTGGGGTTCGCCATGAGGGCTCCGGATAAGCAAGGTCTGTACGATCCGCGCAACGAGCATGACTCCTGCGGGGTGGGATTTGTCGCCAACATCAAGGGGCGCAAATCGCATGAAGTCGTGGCCAGCGGTCTGGAGATTCTCATCAATCTCGACCACCGCGGCGCTGTGGGCGCGGATCCCCTCGTCGGCGACGGCGCCGGGATTCTGATCCAGATTCCCGATGCGGTCCTGCGCGACTGGGCCGGGGAGGCGGGCGTCGACCTGCCGGAGGCTGGCCGTTACGCCGTGGCCATGTGCTTCCTGCCGCAGGACCAGGAGACGCGCGACGTCGCCATCCAGCAGTTCGAACACTTCCTGAAGGTCGAAGGCCAGGTCCTGCTGGGCTGGCGCGACGTGCCCACCGACACCACCGGCCTCGGCGAGGCCGTGCTGGCCCAGATGCCGGTCATCCGCCAGGCCATCGTCGGCATGGGTCCGAACGTCCGCGACCAGGACGCCTTCGAGCGCAAGCTGCTGACCATCCGCAAGCAGCTCCAGAACCCGCTGGCCGAGCTGGCGGTCCAGAAGAACCTGCCGAACCTGACCCAGCTCTACCTGCCGTCCTTCTCGACCCGGACGGTGGTCTACAAGGGCCTGCTCCTGGCCCACCAGGTGGGAAGCTTCTACCGCGACCTGCGCGATCCCCGCACGGTCTCGGCCCTGGCCCTGGTACACCAGCGCTTCTCGACCAACACCTTCCCGTCGTGGAAGCTGGCCCACCCCTACCGGTTCATCGCCCACAACGGCGAGATCAACACGGTCCGGGGCAATGTGAACTGGATGAACGCCCGCCGGCGCACCCTGGAGAGCGATCTCCTGGGTCCGGACCTCAACAAGATGTGGCCGCTGATCCCGCACGGCCAGTCGGATACGGCCTGCCTCGACAACGCCCTTGAGCTGCTGATCGCCGGCGGCATCCCGCTTGCCCAGGCGGTGATGATGCTGATCCCGGAGGCCTGGGCCGGCAACCCGCTCATGGATCCGAAGCGCCGGGCCTTCTACGAGTACCACGCGGCCCTGATGGAGCCCTGGGACGGTCCCGCCGCCGTGGCCTTCACCGACGGCCGGCAGATTGGCGCGACCCTGGACCGCAACGGCCTGCGGCCCGCGCGCTTCATCATCACCGACCAGGACAATGTCATCATGGCGTCCGAGGTCGGCGTCCTGCCGGTCCCCGATGAGCGGATCGTCCGCAAGTGGCGGCTGCAGCCGGGCAAGATGCTGCTGATCGACCTCGAGCAGGGCCGGATCATCGAGGACGAGGAGATCAAGCGCACCCTCGCCGAGGCCGAGCCCTACGAGGAGTGGCTGTCCCGCACCCAGTTCAAGCTGGAGGACCTGGCCGAGGTCACGCCGGTCGAGCCGCCGCCGCCGGCCGACCCGGCCAGCCTGCTCGATCGCCAGCAGGCCTTTGGCTACACCCAGGAAGACCTCTCCCACTTCCTGGAGCCCATGGCCCGGTCGGGCGACGATCCGGTCGGCTCGATGGGCTCGGACTTCCCGATCGCCGTCCTGTCGAAGCGCTCCAAGCTGCTCTACGACTATTTCCAGCAGAACTTCGCCCAGGTGACCAACCCGCCGATCGATCCGATCCGCGAGGAGCTGGTCATGAGCCTGGTGTCGATGATCGGCCCGCGTCCCAACCTGCTGGGACGCCAGGCCGGCGCGCACAAGCGGCTTGAGGTGGCCCAGCCGATCCTGACGAACGAGGATCTGGCCAAGATCCGGTCCATCCACCAGTTGCTCGACGGCGCC
>JBJOJL010000080.1:0-9955 GCA_046046615.1 Pseudomonadota bacterium
TCCGCCGGGCCGCCGCCCGCAGGGCGAAGAGCCGCTCCTCGGCCTTCTCCAGGTCGTCGGCGCGGAAGTCGAAGGCCGAGGCTGCAGCCTCGACAGCCGCCTCGGCCTCCTGCAGGCCGCTGAACACCGCGTCCAGGGCCGCCTCGGCGTCGGCAAGGCGCTGGACCGCTGGGCCCTCGGCGGCGGCGCCGGCCGCCAGGGCGCGGCTGCGGGCCTGGCCCAGGGCGCGCAGGGCCGAGGCCAGGCGCGGGGGCAGGCCTTCCAGCGCCTCCCCGGCCAGGTTGATGTCCGCCAGGGCCTTCTCGGCGGCGCCCAGCACCGCCCGCTTCTCGGCCAGGGCGGTCTCCTCCCCGGCCTCGGGCGCAAGGGCGTCAAGCTCGGCCAGAAGGCGCCCCGCCTCCTCGGCCTCGGCCTCCAGTGCGGCGGCGTCGCGCCCCAGGGCCTCCAGGCGGGCCTCGGCCTCGCGCCAGGCGGTCCAGGCCTGGGCGGTCGCCCTGACCAGCCCGGCGTGCCCGCCGTAGGCGTCCAGCAGGTCTCGGTGGGTGCGGGCGTCCAGCAGGCCGACGGTCTCGTGCTGGCCGTGCACCTCGACCAGCAGGGCCCCGATCTCCCGCAGGGCGCCGACGCTTGAGGGCTGGTCGTTGACGAAGGCCCGGCTGCGGCCGTCCGCCGACAGGACCCGCCGCAGGATGAGGTCCTCCCCGGGGGCGGCCTCCAGGCCGCGGGCCTCAAGCAGGCCCCAGACGGCGTGACCCGGGGGCGGGGAAAAGGCCGCGGAGGCGATGGCCTGGGCCGCCCCGCGACGGACAAGTCCGGATTCAGCCCGGGCGCCGGTCGCCAGGCCCAGGGCGTCGAGCAGGATGGACTTGCCGGCCCCCGTCTCGCCGGTCAGGGCGGTGAGGCCCGGGCCAACCGACAGGTCCAGCGCCTCGATCAGGACGACATCGCGAATCCAGAGGCCGGTCAGCATGGGGTCAGGTTCGCCGCGAATCGCCCGGACCGGAAGCCCGGCGGGCCGCCGGTCAGCCCGCCCCCGGAGGGGCGACCAGGCCTGCGGACTGGGGGGTCAGCGTCTTGGAGGGGTCCTTGACGAAAGGCAGGGGAATCCGCCGCTTGGCCTTGCCGTCAGGGGTGACGGCCGGCTTGAGGTCCTTGGAGGTCAGGAGGGCGTAGGCCTCACGGTACCAATAGTCCCCCGGATAGTTGTAGCCCAGCACGGCGCCGTTTCGGCGCGCCTCTTCCATCAGGCCGAGGGTGAGGTTGGCCTCCACCAGTCGATAGAGGGCCTCGGCGGCATGGGTCGTGGTCTGGTAGCGCTGGAGGACGGTCTGGAACCGGCCGATCGCCGCAAGGGTGTCGCCGTGGCGCAGGTAATAGCGCCCGACCGCCATCTCCTTGCCGGCCAGCTGGTCATTGACCATGTCGATCTTCAACCGCGCATCGGCCGCGTATTCCGTCTTGGGAAAGCGCTGGACCACGTCGCGCAGGGCCGACAAGGCCTGGCCAGTCGCCGCCTGGTCCCGGCCCACGTCGACGATCTGGTCGAAATAGCAGATGGCCTTCAGGTAGTGGGCGTAGGCGGCCGAGGGGTTGCCCGGATAGAGCGACAGGAAGCGGTCCGCATCGCCGATGGCCTCCAGGTACTTGCCCGACTGGTAGTTCGCATAGGCGGTCATGAGGATCGCCCGGCGGGACCACTCCGAATAGGGGTGCTGGCGCTCGACCTCGGCGAAATAGTCCACCGCCTGGCTCCACTGCCGGGCGTCCAGCCGGGAGGAGCCGGTGGCGTAGAGGAGTTCGACCGGGCGCTCCTCGTAGACCAGCCTCGGCTTCTTGGGCTGGGCGGCGCAGCCGGCGAGGGCCAGGGCGGCGGCCAGGCCGGCGAGGGCCGGCGTGGTCCAGGATCTGCGAAGCACGGACACCATCACCTCAAAGGACAAGAGCGCGCCCCCGCGCCTGACCATTCAGGGTTCTACACGAGGCCGAGGCCCGCGCCAACGCTCGCCGCGCGGAAGGCGGCTCAGACCGCTTCGGCCAGTTCCGGCGCCAGGGTCCGCAGGCGCCAGGCGTGCGGGGTGGCCAGGAGGGCCCGGACCAGGGCGTTGTTCAGGGCGTGGCCGGCGAGGACGCCCTCAAAGCGCCCCTGGACCGGAACGCCGAGGACGTAGAGGTCGCCAATGGCGTCCAGGGCCTTGTGACGCACGAACTCGTCCGGCCGGCGAAGGCCCTCGGGGTTCATGATCTCGTCGCCGTCAATCACGACGGCGTTGTCCATGGAGCCGCCCCGGGCCAGGCCCATGGCGCGCAGGGCCTCGACCTCATGCAGGAAGCCGAAGGTGCGGCAGTCGGCGAGTTCACGACGGAAGGCCGCGGCGTCCATCCGCAGGTCCACGGCCTGGCGGCCGATGGCGCGCGAGCCGAAGGCGATCTCGAAGGCGACCTCGAACCCGTCCGACGGGCGCAGGGTGGCGCGCTTGTCGCCCTCGATCACCTCGATGACGTCGACGATCTCGATGACCTGGCGCAGGGCGCCCTGGCGGCGGACGCCCGCCCGGTCCAGGCCGCGGATGAAGTCCAGGGACGAGCCGTCCATGATCGGCATTTCGGGCCCGTCGATCTCGATCACGGCGTTGTCGACGCCGGACATGACTAGGGCGGCCATCAGGTGTTCGATGGTCGAGACAGTGACGCCGGCGGCGTTGGTGATCACCGTGCCCAGCTGGGTCTTGCACACGGCCTCGCCGCTCACCGCGATCCGGTTGTCGCGGTCCTGCACGTCGGTGCGCACATAGACCAGGCCGGACCCGGCCGGAGCCGGAAGCACGGCGACACGGGCCTGCACGCCGGTGTGGACCCCAATGCCCGAGAACCGGACAGGGCTGGCGACGGTGTGCTGGTACGCAAGTTCGGCCACGAGGGGACCTCCAGGTCACGCAAGACGGAAACACACTCCGTCACGGCGGAGATAAGGGCCTTGCTGCGGCGCCGCAAAACACGTTGCGTTTCGCAATGTTTCCGACGCCAAGCGGTTGGAATCCCTACCCTTTGGGGGAATGACCGCACCGCCTGGCGGACGATCCACGCCTGACGCCGCAGCCCCCCTCACCGCGCTCCGCGCGGAGCTCCCCCTGGGGGAGCAATTGGCGCTCCAATTCCTCCCCCCAGGGGGAGGTGGCGCGCGCAGCGGGCCGGAGGGGGTCAGCTGAGCCGCCGAAGACCCCCTCAGTCAGCTTCGCCGACAGCTCCCCCTTGGGGGAGCAATTACAGCTCCAGCCGGCCGGAGGGGGTTAAGCGACGTCCGGCGACTAGTTGGCCAGGCGGCGCAGGAAGGCCGGGATGTCGAGGTTCTCTTCCTGGGACGCCGCAGCTTCGCCAGGGGCCTCGACAGGCTGGGCACCGCCGGCGCGGGGCGAGGCCGCCGCGGCCGGAGGAGGCTCAAACCGGGCCGCGGGGCGCTTCTGGCCCCAAAGGCGGAAGCCGCCCGGACGGGACTGGGGCGCCGAGGCCGGGATCGGATTGCGGAAGAGGTCGTCCAGGTCGTCCTCGGTCGCGACGCTGGGATCGACGATCTTCTTCACCGTGGCCTCGAGGGGACGGATGGCTGGGGCGGGCTCGACCATCGGCTCGACCGGAGCCGGGGCCGCTGCGGAGAGAAGGTCGCCCTGCTCGGGCGCCAAGAGATCGGCGGCGACCGGCGAGGCCTCGCCGAAGAGGGCGGTGTCGGCGGCGACAGGGGCCGGGGCGACATAGGCCGCCGGCGCCTGAGCCGGAGCGGGTTCCACGAAGGCCGGAGCCGGCGCAGGAGCAGGCTCGGCCGCCGCCTCCGGAATTCGAATCGCCGGCGGAGGGGTCGTGGCGCGGGCCGGGCGGGGCTCGATCACGGACATGGACGCGCCGTCCATGCCGGTGGCGACCACCGACACGCGGATCTTGCCCTGGAGGGTGGGGTCGAAGGCCGCGCCGAAGATGATGTTGCCTTCCGGATCGACCTGCTCGGAGATGGCGTTGGCCGCCTCGTCGACTTCCAGCAGGGTCATGTCGAGGCCGCCGGTCACATTGACCAGCACGGCCTTGGCGCCGCGCAGGGACACCTCGTCCAGCAGGGGGTTCTGGATGGCGTTGCTGGCGGCCATCAGGGCGCGGTCCTCGCCCTCGGCCTCGCCGGTGCCCATCATGGCCTTGCCCATCTCGGTCATGACCGTGCGGACGTCGGAGAAGTCGAGGTTGATCAGGCCCGGCAGGACCATCAGGTCGGTGATGGAACGCACGCCCGAATGCAGGACCTGGTCGGCCATGCCGAAGGCCTCGGCGAAGGTGGTCCGCTCATTGGCGACGCGGAACAGGTTCTGGTTCGGGATGACGATCAGGGTGTCGACATAGCGCTGCAGCTCGGAAATGCCGCTGTCGGCCAGGCGCATCCGGTGCCGGCCCTCGAAGTGGAAGGGCTTGGTGACCACGCCGACAGTCAGGATGCCGCGCTCGCGCGCCAGCTTGGCGATGATCGGCGCGGCGCCCGTGCCGGTGCCGCCGCCCATGCCGGCGGTGATGAAGACCATGTGGGCGCCGTCGAGGTGCTCGCCGATCTCGGGAATGGATTCCTCGGCGGCGCTCATGCCCACCTCGGGATGGGCGCCTGCGCCCAGGCCCTGGGTGACGGTGACGCCGAGCTGGATGCGGCGGTCGGTCTTGGCGAAGGCCAGTTGCTGGGCGTCGGTGTTGGCGACCACGAACTCGACGCCCTCAAGGCCGGCGTCGATCATGTTGTTGACGGCGTTCCCGCCGGCGCCTCCCACGCCGAAGACGACGATGCGCGGCTTGAGTTCGGTCGCGCGCGGCGCGGAAAGTGCAATTGCCATGAGACCCCTCGCGTCCTCCGTCAGGTTGACCTGGCGCTCCTGGAAAACCCAGGCGAACCGGTCCGACGACAGGGTTAACAGTCGCCCCGCCGCCCTTAATCCGGGGTTAATTACCTAGCCCGAGTCGGAGGCCCGTCGAGGCTCGGACGTGCTTTCCTGTGCACAAAATCGACGGTTTTGCGACGCGATCGCCGCCGGACCGGCTCAGAGGTTGTCGCGAAGCCAGACCGCCGCCCGGATGACGGGATTCGTGCGCGCGTCGAGGGGCTCCCGGCGGACGCCGAAATTGACCAGGGCGCGGGCCGGAACCGCCTCGCGAGGACCAAAGGCGGCCCTCTGGAGCACGCCGGCCGCCGCGCAGAAGGCGGGGCCGGAGGCCGCGTCGGCCAGGTGCGGCACCCGGCGGGGGCGGCCAAGGCGGACGGGGCGGTCGAAGACCCGCAGGGCGACCTCGCGAACGCCGGCCAACTGGCTGGCGCCGCCGGTCAGGATCAGGCCGGCGCCCGGCTCCACCGGGACGCCCGAGGCCTTCAGCCGGTCGCGCAGGATCTCCATGGTCTCCTCGACCCGGGGGGCGATGATCCCCTTGAGCAGGGAACGGGGGGCGATCACCGGGCCGGCGCCGGGGTCGTCGCCCCGGGGCGGCGCCTCGATCATTTCCTTGTCCTCGTTGGCCGAGGCGATGGCCGACCCATGCAGGGTCTTGATCCGTTCGGCGCCCGCCCAGGAGGTCGACAGGCCGCGGGCGATATCGGAGGTGACGTGGTGGCCGCCCACCGGCACGGTCTCCACATGCACCAGGCTGCCGCCGGCGAAGACCGCGGCGGACGTGGAGCCGCCGCCCATGTCGATGCAGACGGCCCCAAGGTCCATCTCGTCCTCCTCGAGGGCGGCGAGGGCCGAGACGAAGGGCGCCGCGGCGACGCCCTCGAAGGTCAGGTGGGCGCGCTCCACGCAGGTGGCCAGCACCCGGTAGGCCGCCTCGGCGATGGTGACGACCAGGAGCTCCACCCCGAGGACGCGGCCGAACATCTGGCGGGGATCGCGGATCCCGGACTGGGCGTCCACCGACCAGGAGACCGGCAGGATGTGGATGGCCTTGCGCTCCTGGAGCTTCAGCTGGGCCATGGCCGAGCGGATCGCCCGGGCCAGGTCCTCGTCGGAGATCGGACGGGCGCCCAGCGAGACGCGGCCCGCCACCCGGCGCCCCGCGAGCTGGCCGCCGGCGGTGGTGACCGTGACGCCCTGCACCCGGACCTCGGCCATGCTCTCGGCGCGCTCGACGGCCTGGGCCACGGCCTCGGAGGCCTCGTCGATGTTGATGATGGCGCCGTTCCGGACGCCTCGGGACTGGACATGGGCGACGCCTGAGGCCGTCAGGGTCCGGTCGACCCGACGCACGCCGTCGGGCTTCATGATGAAGCAGGCGACCTTGCTGGCGCCCAGGTCCACGGCCGCCGTCACCTGGGGCCGTCCCAGGGCCGCCTTCAACCCGTCACGGGACTCCCGACTCGCTTCAAGCATGGTCACCCGACACCCCCACCGTTTGACGCCAATTCCCCCGCCGCCGGAGCCGCGCCGCCTGGACGCGGACGCACGGCCACGGCCGTCGGATCCCGAAGATCCAGGCGCTCGAAGCCGATCCGCATCAGGCCAGAAGCCCGGTCCAGGTCGTCCAGCCGGCGCAGGGCCGCAGCCTCGCCCTCGGCGGGAAGCTGGATGACCCCGCCGGACTTCAGTTTCAGGTCCCACCGGCGCTGATCCACCCGCACCAGGGCGTCGACCTGCGACATGACGGCGGGACGCCGGCTCAGCTCAAGCAGAAGGTCCGCCGCGCCCACATTGGCGCCGGCGCCGACCACGAGCGGCAGTTTGGGGAAACGGGCCGGATCGGCCTCGGGGATGGGGGCGCCGCGCACGTCGATCACCTGCCGGCGGCCGCCCGCCTGCCAGACCGCCAGCTGCCGGCGCTCCACCACCTGGATGAGAAGGGTGTCCGGCAGGAGCCGAACCACCCGAACGTCGTGCACCCAGCCGACCGACTCGATGCGGCTCCGGATGGCGTGGAGGTCGAGGCCCGCCAGGGGTTGGTCCTTGTAGAGCCCGGCGGCGCGCAGGATGTCGGCGGTCGCCAGAGGCGAGGCGCCCTTGACCCGGACCGCAGCCAGCCGGAAGCCGGCGTCGGCGAGCCGGGCCGACACGCCCTTCCCCACGCTGTCGACGATCCGGGCGCCGCGTCCGCCCGTGGCGAGGATGAGAATGAGGGCGGCCAGCAGCACGCCCAGGGCGGCGAGAAGGATGGCCGGAGCCGACAGCCCGCCGCCGGACGCAGCCGCCCGGCCCCGGGCTGCGGCGGTCGCCGCGCCCTGTCCGGTCGGCCTAGCCGACGATCCTCCCCGCATGGCCGCGGGCATGGGCGTCCTCCGTCATCCAGAGCACCAGTTGGTCGAACGCCACACCCATCGCGGCGGCCTGCTCGGGGACGAGGGAGGTCGGCGTCATGCCGGGCTGCGTGTTCACCTCAAGGAGAACCAGAATGTCGTTAACGTCGTCATAACGAAGATCGGAACGGGTCACGCCCGTGCAACCCAGGGCGGCGTGGGCGGCCTCGGCCATGCGCATCGCCCGCTCGGCGGCGGCGGGGGGAATCCGGGCCGGCAGGACGTGGGTCGAACCGCCTTCGGCATACTTGGCGTCATAGTCGTAGAAGCCGGCGGCGGGGACGATCTCGGTCACCGTCATGGCGCGCCCATCCATGACCCCGACCGCCAGCTCCAGGCCGGGGATGTAGGGCTCGACCAGCACCTGGTCGCCCAGGGCCCAGTCCTCGGCGGCGATGGCCTCAGGGGGCGAATTGGCCCCGGCCTGGACGATGAAGACGCCGACGGACGAGCCCTCGGCATTGGGCTTGATCACGTAGGGCGGCGGCAGCACGTGGCCGGCGGCCGCCTCGCGGCGGTCGTAGAGTCCGCCGCCCGGCACGGTGACGCCCGCCGCCGCCAGCACCGCCTTGGCCCGGGTCTTGTCCATGGCCAGCGCCGAGGCCAGCACGCCGGAATGGGTGTAGGGCAGGCCCAGGGTCTCCAGCACGCCCTGGACGCAGCCGTCCTCTCCCCAAGATCCGTGCAGGGCGTTGAAACAGACGTCGGGCTTCAGCCGGGAAAGGACCTGCGCAAGGTCGCGGCCGGCGTCGATCCGGCTGACCCTTGCGCCCAGCCGTTCGAGGGCGTCGGCGCAGGCGGAGCCGGACACCAGGCTCACCTCGCGCTCCGAGGACAGGCCGCCCAGCAGGACGGCGACATGGCGGCCGGCCAGGGGTCGGGAATCAGCTTCCGGCATGGGCGCGCTCCTCTCGAAAGGCGGGGCCGGGCCTCGCGCGGACGGCGGGTCCTGTCAAGCCGCGGCGGCGGGGCGGCCGATCCGGCGGATCTCCCAGTCGAGCCGCACGCCCGTCTGCGCCTCTACGTCGGCCCGGACCTGCTCGCCCAGGCCCTCCAGGTCGGCGGCCGTGGCCTCGCCCGTATTGATCAGGAAGTTGGCGTGCTGGGGCGAGAACATGGCCCCGCCGAAGGCCCGCCCCCGCCAGCCGGCGGCGTCCACCAGCTTCCAGGCGGAATGGCCCTCGGGGTTCTTGAAGGTCGACCCGCCGGTCTTCTCTCGGATCGGCTGGCTGGACTCCCGCCGGGCGGTGATCTCGTCCATGCGGGCGGTGATGGCTGCGGGATCGTCCGGCCGCCCCTCGAACAGACCGGCGGTGAAGATCAGGTCGCCGGCGGCGGCCCGGGCGCAGCGCCGGTAGCTGAAGCCCATCTCCGAGGCCGGGACCTGGACGATGCGACCGTCCCGGGTCACGGCCCGGGCCTCGACGAGGACGTCGGCGGTCTCGGCGCCGTAGCAGCCGGCGTTCATGACCAGGGCCCCGCCCACCGAGCCCGGCACGCCCCGGTAGAACTCCAGCCCGGCCAGCCCGGCCGCCGCGGCCTCGCGCGCCAGCTGGGCGTCGAGGGCGCCTGCGCCGGCCAGCAGCCTCAGGTCGCCGATGCGCTCGATGCGCGCAAAGGCCCGGCCGGCGAGGCGGATGACCACCCCCTCCACGCCGCCGTCGCGCACCAGGGTGTTGGAGCCGACCCCCAGGGGGGTGACGGGAACCTCAGGATCCAGGCCCGCCAGGAAGGCGGCGAGGTCGGCCTCGTCCGCCGGCAGGAAGAGCACGTCCGCCGGTCCGCCGACCCGAAGCCAGGTGAAGGGGGCCATGGGCTCGTCCCGCAGGAGCCGCCCCCGGACCTCCGGCAGCCGGTCCCGCCAGGTCACGGGGCCAGGGCCTCGAGCTGGCCCGGCAGGGCGTAGGCCCAGGCCGTGATGTCGCCGGCCCCAAGGCAGACGACAAGGTCGCCGGGCGAGGCCTCGGCCCTGACCAGGGCGCCCAGGGCGTCAGGCCCTGGCAGGGGCAGGACGCGGCGGTGGCCATGGCGGCGCAGGCCTTCGACCAGGTCATCCCGGCTCGCGCCCGGAAGCGGCGTTTCGCCGGCGGCGTAGACGTCCGAGACGATCACCGTGTCGGCGTCGTTGAAGCAGGAGCAGAAGTCCTGGAACAGGTCCTTCAGTCGCGAGTAGCGGTGCGGCTGGACGACCGCCAGGACCTTGCCGCCGGTGACCGCGCGCGCGGCCCGCAGGACGGCGGCGATCTCCACCGGATGGTGGCCGTAGTCGTCGATGACCCGGACGCCGCCGGCGACGCCCGTGGTGGTGAACCGCCGGCGCACGCCGCCGAACCCGGCGAGCCCCTTGCGAACGCCCTCCTCGTCCACTCCCAGTTCCCGCGCCACGGCCAGGGCCGCCAGGGCGTTGAGCACGTTGTGGTGCCCGGCCATGGGCAGGTGCAGACCCTCCCAGCGCAGGGCGGGCCCGTCGTGGGGCCGGATCACGGCGTCGAAGCGGCAGCCGTCCGGGCCCATCTCGATCCGCTCGGCGCGGACCTCGGCCTGGGGATTGACCCCGTAGGTGACCAGGCGCCGGTTCTCCACCCGGGCGGCCATGGCCTGGACCTCCGGATGGTCGGTGCAGACCGCGGCGAAGCCGTAGAAGGGCACGCTCTCGAC
>JBJOJL010000081.1:0-9911 GCA_046046615.1 Pseudomonadota bacterium
CGGCGCCTGGCCGAGGCCGACCGGAAGGCGACGCGACCGGCGGTGAGGCCCGCCGCCGACCCCGGACGGCCGGGAGGCGGCGCCCCGGGCCTGGACGACCGGATGGAGACGGCGGAGTGGATGCGCCGGCGCAACGCCGCCGGCCTGCGCGAGCGTCGCCGCCCAAGGCCCTGAACAACCGGAGTTTTCCGCGTCGCGAGCAGGCCCCTGACCGGGGGACCTCGCGCCGCGCCCCGGCAAGGCCGGGCGGACCTGGAGACCTCCAGCACCGCCGCCTGGCCTGCGCCCGAACGCCCTGAACCCTGAACCCTGAACCTCAATGCCGGGCCGGGCCCGGCCCGGAAAGGACCCCTGATGCCCAATTCCCTGCTGACGGCCGCCACGGTCACCCGTGAGGCCCTGCGCGTCGACTAAGGCGCCTTCGCGGGGCGACCCGCGTCGAAGAACGATGTGAATTCGGTGAACTCCTAAACCGCGCCCCAGGGCCCGGACGCCCCCCTCCTGCGGGCCCCTGAGCGGCATGGACACACCGAGCCAAGCCCGACCCCGGCGACGGGGGCGGGAAGGTGTAACGACTATCCCGCAAGGGAGTAGGGCCAAGCGGCCCGAAGCGCATCGCACCCCCGGGGCCGCAGGGCCGCGTGGGTGATGAGATAGTCTGCTCTGCGGCGGAAACCCGCAGCGGCCCGAAAGGGCGGCCCCGGCCCAGCGACCCGGGGTGAACACAAAGGCCTGCACCAGAAACTGAACTTCGTCGGCACGATTTCGAGGGAGTACGACGACCGCTTCGCCCGCCAGGGCGCCAAGATCGGCGACACGCTGAAGGTGCGCCTGCCCAACCAGTACGCCGTGCGCACCGGCCCGGCCCTGGCGACCCAGGACACCAGCGAGAGCAGCGTTGACCTGAAGGTCCAGACCCAGAAGGGGGTGGACCTGAACTTCACCAGCGTCGACCTGACCATGAGCCTGGACGACTTTTCCGACCGGGTCCTGGAGCCGGCCATGAGCGTGCTGGCGGCCTCCATCGAGGCGGACGCCATGACCATGTACCAGGACGTGGCCAACCAGGTGAACAGCATCGGCGCGGCGGCCACCTTCCAGAAGGTGCTGCAGGGCCGGAAGATCCTGGTGGACAACCTGGCGCCCCTGGGCGGCCGCACGGCCAACCTCAACACCCAGGACAACATGGACCTGGTGGACGCCCTGAAGGGCCTGTTCAACGACTCCGACGCCGTGGCCCGGCAGTACCGCGAGGGCTACATGGGCCGCACGGCGGGGTTCGACTTCATGGAGAACACCCTCTGGCCCTCGCACCTGCGGGGCGGGGCGAACGGCGCCTACACCACCAACACCCTGGCGGCGGTCCTGCCGGCCAGCCCCAACCCGGTGAACGCCATCACGGTGGCGGCGGGGACGGGGAGCCTGGCCAAGGGCGATGTCCTGACCATCGCCGGCGTCATGCGGGTGCACCCGGAGACCAAGGCCAGCACCGGCGTGCAGCAGCAGTTCGTGGTGACCCAGGCCTTTGCGGGCGGGGCGGGCGTGGTGCAGATCTCGCCGCCCATCATCACCGCGGGCCCGCAGCAGACGGTGACGATGGCGACCACCAACGCCGCTTCGCCGATCACGGTGGTGGGGACGCCCAACACGGCCCACGGCCTGTCGATGCTCTATCACAAGAGCGCCTTCGCCTTTGCGACGGCGGACCTGGTGATGCCCCGGGGCGTCGACTTCTCGGCCCGGCAGACCTTTGACGGGATCTCCATGCGGATCGTGCGCCAGTACGACATCAACAGCGACAGGTTCCCCTGCCGGCTGGACGTCCTCTACGGCTACCGGACCCTGCGCCCGCAGATGGCCTGCCGCCTGGCCTGCAACTGAGGCTGACGGTCCTCCCGCCTCCGGATGACCTCCGGGGGCGGCGAGGCCCCCCCGATCCCTTCCCTGACTTCTGCCGAGGAGACCCCCGCATGGGGCTTTCGACCTTTGACGAGCTGAAGGCCGCCGTGGCCGACTGGCTGGACCGCGAGGACCTGTCCGGCCGGACCGGCGACTTCATCGCCCTGGCCGAGGCGCGGCTGAACCGGCTGATGGGCTTTTCGGCCCTGACCACGCGGGTGGAGCTGGAGGCCGGGGCCGGGCAGGCCGAGCTGGCCGCGCCCGCCGACCTGCGCGACGCCCTGTCCCTGGTCCGGGCCGGGGACGGGGTGGCCCAGGGCTTCCGCGCCGAGGCCGGGCGGCTGGTGCTGGCGCCGCCGCCGGAGGCGCCGGTGCGGCTGGTCCTGACCTACCGGGCCCGGCCGCGGCTGAGCGAGGCGGCGCCGTCCAACCCCGTGCTGGCCGAGCATCCCGACCTCTACCTGTTCGGCGCCCTGGCCGAGGCGGCGCCCTTCCTGCGGGACGGCGAGATGCTGGCCGTCTTCGCCGCCCGCTTCGACGCAGCCCTGACGGAGGCGCGGATGCGCGAGGCCCGGATCGCCCCGCCTGCGCCGCCGAGGGTCGACCCGGCCCTCCTGGCCCTGCTGGACCGGCGGCCATGATCCCCGCCGATCCGGGGCCCGGCGCCCCGCCCGCCCTGCGCCCCCTGCTGGCGGCCATGCTGGACGCCCTGAGGGCCCTGGAGGCGCCGAGCGCGCCCATGCCGGCCGCCGCCTGCCTGCGCGCCGAGCTTCCCCCCGCCGCGGCCTGGCCCTGGCGGATGATCCTGGTCCGGGACCTGGGGGTCCTGGCCCATTCCGACGGGGTCCGCTGGATCCGTCACGACACCGGCAAGGAGATCTGAATGCCCTCTTCCGCCACGCCGAGCCTGCGCCTGGAGATGCAGGCCGCCGGCGAGAACCTGAACACCTGGGGCGCGCCCAAGCTGAATACGGTGATCGCCCTGATCGACTTCGCCATCGCCGGCTGGACCGCGGTGAACCTGACCGGCAATGCGGTGCTGACCAGCGCCAACTTCGCCCCCGACCAGGCCCGCGCGGCCATGCTGAAGTTCACCGGCCAGGGGGGCTGCACGGTGACCCTGCCCTCGGTGAGCAAGCGCTACGACGTGGTCAACGCCACCGCCGGGACCCTGACCCTGACCACCGGGGCGGGGCAGGCGGCGGTGCTGGGCCCCGGCGACGCCGGGCCGGTGACCTGCGACGGGGTGAACGTGCTGGGCGCCCAGATCGCCGGCCGCAGCCTCAGGGCCTATGTCGACGGACAAGCCTGGGCCGCCCAGTCGGGGAACCTGCCAGGCCAGGAGGGGGCGGCGGGCCTGCCCCTGGTGACCGACGGCCAGGCCCCGCGCTGGGCGCCCCTGAGCGCCGACGCGATTTCCGACTTCGACCGCCGGGCGGCGGACGCGGCCCTTGGCCTGGCCCTGTCCCTGGCCGCCGCCCTCTGAGCCCCCTTCCTGACGGAGACCTTCCATGCCCGTGACGCCCAACTCGATCATCACCCCCCAGGTCCCGCGGTCGGCCTCGGGAGTGGCCACTGCGGCCAACACCGCCTATGGCGACGCCCCGGCCGGGGCCGCCCTGATCTTCGCCGCCGGCCCCAACGGGGCGCGGGTGACGCGGGTGACCGCCGTGACCCGGGCCAGCCTGACCGCCACCGAGTGCCAGCTGTTCCGCGACCACGACGGGACGGGGACGGTGAAGCGCTTCTTCGCCAGCCGCCTCATGCCCGCCGTGACCGTCTCGCCCTCCACGGCCCAGGCGGCGGTGGACTTCGGCTATTCCGACGCCTCGCCCCTGCTGCTGGGGGCGGGGGAGAAGCTCTACGGCGCCATCGGCCAGGCCCAGGCGGGCGTGGTCTTCTGCGTGGAAGGGGCCGACTACTGATGCGCGGCCCGCCCGGACTGATCGCGCCCCGCCGCCCGTCCCTGGCCGCCGCCCCCGGCGGCCTGCGCGGCCTCCGCGCCCAGGGCCTGACCGCCCCCGCCCTGCGCCGAGGCGCCGGCGTGCGGGTGGACTACCTCGTCGTGGGGGGCGGGGGTGGTGGTGGGGGAGACTATTTTGGCCCCGCCGGCGGTGGAGGTGGAGGGGGAGTTGTCTTCCTTGAAGGGCAAACCTTCGAGATCGGGCGGTATACGGTCCTTGTTGGCGGTGGCGGCCAAGGTGGAGCGGCGGCTAACGCGGGAAGGGGTGCTGCCGGGGGAGTATCCCAGATCGGTGAAAAGATAGTCGCCCTAGGTGGTGGCGGGGGCGGATCATCTCAGGCTCCCCCTATCGGTGAAGCCTCATCGGGCGGGGGTGGTTACGCAAACACCTGGTCCCGATCCGAAGTTCAAACCGGAGGACAGGGCGTTCAGGGTAACAAGGGCGGTGATGCAAGATTTGCTGCTAGCGGAGGCGGTTCCGGTGGCGGCGGTGGAGCAATGCAGCCCGGCCAGGATGGACAAGGAACTACCAGTGGTTCTGGCGGAGCGGGGCGACAACTTACCCTGACAGGAGAACTCCTGACGTTCGGCTCAGGTGGAGGGGGAGGTAACAACCCATCTGCCGGGGGCACTGGTGCCGGACGCGGCGGCGATGGCGCTGGAGATGGAGCCCTGAATGGCTCTGGCGGCCACGGTCGCTCCGGCTCAGGTGGAGGGGGCGGTGGCGGTGGCTACGCTTCTTCGGGAGGAAACGGAGGCAGCGGCATAGTTGTGATCCGTACCGACTGGCCGGGGATCACTTGGTCTGGCGCCGAGGCGAAGGCGCTCTCGGGGAGCACACTACTAATCTTCAGTTCCGACGGTTGGTTTGAGCTCCGCTAGTCGGAGATTTTCCGGGTGTAGAGCTGCCCGATTGGTGCACCGAAGAACACAGACATTTTCCGCTGGAAGATGTTGATGAAGGCATCAATCGCTGGCTTCGGCATTTTGAGCACGTCCTGAGACCCCGGCTTGTCCATCGACCAGAGGTAGTCGTCGAAGATCATGACCCCACCAACCCTAAGGAGTTGGAAGGACATGATTGCATCGGTCAGAACGTCCGGAGCCTGGTGCGAGCCATCAATGTAAATCAGGTCAAAGAACCCATACTTCCCGCTCGCCATTAGGTCGGGGAGGCCATGGTTGGAGTACTTCTTGATCTTGTGGATGTTCGCAGGATGGGGCGTCTTCCCCCTTGCGACCGAAACGTTGTGATCGAAACGCCTCTCAACCTCGGACATCTGGGTTTCGATTTGACCGCCCTTTTGATGTTCGATCCCACCCTCCCAGGTGTCGACGCAATAGACCTCGATCCCTGATTGGGCGTGCTCCGTGCACATCTCGATGATCCAACATGTCGATCGACCTTCGAAGGATCCGATCTCAAGGATTTTGGTCGGCTTATCGCGACTGATGATTTGACGCCAAACCGGGACGTTCTGACTGAACCAGTCCCGGGTGAACTCATACTGAGGCTCAGTGGTGGGCGCCTGTTCGGTCATTTGCGTGCCTCAGTAGCCATTCGCCCCCGTCCGATGGGGCTCGGAACCTCCGAATAGCTTGAGCCGCCCATGCGGCGCAAATACCGCGGGAGCCTTCACCATGCGTTTCACACTCGACCCGCCGCCAGGGCTGGCGGCGGATGACACTTCGTTTGCGGCGGCGGGGCGCTGGGCGGACGGGTCCAATGTCCGGTTCTGGCGGGGGCGGCCCCAGGTGATCGGGGGGTGGGAGCGGCTGCATCCCGGGCGGCTGGACGGGCCCTGCCGGGGGCTTCTGGGCTGGAGCGACCTGTCGGGCGAGCTGATGCTGGCCTTTGGCGGGCCCTCGCGGCTGGAGGTCTGGCGCGGCGGGGAGCTGGCGGATGCGACGCCCGAGGGCCTGGCGCCTGGGGCGGCGGACGGCTCGGGCGGGCGGGGCTATGGCACGGGCGCCTGGGGCGCGGGGGCCTGGTCGGAGCCCTCGGACGGGGAACTGGCGCCGCGCACCTGGTCGCTGGCGGCCTGGGGCGAGACCCTGCTGGCCGCGCCGAGGGACGGGACGCTCTATCAATGGTCGCCGGCCAGCGGCGGACGGGCGCGGCCCCTGGCCGGGGCGCCGGCGCGGATGTGCGCCATGCTGGTCTCGGCCACCGACCAGGTCTTCGCCCTGGGCTGCAGCGAGGAGGTCTCCGGCCGGTTCAATCCCCTGTGCATCCGGCACGGCGGGGTGCGGCGGCTGGACCAGTGGACCACGGCGCCGGACACCACGGCGCGGGAGTACGTGCTGCCGGGAGGCGGGCGGATCGTGGGCGGGCGGACCCTGGGATCGCACCTGCTGGTCTGGACGACCCACGCCCTGTTCCTGGGGGTCTTTACCGGAAGTCCCGGCCAGCCCTGGCGGTTCGACCGGGTGGGGCAGGCCTGCGGCCTGATCGGCCCCAATGCGGCGACGGTGAGCGGGCAGACGGCCTTCTGGCTGGGGCCGGACCTGCAGGTCTGGCGCTACGCCCTGGGCGGGGCGCCGGAATCTCTGGGCTGCCCCCTGCGCGCGGACCTGGCCGAGAACCTGGCGGCGGGGCAGGGGGACAAGGTGTTCGCCTCGACCCTGTCGGCCTTTTCCGAGGTGAGGTTCGACTATCCCGACCGGCGCGACGGGGCCGAGAACAGCCGGTGCCTGGTGCTGTCCCTGGCGGACGGGGCCTGGAGCCGGGGGGCGACGCCGCGGACAGCCATGATCGACGCCGGGCCCGCCGAGCATCCCGTGGCGACGGCGCCGGACGGCGCGATGTTCTGGTGCGAGCGGGGGGCGAGCGCGGACGGGGCGCCCTTCGCCTGGTTCCTGGAGAGCGCCGACCAGGTGCTGGACGAGGACCGTACGGCCCTGGTGCGCGGGGTCTGGCCGGACCTGGCCGGGCAGCAGGGGCCGGTGGTGCTGGAGGTCTCGGCCCGGCGCACGCCGCAGGGGCCTGAGCGGCGCGCGCCGCCGGCCGCCCTGGCGCCGGGACAGGCGCGGGCGGACCTGAGGCTGTCGGGCCGGCTGTTCCGGGTGCGGCTGAGCGGCTCTTCCTCACCCACGGCGGGACGGATCGGGAAGCTGGTCTTTGACCTGGCGCCGGCGGGCGGCCGATGAGCGAGGCTGACCGGGAGGCCCTGGCCCTGGCGCTGGAGGCCCTGGCGGCGGACGCCGGGCCGGCGGACCTGGCCGGGGCGCTGAGGTCCGGGCGGGCGCGGATCTGGATGGGCGAGGGGGCGGTGCTGGCCACCGAGCTGGCGGCGGAGCCTGACGGGCCCTGCCTGCACGTCTGGCTGGCGGCGGGGCGGCTTTCGGCGGTGCTGGCCCTGAGACCGGGCCTGGAGGCCTGGGCCCGGGGGGCGGGCTGCGTGCGGATCACCCTGGACGGACGGAAGGGCTGGGCCCGGGTGCTGGCGCCCTTTGGCTACCGGCGGGCGGGACACGAGATCGAACGGAGACTGTGATGGGAAAGAAGAAGACCAAGACGAGCTCCACCGAGACGAGCCGGACGGTGACGACGCCGACCCGGCCGGACTGGGTGGATGCGCAGGCGATGGGGCTGAACGCGGCCCTGACGGACCTGGTGCGGGCGGATCCGGCGGCCTCCGTGGCGGGACTGTCGGACCTGGAGCGGCGGGCGTCGGAGACGGCGGGCGGCCTGGGGGTGGGCCCGGGCTGGGGGAGCGGCGGGACGGACTGGGCCAACTGGGGGCGGACAGGTCCTGTGACTGGCCCGGCGACTGGCCCGGCGACTGGCCCGATCCTGGCGCCGGCGGGCGCGCCCGACCTGTCCGGCGCAAGGCTGGAGGGGCGGGGCGAGGTCCCGCAGGCGGCGAGCGTGCTGGACAACCTGACGGCCTACATGACGCCCTTCCGCGACCAGGTGCTGAAGGCGGCCATGGACGACTTTGACGCCGAGGCGGGGCGGCGGCGCGCGACCCAGGACCTGGAGCTGGCGGGGCAGGGCGCCTTTGGCGGCTCCGGGGCGGCCCTGACCCGGTCCCTGACCGAGGGCGAGCTGGCGCGGGGCCGCAACAGCGCCCTGGCGGGCCTGCTGGACCAGATGTTCGCGCAGGGGGCCAGCCTGTCGGCGGGGGATGCGGACCGGCGCCAGCAGGCCTCGACGGCGGCGGCCCAGCTGGCCCAGGCCCGGGACCTGGAGCGGGCGCGGCTGGCCCAGGAGGGCGGGCTGGAGACGGCGCGGCTGTCCCAGGCCCGGGAGCTGGAAACCGCACGGCTGTCCCAGGCCGCCGAGGCGGCGCGGATGCAGGACGCCCTGGCCCGGGCCCAGCTTGGGCAGGAGGGCGACCTTGGCCGGATGCGGCTGGGCCTGGACGAGGCCGCCAGCCGCCGGGCCGACGCCGAGACCCAGGCCCGGCTGGGCGCCCAGGTGAGGTCGGTGGAGCAGGCGAAGCTGTCGGCGCCCGAGCAGGCCCTGGCCCGGCGGATCGAGATGTTCTCCGGCCTGCCCCTGGGCCTGTTCCAGGGCAGCGTGACGGACAGCCAGGGCCAGAGGAACGGGACGGAGACCACCAGCGGGGCGACCCTGGGCGAGATCGCCCAGCTGGTGAACGCCCTGACCGGCTCGCCCCTGTCGCGCCTGTTCCCGACGGGAGGGCGCTGAGATGGCCGAGACCGGCGGCCCGGGCGAGGCCCAGCTCTTCGCCCTGAGGCAGATCAGCGACAACCTGGCGGCCCAGACCCGGCGGCTGGAGGGGCTGGGCGCCAAGGTGGATGACGTGCGCGAGCGGCTGGCGCGGCTGGAGGCGCAGGAGGCCGGCGTGCTGGTGGAGGCCGTGCGGCGGGAGCTGAAATCGGCCCTGTCGCGGATCGACGCCCTGGAGGCCCAGCGCGACCGGGTGGCCGGGGCGGCGGCCTTCTGGACCTGGCTGGGGCGGCACGCGCCCTGGCTGGCGGCGGCCCTTGCGGCCTTCGGCGCGGGGCTGGTCGCGCGGGAGGGCGGACAATGAGCGGGCCGGCGCGGCCGCCGGTGGAGGTGACCTGGCTGTGGCGGCGGGTCTTCACCTACCTGGCCAGCCTGGCCAACGCCGGCCTGCTGGCGGCGGTGATCGTGAAGGTGAAGGACCCGCAGGGCCTGGCCGCCCTGGGCCTGGCCCTAGTGGCGGCCAATGTGGTGCTGGCCACCCTCTACCTCGCCGGGGCGACCGTGACCGACTGGGCGCGGATCGCGGGCGCCGCGAGGGGCGTGGCGAAGGTCGGGGAGGGCGGGTCGTGATGGGGCCTGCTTTCGCATGGACGAACGGGCTGAGGCTGGCCCTGGGCCTGGCGGCGGCGGTTGTGCTGGCGCTTGCGGCGGCGCGGCTGTGGGAGGCGGGACGAAAGGCGGGGGCCGCGCCCCTGCTGGCCGAAGCCGCCGCCCTGCGCGCCCAGGCGGCCCGCTCGGCCCTGGAGGCGGAGGGGGCGCGGGGCCAGCTGGCCCGGGCCGAGGCCGCCGCCCGCGCCGCCGCGCGACTGGAAACCGAGACCCGGGGGCGGATCGACGCCCTCAAGCGACTGGAGGACGCCGATGCGCCGCTGGATCCTGACCGCCTTCTTGAGCTGCGCCGGGCTGACCGGGGGCTGTGCGACGCGGCCCCCGGCCTCGCCTGTCGCCCTGCCGCAGCTGACGCCCCCGCCGGCGGCGGAGGCGCCCTGCGAGGTCTACCTCCTGCCGCCGGACGCGACGCGGGCCGACCTTGACGAGGGCTATGTCCGCCGAGGCGCCCAGATCGCCGCCTGCGACGCCGCCCGGCGACTGGCCCTCGAGACCCTGAAGGCCGAGCACGCCCTGGAGGCGGAGGCCCTCAGGCGGGCGGGGCGGGAGCGGCGCTGAAGGCCGGGTTGACAGGAGAACATATGGGGATCAAAGTGTTCGCGTTGACTTCCTCCCCGCCGGACACGCCCTCAAGGGACTCCGGCGGGGTTTCTATTGGAGGAAGTCCGTTCGTCTGGGGAAAAAGGGGCGCATTCATCACCGGAGAGGTGGATGGCGAACCTTGCGGCGTTGAGCCGGCGT
>JBJOJL010000082.1:0-9576 GCA_046046615.1 Pseudomonadota bacterium
TCCCCGACCGCATTGGAGCGGCGGCGGCGGATGCTTTCCGCCAGCGACCTCACGATGACCATCAGGAGGAAGAGGCTGAGGCCGACGATCCAGAGCTGCTGATCCGTCAGGAATCTGGCCAGGGCGTGCATGGAAGGCCTTCCTCTCAGCCCCTGGTGGGCGGCTGGCCGACAATCTCAGGGCGCGGGGCGAACGGTCAAGCGTCGCCGCTCAACTCCGGCGGGGCTGGGCGGCGAACCAGGGGACCAGTCGCTCGACGCCTTCGCGGACCAGGTCCGTGGAGACCGCAAAGCTGATGCGGATGAAGCGGCGGCCCTCGACAGGATCGAAATCCACCCCTGGCGCGATGGCCACGCCGGTGTCGCGAAGGAGGCGCTCGCAGAAGTCGAGGCTGTCGTCGGTGAGGTGGCCCACGTCGGCGTAGATGTAGAAGGCGCCGTCCGGCGGGGCGATGGTCGCCAGGCCCAGCCGCGGCAGGGCCTCCAGGATCAGGGCCCGGTTGCGCCGGTAGACAGCGAGGTTCGCCTCCAGCTCCTCGCGGCAGTCCATGGCGACCAGGCCGGCGTGCTGGCTGAGGGAGGGCGGCGTCAGGAAGAGGTTGCTGACCAGGGCGCGGGCCCGGTCGGCGAAGGCCGTGGGCGCGGCGAGCCAGCCGAGGCGCCAGGCCACCATGCTGAAGTACTTGGAGAAGCTGTTCACGACGAAGGCCTGGTCGGTGAACTCCAGGACCGACCGGGCCCGCTCGCCGTAGAACAGGCCGTGATAGATCTCGTCCGAGATCAGGCCCAGGCCCCGGTCCTCGCAGACCCGGACGATGGCTTCCAGTTCGGCGGGGGGCAGGATCGACCCTGTCGGGTTGGCGGGACTGGCGATGATCGCCCCGGCCAGGGGGCCCTCGATCCACTCCAGGGCCCTGGCCGTCAGCTGGTAGTCGACCTCCGGGCCGCAGGGGATCTCGACAGGCTCGAGATGCAGGGCGCGCAGGGTGTTTCGGTAGGCGACATAGCCGGGGCGGGCCAGGGCGACCCTGTCCCCGGCGGCGAAGCGGGCGGACAGGGCCAGCACCAGGGCCGGCGAGGCCCCGCAGGTCAGGAGGATCCGCCCCGGCGGCAGGTCGACCCCGTAGGTCTCTCGGTAATGACGCGAAAGGCGGACCTTGAGGTCCTGGCTCTCCCAATAGCTGCCCGGATCAGAGTCGAGGGCCTGGTGGGCGGCCGCAAGGGCGGCGGCCGGCGCGCCTGTCGAGGGCTGGCCGAACTCCATGTGGATGACGTTCATCCCCTCCGCTTCAAGCCGGCGGGCGAGGACGCTGAGGCCTATGGCGTAGAAGGGATCGATACTCGGAAGCGACGACGGCTCAGTCGTCACGGTGGACCCGTTCGCGCCTCTCGTGGCGTTCCTGGGCCTCGAGGCTCAGGGTGGCGATGGGACGAGCATCCAGCCGGGCCAGGCCGATGGGCTCGCCCGTCTCCTCGCAGTAGCCATAGGAGCCGTCGTCAATCCGCCGCAGGGCCTCGTCGATCTTCGAGATCAGCTTGCGCTGGCGATCGCGGGTGCGCAGCTCGAGGGCCCGGTCAGCCTCGGAGGTCGCCCGGTCGGCGAGGTCGGGATGGTTTTCCGTCTCCGCCTGGAGATGGGCGACGGTCTCGCGGGATTCCCGGAGGATTTCCTCCTTCCAGGCCAGCAGCTTGCGCCGGAAGTATTCGAGATGCCGCTCATTCATGAACGGCTCGTCGTCCCTGGGACGATACTCCGGCTCACTCGCCAAGACGTCGGCCTTGGACATTGACACCTCACCCCCCGGGGCCCGAAGGCCTGAATCTGCGCGGCTTATAGCAAACCCGAATGGACGCGCAACGTCCAACAAACGCGGGGTCAGGAGGCGAGGCCCCGCATCTCCATCTTGGCCATCTCCACGGCCGCCCGGGTCTCGATCTCGTCAAGCACGGCTTCCAGCTGGGGATCGCCCGTCGACGACCTCTGCTCGGCGATGGCGGAAGCCAGGGCCCGGACCTGGTCGGGCCGCATCACCCCGTCAATCAGGGCGATCCGCAGGTCGTCGAGGACGTCCAGGAGACGGGTCGCCCGCCGGACGGACCGGCGACGCCCCTCGAGGGGGCCGCCGACGTCCTGGAGCGCCAGGAGCGCCTCGACGCCCATCAGGCCGTTGACCCCGGCGGTGGGCGCCGCGGGCGCTGCACGCCCCGACGCCCCGGCTACGGGGACCGAAAAACCGCCGCCGGCGGCGCCCGCCTTCCGCCCGGAGGCGGGACCCGTAGAGACTCCGTTGGGGCCAGTGACCTTCATGCTCCCCACCTAGCACCTTCCGGCCTTGAGGTATGGTTAATGCCGGGCAATTTCTGCACCCGGCGCCGTTGGAGGCGGGCCCGGCGGGGGCTGCTGAGGCCGCGCGCACTGACTCTTAAGGGCTTTTTCGACAGGGCGGGCTGGCATGGCCTTCGCAGGAGCGTCTGCGGGTTCCATTGCCTTGAAGGCGTCTTCATGTTCCGCAGCAGCCGCAAACTCTGCCTCGCCCTCGCCGGCGCCCTCTTCCTGGCTTCCGCCGCGGGTCAGGCCGAGGCCCGTTCCCGCATCAAGGACATCGTCGAGTTCGAGGGCGTCCGCGACAACATGCTGGTCGGCTACGGCCTGGTCGTCGGCCTCAACGGCACCGGGGACTCCCTGCGCAACGCCCCCTTCACCCGGCAGAGCCTGGAGGCCATGCTGGAGCGTCTCGGGGTCAACATCCGCGAGACCAACCTGAACACCAAGAACGTCGCCGCCGTGATGGTCACGGCGCGGCTGCCGCCCTTCACCACCGCCGGCGCGCCGATCGACGCCACAGTCTCGGCCATGGGCGACGCCAAGAGCCTGTTGGGCGGCACCCTGCTGGTCACCCCCCTGATGGGCGCCAACGGAGAGGCCTACGCCGTCGCCCAGGGCACGGTGCAGACCGGCGCGGTTTCGGCGGGCGGCGCCTCTGGCAGCTCGATCACCAAGGGCGTGCCGACCGCCGGGCGAATCGCCGGCGGGGCCATCGTCGAGCGCGAGCTGGGCTTCCAGCTGGCCTCCATGCCCCAGATGCGCATGACCCTGCGCAACCCCGACTTCACCACCGCCCGGCGGGTCGCCGAGGCGGTCAACGGCGTCTATCCGGGCTCGGCCATCGTCGAGAACCCCACCATCGTCACCCTGCGACCGCCGGTGGGCGTGAACATGGTCGCCATGATCTCGCGCATCGAGAACCTGTCCGTCGACACGGACGAGCCCGCCAAGGTGGTGATCGACGAGGTCGCCGGGGTCATCGTCATGGGCGAGAACGTGCGGATCTCCACCGTCGCCATCGCCCAGGGCAACCTGACCATCCGGGTGCAGGAGACCCCCGCCGTCAGCCAGCCCAACGCCTTCTCCCAGGGGCAGACGACCGTCACCCCGATGTCCAGCGTGGACGTCGAGGAAGAGAAGGGCCGCCAGCTGGTCACCCTGAAGAACGGGGCCTCGCTTTCAAGCCTCGTGGCGGGACTGAACACCCTGGGGGTCACGCCTCGCGACATGATCTCCATCCTGCAGGCCATCAAGGCGGCCGGCGCCCTCCAGGCCGACATCGAGGTGATGTGATGACTTCCGCCGTCGCTCCCGGCTTCGCCCCCCCTCCCCTGGCCACACCGACAGAAGATGTGCAGCGCCGGAGGATCGCGCAGGCCGCCCAGGACTTCGAGGCCTCCTTCCTGTCAGTCATGATCGGCCAGATGTTCACCGGCTTGGACTCCGAGGGGCCGTTCACCGGCGGGGCGGGCGAAGGCGCCTTCCGGTCCTTCCTGAGCGACGCCATGGCGCGCCAGATCACCCGCTCCGGCGGCGTCGGCCTGGCCGGCCCCGTCCAGGCGGAAATGCTCAAGCTTCAGGGGCTCAGCTAGGAGAATGACCATGGCCTTGTCCGCAGACACCGCCGGCGAACGCGTCCAGCAGCTGATCGCCCTGACCGAACGCCTGACCGAGCTGATCGCCGCCGAGGCGCAGGCGTTCGAGACCCATCGCCCCCAGGACGCCGCCGCCCTGGTGGAGGAGACCTCCCGGCTGGCCAACCTGTACCGGCACGAGTCGGCGCGGGTCCGGGCGAATCCCGACCTGATCGCACCGGCCAGCCTGGAGGACCGCACCCGGCTGATGCGGGCCACCGAGGCCTTCGACGCCGTGCTCGCCCGCCAGGGACGCGCCCTGGAGGCGGCCAGGACCGTGACCGAGGGCCTGGTCCAGGCCATCGCCAACGAAGTCGCCGCCCAGCGGACCCGGGCCGTGGGCTACGGCCCCGGCGCCCAGGCCCACGCCCTGAGCCTGGCCACCTCGATCACCCTGAACCAGAGGGCCTGACGCCGGCGGGCAAGCCTCGCAGGGCTTGCGCCGCACGCGCGCCAGGAGGCAGGGTGGAGGCTCATTCGGAGTCCTCCCCGTGCCACACCGCTTCGCTCCCGTCTCCGCCGCCGTCCTCACGGCGGCGCTTCTCCTCGCCCCGCCGCTTGCCGCCCAGGCCGCCGCCCCCAATGCGAGGAAGGTGCACGAGGCGGCCGTCGTGCTGGACACCCACTTCGACACGCCCGCCAACCTGTCCCGGCCTGGCTGGAGCATCCTTGACCGGCATGACGTCCAGCTGGACGACAGCCAGGTCGACCTGCCGAGGATGATAGAGGGCGGCGTCGACGGCGGTTTCTTTGTCATCTTCACCCCGCAGGGGGCCCGCGGACCTTCGGGCAATGCGGGAGCCCGCGACCACGCCGTCTACCGGGCCACGGAGATCCGGGAGATGGTGGCGCGCCACAACCAGGCGTTTGAACTGGCCCTCGCCGCGGATGACGCGGCGAAGATCCTGGCCCGCAAGAAGCGCTTCGTCTTCATGAGCATGGAGAACGGCTCCCCGGTCGCCGGCGACCTTTCCCTGATGAAGACCTTCTACGACCTGGGCGTGCGGATGATCGGCCCCGTCCATTTCCGCAACAGCGACCTGGCGGACTCCGCGACCGACACGGCGGAATGGGGGGGACTGTCCCCCTCCGGCCGCACCTTCGTGGCAGAAGCCAACCGGCTGGGCATGGTCATCGACGCCAGCCACGCCAGCGACCTGGCCCTCGACCAGATGATCGCCCTGTCACAGGCGCCGATCATCCTGTCGCACTCGGGCTGCAAGGACATCTTTGACCATCCGCGCAATGTCGACGACGCCCGGCTGAAGGCCCTGGCGGCCAGGGGCGGGGTTATCCAGATCAACGCCTTCTCGGCCTACATGGTCCCCACCCCGAGGATCCCCGAGCGGGAGGCGGCGCTGGCGGAACTGGCGAAGTCCCTGGGCGTCTCGGGCCGCGAGATGACCCCGGCCCAGAGGCGGGCCTTTGTCGAGGGCCGAAAGTCCATCGACGCCCGCTGGCCGACGCCGAGGGCCAACCTCGACGACTTCATGAAGCACATGCTGCACGCCCTGGCGCTGGTGGGGCCTGACCATGTGGGTGTCTCTGGCGACTTCGACGGCGGCGGCGGCATCGCCGGCCTGGAGGACGTGACCGGCTATCCCGAGATCACCCGTCGCCTCCTGGCCGCCGGCTACACCCCGTCCGACATCAACAAGATCTGGGGCGGCAACGCCCTGCGGGTCCTCAAGGAGGCTGAAGCCGTCCGGGACCGCCTGAAGACCGGAAAGGCTGACTGATGACCTACGAACACCTGGACGTCCGCATCGAGGACCAGGTCGCCTGGGCGACGATGAACCGGCCCGACCGGCTGAACGCGCTCAACCCGCGCCTCGTCGAGGAGCTGAGGGACTTCTTCACCGGCCTCTACTGGCGGCGGGACGTGCGGGTCGTGGTGCTGCGCGGCGCCGGGAGGGCCTTCTGCGCCGGTTTGGACCTGAAGGAACGCAGCGGCGACAACGCCGACCGGTCCGTCGGCGCGGGCCTGACCGGGCAGAGGCGGATCAGTGAGATCGTCATCGCCATGCGCCGCTGCCCCCAGCCCATCATCGCCTGCGTCGACGGCGCGGCGAGCGGCGGCGGCTTCGCCCTGGCCCTGGCCTCGGACGTGCGCATCGCCACCCCGACCCTGAAGATGAACGCCGCCTTCATCCGCATCGGCCTTTCGGCCTGCGACATCGGGGTCAGCTATTTCCTCCCGCGGATGGTCGGCAGTTCGGTGGCGGCCGAGTACATGCTGACGGGCCGCTTCATGGGCGCGGAGCGCGCCTACCAGCTGGGTCTGGTCAGCCGGATCGTCGAGCCGGAGGCCCTGGAGGCCGAGGCCCGGGACTTCGCCGCCGACATGCTCCACGCCACGCCCCTGGGCCTTCGCCTGACCAAGGAGGCGCTGAACCACGCCATCGACGCCCAGGGCCTGGAGGCGGCCATCGCCATGGAGGACCGCAACCAGATTCTCTGCGCCCAGGACGGCGATTTCGGCGAGGGCGTGCGGGCCTTCCTGGAGAAGCGCAAGCCGGTCTACGCCGCCCGCGAGAGCTGATCCACAGGGTCGGGCGGGCGGCGGCCCGGCGCCGCTTGTTCGCCTCATGTTCCGGTGTTATCCGGGGCCTTCTGCAAGGGGGAGTCCGCCGGCCCGTTCCCGGGCCGCGGCGAGTGCGCCATGTCCGACGACCAGAACTTCATCCGGGTGCGCGGCGCCCGCGAGCACAACCTGAAGGACGTCGACATCGACATCCCGCGGGGCCAGCTGGTTGTGCTCACCGGGCTGTCGGGCTCGGGCAAGAGCTCGCTGGCCTTCGACACCATCTACGCCGAGGGCCAGAGGCGCTATGTCGAGAGCCTGTCGGCCTACGCCCGCCAGTTCCTCGAGCTGATGAGCAAGCCGGACGTCGACCTGATCGAGGGCCTGTCGCCCGCCATCTCCATCGAGCAGAAGACCACCAGCCGCAATCCGCGGTCGACCGTGGGCACGGTCACCGAGATCCACGACTACATGCGCCTGCTCTGGGCCCGGGTGGGCACGCCCTATTCCCCCGCCACCGGACTGCCCATCGAGAGCCAGACGGTCTCGCAGATGGTCGACAAGCTTTCGGCCCTGCCCGAAGGGGAGCGCATCTACCTGCTCGCGCCCGTCGTGCGCGGTCGCAAGGGCGAGTACCGCAAGGAGATCGCCGAGTGGCAGAAGGCGGGCTTCCAGCGCCTCAAGATCGACGGCGCCTTCTATCCGATCGAGGACGCCCCGGTCCTGGACAAGAAGTTCAAGCACGACATCGACGTGGTGGTGGACCGGCTCGTCACCCGCGCCGGGCTTGAAGGCCGCTACGCCGACTCCCTGGAGACCGCACTGAGGCTGGCCGACGGGATCGCCGTGGCGGAGTGGGCCGACAGTCCCGAGGGCCAGGACGAGCCCCGCCGCCTGATCTTCTCCGAGAAGTTCGCCTGCCCGGTCTCCGGCTTCACCATCTCCGAGATCGAGCCCAGGCTGTTCTCGTTCAACAACCCCTTCGGCGCCTGCCCGTCCTGCGACGGCCTGGGCGCGCGGCTGGCCTTCGACGCCGAGCGGGTCGTGCCCGACCGCAGCCGCACCCTGCACGGGGGCGCCATCGCCCCCTGGTCCAAGGGCCCCTCCCCCCTCTACACCCAGACCCTCCAGGCCCTGTCCCGGCACTATGGGTTCTCGATGGACGCGCCCTGGAGCGACCTGCCCGAGGACGCCCGCAAGGTGATCCTGCACGGCTCGGCGGGCCAGAAGATCCTCTTCGTCTATGACGACAACGCCCGGAAGTACGAGGTCAACAAGACCTTCGAGGGTGTCCTGCCCAACCTCGAGCGCCGCTGGCGTGAGACCGACTCCGCCTGGGTCCGCGAGGAGCTGGGCCGCTTCCAGTCCGAGACGCCGTGCGAGGCCTGCGAGGGCTATCGCCTGAAGCCGGAAGCCCTGGCGGTGCGGATCGACGCTCGGCACATCGGCGAGGTCTCGCGCCTGTCCATCCGCGAGGCGGGGGCCTGGTTCACCGGCCTGGAGGCGCGACTGACGCCCAAGCAGATGGAGATCGCCCGGCGGATCCTGAAGGAGATCAACGACCGCCTCCGCTTCCTGGTGAATGTCGGCCTGGACTACCTGAACCTTTCGCGGGCCTCGGGCACCCTGTCGGGGGGCGAAAGCCAACGGATCCGGCTGGCCAGCCAGATCGGCTCGGGCCTGACCGGCGTGCTCTACGTCCTGGACGAGCCCTCCATCGGCCTGCACCAGAGGGACAACACCCGCCTGCTGGACAGCCTGCGCGGCCTGCGCGACCTGGGCAATTCCGTGCTGGTGGTCGAGCATGACGAGGAGGCCATCCTCACCGCCGACCATGTCATCGACATGGGCCCGGGCGCCGGGATCCATGGCGGCCGGGTGGTCAGCCAAGGGCGGCCCGCCGAGATCATGGCTGATCCGGAGAGCGTAACGGGACGTTACCTCTGTGGCGCCGAGGAAATCCCCCTGCCCGACCAGAGGCGTCCGGTGAAGGGCGCCAAGGTCCTGAAGGTCGTGGGCGCCACGGGAAACAACCTCCAGTCGGTGACGGCGGAGATCCCGGTCGGGACCCTGACCTGCATCACCGGCGTGTCCGGCGGCGGCAAGTCCACCTTCACCATCGAAACCCTCTACAAGGCCGCCGCCCGGCGCCTGCACAACGCCGCCGACGCCCCGGCGCCCCACGACCGGATCGAGGGGCTGCAGCACTTCGACAAGGTCATCGACATCGACCAGTCGCCCATCGGCCGCACGCCCAGGTCGAACCCGGCCACCTACACCGGCGCCTTCCAACCCATCCGCGACTGGTTCGCCGGCCTGCCCGAGGCCAAGGCCCGGGGCTACGGCCCGGGGCGCTTCAGCTTCAACGTGAAGGGCGGACGGTGCGAGGCCTGCCAGGGCGACGGCCTGATCAAGATCGAGATGCACTTCCTGCCGGACGTCTACGTCACCTGCGACGTCTGCCAGGGCCGCCGGTACAACCGCGAGACCCTGGAGATCCTGTTCAAGGGCAAGTCCATTTCCGACGTCCTCGACATGACGGTCGACGAGGCCCACGACTTCTTCAAGGCCGTACCCACCGTGCGGGAGAAGATGGCGACGCTGAAGCGGGTGGGCCTGGGCTACGTCAAGGTCGGCCAGCAGGCCACCACCCTGTCCGGCGGCGAGGCCCAGCGGGTCAAGCTGTCCAAGGAACTCTCCCGCCGGGCGACCGGCAAGACCCTGTACATCCTGGATGAACCCACCACCGGCCTGCACTTCGAGGACGTCCGCAAGCTGCTCGAGGTGCTCCATGAACTGGCCGACGCCGGCAATACGGTGGTGGTGATCGAGCATAACCTGGACGTCGTGAAGACGGCGGACTGGATCCTCGACTTCGGCCCCGAGGGCGGGGATGGCGGCGGCCGGATCGTGGCCGCCGGGACGCCCGAGACCGTCGCCGCCGAGCCGGCAAGCTGGACGGGACGCTATCTGGCGGACATTCTGGCGCGGCACGAAGAGAGGCGTTTGGCCCGGCGCCGGGCCGTCACCGCCTGATCCCACAACGGCGCCTGCGGAGACCCGGAATGAAGCTCTATGGCGCGCCGAACCCGG
>JBJOJL010000083.1:0-9553 GCA_046046615.1 Pseudomonadota bacterium
CGAGGGTCTCCGACTTCAGAGGCTGGAAGAGCCCCGCCTCCTGGGCCCTCCAGAGCGCCCCGGCGTCGGCGGCGATGAAGACGTCGGCGGGGCTGTTGGCGCCCTCGGCCTTCAGGCGCGCGACAAGCTCGTCGGCCTTGCCCTCGATCCTGTTGACCTTGATCCCTGTCTCCCGGGTGAACTGGTCGTACAGGGCCAGGTCGCTGTCATAGTGCCGGGCGGTGTAGACGTTCACCACCTTCTCCGCAGGGGGCGGGGCGGAGCAGGCCGCCATGCCGAGGAGGGAGACGGAGAGGAGTTTCAGGAGAGGTTTCACGAAAGGGGCCTTTCGGTTGGCGGCGGGGCTCCGCCACGAACTCGTATTGAGAAGCATTCGCAAGACAAATGCGCAGCAGGAGGGCGGGCGTCAAGTGCCGGGCCGGGCCTCCGGGGCGCGATCTTTCTGTCGCTGCGCCTCAGGCGAGGGAAGGGGGCGCTATGGGATGACGTCGCGGCAGTCCGCCGATTTCCCCCGCCGCGGCGCCGATCGCTTCGGCCAGGGCCGGGACCTCGGCGTCCCCGACCGTCCGCATCTCGATCAGGACCCGGTCCTGATCGATGCGGCCGAGCACGCGGGTTCGGCCCGTGCGCAGGCGCAGGGCCAGGTCTTCGGCGCTGAGGGTGGCGCTGGACAGGGCGACGGCGCGGCCGGGCAGGGGGCGCATGGGCAAGGCCCCGCCGCCGGCGAAGCCCTCCGTCGCGATGACCTCGGTGGATAGCCCGGGGAGGCCCTGGATCCGCGCAAGCAGGTCCCGCGCCCGCGCGTCCAGCACCTGGGCGTCCTGCGCCAGGCTCGCCAGGACGGGGATCCGGGCGAAGGGGTCCGAGGGCGGGCGATAGAGGCGCAGGGTGGCCGCCAGGGCCGCCGCCGACAGCTTGTCCAGCCTCAGGGCCCGGGCCAGGGGATGGCCTTCCAGCCGGTCCACCAGGGCCTTGCGCCCGGCGGCCAGCCCGGCCTGCGGACCCCCCAGCAGCTTGTCGCCGCTGAAGAGCACCAGGTCGGCCCCCGCCCTCAGGCTGGCCTGCACGGTCGGCTCGTCGGCCATGCCGAAGGCCGAAAGATCCACGAGGGCGCCGCCGCCCAGGTCCTCGATCAGCAGCAGGCCGTGGGCGTGGGCGAAGTGGGCCAGGCTCTCCAGGGACGGGGCGCTGGTGAAGCCCGAGATCCGGAAGTTGCTGGGATGGGTCCGCAGGATGATCCGGGCGTCCGGGTGCTCCGCCAGGGCCTTTTCATAGTCCCGAAGGTGGGTCCGGTTGGTGGTTCCCACCTCGACCAGGCGCGAGCCGCTCTGGGCGACCACGTCGGGAATGCGGAAGCCGCCGCCGATCTCGACCAGCTCCCCGCGCGAGACGATGACCGGCGCTCCCTCCGCCAGGGCGGCCAGGGCCAGCAGGACCGCGCCGGCGCAGTTGTTGACCGCCAGGCCCGCCTCGGCCCCCGTGCGCTCGGCGATCAGGGGGGCCAGGTGCGCCTGTCGCGACGACCGTCGGCCGGTGTCCAGGTCCATCTCGAGATTGGCGTAGCCGGCGACAGCCTGGATCGCCGCCACCGCCTCTGGCGCCAGGGGCGCCCGCCCGAGGTTGGTGTGGATCACCACGCCCGTGGCGTTGATCACCGGGAAGAGGGTCTCGCGGACGCCCTCGGAAAGCCGGGCTTCGGCTGCGTCCAGCAGGTCGGCGAGGGTGGGAAGGGCGAGGGGATCGGCGGCCAGCCGGATCCGGGCATCAGCCAGGACCGCCCTCACCGCGCCGGTCAGGGCCGCGCCGCCGAACCGGGCCTTCAGCGCCGCTGCTTCGGGAGCCTCGCAGACGACGCCGACGGCCGGCAGTCGGCGCCGGGGATCGCTCAGTGCGGCCTTGGGGGGCTTCAGGGTCAAGGGGACGCTTCCTCTCGGGGCCGGACTATAGGAAGGCCTTCAAGGCCCCGGCAAGCGAGGCGGATGACCTCGCCGCCGGTTCGACGTAGGGAATCCCCATGCATCGCCTCCGCCTGGGACAGGTCCGGTGACCGCCGCCCCGCCTCCGCCCCTCGGCCTGGCGGTGATCGGCCACGTCAACCACGGCAAGACGGCCCTGGTCCGGGCCCTGACCGGCATGGAGACCGACCGCCTGCCCGAGGAGAAGGCGAGGGGACTCTCCATCGCCCTGGGCTTCGCCTTCCTCGAGGATCCCGCCGGCGACATCGACTTCCTGGACGCCCCCGGCCACGAGGACTTCCTCCGCGCCATGGTCATGGGAACGGCGGGCGCCCGGGCGGTCCTGCTGGTGGTCTCCGCCGTCGAGGGCTTCGCCCGCCAGACCCGCGAGCACCTCCAGATCGCCGGCCTCCTGGGCCTCAGGGTTGGCCTGGTGGCGGTGACCAAGGCCGACCTTGTCCCGCCCGACGCCCGTCCCGGCCTCGTGGCCCGCCTGCGACGCGAGCTGGAGGGGAGCTTCCTGGCCCCGGCGCCGATCGTCTTCTGCTCGGCCTTCACCGGCGAGGGATTGGAGGCCCTTCATGGCGGCATCCGCGACCTGGCCGAACGGGCCCCGCCGCCCGACCCCCTGCCGGGGGTCTTCCTGCCCCTCGACCGGGTCTTCACCCTGGCGGGCGCCGGAACCGTGGTCACCGGCTCCCTGCAGGGTGCGGCCCTTAGAGCGGGGGACGAGGGGGTGGTGGAGCCCTCCGGCCGACGGGTGCACGTACGCCAGCTGCAGGTCCACGGCCGGCAGGCGGCTTCGGCCCCGGCCGGCGGCCGGGCGGCGGCGGCCCTGCGCGGCGTCTCGCCGGACGAGGTCCGGGCGGGGGACGTCCTCTGCACGCCGGGGGTCTTCCCCGCCTCCGCCCGCATCGACATCGCCCTGGCCCTCTCTCCGGACGCCCCGCGCCCCCTGCGCTCGGGAGATGAGGTCCGCGTCCTCTGGGGCGCCCGGCAGGATATCGCCCGCATCCGCCTGATCGGGGACGCGGCCCTGGCGCCCGGGGCGGAGGGGCTGGCCCAGCTGCGCCTGGCGGCGCCCGCGCCGGTCCACGCCGGCCAGCGCCTCCTCCTGCGCCGGCCCTCGCCCGCCGCCACCCTGGGCGGAGGCCGGGTGCTGGACCCGGTGGCGCCCGAGGTGAAGGCCCGGACCCTGGAGGCGCGTGGCAGTCTCCTGGCCGCGGCCCGGGACGGGGACCTCGACGGCATCGTCGCCGGCCTGTCGGAGCGGGACGGCGGCGCAGTTTCCCTCACCGAAGCGGCCCGGCTCGCCCGGCGACCGCCACCGGAGGTCGAGGCCATCCTGGCCCGGACCCTGGTGCGCCTGGATGACGGCGCCTACGCCCCCGAGGCCGCCCTGGCCTCGGCCAGGCAGGCCTATCTCGACCGGCTTACCGAGGCCCACGGCCGCCAGCCCCTGCGGGCCTTCGTCCCCCTTGCCGCCTTTCGGACCCGCCTGTCGCGCACCCTGTCCCCCGCCCTGATCGCCTGGGCCGAGGCACGCCTGGCCGACGCCGGGGAGATCCGCCTGGAGCGCGGCCGGGTCGCCCTTGCGGGGCATGACCCCTTCGCCACCTTGTCCGCCGGACAGCTGTCCCGGCTGACCGGGATCGAGTCCGGCTTCCGGGCCGGAGGCCTGAGCCCGCCGGACCCCGGCGCCTTCGAGGCTGACCTGATGGAGCTCCTCCTCGCGTCTGGGCGGCTGGTCTCCCTGCGCAACCACGCCCTGCGCCAGACCCTCGTCTTCCACATCGACGCCCTCGACGCCGCGGTCGGGGCCCTGCACGAGGCCTTCCCCCCGCCCACGGAATTCACCACGGGCGAGGCCCGGGCGGCCCTGTCCACCTCCCGCAAGTTCATCGTCCCGGCCCTGGAGTTCCTCGACTCCCGGGGCGACACGGTCCGCCGGGGCGACGTCCGCCAGGTCACCGCGCCAAGAAACCGCTTCGGTCCCCAGCCCGTCCCGCACTAGTGTCCCTTCGCTGGAGGTGACTGGAGTCTGGTGGCTTCCCCGGTCTTCAAAACCGGTGACACGTCTCAGAGGCGTGTGGTGGGTTCGATTCCCATCCACCTCCGCCAGCACGGCCCCGCCAACCCGCCCACCGGGCCGGCGACAAGGAAGACAAGGAAGAGGACGGAAACATGAGCCCGACCCCGCCCGCCTTCACCCTCCAGGACCTGGAGGGAGCCCCGCGCAGCTATCCCACCGGCCGTCCCAGCCTGGTCGTCTTCGCCAAGGAGGACTGCGCCACCTGCAACCTGGTCGCCCCCCTGCTGGAGGCCTTCCACAAGGCCTGGGGCGACAGGGCCGACGTCTGGATGGTCGCCCAGGCCCGGGACGGCGCCGAGATCCTCCGCGACCGGCACGGCCTCACCCTGCCCATCCTGGACGACGGCGCCCTGCGCACCTCCCTGGCCTGGGACTTCGAGAGCGTGCCTGCGGTCTTCTGGACGGGCGCCGACGGGTCGGCGGCGCCGGGGATGGAGGGCTTCGTCAAGGCCGAGTGGGAGGCCCTCGCCCAAAGCATCACTTCGGCCCTCGGCGGCTCCGGGCCTGAGATCGCCTGGGCCGAGTTGCCGGACTGGCGCCCGGGCTGCGGTTCCAAGCACCTGGACCCCGACATCCACGACCGCCTCATCGCCGAGGCCGAGGGCAGCCCGATCCGCGCCCGACGGATCGAGATCGCCGCCTCCGACGACATCGACGAGTTCCTGTTTGACCAGGGCTTCAGCGACGGCCTGCCCCTGGTCCCGCCGACCCCGGAGCGGGTGGTCCGCATGCTGTCGGGCACGACCCGCGACCCCCAGGACGTCGTCGCCATCGTGCCGCCGAACATGGCGCCGGCCACGGTGGAGAAGGTCGCCATCAACGCCGTGATGGCTGGATGCCGACCGGAATACCTGCCCGTGGTGATCGCCGCGCTCGAGGCGGTCTGCACCGACGAATTCAACATCCATGGCGTCAACGCCACCACCATGGGCGCCTCGCCCGTCCTGGTGGTCAACGGGCCGATCCGCCACCAGATCGGCATGAACATGAAGCTGGGCGCCCTGGGGACCGGCAACCGCGCCAACGCCACTATCGGCCGGGCGGTGCGGCTCATCATCCGCAACCTCGGCGGCGCAAGGCCGGGCGGCGTGGACCGCTCGACGATGTCCAATCCCATGAAGTTCACCATGTGCTTCGCCGAGTGGGAGGAGGGCTCGCCCTGGGATCCCCTGCACGTGGAGCGCGGCTTTGCGCGCGAGGACTCGGTGGTCACCGCCTTCGCCATGACCAGCGGGCCGGTCCAGATCGTCGACCAGGAATCCCGCCGCCCGGACCAGATCGCCGGCACCCTGGGCCTGGGCCTGGAGGGCATGTTCCTGCCCAAGATCCGGCGCATGCCGGTGGACGCCCTGCTGGTGGACGGCGACTATCCCAAGGACCGGCTGAGGGCGCGGATCCAGGAGGTCACCTCCCGGCCCCTGCGCGAGATGGTGTCGAACGATATCTCCGGCGCGGGCATCCCTGTCGCCTCCGCCGCGCGCATGACGCCTGAGATGCTGGAGACCCCCACGCCCAAGTTCGCCGACGGCAGGTACATCCACATCGTCGTGGCCGGCTCGGAGGCGGGCAAGTTCTCGGCCGCCTTCCACGGCTGGGTCACCGGGGCCATGGGCTCAACGGTCGTTTCCAGGAAGATCGACTGCTGATAGCCTCGTTTCCGGACTTCGGAGGAAAGTCATGACCACCATCCTGGATCCGACCGACGAGCGCGTGCCCGTCGCCCGTCAGATCACCCCGCGAACGGGAAAAATCGAGGGGGTGATCGGCCTTCTCGACATCAGCAAGCCCCGGGGCAATGTGCTCCTGGACGAGTTGCAGCGCCTGCTGGCCGACCGCTTCCCGGACAACGAGATCCGGCGCTACGCCAAGCCGACCTTCACCAAGCCCTGTCCCTCGGACCTGCGGCTGAAGATCAAGTCGGAATGCAGCGTCCTGGTGGAAGCCCTCGCCGATTGAGGATCATGCACGACGTGCAGTCTGCACGACACCGTATGGTTCGAGATCCAGGGGATTCCCGCCGTCTCCATCGCGTCCAGTGAGTTCGCCGAGGCCGCCGAGGTCCAGCGCAAGGCGCTGGGCATGGAGGGGGCGCGCTACCTGCTGGTCGATCACCCGATCCAGGACGCCAACGACGAGGAAATGCGCGAAAAGGCCCGGGCGGTCTTCGAGGCTGTTGTCGAGGCCCTGACGGCCTGAGCCGGCCAGCCTTCCCGTCCCGTACAGGAATGGGAAGGCCCGCCCGCCTCAGAAGGTGGGAAGACCGGCCTCGACTCGCGATCGCGTCAGACCTAGCCTTCCGAAAACAATGGGAGGCGACGCCATGGCCGAGGGCTTCATCCTCGAGATTCCGGAGCAGGTGGGCCAGCCGGTGGCGGCCCAGCGTACGCCGCAGGCCAAGACGCGTGACTGGCCAGCGGGCACGCGCATCATTTCCGCGGACAGCCACATGCTGGAGTCCGACCTCTGGGTCGAGCGCTTCCCGGCGCACCTGCGCGACGCTGCGCCCCGGATGATCTTCAAGGATGGCGGCTGGGACCTGTCCATCAACGGCCGCTCCATGACGCCCAACCCCGTCGCCCGCCACCTGTGCGATGCGCTGGAGTGCTATCCCGGCCTGACCAGCGTCGAGGCCCGGCTGAAGGACCTCGACATCGAGGGCGTCGAGAAGGAGCTGATCTTCCCGCAGCGGCTCTTCGGCCTGATGATGTTCGGCGAGATCGAGCACAAGGCGCACGTGTTCGGCGCCTACAACGAACACATCAGCGAGATGTGCGCCCAGGCGCCCGGCCGGCTCTATTCGGTGATGGTGCCGAGCTACTGGGACCCCGAAGCGGCGCGGGACAGCGTGGCCCGGTGCGTGGAGCTGGGCGCCCGCTGCCTGATGATCCCCATCAAGCCCGGCAAGTTCGCCGACGGCCGCACCATCCAGTACAACCATCCGGTGATGGACCCCCTTTGGGAGGCGATCCAGGACTCCGGCCTGCCGCTCGCCTTCCACATCGGTGAGGCGATCCCCACGGCCGAGGCGGGCGCGGTCGGGGTCTCTGTCCTCACCCAGATGCAGGGTTTCCGCCAGAACTGGGCCCAGCTGACCTTCGGCGGGGTCTTCGACCGGTACCCGGGCCTGAAGGTGGTGTTCGTGGAGGCGGGCCTGGCCTGGGTGGCGTCCATGCTCCACGACGCCGACATGATCTACAACAGCTTCCCGACCTCGGTGTCGCCCAAGCTCGCCCATCCGCCCAGCTGGTATTGGCGCGCCAACTGCTACGCGACCTTCATGACGGACCCGGTCGGGCTCGAGCTCCTGCATCGCATCGGGCCCGAGACCTGTCTCTGGTCGTCGGACTATCCCCACCAGGAGAGCACCTTCGGCTACACCCGCGGGGCCATCGAGGCCGTCTTCCGGGCCTGCAGCGTCGAGGACGCGCAGAGGATCGTCGGCAAGACCGCCCTGGACCTCTTCCGGATGAATACGCCGTGAGTCCTGATCTCGCCGAGGCCTACGCCAGGGATGGCGTCGTCCTCCTGCCCGGAGCCCTGGACGCGCGGGCCCTGGCCGAGGCGGAGGCCGCCTGGAGCTGGAGTCTCGCCAACCCCGGGCCCCTGGCGTCGCGGATTCCCTCCAGGAACTCGGACGCCCTGTTCTACCAGGACCTCTACAATCCGGATGTCCTTTCAGGCTACCGGGCCATGCTGGAAGCCTCGCCCCTGCCGGCCGAGATCACCGGCCTTTGGGGCGGCGGGGCTTGCTGGTTCATGTACGAGCAGGTCTTCCTCAAGGAGGGCGGGGTGGCGCGGCGCACCCCTTGGCGCCAGGACAGCTCCTACCTCGCCGTGGCGGGTGACCAACTGGCCGTGGCCTGGGGTTACGGTGACACTGTACGAAATCCCGGTCCTGTGCGACTGAGTGCCGTCACCCGAGGGACCTCCACTGATGGCCAGACTTGCGCGCGTCGTTGTCCCAGGCCTGCCGCACCACGTCACTCAGAGAGGCAATCACCGGGAGCCGGTCTTCTTCAATGACGGGGACTACGCTGCCTATCTCGACCTGATCAGCAAGGCCGCCAAGGCCTCAGGCACAGAGATCTGGGCCTGGTGCCTGATGCCTAACCATGTTCACTTCATCATGACGCCAGGCCGCGAGGACGGTTTGCGGGCGACCTTTGCCGAAGCCCATCGCCGATACAGCGCCCGCATCCATGCCAGGCTCAAACTGACCGGCCATCTCTGGCAAGGCAGGTTCAGTTCCACGGCCATGGATGAGCGTCACCTGATCGCGGCCGCCCGCTATCTCGCCTTGAACCCGGTCGCGGCAGGCATGGTGAAGCGGGCCAGAGACTGGCCCTGGTCCAGCGCCCGGGCTCACCTGACGGGTAAGGATGACGGGGTGGTGGTCACGGCGCCGATCCTTGCCAGGGTTCCGGACTTTGCAGGTCTACTGAAGGCAGCCGAGGACGAGGCCGCGACACGCGCCTTGCTCAACTCCAGGACCACGGGCCGCCCGGTGGGGGCGGCGGACTGGATCGAGGGGCTGGAAGCTCAGACGGGGCGTAAACTGGCGGCTGGAAGGCGGGGCCCCAAGCCGGGGGCGAAAAGACCAGATGCCTCGAGTGACGATCTATTTCATACAGTGTCACCGTAACTCCCCGCGCCTGCCTCACAACAAGTCCCGATGCTGTGAGTGACGATCTATCTCCTACAGCGTCACCGTAACTCCGAAAAAGTTGTCAGCTCCATGAGCAGGGCGTCATAACTTACACCGTCTAGGCGGCGATGGTCGCGCACCATGCCAAAGTCAGTAAAGCCAAATCGACGGTAGAGCGCGATCGCAGCGGTGTTTGAGCTATAGACGGATAATTCAATCTTGCTCATTTGTGTGCGGGGCATGTGGGCTATGCAGGCCTCCAGCAAGCGGCTGCCAAGCCCCATGCCTCGATGAGAGGCGAGCAGTCCCATGCCAAGAACGCCCCGATGGGCGCACTCCGGAATATCCACAGGAGTGACATCAGCCCAGCCGACGACGACATTACAGTCCAGCACTGCATAACTTGGCCAATCGTTCCTGATGTGGTTGCGCTGGAACGGGTTGTCGGGATCAAAGGGCGGGAGGGTTACTCTGCCAAGATATACGCGCTCCGATGCAACGGCCTCGCATGCGGCACGCCACCCCAGGATCAGATCCTCACGCATCTGGACGATTTCGATCATTCTAGAGTTTTAGCTGTGCCATGTGCATCCTGCAAACTACAGGCATCCCTGCCTGCACTAGGCTCTGGAATCAATCGGAGTCCAACAAGTGACGGCTGCGGCGAATAGAACCGCTGATAGGAAGTTGTCTGTTCGTTTGTCGTAACGGGTTGCGATGCGGCGGAAGTCTTTGAGACGACAGAACATTCGCTCGATGGCATTGCGGCTGCGGTAGGCGACCGGATCATTGGTGTGGGGATGCTTGCGAGTGGGATTACGGTGACACCATACGATACCCCGGGCCCGTGCGAGTGAGTTC
>JBJOJL010000084.1:0-9375 GCA_046046615.1 Pseudomonadota bacterium
GGCTACAACGTCGCGGTGCACGGGCAGAAGACCTACAACGGCGTCGCCCTGCTGAGCCGCACGCCTCTCGAGGACGTGGTCCGGGGCCTCCCCGGGGATGAGACCGACGACCAGGCCCGATACATCGAGGCGGTGGTCTCCGGCCCGAAGCCGGTCCGCGTGGCCTCGATCTACCTGCCCAACGGCAATCCCCTGGGCTCGGAGAAGTTCGCCTACAAGCTCGCCTGGATGGAGCGGCTGCACCGCCACGCCGCAGACCTGCTCCGGCTGGAGGAACCGCTGGCCCTGATGGGCGACTACAATGTCATCCCCGGCCCCCTCGACGCCGCCAACCCCGGCGAATGGACCGGAGACGCCCTCTTCCAGCCCGAAAGCCGGGCGGCCCTGCGGGCGCTTCTCTGGCTGGGCCTGACCGACGCCTGGACCGAAGCCGGCGAAGGCCCCGGCGGCTACACCTTCTGGGACTACCAGGCCGGCGCCTGGCCGCGGAAAAACGGCATCCGCATCGACCACGCCCTCCTGTCCCCCCAGGCGGCTGACCGGCTCGCCGGCTGCCGGATCGACCGCGCCCCCCGCGGCTGGGACAAGCCGTCCGATCACACCCCCCTGATCATCGAACTGGCCCCCTGAGGGGTCCGAAAGATCCCGGAGACGGCGGCGTCGCACCTGCTGACGGCTGACGCCTGATGGGCGCCCGCAGGGGCTCCGCGAATGTATCTAGTCTTCGCATTCTGAAACAATACAGTGGTCCAACTGTACTCGAATCCCATAGATTCGCTATCCATAAGACCGGAAACTATTGTTAACGTATGTTTTTAGGGATTCGTTAAGGAAGATACATCGGATCAAAGCCCGGATTCCTGACCACCTCCTGGAAAACAGGGTTAACGGCGTTTTTACGCATTCCTGTTAACTTCCATTAACTTTTGGACTCGTATAGGCAGGCTGCTCACCCGTGTCATTCCGACCAAAGGATGCAGGTCATGTCTCGCCGGTTCATCAAGCGTAACGGCTCCGTCGCCCTGGCGGCTTTGGCGGGAGTCTCCCTCCTCGCCATGCAGGCCCACGCGGCCTCCGCCGTAGCGACGGCGAAGAAGGCGGCCAAGACCACGGCGTCCCAGCCTGCGACGACACCGGTCAAGACGACCTCTACGCCCCCCGCCGCCACGACGGCGTCCGTGCCCGCCACCGCGCCGAAGCCCACCTCGGCGCATCCGATCACGGCGTCCTGGGGCGAGATCCAGCCGTTCTGGGGCGAGATCCAGCCGTTCTGGGGCGAGATCCAGCCCTTCTGGGGCGAAATCCAACCGTTCTGGGGCGAGATCCAGCCCTTCTGGGGCGAGATCCAGCCATTCTGGGGCGAGATCCAGCCCTTCTGGGGCGAAATCCAACCCTTTGCGTCCACGTCGAACGGGTCGAGCAACACAACTCCTTCCTTCTGGGGCTCCTCAGCGGGCTTCACCGACGCCAAAGGCAAGTCGAACGGCGCGGCCGTCGGCGAGTATTGGAAGGAGGCCGGCTCCCAGTGGCGCGAGGTGATGACGGTCTGGGCGGAAGCCCAGAAGTCCGGGACACGTTCGAAATACACCGAGGTGAACGCCAAGATCGCCGAGCTGACCAAAAAGGCTGATGAGTTCTGGGGAGCGGCCTACACGGCCAAGACCGGCCAGGCCTTGTCGAGTGGTTTCGTCGCCCCCCTCCTGGCCAAGTACGGGATCAGCAGCTCCGACCCCACCTCGCTATCCAAGCTCTCCGGCTCCCAGCAGGCCATGCTGTTCATGGAGTTCTATGACGGCCTGATGAACTATGCCGGGGCCGACCATGTCGACCACTGGATGGGGACGACCCGCTGGAACCCCAACCTCACCCAGACCCTGGGATCCGGGGCCGATACGGTGATCGGCCTCCTGGACTTCACCGTCCTGAACGGCTCCATCGTGAAGAATAACGTCGTCAGCTATGACGGCGCCTCGAAGTTCACCAACGGGCACGGGGCCGCGGTGGCCGGCTTGATGGTCGGCGCCCATGACGGCGTCGGCGTCATGGGCATCTCGCCCCGCTCTCGTGTGGTGGCCTACAACCCCTTCGACGAAACGGGAACCGCCGGCTGGGAAGACATCGCCTCCGGCATCAAGATGCTGACCTCCAGCAAGGCCAGCATCGTCAACATGTCCCTGGGCGTCCCCGGCACGGTCCTCGACCAGGGCTGGAACGACGTCTTCTCGCGCACGGATGTGTCGCCGACGGCCAAGAACGCCCTCTTCATCGTCGCCGCCGGCAACCAGGGCGTGACCCAGGCGTCGGACGTGAAGTGGAACTTCGCCACCAATCCCCAGCTGCTGCTCGTGGGGTCGGTCACCATGGACGGGCGGATCTCCAACTTCTCCAACCGGCCTGGCACGGCCTGCCTGCTGGATGGGGATGCCTGCAAGACGGGCGCCCGCCTTATGGACCGCTTCCTGGTGGCGCCTGGCGAACTCATCCTGGTCGAAGACGACAAGGGTGGGGTCAAGCGCGCCACCGGCACCTCCTTCGCCGCCCCCCTCGTCTCGGGCGCCGCCGCCCTGATCCAGGACCGCTGGCCCTGGTTCGCGGCGAAGCCTGCGGAGACGGCCGAAATCCTCCTGCGTTCAGCGCAGGACCTGGGGGCGCCCGGGGTGGATCCGGTCTATGGCGCCGGTCTGCTCGACATCACCGCCGCCCAGTCGCCGCTCGATTTCGGGGCGCTCCGCTGGTACACGGTCAGTCCGTCCGGCAAGACCACCGAATACAGCGTCAAGCAGGTCCTGAACGATTTTGGATCGGAGTCCCTCAAGGGGATTCAGTCTGTCGGTCTCTACTATTATGCCTTCGAGACCGTTGGGACCGCTGAACGTGATTTCGGCATCCCCCTGTCCTCTCGGCTGGTCGGACAGACCTTCAAGACCAAGTCCGGCGCCTCGGAATACTTCCAGGGCTATATCCTGGATCGCCTGAGCACCTGGGCCAAGACACAGAGCCTCAGCGCCACGTCGAACGGTCTGGGCTTTGGCCCCGGGGCCTACACCGTGGCCAATCCCTGGGGCGCCGACCTGACTCTCTCGGTGGCGCCCCGCCAAGCCCGCTCAGGATTTGTGTCCGAGGGCCTGGAGACCCAGTCCCGGCTGCACCTGTCGGATGAACGCGGCTCGGCGGACTTCGGCTTTGGCGATGGCGCCCGCTACCTGGCGGCGGCTTCGTCGGGGGTTGCTGCGACCGACTTCGACCCCGCCATGGGCGGCTCGAGCCCCCTGCTCGGCTTCGCGTCCGGCGGCGCCTTCCTGGGTTACCAGGCCCATGTCACGGACCGGCTCGACCTGACCGCAGGGGCCACCCAGCGCTACGACCGGCGGGACGACTCCGCCGGCTGGGCGGTGATCCAGCCCGGCAGTGCAGCCGAGGTCTATTCCGCCCAGGCGGCGACCCTGGGCCTGCGCTATGCGTTGAGCGACCGGGTGAAGGTGAGCGGATCCTACGTCCGGCTCCGTGAAGACGCCGCCATCCTCGGGGTCCAGTCGCTGGAGACGGCGGACTTCGGTTCCGGGGCTGTCAGCGACGCTGTCACCCTGGGCGTCGATGCGAGGCTCACCGAGGGCCTCCGGCTGAACCTCTCCGGTTCCGTCGGCCAGACCCGGGCGGAGGATGGCTTCCTGCGCACCGACTCCGACGGCCTGAAGACCTCCGCCTGGCAGGCGACCCTGTCGGCCGAGGACCTCTTCGCCCGCGGCGACACCGCCCGTCTCTCCCTGCTCCAGCCCCTCTACATCGAGAAGGGCCGCATGGCCTTCACCGGCGTCGAGGTCGTGGACCGCAGGACCGGCGAAAAGGGCGTGGTGACCCGGTCATTCGAGGTGGAGCAGGAGCGGCCCCTTGCGGCTGAGGTTCAGTATGGCCGAGCCTTCGGAGCCGCTGAGGTGACCTTCTTCGGTCGGGTTGACGTCAATCCCGTCCAGATTGATCAAGGTGAAGCCATTCTGGCCGGAACCCGGATTAGGATTGGGTTCTAACCCCTAACCTTAGGCCAAGCTTAAGGGATTGGCGTCACCCTCTCTCTAACGGAGAGGGAACTATGACGTTGCCGAAGTCTAGGCGTCTGGCTGCTTGCCTTTTCGCGCTGTGCCTCACCGGCATATGCTGGGCGCCGCAGTATGCGGTCGCTCAGGCGAATGCGACGGCTTCCATGAATGAGGATGAACTCGCGCTCCAGCGCGCTAGAGACCTTATGGTGACCAACCCCGCTGAAGCGTTGCGTCTGGTCGATGAACTCATTCGAAAGCGTCCCTCATCCCTCCCCCCAGATCGAGGTTCGGTGGAAGCAGCCTGGCTCAAGGCCCAATCTCTCAATAGATTGGGGCGTCAAGCGGAAGCCTTATCCATCGTCGAGCCCGCTGTAAAATCAGCAACCGATCTGTTTCCTAACTCCCAGTTGATGGGCGAACTGATCTATACGAGGGCGAGCATACAGGACAAGATCGGTAACGTAAGATCCGCAGCTCTCGATATACAAGAATGTATTAGAATTTTCGAAAAGATCGGAGATAAGCGCGGGAAGGCAAAATCCCTTCAGGTCATCGCCGCAATTTACAGGAACGCAGGAGATTACAAGAGAGCCGAAAAATACTATGATGAATCAATCGAAATTCACAACTCGGATAATTTTTTCTTGACGGCTCTATATAATAATAGGGCAATACTATATACGTATATGGGTGATTACAAAAGAGCAAGAAATGACTTTCGGCGCGCTCTAGATATTGTTCAGTCTGAGAATTACCCTAGCTATGTGGAATCCTCGATTATAACGAATCTTGCGTCAGCGGAGATTCGTTCCGGTGATATATCGAGTGCGCGAATTCATATTGCTAGAGGGATTAAGCTTACATCGTCTGGACAATCCGCAAAGGAAAGACCGTTTCTTGATGCGGTAAGGGCTCAGCTATATGCCCAGACGGGTGATCATAAGAAAGCTTCTGATCTATTTGATAGGGTTTTCTCGGGTCTAGACCTTTCAACGACAACGCCGGCGTTCAAGTTTTTTCACGAGCTGGCATCGGAAACATACTCACGCGTAGGGCGTAACGACCTCGCACTTCAACACCATAGGGCCTTCAAGCGGCTCGACGATGAATCTCGCGACCTCATGGTCAACACCAACTCGGCCCTCATGGCCGCCCAGTTCGACTTCGCCAACCAGGACCTACGGATCGCCCGGCTCAAGGCGGAGCAGCTGCAGAAGGACGCCGAGATCGCCCGGACGCGGAACCGGATCACCTTGATCCTGCTCGGGGGTTCGGTGATCACCGCGGGCCTGCTCGGCTTCAACTTCCTGTCCCTGCGGCGCAGCAGCCGACGGATCGAGGCGGCCAACACCCGCCTGAACGCAGCCAACGACTCCCTGGAGAAGGCCCTCAAGGCCAAGAGCGAGTTCCTGGCCACCACGAGCCACGAGATCCGGACGCCGCTGAACGGCATCCTTGGCGTGACCCAGGTGCTGCTGGCCGACCCGAACATCACCCCCGAGGTCCGCGACCGGGTCAGCCTGATGCATGGGGCCGGCGAGACCATGCGGGCCCTGGTCAGCGACATCCTGGACGCCGCCAAGATCGAGAACGGCTCCCTGACCATAGAGAAAGGCGACACCGACCTCGCCGGCCTGCTGGACGACGCGGTCCGTCTCTGGACGGACAAGGCGGAGGAGAAGGGCCTGTCCCTCACGGTGGAGCGCGGCGATGCGCCCGCGCGCATCGTCGAGGACGGGCCGCGCCTGCGACAGATCGTGTTCAACCTCCTGTCCAACGCCATCAAGTTCACGGATGAGGGCTCGGTCCGGCTCAGCGCCAGCGTCGAGGGCGAGGCGGCCGTCGAGCGCCTGGTCCTCCGGGTGTCGGATACGGGAATCGGGATTCCCGCCGACCAGGTGGACAGCATCTTCGAGTCCTTCCGCCAGGTCGACGGCGGCGTGACCCGAAGGTTCGGCGGTACGGGCCTTGGCCTGTCCATCAGCCGGGACCTGGCCGAGGCCATGGGCGGGACGCTGGGCGTGGAAAGTGAGCTGGGCAAGGGCTCCACCTTCACCCTCACCCTGCCCCTCGTGAGGGCGGCGGCCAGCGAAGGCCCCTGCCCCGCCGGCGAGGTCTTCCTGATCGTGGAGGCCAATCCCCTCACCCAGTCGGTCCTGAAGTCCGTGGTGGCGCCCCTCGGCCTGGCGGCCGAGACCGCAGCCAGCCTTGACGCTGCGGTGGAGCGGCTCGGCGCCGGGGGCGTGGCTGCCCTCCTGGTGGACGCCGCCGGCCTGGGCGCAACGCTGGAGGAGCGCCTCGGGGCGGTGTCGCGACTCGCCTCAGCCGGCGCCGGGCGCATCGTCGTGACCTGGCCCTCCCCCGACGAGGAGACCCTTCACAACCTCAGGGGGGCGGGCGCGGCCCAGGTGATCGCCAAGCCGATCTCCGCCGCCAGGCTAACCGCGGCCCTTCGCGAGGGCCTCGACGCGGAAGCCTGATTTTTTGGTCCCGCTGAAATTGCAAGTTAACCGCTTTGGGCGCAGGCTCACCCTCGTAGCGTGGGTTTGATGATGGTTTCGGAAGCTTCTGACGTGGACGTTCTCTTCGTTGAAGATAACGAAATGAACCGGCGTGTCGTGAAGGACATGCTGGGCGTCGCCGGCGTGCACGTCGACGAGGCGCCCGAGGCCATGACCGGCCTGCGGATGATCGACGAGCGCGACTACGACCTCATCCTGATGGACCTCCGCATGCCGGGCATGGACGGCCTGACCGCCATCCGGCACATCCGCGCGCGGCCGGACAAGAAGGCCAGCCTGCCCGTCATCGTCGTCACCGCCGACACCAGCCTGACCATCCGCGAGGATTGCCTGGCCGCCGGGGCCGATGACGTGGTCCTCAAGCCGGTGTCCATGAACCTGCTCTTCGACGCCATGGGCCGGACCATGACCGCCCGCGAGGACGACGGCCCCATCCTCGAATAGGCCCATAGCTTGACAGCGTAAGCGATCGCCCCCAGCCTCACCCGAAACACCCCCGGGGAGGCCAAGGTCATGCTCCAGCTCATCCTGTCCTGTGCTGTCTTTCTGCTGCTCCACCTCTGGGTGTCGGGGACGCCCCTGAGGGACCGCCTCGTCGCCCGCCTGGGCGAGGGCGCCTATCTGGGCCTCTTCTCCCTGGCCTCGGCGGGGGTGCTGGCCTGGATGCTCCTGGCCTACGGCGCCGCCCGCGCGGAGGGGCCGCACGCGGTCTGGTGGGGTCCGACCTCCCTGACCCGCCATCTCCAGCTGGTGCTCATGCTGGCGGCCTTCCTGCTGGTCGTTCCCGGCGTCCTCACCCGGAACCCCGGGGCGGTGGGCCAGACCGGCGCCCTTGAGGACTCCGATCCCGTGCGCGGGGTCCTGCGCATCACCCGGCACCCCTTCCTCTGGGGCATTGGGATCTGGTCGGCCGGCCACCTGATGGTGAATGGCGACCTGATCTCGCTGATCCTCTTCGGGACCCTGGGCGTCCTCGCCATCGGAGGGGCGGCGAGCATCGACGCCAAGCGTCGGCGGACCCACGGCGAACGGTGGGCGGCCTTCGAGGCCCGGTCGTCCTTCATCCCCTTCGCCGCCATCCTTCAGGGTCGGCAGGCCCTGAGACCCGCCGAGTTCGGCGTCCAGGCCCTGATCGCCCTGGCGATCTACCTGGCGGCCCTGCTGGGCCACCCGCTCATCGCCGGCGTCTCCGCCCTGGGCTGACCCTGACGTTCAGATGTCGGCGTAGACGTGCCGCTCGCCGGACATGCCGGGATGGGTCACTGCGCCCTCATGCGCCGGGCCGACGATCTGGGCGTACTTCCACAGGGCGCCGGAGCCGTAGTCCGTCTGGCGGGGCTTCCAGGCCTTGCGGCGGCGCTCCAGCTCCTCGGGGGCGACCTCCAGGTCCAGGATCCCGGCGTCGGCGTCGATGTTGATGATGTCGCCATCCTGGACCAGGCCGATGGGTCCGCCCATCTGGGCCTCAGGTCCCACATGGCCGATACACAGCCCGCGCGTGGCGCCGGAGAAGCGGCCGTCGGTGACCAGGGCCACCTTGTCCCCGCGCCCCTGCCCGCTCAGCGCCGCCGTGGTCGACAGCATCTCACGCATGCCCGGCCCGCCGCGCGCGCCCTCATAGCGGATGACGAGGACGTCGCCGTCCTTGTAGTCGCCGCGCTCCACCGCCTCGAAGCAGGCCTGCTCGCCGTCGAACACCCGGGCCGGGCCCCGGTGCGCGCGGTGCGAGGTCATGCCCGCCACCTTCACGATGGCGCCGTCCGGGGCCAGGGAGCCCCAGAGCCCCACCACGCCGCCGGTGGGCGACAGCGGATTGGACACCGTCCGGATGACCTCCTGGTCGTCCCGCCAGACCACGTCCTTCAGGTTCTCGGCGATGGTCTTGCCGGTCACGGTCATGCAGTCGCCGTGGATGTAGCCGCCCTCCAGGAGGGTCTTCAGCAGCATGGGCATGCCGCCGGCCTCGCCCATGTCCTTGGCCACGAAGCGGCCGCCGGGCTTCAGGTCGGCGATGTGCGGGGTGCGCTGGGCGATCTCGGCGAAGTCGCGGAGGGTGAAGGTGATGCCGCACTCATGGGCCATGGCCGGCAGGTGAAGGGCGCCGTTGGTCGACCCGCCGGTGGCCGCCACGACGGCGGCGGCGTTCTCGAAGGACTTGCGGGTCACGATGTCCCGGGGCCGCAGCTGGGTCTCGATCAGGCGGACCACCGCCTCGCCTGAGGCCACGGCGTAGGCGTCGCGGCTGAGGTAGGGCGCCGGCAGGGCCGCCGAGAGCGGCAGGGCAAGGCCGATGGCCTCGGAGACGCAGGCCATGGTGTTGGCGGTGAACTGGCCGCCGCAGGCGCCGTCCGAGGGACAGGCGTGCTGCTCGAGGGAGCACAGGTCGTCCAGGCTCATCTTGCCGGCCGAGTGCTGGCCGACCGCCTCGAAGACGTCGACCACGGTGACGTCCCGGCCCTGCCAGGACCCGGGCAGGATGGAACCGCCGTAGAGGAAGACCGACGGCACGTTCAGGCGCAGCATGGCCATCATCATGCCCGGCAGGGACTTGTCGCAGCCGGCGATGCCCACCAGGGCGTCGTAGCCGTGGCCGCGCATGGTCAGCTCGACGGAGTCGGCGATCAGGTCGCGGCTCACCAGGGACGAGCGCATGCCCTCATGACCCATGGCGATGCCGTCGGTGACGGTGATGGTGCAGAACTCACGCGGCGTGGCGCCGGCCTTCTTCACCCCTTCCGAGACCGCATGGGCCTGGCGCATCAGGGCGGTGTTGCAGGGCGCCGCCTCATTCCAGCAGGAGGCCACCCCGACGAAGG
>JBJOJL010000085.1:0-9361 GCA_046046615.1 Pseudomonadota bacterium
GCCGAGCCGCGTGAACTCTTCCTTCTCGGTCTGGCGGATGTGCCGGCGGATGGCCGACCTCGCCCGCCCGGTCACGGTCAGGGAACGCCAGTCGGCCGGCACCACCGGCTTGGGGCCCCGCACCACCTCCACCACGTCGCCGTTCTGCAGGGGGGTGCGCAGGGGGCGCGGTTCGCCGTTGATCTTCACCCCGATGCAGGTGTCGCCGATGTCGGTGTGCAAGGCGTAGGCGAAGTCCAGCGGCATCCCGCCCCGGGGGAGGCTGACCAGCCGGCCCTTGGGCGTGAAGACGAAGGTCTGGTCGAGGTACATCTCGAGCTTGGCGTGCTCGACCAGCTCCTCGACATCGCCGCCATGCTCCAGCACCTGGACCAGGTGCCGAAGGTTCACCAGCGGATCCCGCCCGCCCTGCTCGGCCTGGTGCTCGGCGTCGAAGCCGTAGGAGGCGTCCTTGTAGCGCCAGTGGGCGGCCACGCCCTCCTCGGCGATCCGGTCCATGGATTCGGTGCGGATCTGCATCTCGATGCGCATGCCCCGCGGCCCCACGACGGTGGTGTGGATCGACCGGTAATTGTTCCGCTTGGGGGTGGAGATGTAGTCCTTGAAGCGGTCCGGCACGGAGGGCCAGGCCCGGTGGGCCACCCCCAGGGCGCGGTAGCAGTCCTCCTCGGTGTCGACGATCACCCGGAAGGCGTAGATGTCCGACAGCTGGGAGAAGCCGATCGACTTGCGCTGCAGCTTCCGCCAGATCGAATAGGGGTTCTTCTCCCGGCCCAGGACCCGGCTGGGGATGCCCGCGGCCTCCAGCCGGCTGGTGATTTCCTGAGAGACCAGGGCCACCGCCCCGCCCTGCTCGGTGCGCAGGGCGTTCAGCCGCCGCTCGATCGCATCCCGGGCCAGCGGGTTGAGGTGGGTGAAGGCCAGCTCCTCAAGCTCGGTGCAGATGCGGTGGCAGCCGATCGAGCGCGCCAGCGGGGCGTAGATGTCCAGGGTCTCGCGGGCGATCCTCTCGCGCTTGGCCGGCGCCTTGATGTGCTGGAGGGTGCGCATGTTGTGCAGCCGGTCCGCCAGCTTGACGAGCAGCACGCGGACGTCCCGCGAGATGGCCAGGATGAACTTGCGCAGGTTCTCGGCCTGCCGGGTGTGCTCGCTGTTCAGCTCCAGCTTGGTGAGCTTGGTCACGCCCTCCACCAACTCGGCGATCTCGCCTCCGAACAGGCGCCGGATCTCGGCGGAGGTGGCTTCGGTGTCCTCCACCGTGTCGTGAAGGAGGGCGGTGATGATGGTGGCTGCGTCCATCCGGTAGTCGGTCAGGATGCCGGCGACCTGTATGGGGTGGGCGAAGTAGGGATCGCCCGAGGCCCGCTTCTGGGAGCCATGCATCCGCATGGCGTAGACATAGGCGCGATTGAGCACCGCCTCGTCGGCGCTGGGATCGTAAGAGCGGACCTTCTCGATCAGCTCATACTGGCGGAGCATGGACCGCCGGGGGGCGGCCTCGGCCGGAGACGGGGCGAGTACAGCCCCTGCCTGCTGAGCCAGGGTTCCCGAAGGGGAGGTCTCGGGGACCGGGGCCGGAGCTGCAGGCGGGCGCTCGGCTGGCGCCTCGGGGCTCAGTAGCGCTCTTCCTGACCGCCGTCGCGGTCGCTCTGGAGGGCCCGGACGAGCTCAAGCTCGCTCATCTGCTGGTGGGTCGGGTCGGCCAGCAGGGCCAGGGTCTCGGCCTCTTCCTCGGCCTCGGAACGCTCGTCCACCCGCTGCAGGGTGGTGATGAGGCTTTCCTTCAGCTCCTCGGGGTCGACCACGTCGTCGGCCAGTTCGCGCAGGGCCACGACCGGGTTCTTGTCATTGTCCCGGTCAACCAGCAGGGGCGACCCGGCGGAGATGCCCCGGGCCCTGTGCGCCGCCAGCAGCACCAGGCTGAAGCGGTTGGGGACCTTCTCGATGCAGTCTTCGACGGTGACGCGGGCCATGGCTACCTCGGCAGGCGGATTGAACCGCTCCACATAGAGCCTTGGGGCCGATTGTGCAACGCCGCAAGGGGCGGGGCGGTCAGTCTCGGCCCAGGGCGATCCGGGCGATGTCTTCCATGGTGTTGAACAGGAAGGTCGGCCGGTGCGCCTCCAGGATCTCGGGCCGGGCATAGCCCCAGGTCACCGCGCCGGAGTCGATCCCGGCCCGGGAGGCGGCCTCGATGTCCCGGGTTTCGTCGCCGATGGACAGGACCTGGCCGTGCCGGGCGCCCGCCCGCCGGATCACCTTCCGGAACTTGGGCGTCTTGCCGAACATGGACGCGCCGCAGGCGTAATGGCTGATGCAGGCGGCGAGTTCGGGACCCAGGATCTTGCGGACATTGGCCTCGGAATTGGAACTGACCAGGGCCAGGACCACGCCGGCCTCGTGCAGCTTCCGGAGGAGGGCCGGCGACTCGGGGAACAGCGGGATCTTCGAGGTGTTCTCCGACACCAGCCGCCGGGTGTGGCGGGCGATGAAGGGCATCTTCCAGGCGGGCACCCGCATGTAGGCCACCACCTCGCGGCTCGACCGGCCGCGCAGCATCGCGATCTCATCGTCAGTAATCTGGCGGAAGCGGAACCGGCGCGCGACCTCGTTGGTCATGCTGATGAACCAGTCGGCGCTGTCGGCCAGTGTGCCGTCGAAATCGAAGATGACGAGCCGATAGGCCAAGCGGTTTCCTCCAGGCGACGGCCGGCCGCCGCCCTCCCCCTCTTCCGGTCGGGAATCCTGCCCGATTGGCGCGCCGCGCGCCAGTCCCCCGGTCCGGCCGCTCATCGCGCCGGCCTCGCGTCGCGCCCGACGGGCGCCCGGGCCGCCAGGTCCGAGGCGGTCAGGCCCAGGACAGGATGGCGCCAGTCCGGGGCGATTTCCGCCAGGGGGCCCATCACGAACAGGCGCTCATGCGCCCGCGGATGCGGCAGGGTCAGGCCGGGCGAGTGCATCACGCTTCCTCCATGGTCGATCAGGTCCAGGTCCAGGGTCCGGTCGGCGTTGCGGGCGTCCCGGGTGCGCCCAAATCGGCCCTCGATCTCCAGAAGGCGCCGAATCGTCTCTTCCGGGGTGATCGTCGCCTCGACAATTGCGACCCCATTGCGATACTCATTCCCCGACGGGTCCGGCCAGGAGGAAGATCTCCACCAGCAGGACCGGCGCAAAACCGGCAATCCCGCCTTCGAGAAGAAAGACAGAGCGGCCTCGAGAAGTTCCTCCGGCGACGCGTGATCGCCCGCCAGGTTGGACCCCAGCGCCACGACGGCCCGGACGGGCCTCCCGGCGACGACGCCAGACTCCGGAAACCCCTGACTCAATGACCTTCTACCCCACCGACAGGCTGGCGCTCTTCATCGACGGGGCCAACCTCTACTCCGCCGCCAAGGGCCTTGGCTTCGATATCGACTACCGCAAGCTCCTCGACGAGTTCCGCAAGCGCGGGGTGCTCGTCAGGGCCTACTACTACACCGCCCTGGTCGAGGATCAGGAGTATTCCCCGATCCGTCCCCTGGTGGATTGGCTCGACTACAACGGGTTCAGGCTTGTCACCAAGCCCGCGCGTGAATTCACCGACTCCCAGGGGCGCAAGCGCTGGCGCGGCGACATGGACGTCGAGATCGCCGTCGACATGATGGAGATGAGCGCGCACGCCGACCACATGGTGCTGTTTTCCGGCGATGGCGACTTCCGCGTGCTTCTGGAGGCCGTCCAGCGCCGCGGCGCCCGGGTGACGGTGGTCTCGACGGTGAAGTCCCAGCCGCCCATGGCCTCGGACGACCTGCGCCGCCAGGCCGACGCCTTCATCGACCTGGCTGACCTCGCCGACCTGATCGGCCGCCCGTCGCGCCTGCCCCGGTTCATCCAGGAAAGCCGGGTCGGCGCCGACCGCGACGCCCCGGACGCCTGACCGTGCCGCTCCCGACGTCGGCGGCCGGTCCCGAGCCGGACCGCGACTGCGGCCTTTGCCCCCGCCTCGTCGCCTATCGCGCGGAAAACCGGGCCCGCAATCCGGACTGGTGGAATGGCCCGGCGCCCTCCTTCGGCGAGGCGGACGCCCGCCTCCTGGTCCTCGGGCTGGCCCCGGGACGCACCGGCGCCAACCGCACGGGGCGGCCCTTCACCGGCGACCATGCGGGGGTCATGCTGTTCCAGACCCTGCTGGCCACGGGCTTCGCCCGGGGGCGCTACGACGCCAGGCCTGACGATGGCCTGGCCCTGGTCGACTGCATGATCTCGAACGCCGTGCGCTGCGCCCCGCCCGGCAACAAGCCCGAGACCTCCGAGGAGGCCGCCTGCCGTCCCTTTCTGGCGGCCCGGCTCGCCGCCCTGCCCCGCCTGAAGGTGGTGGTGACCCTGGGCGACGTCGCACGGCGCAACCTCCTGAGGGCCCTCGGCCTTCCCGCCTCGGCGGGGACCAGCGGCCATGGCGCCGAGTTCGACGCCGGACCCTACCGGGTCCTCAACAGCTATCACTGCTCGCGCCTCAACACGAACACGGGCCGGCTGACCCCGGAGATGTTCGAGGCCGTCTTCCGGCGCGCCCGGACCCTGCTGGACGGCTGACAATCCCGGCGGGGCGGTCTAGGCAGGGAGTCTGTTCCAGGGACCGGAGTCCACCATGCGCGCCCTCGCCTTCACCGCAGCCCTCCTCGCCGCCGCGCCCGCGGTTGCGGCCCCTCCCGGGCCGGCTGACCAGGCGCAGGCCCTCGAGATCCTCAAGACCAGCATCAGCCACAGGACGACCGAAAGCGCCGGGCAGGCGACGATGCTGGCCTACGCCAACTGGCTCAAGGGCGTCCTGGTGAAGGCCGGTTACCGGGAGGCGGACGTCACTGTGGAGCCCGTGGCCGGGACCGCCGTTCTCATCGCCCGCCTGCCGGGACGCGACCCCTCGCGCAAGCCCCTGGTCATCTCCGGCCACATGGACGTGGTCGAGGCCCGGGCCGAGGACTGGACCCGCGATCCCTTCACGCCGGTCGTCGAGCACGGCTACGTCTTCGGGCGCGGCGCCGCCGACAACAAGTTCGACGTCTCCATGGTCGTTGCCACCCTCGCCCGCCTTCGGGCCGAGAACTGGCGGCCGGGACGCGACGTCATCCTTGCCCTGTCCGGCGACGAGGAAACCCTGATGCGCAGCACGGCCGTCCTGGCCCAGCGCCTGAAGTCCGCCGACCTGGTGCTGAACGCCGACGGCGGCGGGGGCGAGCTGGACGCCTCGGGCAAGGCGGTCTCCTACGGGATACAAGGCGCCGAGAAGACCTACGCCGACTTCACCCTTATGGCCGTCGATCCCGGCGGCCATTCCAGCCGGCCCACCCCGGGCAACCCCATCTATCGCCTCGCCCGGGCGCTGGAGCGGATCGAGGCCCATCGCTTCCCGGTCCAGTCCAACGAGATCACCCGGGCCTCGCTCGCCGCCAGCGGGAAGGACCTCAAGGGGCCGACCGGCGAGGCCCTGCGGCGCTTCGCCGCCGATCCGGAGGACGTGGCCGCCGCCAAGGTCCTGTCCGACGACCCCTCCTGGGCGCCCTACCTGCGGACGACCTGCGTCGCCACCCTGGTCAGCGGCGGCCACGCCAGCAACGCCCTTCCCCAGAGGGCCAGCGCCAACGTCAACTGCCGGATCTTCCCCGGAACGCCGTCGGCCTCCGTCCTCCAGGTCCTGAAGGACGTGGTCGCCGACCCTGCGATCACGGTGACCCGCAATGACGACGGCTCCATCGACAGCCCGCCCTCGCCCCTCCGCCCGGACGTGGTGCGGGCGGTGACCAAGGCCGTACACGCCGTCCACCCCGGCCTGGCCGTGACGCCCGCCCAGTCGGCGGGGGCGACGGACAGCATGTATTTCCGCGCCGCCGGCGTGCCGAGTTACGGGGTCTCCGGCCTCTTCACCCGCGATGACGACACCTACGCCCACGGCCTGAACGAGCGTGCACCCCTGGCGGCCATACCGGGCGCCCTGGTCCACTGGGACGTCCTGCTGCGCGAACTCGGTCGGTAGAGACTGGCGGAGACCGCGGTTTCGGTCCTATCGTATTCCCCACAAGGCGCGCAGGGATGACGCGCATGGCGGGGAGACACGGACATGCTGGACCTGATCATTCGCGGCGGAACGATCGTCGACGGCACGGGGGCGGCGCCCTTCAGCGGCGACATCGGCGTCCGGGGCGACCGGATCGTCGCCGTCGGCAAGGTTGAGGGCCCGGCCCGGCGCGAGATCGACGCCAGCGGCCTGATCGTCACCCCCGGCTGGGTGGACATCCACACCCACTATGACGGCCAGGCGACCTGGGACGCGGTCATGGCGCCCTCCAGCTGGCACGGCGTGACCACCGCCATCATGGGGAACTGCGGCGTCGGCTTCGCCCCCGTGCGCCCTGACCAGCATGATTTCCTCATCGAGCTGATGGAAGGGGTGGAGGACATCCCGGGGTCGGCCCTCGCCGAGGGCATCGACTGGAAGTGGGAGACCTTCCCCCAATACCTCGACGCCCTGGAGGCCAAGCCCCGGGCCATCGACGTCGGCGTCCATGTGCCGCACGGCTCGGTCCGGGCCTATGTCCTCGGCGACCGCTGCAATACCGACTACACGCCCAACGCCGCCGAGATCGCCGAAATGGCGCAGATCGTGCGCGAGGGCGTCGCCGCCGGCGCCCTGGGCTTCTCCACCTCCCGCACCCTGCTGCACAAGGACGTCCACGGCGTCCACGTCCCCGGCACCTTCGCCGGCTCGGACGAGATGCTGGCCCTGGGCCTGTCCATGAAGGGCCTGACCCACGGCGTCTTCGAGATGGTCTCCGACCATCTGGGCGACGACGACGAGTGGAGCTGGGTCAAGGGCTTCGTCGAGGAGACCGGCCTGCCCGTCACCCTCGTGGCGACGTCGGCCGGCGCCTACCAGGGCGACAAGATGTTCAACATCGCCGAGGAGTCCCGCCAGAAGGGCATGGACATCCGCCCGCAGATCGCCGGCCGGCCCACCGGGGTCCTGCACGGCCTGACCTCCAACTTCCACATCTTCCTGGCCAGCCCGACCTGGAAGTCCGAACTCGAGAACCTTTCCGTGGAGGAGAAGGTCGCCGCCATGGCCCGGCCGGACATCCGCGCGGCCCTGCTCTCCGAGGACTCCCCGCTGATCCGCGCCGCCACCTCCGCGCCCGTGGGCGGCCAGGTCGCCGGCCTCGACGGCCTCCTGTGGCGCATCTTCCCCCTGGGCGAGCGCCCGAACTACGAGCCCGACCGCGAGGGCAGCGTGGCGGGCCTGGCTGAGGCCGCCGGCGTCTCCGCGGTGGAGATGATGTATGACCTGCTGCTGCGCGATGGTGGGCGAGAGCTCTTCTACCAGCCCCTGGGCGGCTACCAGACCTACAACTTCGACTTCTTCCGCAAGAACATGCAGCACCCCAACGTGCTGTTCGGCCTGTCGGACGGCGGCGCCCACTGCGGGGTCATCGCCGACGCCGGCATGCCCAGCTTCATCCTGACCCACTGGGCCCGCGACCGCGTGAAGGGCGAGCAGTTCCCGCTGGAGTTCCTGGTCCGCAAGCTGACCAGCGACACCGCCCGCGCCTACGGCCTCAACGACCGGGGCCGGCTGGAGCCGGGCCTCCTGGCCGACCTCAACGTCATCGACTTCGAGGCCCTGCGCCTGTTCCGCCCCGAAGCCATCCACGACCTGCCGGCCGGCGGCCGCCGCCTTGTCCAGCGGGTCGAAGGCTACCGCTATACGGTGAAGTCCGGCCAGGTGACCTTCGAGGACGGCCAGCACACCGGCGCCCTCCCCGGAGGACTGGTCCGGGGCGGCCGCGAGGCGGTGATCCTGGCCGAAGCGGCGGAATAGAACCGCCCGCCCGGCATCATCCTGTCATTCTGGGGCGCCAGACTCCGCGCTCCGGGACCGGAGACAGAGCATGATCCGACATCAGACAGAGGGCCGGGGCCTTCATCCCCATGCATGGGCCTTCCTGCTTGGCCTGTTGTGCCTGCTGGGCTCGCCTGGCGGCGTCCGCGCCGACCCGACCGAGATCGAACTCAGGGGCGTGATCACCCATAAGAACCACGAGACCTATGTCGAGGTCCCCTTCGCTGTCCCGGCGGACACAGAGAGGCTGACCGTGACCTTCGAGTACGACCGGTCCAACAGGACCGTCATCGATCTCGGGATCCGCGACCCGAACGGTTTCCGGGGCTGGAGCGGCGGGAACCGGTCGACCTTCACCCTGGCCAGCAGCGACGCCACCTCCGCCTACATCCCGGGCAACATTCCCCCCGGGGAGTGGCGTCTGATCCTGGGCGTCCCCAACATCCGGAAGGGGACTTCAGCGTCCTGGAGCGCCAGAGTCCGCCTGGACCCGAAGGGCGCGCCTTCGCCGGGATCGGCCTTCCATCCGGGGGCGATCAGGACTGGGCCCGGCTGGTACCGGGGCGACCTTCATTCCCATTCCGGCCACAGCGACGGCGGCTGCGAAAGCCTTTCCGGGCGCCGCATCCCCTGCCCCGTCTTCCGCACCCTGGAGGCGGCCCGCTCTGCGGGCCTGGATTTCATCGCCCTGACCGAACACAACTCGACCTCCGTCTATCCCGAGCTGAGGGCGCTCCAGGCCTATTACGACACCCTGCTGGTCTTGCCGGGGCGGGAAATCACGACCTTCCAGGGCCACGCCAATGTCTTCGGCGTGACCGGCGACTTGCCCTTCCAGCTCGGCTCGCCGCGGGCGCCGAACGTCTCCGCGATACTCGACGCGGTGGAGGCTGCGGGCGGCCTCCTGGCGATCAATCATCCCGGCATGCCTTCCGGCGAAGCGTGCATGGGATGCGGATGGGTCGCGCCCATCCCCGACTGCACGCGGATCGGCGCGGTCGAGATCGCCAACGGCGGCGGCCTTCGCCTGACCGGTTCGGCTGAAGGCCCGCTGTCCGGCCTGCCCTTCTGGGAGAGCCTTCTCGACCGGGGCTGTCGCGTCACGGGAATCGCCGGAAGCGACAACCATGACCCCGACGCCAAGGACGGAGGCCAGTCCCCCGTCGGCCGGCCCGCCACCGTGGTCTACGCCTCCGAACTGTCCCAGGCGGCGATCCTGGAGGGACTGAGGCGCGGCCGGGTCTATGTCGACCTCGGCGCCCCGGCGGGGGCCGTTGTAGACCTAGAAGTGTCCTCAGGGAGAACACAGGTGGTGATGGGCGGTGTTCTCAGTACCTCCCCTACCGCCCGGCTGCAGTTGAAGGCGAGGGTCTCCGGGGTGAAGGATGGACGTGTGGAGTTCGTCTATGGCGGCGAGGGCAACCCGCCCAAACGGCTCTCTGTCCCCATCGACGGCCGGGGGGAGATCAAGGCGGACCTACGCCGGACGCC
>JBJOJL010000086.1:0-9229 GCA_046046615.1 Pseudomonadota bacterium
CACCGGCAGCATGCGCAGGACCTTGATCCCGGGCGTGTCAATGGGCACCAGCACCTGGGACTGCTGGGCGTGCAGGGCGGCCTCGGAATTGGTCTTGCCCATCACGATGGCGACCTTGCAGCGGGGATCGCCAAGGCCGGACGACCACCACTTGCGGCCGTTGATGACATAGTGGTCGCCGTCACGGTCGATGCGGGTCTCGATGTTGGTGGCGTCCGAGGAGGCCACCAGCGGCTCGGTCATCAGGAAGGCCGAGCGGATCTCGCCGCGCATCAACGGCGCCAGCCAGCGGTCTTTCTGCTCCCGCGTGCCGAAGCGATTCAGGACCTCCATGTTGCCGGTGTCCGGCGCCGAACAGTTGAAGACCTCCGAGGCGAAACTAACCCGCCCCATGATCTCGGCGATCGGCGCATACTCCAGGTTCGACAGCTGGACCCCCTCGAAGACGAAGGTGTCGTCCACGTGCGGGTGGCCGGAGTCCGGGGGCATGAACATGTTCCAGAGCCCGGCGGCGCGGGCCCTGGCCTTCAGCTCCTCGACCACGGGGATGACCTTCCAGGGATCACCCTCGGCGTGCTGGGCCTCGTAGACCGGAACGGCGGGAAGGATGTGCTCGTCCATGAAGTCGCTGACGCGGCGGATGAGCTCCTTCTGGCGGGGGGAGTACTCGAAGTCCATGACGGTCGCCTTTCATTCAAACGCTTGTTTGAATGGGTCTCACGGCTCCTCCGGGCCAGCAAGCCCCGGGGGCCGCCAGGAGGCGTCTTTTGATCTGTCTCAAGCCCCTGGGGCCTCTGGCCTTCCGGGGCGGACCGCGCCAGCATAGCGCCATGACCCTGGACCTGCCCTATCGCCCCTTGGGCTGGGACTCCGTTCGCCTGGAGCCCCTGGCCGAGGCCCACCGCGAGCCGCTCCGCGCGGCCTGCGCCGCCGACCCGGATGTCTGGCGCGACCTCTACTCCCTGTCCCTGGACGGGCCGCATTTCGACGCCTTCTGGGATGGGCCCCGGGTCGCCGCCCTGGAGGCCGGGACCGCCCGCCATTACGCCGTGCTGCACCAGGACCGGTGCGTCGGCCTGACCGCCTTCCTGAAGATCGACCGGGCCAATGCAGCGCTGGAGATCGGCCTGACCTACTACGCCCCCGACGCGCGGGGCGGACCGGTCAATCCCGCCGCCAAGCGGCTGCTGCTGGGCGAAGCCTTCGACGCCGGCTTCGGCCGGGTCCAGTTTCACGTGGACGAGATCAACGCCCGTTCGCGCGCGGCCGTCCTGAAGCTGGGGGCGAGTTTCGAGGGAATCCAGCGCTGGGACCGGATCATCTGGACCGGCCGGCGGCGCAGTACGGCGGTCTATTCCGTCATCGCCCCGGAATGGCCCGCAGTGCGCGACGGCCTGGACCGGCGGCTCGCCGCCTTCGGGCCCGGGGCCTGAAGGCGGCGGCGCAGGATCAGCGGACCGGCGCGGTCCGGGTCTGGCTCTCGGCGAAGAAGACCTTGTCGGCGTTCTCCGCCACTTCCTGTGCGGTGTAGGGCCGCCCGGGCTGGAAGCCCTCGGTCTCCAGCATCTTGATCTCGCGGACCCCGCGGGACGACACGCCCAGCACCTTGCCGGTGTGGTCGGCGGCCAGGTCCGAGACCATGTAGAGGACGCCCGGCGCCACGTTCTCGGGCAGGCTCAGCGGGTCCGGCTCGCGACCGGCGCGACCCGGCAGGTCGGACGTCATGCGGGTGAAGGCGCCCGGCGCCAGGCCCATGACCCGGATGCCGTACTTGCGTCCCTCGATGGCCAGGACGCGCATGAAGCCGTAGATGCCCGCCTTGGCCGCCCCGTAGTTCGACTGGCCGAAATTGCCGTAGAGGCCCGAGGTCGAGCTGGTCATGACGATGGTCCCGGGACGACCGTTGTCCTTCAGCCACTTCCAGACCGGCATGGTGCAGCAGTAGGCGCCCTTCAGGTGCACCTTGACCACCAGGTCCCAGTCGGCCTCGGTGGTGTTGGCGAAGGTCTTGTCGCGCAGGATGCCGGCGTTGCAGACCAGGATGTCGACCTGTCCGAAGGCGTCCAGGGCGGTCTTCAGGATGTTCTCGCCGCCTTCCATGGTGGAGACGTCGTCGCCGTTGGCCACCGCCCGACCGCCCTCGGCGACGATGTCGTTGACCACCTTCTGCGCCGCGCTGACCGAGCCGTCGCCGGAGCCGTCGCGGGCGCCGCCCAGGTCATTGACCACCACGGCGGCGCCTTCCCGGGCGAAGAGCCGGGCATAGGCCTCTCCGAGCCCGCCGCCCGCGCCGGTGATGATGGCCACCTTGCCGTCCAGAAGTCCCATGGTGCGTCTCCCTAATGTTTTTCTGAAAGCGGCATCTTCCAACCGGTGCGGCGTCGAGTCGAGTCCGCGAGACCGGGACGGGCGGACCGCATTCCGACTCCACATGCGCCGAGGTTGGAGTAGGCTCGGCCCGAAGCCGGTGCGCCAGACGCCGGCGTCGGGGGGAAACATCGTGAGCGCAAACCTGCCAACCGGCGAGGCCCATGGGCCGGGCGCCGTCGTCGACTCCCCCATCGCCGCGGAGTTGGCCGGCGACGGGCGAATGACCCGCGGGGCGATGGCCTGGTCCCTCTTCGAGGGCGCCCGCAACCCCTACGTGGTGCTGGTCACCATCTACATCTTCGCGCCTTACATCGCCTCGGTGATGATCGGCGACCCCGTGAAGGGCCAGGCGGTCATCTCGCAATGGAGCCAGTACTCAGGCTGGATCATCATGGCCACGGCGCCCTTCCTGGGAGCCTCCATCGACCAGCTGGGCGGACGCAAGTTCTGGCTGGGCCTCGTCGTGGCCGCCATGGTCCCGATGATGGCGGCCCTCTGGTGGGCCAAGCCGGACGGGTCGGGGCTGTCGGTCACGGCGACCATGCTGCTCATCACCCTGATCGGGCTTGGCTTCGCCTTTTCGGAGGTGCTGCACAACTCCCTGCTGATCCGCGCGGCGGGCATGAAGGCGGCCCACAAGGCCTCGGGGCTGGCCCTCGCCCTCGGCAACGCCTTCTCCGTCCTGGCCCTGGGCTTCACCGCCTGGGCCTTCGCCCTGCCCGGCCGGGTCGACTGGGCCTGGGTGCCCAAGGCGCCCCTCTTCGGCCTGGACACCGCCGCCCACGAGCATGAGCGGATCGTCGCCCTTCTCGCGGCCGGGATCTTCGCCCTTGGCGCCCTGCCCCTCTTCCTCTTCACGCCGGACGCGCCACGCACGGGTATTCCTGTCCTGAAGGCCTTCCGGAACGGGGCCCGCCAGCTCTGGGAGATGCTCGCCACCGTCCGCAACTACCGGGACGCCGCCATCTACCTGGTCAGCCGCATGGCCTTCGTCGACGGCATGAACGCCATCCTGATCTACGCCGGGGTCTACGCCGTGGGCGTCATGAAGTGGCAGGCCCTGGAAATGCTCTTCTACGGCATCCTCCTGTCCGTGCTCGCCGTCCTGGGAGGCTTTGTCGGGCGCTGGATGGACGCCGCCTTCGGCCCGAAGAACGCCCTGAGGATCGCCATCTTCATGTCGATCCTCGGCATCGTCTCCATGCTGGGCATGTCGCCGACCCGGATCCTCTACCTCTGGACCTACGACCCTTCCGCGCACGCGCCGGTCTGGGACGGCCCGGTCTTCCGGACCCTGCCCGAGGTCATCTTCCTGCTGATCGGCTTCGTGAACGCCGTCTTCATCACGGCCCAGTACGCCTCGGCCCGGACCATGCTGACCCGTCTCACCCCGCCGGAGAAGACCGGGGCCTTCTTCGGCGTCTACGCCCTCTCCGGCGTGGCGACGGGCTGGCTGGGGCCGATGATGGTCAATTTCGGCACCAACCTGACCAAGACCCAGCAGGGCGGGTTCGCCACCGTGATCATCCTCCTGGTCGCCGGACTGGCCGGACTTGGCTTTGTGCGCGGCGGCGGCAAGTCATTGGAGGCCTGACCGCTCGCGCCCCTCTGTTTTACTGTTAACCATGTTTGTAAACCTGTCTTAACGACAGCTGCTCTTCTCAACCTTTTGTTGTGTTTACTTCCTGTTAATCTCAATATCTGAAAGGTATCTCCGAGTGTACGGGGAAGCCGAAAGGCTCAGCCGGGGCGCGGGGACTCCCGCCCTCCCGTGTCACGGGAGAACAGAATGTCCAGGTTGCTCGCCAGGGTCCTCCGTGAGGAGGCCTCCGCGCCCGTCATCGAATACGGGGTCGTCGCCGCCCTCATCGCTGCCATGCTCCTCGCTGCGGCGAGCCTCTCGCCCGGCCGCCAGCCGCTTCCCGACTCCGCACCCGACCTGCGCGCCGCGTCGCGCTGATCCCCGGCGCCGCCCCGTTGCGGCGACCCCGGCTTTGGCCCAAATGATCCCCCATGCGCCCAGGCGGCGCCTGCGGAGTGCTGACCATGGCCAATGACCTTCCTTCCGGGACCGATGACGCGGGGATCCCGGTGACCTGCCTGTGCGAGGGCGACCTCGCCGCCTGGCGACAGGCCGCCCCGCCCCTCGACGCCGGCCTCGCCGGGACGGAGTTCCGGGCCCGGCCGGGCCAGGCGGTCATCGTTCCCGGTCCTGACGGAAAGCCCGCCCGGGTCCTCCTGGGCCTCGGCGCCGCGCCGGGGGATGTGCTGTCCTTCCGGACCCTGGCCGGCCGGCTTCCCGCCGGGACCTTCCGCCTGGAGACTGTCCCCGCCGGGGTCGACCCCACCGACGCCGCCACCGCCTTCGCCCTGGGGCTCTACAGGTTCGAGCGTTACCGCAAGCGCGAGTCCGCCCCGCCCCGGCTGGTGGTCCCCGGGGCTGACGAAGGTGAGGCCGAGGCCATCGCCGCCGCCTGCGCCCTGGCCCGCGACCTGGTCAACACCCCCGCCAATGATCTCGGCCCCGCCGAGCTGGAGGCGGCCGCCCGCGACCTGGCCGCCCGTTTCGGGGCCGGGGTCGAGGTGATTACGGGCGACGCCCTCCTGTCCCAGGGCTATCCCTCGGTCCACGCCGTCGGCCGGGCCGCCGCGCCGGGGCGCGAGCCCCGCATGATCGAGGTCACGTGGGGCGAAGCCGGCCATCCGGTCCTGGCCCTGGTGGGCAAGGGAGTGGTCTTCGACACCGGCGGCCTCGACCTGAAGCCCTCGGCGGGCATGCGCCTGATGAAGAAGGACATGGGCGGCGCCGCCCACGTCCTGGCCCTCGGCGCCCTGGTCATGCAGGCCCGCCTGCCCGTCCGCCTGTCGCTCCTGATCCCGGCGGTGGAGAACGCCGTCGGCGGCGCCGCCATGCGGCCGGGCGACGTCCTGGCCACCCGCAAGGGGCTCAGCGTCGAGGTGGGCAATACCGACGCCGAGGGCCGGCTGATCCTGGCCGACGCCCTCACCCGGGCGGACGAACTCTCTCCAGACCTGACCCTCGACATGGCCACCCTGACCGGCGCCGCCCGGGTCGCCCTCGGTCCCCAGCTGCCGCCCTTCTTCACCGACGACGAGGCCCTGGCCACAGCCATCGAGGCCGGCGCCCGAAAGGCCTTTGATCCCGTCTGGCGCCTGCCCCTCTGGAAGGGCTACCTGCCATCCCTGGACTCCGAGATCGCCGACCTGAAGAACGATCCCGACGCCTGGGCCCAGGCCGGGGCCATGACCGCGGCCCTGTTCCTTCAGAAGTTCGCCCCGGAGGGCGCCTGGGCGCACTTCGACGTCTTCGCCTGGAACCCGCGCGGCCAGCCGGGATCGCCTGCCGGCGGCGAGGTCCAGGCCGTCCGCGGGCTCTACGCCATGCTGAAGGCGCGCTACGCGTGAGCGGCGACCCCCGCCTGACCCTGGCGCGGCCGGATCTCGCCTCCGACGCCCTGGAGGGCCAGATCGCCGCCGCCCGTTACGCCAGGCCCTGCCGGATGCAGGCGGCGGTCCCGTCCGCGGCCATCCGCCGGGAACCCCGGGCCGAGGCCGAGCAGCTGGACCAGCTCTTGCTGGGCGAACGGTTCGATGTCCTGGAGATCCGCGACGGCTTCGCGTGGGGCCAGTCCGTGCGCGACGGCTATGTCGGCCATGTGGTCTTCGGCGCCCTGGCGCCTGAGGGGCCGCCGCCCACCCACCGGGTGCAGGTCGTCCTGAGCTACGGCTTCGACGCGCCCAGCATCAAGTCGCGGCCGACCGGCCCGATCTCCCTCAACAGCCTGGTCACGGTCACCGCGAGGGAGGGGCGCCTCGCCCTCTGCGACACCGGGTTCTGGATGCCGGAAAGCCACCTGGCTCCGCTGGGGGATTTCGCAGGGGACCCGGCGGCGGTGGCCGAAGCCCACCTCGGAGCCGCCTATCTCTGGGGTGGGCGCGAAGGCTGCGGGCTCGACTGCTCGGGCCTGGTCCAGCAGGCCCTCCTGGCCTGCGGACGGGCGTGCCCGAGGGACTCAGACCTGCAACAGGGCCTGGGCGTCGCGGCGGATCGTTCCGATCTCAGGCGCGGCGATCTGGTCTTCTGGCGAGGCCATGTCGCCATGATGGTCGATACGGTGCGCATCGTGCACGCCAACGCCCATCACATGGCCGTGGCCATCGAGCCCCTCGACGAGGCGATCGACAGGATTGTCGCCACCGGAGGGGGTGAGCCTGTCGCCTTCCGGCGGCCACTCCTGCGGGCGCGACCCCGGGCCGCCTGAAGCGGCCCGGCGGGGATCAGGCCGCCGGCTTGGCGGCCGGGGCGGCGGCGGCGGGCGCAGCAGCCGGAGCGGCGCCAGCTGCAGCCGGGGCCGCGCCAGCGGCGGGCGCCGCAGCGTCGGCGGGGGCGGCCGCCGGAGCCGCAGCCGCCGGGTTCGGCGCCGGCATGGGCAAGGTGCCGCCCTGGGCGCGCAGATAGGCGATGAGGTTGACGCGGTCCTCGGACTTCTTCAGGCCGACGAAGGACATCTTGGTGCCCGAGATATACTTCTGCGGGGCCTTGAGGAACTCGTAGAGGTGCAGGTCGTCCCAGACGGGCTGCTTGGCGCCGAACTCGGTCATGGCCGCGGAATAGGCGAAGCCGGCGTGCCCGCCCGGCTTGTGGCCGACAATGCCCCAGAGGTTGGGACCCGTGCCGTTGGCGCCGCCATTGGCGATGTTGTGGCAGGACTGGCACTTGGCGAAGACCGCTTCGCCGGCCTTCACGTCCGCCGTCGGCAGGACGGTCCCGAAATCCGGAAGGACCTCCACCGCTGCAGCCTCGCCGCCAGCCTCCACCGCCGCCTCGATGAGGTAGCCGGGCTTCTCGGGCGCCTCGACATTGAAGAGGCCCGTGGTGACTTCCCGAAGACCGACGATCGCCAGGGCCGTCGCGAGCCCGGCGCCTGCGATCTTGTTGAAGGTCAGATTGCTCATCGTCCCGACACCGATTCCTGCGGGACCGCAGCCCCGTCACCCAAACCTGAAGGCCGACTTGAAGGCCCTGCGGAACCGGAGATTCCCGGCCCCTTATTGCGTTCGCGTCTCTTACACGCTACCGGCGCTCGCGCAACCGGGCAGATGGCCCCCGGCCTCAGGTTCATGACTCCGATCCTCCTCATCCCCGCCCGAATGGCCGCCACCCGCCTGCCCGGAAAGCCGCTGGCGGACATTGGCGGCCTGCCGATGATCGTCCGGGTCCTGCGCCAGGCCGAGGCCGCCGGCATCGGACCCGTGGCCGTGGCGGCCGGGGACGCCGAAATCGTCCAGGCGGTCGAGGCGGCCGGCGGGCGCGCCGTCCTGACCGACCCCGAACTGCCCTCCGGCTCGGACCGCATCCTGGCCGCCCTGGGCAGCCTGGATCCCGAGGGGCGCTTCGACGTGGTGATCAACCTGCAGGGCGACATCCCCTTCATCGCCCCCGAGGCGATCCGGGCCTGTGCGGACCTGCTTGACCAGCGGCCGCAGGCCGACGTCTCGACGGTGATGGTGGCCGAGGCGGGACCGGAGGACCGGACCAACCCGGACATGCCCAAGGTGGTCGCCGCCATGGACCCCGGCGGACGCTCCGGCCGCGCCCTCTACTTCACCCGCTCGGTCCTCTACGGCGAGGGCCCGGTCTGGATCCACCACGGCATCTACGGCTACCGGCGCGAGGCGCTCGAACGGTTCACCGCCGCCCCGCCCTCGCCCCTGGAGCGTCGCGAGCGGCTGGAGCAGCTCCGGGCCCTTGAGATGGGCATGACGATCTGGTCGGCCGTGCTGGACGAGGCGCCCGTCTCGGTGGACAACCCCGCCGACCTGGAGCGCGCCCGCGCCCACGCCCGGCGCCTTGGAGCCCCAGCATGAGCCGCAACCGGATCGCCTTCCAGGGAGAGCTTGGGGCCAACAGCCACGAGGCCTGCCTCGCCGCCTTCCCGGACATGGAGCCGGTCCCCTGCGCCACCTTCGAGGAGGCCTTCGAGGCCGTCCGCGCGGGCGAGTGCCGGCTGGGCATGATCCCGGTGGAGAACTCGATCGCCGGCCGCGTGGCCGACGTCCACCACCTCCTGCCGTCCTCGGGCCTGCGGATCCTCGGCGAGCACTTCAAGCCGATTCACTTCCAGCTGATGGCCAATCCCGGCGTGCAGGTCGAGGACCTGAAGTCGGTGGCCTCCATGCCCATCGCCTTCGCCCAGTGCCGCGGGACCATCGCCCGCCTGGGCCTGGCCCGGGAGCCGGTCAGCGACACCGCCCTGGCCGCCCGCCAGCTGTCGGAGCGACCCGACCCGACCCGGGCGGCCATCGCCCCGGCCCTGGCGGCGCGTCTCTATGGCCTCGACATCCTGCTTCGGGACATCGAGGACACCCACAACAACACCACCCGCTTCCTGGTCATGACCGCGGACGCCGACGCTCCCGCGCCCGAGCCGGACGTGAAGTGCGTGACCAGCTTTGTCTTCCGGGTCCGCAACCTGCCCGCCGCCCTCTACAAGGCGCTCGGCGGCTTCGCGACCAACGGCGTCAACATGACCAAGCTGGAGAGCTACATGGAGAACGCCGCCTTCACGGCGACCTTCTTCTACTCGGAGATCGACGGGCGGCCGGAAGACCCGGCGGTGGCGAGGGCCTTCGAGGAACTGCAGTTCTTTTCCGAGCGCTTCGAGATCCTCGGCGTCTACCCCGCCGATCCCTACCGGGCCCAGGTCGGCTGAAGCGCCGTTGACCCCCTCCGACGCGCGGCGCGCGCCACCTCCCCCTGGGGGGAGGAATTACAGCGCCAATTGCTCCCCCGAGGGAGAGCTGTCAGCGAAGCGGATCGAGGGGGTCTGCCGAGGGG
>JBJOJL010000087.1:0-8903 GCA_046046615.1 Pseudomonadota bacterium
CCCAAGCTGTCCCGTCGACTTCACAGACATCGCAAATCCTCCACCACAAACGCAGGGAATCACGATCCGGGGATTTCGCAACAGTCCCCATGGGGGAGGAACTACAGCGTCCAGTTGCTCCCCCAAGGGGGAGCTGCCGGCGAAGCCGGCTGAGGGGGTCTACGGCGGCTCAGCTGACCCCCTCCGACGCGCTGCGCGCGCCACCTCCCCCTGATGGGGAGGAATTACCGAGCCATTGCTCCCCCAAGGGGGACCTGTCAGCGAAGCGGGTCAACGGCCCCTCAGTTGACCCCCTCCGACGCGCTGCGCGCGCCACCTCCCCCTGATGGGGAGGAATTACCAAACCAGCACGGCTTAGCCGGCTTGCGGGTCAAGGGCGGCCCCACCTTCACCTTCGGCTTAGGTCCGCGCCCAGGACTCCAGGCAACGAAAAAGGGCGGCGACCGAAGTCGCCGCCCTCCCATTCCCCGTGAGGGGATTGGATCAGAAGTCGGCCTTGAGGCCGATGAACATGTAACGACCCACGGCGTCGTACACCTGCGGATAGGTGTTGCCGTTGCAGGAGCCGGTCGGGCAGGCGCTGGCGCCCGTGAGCGGCGGCTCCTCATCCAGGACGTTGTTCACGCCCAGGCGGACCGTGTAGTTGTCCTTCACCTTGAAGCTCGCCTGCAGGTCGAAGTAGCTCTGCGCGGCCAGTTCCTTGTCGGTGTCGTACTGCAGGTCGACGTTGTTCAGCTGCGGGTCCGAGTCGAAGGCGTCGAGGGTGACCTTCGAGAAGTAACGCCACTGCATGCCGACCTGGAGGTCGCCCCAGAAGGGGGTCGCCCAGTTGACACGGAACTTGTGACGCCATTCCGGGTTCGGAGTGCCGCACACGGTGCCGTAGAGCTTGACGCAGTCATACTTCGGGTCGCCCGGCAGGGGCTCGGTCTTCAGGTAGTCCAGCCAGGTCCCGACGAAGTCGAAGCTGAGGCTGCCGTTGTCGCCCATGCCGAGGTCGGCCAGGTCACGACGGTAGCCCAGGTTGACGTCAACGCCAGCGGTCGAGGTCGAGCCGGTGTTGAGGGTCGTGTTGATGATGTAGCCCTGGTTGGAGAGCCACAGCGAGCCTTGGGCGTCGCGCTTGACCAGTCCGCAGAAGAACGGGTCGAGGTTCGACAGGCAGCGAGTGATGGCCAGGTCGGCGCCCACGCCGCCGATCGCGTCTTCAACCTTGATGTTGAAGTAGTCGACCGAGGCGTTGAAGCCGGGCAGGAAGCTCGGCTGGTACACGAAGCCGGCGGTGTAGGAGTCCGCGGTTTCCGGCTTCAGGTTGGGGTTGCCCCCCGTCAGCCCGTTGTACTGCGGAGCCGGGTTCTTCTCGATGGCCAGGACTTGGGCCGTGGTCAGGTTGAACGCCTGGGCGCACTTGGCGACCAGGGGGTTCGAGGCGGTCAGGCCGGCACAGGGGTCGGTCGTACCATCCAGGACCACGTTCTGGGGCGCAAAGAGGTTGTTGACATTCGGGGCCCGCACGGCGCGGTTGTAACCGCCCCGGACGCGGAGGCCGTCCATCACTTCCCAGTCACCCGCGATCTTGTAGGTGTTGGTGTTCTGGGCGGCGTAGTCCGAGAAGCGGTAGCCCAGCTCCAGGGAGAGCTTCTGGATGAGGGGCAGGTCCTCCACCAGCGGGATGCGGGCTTCGCCGAACAGTTCGTAGACGTCAAAGCCGCCGCTGACGGGCGGGGAAGCGCCGCCGGTTCCAGACAGGAGGCCCTTGGCGGCCACGTAGTCGGAGGTCGAGGCCGAGTACTCTTCACGGTATTCCGCACCGAACGCGACGCCGATGCCCTCTTCAGCGAAGGGGCTCTTGATCCCGTAGTCGCCGAGCTGGCCGGTGACGGCGGCCGAGGCCACGCGCTGCTGGAGCTCGCCCGTGCCGCCGCTGTCCACCTGCAGGTAGTCCAGCGCCTCCTGGGTGACGCCGTTCAGCTGGTAGATGTTGTAGGGCACGCAGCTACGGTCCGTGCCGTCGATGACCGACTGGCAGACAATCTGGCCGGCCGTATTGCGACGGGCGATCAGGGCGTTCTGAATGTTGTTCAGGAGGAAGTAGCCGGTCCGGGTCTCGCTGGACTGCAGCGAGCTGTACTGGAGGTAGGCGTCGTAGGACCAGTTCTCGTTCAGGTCGCCCTTCACACCGGTGACGATCCGGTATGAGGTGTGACGGATGTCGGACTGGCGGGGGCCGCCCTCGACGTTCCGCTTGGCGACGATCAGGCTCTTGAGCGTGGCCGTGCCGGCGGTGGCGCCGCAGAGCTGGGTCTGCTGGGCCGTCGTCATCAGCGGGTTGTCGCAGTTGACGTTGAAGGTCGCTGCAAAGACGCCGCCGGGCGCGATCTGGGCGACGCTGCGGTCGTCCATGAACATCACGTCCATGTAGGCCGTGGCCCAGTCGTTGATGTCGTAGTGGGCGAAGGCGCCCAGGTTGTAGCGCTCGTCAGGGCGCTGGTAGTAGTTGGTCGGGCCGTAGTTGTAGACGTCGGCAGCGGTCCGGGCGCGGAAGGTGTTGCCCGGGCCGGCGGGGTCGACGACGAAGCTGCCGAAGCGGGCGGGGCTGGCCGTGCCGGAACCACCGCAGGTGAAGGCGTCGCCCGAGAAGAAGGTGCAGGTCGAGTAGTCGCGGTTGCCCTGCAGGATCGGGTTGTTGTGTCGCCAGGTGGCGTAGGCGGTGATGTTGCCCCGGTCGTCTGAGGTGTTCGCGCCAAAGGCGAGCGAAACCTGGACGCCGTCGCCGTCCCACACGTTGGACGACGGAACGACGAACTGCGACTTGTCAGCGGCCGTGGCCTGCTTGGCCTTGATGATGGCCTGGATGCCATCGTTGTCGTTCTTGTGCTGGTAGGTCGAGTACTGGACGTCGAAGCGCACGCCTTCGAAGTTGCGCTGCATGATGAAGTTCACGACGCCGGCCACGGCGTCGGCGCCGTAGGTCGACGAGGCGCCGCCCGTCAGGACTTCGACCCGCTCCACCAGGGAGGCCGGAACGAAGTTCAGGTCGGCGGCGGAGGTGCCGGGATCGCCCGGCATCAGGCGACGGCCGTCCACCAGGACCAGGGTCCGGGCCGAGCCGAGGCCGCGGAGGTTGACCGTGGCGGTGCCGGTGGCGCCGTTCGAGTACATGGAGCCCTGCGAGGCGAAGGCCTGCGGCAGGCTGTTGATCATGTCCTCCACGCGGGTCACGCCCTGCGCCTTGATGTCGGAGGCGTTGATCGCGGTGATCGGGCTGACGCTCGTCAGGTTCGGCTGCGGGATGCGCGAACCGGTGACGACGATTTCCGAGACTTCCGAGGCGTTCTGGGCCTGGGCCTGGGACGCCAGCAGGGCGGCGCCGCAGATCATCGACGTGGCCAGAAGGCGCTGCCGCATGGAATTGGATTGCAAGGTCTTGATCCTCCGACGGAAGGCCATCCTGAGTCCGGCCCCGTGAATCGATAAACGCAAGGGTCCCGCTCCCGCATTGCGGATTCGGTTACCTAGCTTCTTGGTTCGGCGCCGCAAAAGGGTCAATGTTGAACCTTCCTCGGCGCCCACGTCGCCCGCGGACTGTCGCAAAATGGCCACAATGCGGCGGGGCGTCGCCGGGCGGCGCGATTGAGGCCGGCCCCCCTGTGGGCTAGCGTGTGGCCGAACCCCTTTGAGGCGGAGCAGGACCATGCGGACAGGACGGCGGATTGGATGGAGCGTCCTGGCGTTTTCGCTTGTCGCCGGGGCCGTCGTCGCCGCCCCTCCCCCCTTGCCCGTGGAAGGCCGGGCGGGCGCCCTCCAGGCCCTGGCCGCCTGCCGGGCCCAGACCGACCCCATGGCGCGGCTGGCCTGCTTCGACGCGGCCGTCGCCCGGCTGGATGAGGCTGAGCAGAAGGGCGACATCGTCGTGGTCGACCGCCGACAGGCCCAGGAGGTGCGGCGCCAGGCCTTTGGCTTCACCCTGCCGTCGATGGCCCTCTTCGAGCGCGCCGAGGGCGGCGAGAAGCTCGACCGCGTGGAATCCGTAGTCGCCGAGGCCCGGCGCGGGCCGGACGGCAAGTGGGTGCTGAAGCTCGAGAACGGGGCGGTCTGGCGGCAGACCGACGCCGAGGGCCCGGCCCGGACCCCGCGCGTCGGCATGAAGGCGGTGGTGCGGGCGGCCAGCCTGGGCAGCTTCCTGGTGTCGGTGGACGGCCAGGCCGGTTTCCGCGCCAAGCGCGAGGAATAGGCGCGAGGAACAGGCCGCCTCAGCGGTCCTTGGGATCCAGGGCGTCCCGCAGGCCGTCGCCGATGAAGTTGAAGGCGGCCAGGGTCGCCGCCATGGCCAGGGCCGGGAAGACCAGCAGCCACCAGGCCATCTCCATGTCCTGGGCGCCCGCCGAGATCAGGGTGCCGAGCGAGGCCATCGGCGGCTGCACGCCCAGGCCCAGGAAGGACAGGAAGCTCTCGGCCAGGATCACGGCCGGGATGGTCAGGGTGACGTAGACGGCCACCGGCCCCAGCAGGTTGGGAATGATGTGCCGGGCGATGATGGCCAGCCGGCCGAGGCCGGCGGCGCGGGCCGCCTCGATGAACTCCTTCTGCTTCAGCGACAGGGTCTGGCCGCGGACGATCCGGCTCATGGTCAGCCACTCCACGGCGCCGATGGCCACGAAGATCAGCAGGATGTTCGACCCGAAGGCGACCATCAGCAGGATGACGAAGAAGATGAACGGCAGGGCGTAGAGGACGTCGACGATCCGCATCATGGCCTCATCGACCACCCCCCCGAGGTAGCCCGCCGTCGCCCCCCAGGCCACGCCGATCACCAGGGAGACCAGGGTGGCGACCAGGCCGATGGCGAGGGAGACCCGAAGGCCCATGGCGAGACGCGCCAGGAGGTCGCGCCCCAGGGCGTCCGTGCCCAGGAGGTGCCCCTGGGTCAGGGGCGGGACCCAGACATGGTCCTTGTTCACCTGGTCGTAGGGCCAGGGGCTGAGCATGGGCCCGAAGAGGGCGAAGAGGGTCAGGAGGACCAGGACCGCCAGGCTCAGGGTCGCGGCGCGGTTGGCGCGGAGCCGGGCGAAGGCGTCGTCGGTCAGGCTGCGTCCGCGCGCGGCGGGCCTGTCGGTGGCGGCGAAGTCGGTCATGACAGGCGCACCCTGGGGTCCACGACGGCCAGCATCAGGTCGCCCAGCAGGTTCAGGAGCAGGACCAGGCCGGCGTAGACCACGATCATGCCCATCACCACGGTGTAGTCCCGCTGGAGGGCGCTGATGACGAAGAACTTCCCCAGGCCCGGGAGGTTGAAGATCTTCTCGACGACGAGGGACCCGGTCAGGAGGCCGGCGGCGGCGGGGCCGAGATAGCTGACCAGGGGGGTCAGGGCCGGCCGCAGGGCGTGGCGAAGGACGACCGCAGACTCCGGCAGGCCCCGGGCCCGCGCGGTGCGGACATGGCCGGCGGCGAGGGCCTCGATCATCCCCGCCCGGGTGAGGCGCGAGATGATGGCGGCCTGGGGCAGGGCCAGGACGATGACCGGAAGGATCATGTTGGGCAGGGCCCCGCCGTTCCAGCCCCCGTTCGGCAGCCACTGCAGGGTCGAGCCGAACAGGAGGATCAGCAGGGGCGCGGTCACGAACGTGGGAACGCAGACGCCGAGAACCGCAAGCCCCATGGCCCCGATGTCCAGGACGCCGTTCCGCCGGAGTGCGGCCAGCACCCCCAGGGACACTCCCACCGCCATCGCCAGCAGGATGGACGCCAGGCCCAGCCTGAGGCTGACGGGTGCGTTCTGCTTCAGGATGTCGGACACGGTCTTGTCGGGGTACTTCAAGGAGGGCCCGAAGTCGCCGCGCAGCACGCCGCCCAGATAGGCCAGGTACTGCTCAGGCAGGGGCCGGTCGAGGCCGTAGCGGGCCTTGAGGTTCTGCTCCACCGCCGGCGGCAGGTTCCGCTCGGAGTCGAAGGGGCCGCCTGGCGCGGCGCGCATCATGAAGAAGGCCAGGGTGATCACCACCAGCAGGGTGGGCCCGGCCACGAGCAGTCGACGGGCGATGAAGCGCAACATGGGGGAAGCCGTGACGAGGTCTTTTTGCGGGCCTGCGGATTGCGAAACTTCCATCCCCCCCCGATGATGTCAACGCACCCGCCCTGGCCGAACCAGCGGGGCGTCTGGAGGATGGGTCCATGTCAGAATTCCACCGCGTCACCGAGCGCCTTTCCGTCTCACCCCAGCTTGCGCCCGGCGACATGGCCGCCGCTGCGGCCCAGGGCTTTGTCCGGGTGGTCTGCAACCGTCCGGACAGCGAGGGGCCGGGCCAGCCTTCCGGCGCTGAAATGAAGGCCGCCGCCCAGGCCGCGGGCCTGGAGTTCCTGCACATCCCCTTCGCCGGCATGCCGGACGCCGCCACGGCGGACTCTGTCTTCGCCGCGATTTCGCAGGCGCCCGGACCTGTCCTGGCCTATTGCCGGTCGGGCACCCGGTCGGTCACGGCCTGGGCCCTGGGCTCCCTGCGGGCCGGCGATCACGACCGCGAAGCCCTGGTGGCGCTGGCCGCCGGCGCCGGCTACGACCTGTCCGGCGTCCTTCCGCGGCCCATGTGAGCCTGGCCATGATCCCCTTCGTCAAGGACATGACCTTCGATTACGGGGCCTGCGACCAGGTCTCGCCCCTGATCCGCCGGGTGGTGGCGAACAATCCGGGTCCGTTCAGCTATCTCGGCACCGCCACCTTCATCATCGGCCGGGGCCAGGTGGCGGTGATCGACCCGGGCCCGGACCTGCCGGAGCACCTCGAGGCGATCCTGGCGGCGACGGCGGGCGAGACCATCACCGACATCCTGATCACGCATCACCACTCCGACCACTCGCCGCTTGCCGCCCCCCTTAAGGCGCGGACCGGCGCCCGGATCCATGGCTGCCCGCCTTCGCGGATCGGCGCAGCGGACGGCATTGTCGTGGAGGCCGACGAGGACGAGGGCTTCCGCCCCGAGATCGTGGTGCGCGGGGGCGAGGTGATCCGCGGCCCGGGCTGGACCCTGGAGGCGATCGCCACCCCCGGCCACACCCTGAACCATATCTGCTACGCCCTGCATGAGGAGAACGCGCTCTTCTCCGGCGACCACATCATGGGCTGGTCGACGACCGTGGTGTCGCCCCCCGGCGGGGACATGACCGCCTACATGGACAGCCTGCAGAAGGTGGCGGACCGGGAATTCGACATCCTCTGGCCGACCCATGGGCCGCCGATCACCGAGGTCGCGCCCTTCATCGCCGCCTACGCCGCGCACCGCCGGGCGCGCGAAGCCCAGTTCCTGGCCTGCGTGGACAGGGGCGTCGGCCGGATCGCCGACATGGTTCCGGAACTCTACGCCGCCGTGGACCGGCGGCTGCATCCCGCCGCCGCCAACTCCCTGCTCGGCCACGCCATAGACCTGGTGCGGCGCGGGGTGCTGGCCTGCGACGGCGAGCCGGGGCCGGGATCGACCTACCGGCGGCCCTGAGGACCGCCGGGGATTCGGGTCAGCCCTTGGACGGCGGGTCCTTGCGGCCCAGCATGATGCGGGTTGAGACGCTGCCCAGCGCCAGGATGAACACGGCGAAGGCGCAAAGGGCGGTCAGCAGATAGGCCTGCTCGGCGGCGGGGATGTGGGGCATGGGAAACCTCCTCTTGACCCCGGCATCCTGCCCGCCGCGAGCATCGCCGCCTTGATCGAGGTCAAGACGGCGGCGACACGGCCGGGCCTCAGCTTGCGGTCGGCAGGACGTAGTCGGCCATGCGCTGGCGGATCAGCTTCTTGTCGATCTTGCCCGTGGCCCCGAGGGGAATGTCATCCACGAAGACGACGTCATCGGGCGTCCACCACTTGGCGATCTTGCCTTCCAGGAACTTCAGGAACTCTTCCTTGGTCCCGGCCTCGCCCGGGCGGAGCTTGACCAGCAGGAGGGGGCGCTCGTCCCACTTGGGATGGGCCACGCCGATGACGGCGGCCAGTTCGGCCTTGGGATGGCCCGCGGCGATGTTCTCGATCTCGATGGAGCTGATCCACTCGCCGCCGGACTTGATGACGTCCTTCGACCGGTCGGTGATCTGCATGTAGCCGTACTCGTCGATGGTCGCGACGTCGCCGGTGTCGAAGAATCCCTCGGAATCGAGGATCTCGCCGCCGTCGCCCTTGAAGTACTGGCCAACCACGAAGGGCCCCTTGACCATCAGCCGGCCGAAGGTCGAGCCGTCATGCGGCAGGGGCTTGTCCTCGTCATCGACCAGCTTCAGGTCGATGCAGAGCGGCGGGCGGCCCTGCTTCAGCTTGAACTTCAGCTGGGTCTCGTCATCCATTTCGGCGACCCTGGCCGAGGGGTTGGCCAGGGTGCCCAGGGGCGAGGTCTCGGTCATGCCCCAGGCATGGGTGACATCGACGCCGAACTCGTCGCGGAAGCCGCGGACGATGGCCTCGGGCACCGCCGAGCCGCCGATCACCACGCGCTTGAGGGTGGAGAGCTTGCCGCCCGACTGGCGCAGGTGGGTCAGCAGCATCTGCCAGACGGTGGGCACGGCGGCCGAGAAGGTGACCTTCTCGGACTCCAGGAGTTCATGGACGGAGGCGCCGTCCAGCTTCGGGCCCGGCATGACCAGCTTGGCGCCGACGGCCGGCGCCGAGAAGGCGATACCCCAGGCGTTGGCGTGGAACATGGGCACCACCGGGAGGACGGTCTCGGTCGCCCCCATGCCCATGACGTCCACGCCGGCCGTCACCAGGGTGTGCAGGAAGTTGGACCGGTGGGAGTACAGGACGCCCTTCGGGTTCCCGGTGGTCCCGGAGGTGTAGCAAAGGCCCGCCGGGCTGTTCTCGTCGAACCCGCCCCAGACGCAGTCGTCGGAATGCGTGTCCACCAGGGTCTCGTAGGCAGCGCTC
>JBJOJL010000088.1:0-8868 GCA_046046615.1 Pseudomonadota bacterium
GTGATGCTGAACGCCCGCGGTCGCCCCGCCAGCGCCGCCGCCGCCAACCTTGTCTTCCTCATCGGCGAGGCCCTGGTGACGCCGCCCGTCTCGGAGGGGATCCTGGCCGGGACGACCCGGGCGCGGATCCTGGCGGCCCTGCCCGGCCTGGAAGTCCGCCCCGTCCCCCTTCGCGAGGCCCGCACCGCCAGCGGCGTCGTCCTCACCAACGCCCTGAGGGGGGTGCGGCCCGCACTGTCCTGGGATGGCCGGGACCTGCCGGGGAGTGCAGATCTCAAGGCCCGGCTAGACCTCGGGCTTTCCCAGACGGAAGAGCCTGATAGTCTCGCCTGAGACCCGCCAGAGAGGCCGCCATGTCCACGGAAACACCCGCCCCGATCGACCCCGACCTGCTGCGCAGGGCCAAGAAGCGGGTGGCCATGCGGATGGGCTTCTTCACCCACGCCCTGGTCTACGCCGCCGTGAACGCCGGCCTCTTTGCGCTCAACGTCTTCCAGGGCGGCCCGCTCTGGTCCTTCTGGCCCCTGGTGGGCTGGGGAATCGGCCTCGCCGCCCATGGCCTTGCGACCTGGTTTTCGCTGAACGGCGACGGCATGCGCGACCGAATGCTGCAGCAGGAAATCGAGCGGCTTCGCCGAGGCTCCTAGGACGGCTCAGTCACCCCGCCGGGGCTTTCCCCGGTGCGGCTTGGGCGTCCAGGCCGCGGGCCGGTCGTTGGGCTTGCGCTTCCCGTGGGGACGGGGGCCGGCGGGCGCGCCCGTCGGGGCCGCACGGGGCTTGCCCTTCCAGGGACGATCCCCCGGCGAGGCCTGGGTCGGGCCAGCCGATGCCGACCGCTCGCCCCGTGGCGGCGGCTTTCCGGACGACGGCTTCGGGGTCCAGGTCTTGCGGGGCGGCGCCTCGGCCGACGACGGAGCCTCAGGGCGGGGCGCCCGTCTTGGCCGGACCTGGGGTTTATCCTCGTCCCGGTTGAACGACGGAGGCCGTTCGGCGCGCACCGGCCGCTCAGGACCTTCGGGCCGTTCAGGACGCAGCGGCCTTTCAGCGCGCGGGGTGCGCGGCGGGCGATCCTCCCGCACCGGGGCCTCGGAGGGCGCAATCCGGGTCCCGTCCGGCAGGGGCGCGGCGATGGCGGCGGCGAAGGCGGGCGAGACCTCCCGGGCGATCTCGAACCGGGTCTCGCCCTCCAGGATGCGGATGTTGCCGATGTCCCGCTTGGTCACCCCGCCCGCCCGGCAGATCTTGGGGATCAGCCACTTGGGGTCGGCCCGGTCCTTGCGGCCGATGTCGATCCGGAACCAGTCCATGTCGCCGGGTTCACGCCGGGGACGCAGGTCACCGGTCGCCTCGGGCTTCCAGCGGGAGGGCGCGTCATCCTGGACGTCCTCAGGTGGCGGGAGCTTCTCGCGGTAGAGCCGCATGAGGGCCCCGGCGACCTGCTCGGGCGACAGGCGCTCCAGCAGGCGACGGCCCTCGGCCAGGCAGTCCTCGTCCGGGGGCGAGACCAGCAGGGGGTCCTCCAGCATGCGCTGGCGATCCTTGTCCCGGATTTCGTCGGCGGTGGGCGGACCCACCCACTCGGCGCGGATCGAGGCGGACTGGAAGAGGAGCTCGGCCTTGCGACGCCGGGCCCGAGGGACCAGCAGGACCGAGACGCCCTTGCGCCCTGCCCGCCCCGTCCGGCCGGACCTGTGAAGCATCCCCTCGACATTGGCGGGGACCTCGGCGTGGATGACGAGGCCCAGGTCCGGCAGGTCGAGGCCCCGGGCGGCGACGTCGGTGGCCACACAGACCCTGGCGTGCCCGGCGCGCAGGGCCTGGAGAGCCTCTGACCGCAGGTCCTGGGTCAGCTCGCCCGACAGGCCCACCACCGAGAAGCCGCGCTCGCGCAGGGTGGCGGTCAGGTGCTTCACCCGCTCGCGGGTGTTGGCGAAGACCAGGGCGCCGGGCGCCTCGTAGAAACGCAGCAGGTTCACCACCGCCAGGTCGACCTGGTTGGGCAGGACGCGGACAGCGCGGTACTCGATGTCGCCATGCGGGGAGTCGCGGTCGACCGTGTCGATGCGCAGGGCGTCGCGCTGGTAGGCCGAGGCCAGCCGCACGATCTCCCGCGGCAGGGTGGCCGAGAACAGGAGGGTGCGCCGGTCGGCGGGGGCGGCCTCGAGCAGGACGGTCAGGTCCTCCTGGAAGCCCATGTCCAGCATCTCGTCGGCCTCATCCAGCACAACCGCCTTCAGGGCCGAGAGATCCAGCGCCCCGCGCTCCAGGTGGTCGCGCAGGCGGCCCGGGGTGCCGACGACGATGTGCCCGCCTCTCTGGAGGGCCCGCCGTTCGGCGCGGGGATCCATCCCCCCGACGCAGGACAGGAGGGTCGCGCCGGCCCCGGCGTAGAGCCAGGACAGCTCGGCGTTCACTTGCAGGGCGAGCTCCCGCGTGGGGGCGATGATCAGGGCGGCGGGCGGCCCGGCCTCCCCGAACCGCTCGGACAGCCCCAGCAGGGTGGGCGCCAGGGCGAGGCCGAAGGCGACCGTCTTGCCCGACCCGGTCTGGGCCGAAACCAGGAGGTCGCGGTCGTAGGAGGCTTCAAGGACCTGCGCCTGGACAGGCGTGGGTTCGGCATAGCCGCGTTCGGAAAGCGCGCGGTCAAGCGCCGGGTGACTTGTGGGGAAGGGCATGGGGCGCGCCTATAGCACGCCCGGGGCGGATGGCTTGCGGAAAGGTGCAGGGTGGGCGCGAGCCGCGTCGCCCGCCCCCAGCCCTGCGGCCCGTCGACGGCAGATTTGCGGGCCCGTGGTCGGGGCGGCGGTTGACCCGGCGCCGGGCTCAGGGTCCAAGGCGATACCATGACTCAGACCCTGAACCGCATCGCCATCGTGGGCGCCGGCCTGTCTGGCCTCGCCTGCGCCACCAGGTTGAAGGGCGCCGGCTTCGGGGTGCGCCTGTTCGACAAGGCCCGGGGCCCGGGCGGCCGGATGTCGACCCGGCGGGTGGAGACCCCGCTTGGCACGGTCGCCTTCGACCACGGCGCCCAGTACTTCACCGCCCGCGGCGACAGCTTCCGCGCCCGGGTCGAGGCCTGGGTGCATGCGGGGGTTACGGCGCCCTGGCCGGCGGCGGGTCCTGAGGCCTGGGTCGGGGTTCCCGGCATGAATGCGCCGGTCAAGGTCCTGGCGGAGAACCAGTCCGTCGCCTGGTCGACTCTCGTGGAGGCCCTTGTGCCCGAAGCCGGCGCCTGGCGGCTGCGGACGGCGGAGGGGCTTTCCGACCTCTTCGATTCGATCGTCCTGGCCCTGCCCGCCGAGCAGGCCGCCGCCCTGCTCGCGCCCCATGAGGCAGCGATGGCCGCACGCGCAGCGGCGTCCCGCACGTCGCCCTGCTGGACGGTCATGGCCGCCTTCGAACGCCGGCTGGACCTGGACGACATCATCCGGGAAGAGGGGCTCCTCGGGTGGGCGGCCCGCAACGCCTCCAAGCCGGGACGCCAGGGTCCTGAGGCCTGGGTCCTGCAGGCGACGCCCGAATGGTCGCGCGAACACCTGGAAGCTCAGGCGGAGACCGTGATCGAGACCCTCTTGGGCGCCCTCGCCCGCCATCAGGGCGCGCCGCTTCCGGACCCGGTGAGCGTCCAGGCCCATCGCTGGCGCTATGCCCGTTCCTCAGTGGGCGAGGACCTCGCGATCTGGTCAGGAGGCCGAGGCCTGGGATGCTGCGGCGACTGGCTGTCCGGTCCCCGGGTCGAATGTGCGTGGGACTCCGGCGAGGCCCTGGCCGCATCGATGATCCGCAGCGCAGGGGCCTGACAGGGCCGCCAACCTTGGGTTAGGGTTCACTCCAGCGCCGCCGGAACCCCAGAAGAGCGCAGGAGGAAGCCCATGAACGCCCCCGCCCTGACCAAGCACGTCCCTATCCAGGAAGCCCGACGGACCCGCTATGGCGCCTTCGAGGTGACGCCCATCTCGCCGCACATCGGCGCCGAGATCCGCGGCGTTGACCTTTCCGGCCCCCTCACTCCCGAACTGATGTCGGACATCCGCGCCGCCTGGGCGGACTGGCTTGTCCTCGTCTTCCGCGACCAGTCGCTCGACCGGGAGGCGCACAAGGCTTTTGGCCGGCAGTTCGGACGCTTGCACGTCCACCCCATGCACCACGGACGGCCGGACCAGGACCCCGAGATCCTGGCCATCAAGACCACGGCCCAGTCGGCCTATACCGCCGGCGAAGGCTGGCACACGGATGTCAGCTGCGACCCCGTCCCGCCCCTCGGGTCCCTCCTCTACATCACCCAGACTCCGGAATGCGGCGGCGGCGATACCCTGTTCGCCAACATGTACATGGCCTTCGAGATGCTCTCGCCGGCCATGCAGGCCTTCCTGGAGGGGCTTTGGGCCGTCCATGACGGCGCCCTGCCCTACATCGGCAGCTACAAGTCGGCCCCGCCGGAGGGCGGCTATCCGCGCACCCTCCACCCGGTGGTCACGCGCCATCCCGAGACGGGCCGGAAGGTCCTGAACGTGAATTCGGGCTTCACCACCCACATCGAGGGGCTGCACCGCTGGGAGAGCCGGGCCCTGCTGGACATGTGTTTCGGACTTCTCCAGCGCGAGCCCAAGCTGCACTGCCGTGTCCGATGGGAGCCCAACACCCTGACCCTGTGGGACAATCGCTGCACCCAGCACCAGGCGGTGTGGGACTACTATCCCTTCTCCCGCTACGGCGAGCGGGTCTCGGTGATCGGCGAGCGCGCACCCGAGGCGGCGGTTCCGGCGGTCTAGGTCCCCGACACAAGGCGCGCCCGGATGTCGGCATAGGCCGCCGCGACCAGGGCCTCCAGGGCGGCGTCCGGGACCGGCGCGCCCCATCTCAGCTTGACGTGGCGCATCCGGCGGCCGGTTCCCTCCAAGAGGCCGGAGGGGTCCGGCAGTTCCGCCCCATGGAAGAACCCAACCGCGGCGTGCGCCTTGTAGGCGGCGACATAGAGGAAGGCGGCGTCGCCGACGCAGGCCGTGGGGTGATGATCGTGCATCAGCTCCAGGACGTCGGGCCCGCAGGCGCGTGCGCGCGCGAACTCGCGCTGGGCGAGGCGCCGGAGCTCATCCCCACCCTGCGCAAACCAGGCGGCGACGGCCGGATCCTCGGACATCGCCCCCGGCAGGCGGAACAGCGGCTCCACGCATGGACCCCTTACTAGCCGTTCAGGGAGGCCATCATCGCATCGGCGTATCTCTGGCCCGCATCCAGCTCGCGCGGGAAGGCGGCGTCGATGGCGGCGAGATCGGCGGGCGACAGGCTCACCTCCAGGGCGCCGGCGTTGTCCTCCAGGTACCTGCGACGGCGCGTCCCCGGGATCGGAACGATGTGGGGCCCCCGGCCCAGCACCCAAGCCAGGGCGAGTTGGGAGGGCGAGACGCCCCGAGCGGCGGCCAGTTCCCTGACCTTGTCCACCAGGGCGAGGTTTCGGGCAAAGGCCTCACCCTGAAAGCGCGGATTGCCGCGCCGCCAGTCGCCGGCGTCAAAGTCCTCCGGACTGCGGATTTCGCCCGTCAGAAACCCGCGACCAAGGGGGCTGTAGGGCACGAAGCCAACGCCGAGGCGTTCACAGGCGGCCAAGATCCCGTCCTCGGGATCGCGGGTCCAGAGAGAGTACTCGCTCTGGACGGCCGTGATGGGATGGACGGCGCAGGCGCGCTCCAGGGTGGCGGGCGAGACCTCGGAGAGCCCGAGGAAACGCACCTTCCCCGACTTGACCAGCTCCGCCATGGCGCCCACCGTCTCCTCGATCGGCCGACCCGGCTGGGCCCGGTGCAGGTAGAAGAGATCGATGTGGTCGACGCCCAGCCGCTTCAGGCTGGCCTCGCAGGCCTCCGCGACATATTCGGGGTCGCCGTTGACCCCCGCCCGGGTGATGCCGAACTTGGTGGCCAGGAAGACCTGGTCGCGCCGCCCCGCCAGGAACCCGCCGATCAGGGACTCATTGTGGCCCATGCCGTAGACGTCGGCGGTATCCCAGAAGGTGATCCCCAGCTCCAGGGCGCGACCCAGGGTGGCCAGGGATTCCGCTTCGTCCGGAGACTGGCCGTAGACGGGGCTCATGGTCATGCACCCCAGGCCGAGGGCGGAGACCTCCGGCCCGTGGGCGCCAAGTTTCCTGGACTTCATGTGACACTCCTGCGGGAGACCCGACTCCAGCCTTGGCGGACATTCTCGGCTCCCGCTCCGGGGGGTCAAGCCCGGGCCAAAGGCGGAGATCGCAGGTCAGCTCTCAGCGAGGAAGCTCCGGACCGCGAGCAGCACCTCCGCGAACTGTTCCCGCCGGACATTGTGACCCGCCCCAGCGATCCTCAACACCCGCAGCTGGGGGTTCAGCCGGCGCGCCTCCAGGGCGGCCTCGGGCGAGACCATGCTGCCCAGGGCGACATCGCCATGGATTACGAGGGTCGGCGCCCGGAGGCGCCGGATGTCTTCCTGCCAGGGCGTCGGGAGGATGGGCAGGGCCCCCGGATCCACTTGCCGCTTCGAGGCGATCCAGGCGGGCAGGTCCTGCGCCTCCCATAAGGGCGACTGCTTCCGGACGAGGGCCATCAGCTCGGCGTCGGTCATCTCCCGGAGTTGGGCGACCTGCCCACGGAACCTTTCCAGCCGTTGGGACGCCGCCCTGGCGTCCAAGGGGGGGACAAAGGGCGGATCCTCCAGGATGACCGCGCGCACGAGGTCGGGATGGCGCGCGGCGCAGGCGGCCGTGGCCCTTGCGCCCATGGAGTGCCCCATCGCGATGACCTTCGAGAGCCCAAGCCCCCGGATCGCTTCGGCCAAGTCCCGGGCGGGCGTTTCCGGCGATATCCCACGCGCGCCAGGCGGGGAGCTGGCGCCATGGCCCCTGGCGTCCAGCATGATGACGTCGAAGTCGGACGCCAGGGCTTCCGCCAGCCGGTTCCAGCAAAGGCCATTGTCGGTCAGTCCATGGGACAGGACCAGGGGTGGACCGGACCCGCCGGTCCGATGATAGGCGAGCCGTCCACCCGTCACTTCGACCTCGCCGGAGGCCCAGTCACAGGGATTGAGGTTCACCATACGCGAGTCTCTCCAGCCTCGGCCCGGCCCCCTGGGGTCAGGAGACGCCCGGCGTTAGCCGAAGGTTAAACTCGCCTTAAGGGTGAGTCGAGACGCCTCTTCTTGCGGCTCAAGTCGAGCGCGCCCGCGCCTGAAGAAACGCATGGGTCGAAATCGCCTGAATTCATCCGACGCTTCCAGAAAACGTTAACGCCTTCATCTCAGGGTCCGCACACGTCAGAAACAACCCTGATCCCAGGCCTCCATGTACGGAATGATCCACCGCGCTGCGCGCGAAATGGTGACGGATGCGGGCGGAGCTCGCCTCTGGAACAACATCCTCACAAGGTCGGGACTGCAGGATGAGGCCTTCATCAGCGGTCTTTCCTATCCTGATGAGATGACCCTTGGCCTGATTGGCGCAGTCGCCCAGGAGATGAACCTCAGCCTCGAGGAAACCCTGGTGCGGTTCGGGCGTTACTGGATCGGTTTTGCCGATGCGAGCGCCTACTCGCCGCTGATGACCATGGCGGGAGACGACATCTTCGATTTCTGCAGGAACCTCGACCGGATGCACGCCAGCATCCAGGTCAGCCTGCCCGACGTCGATGTCCCGTCCTTTCGTGTTCTCGAGATGGGCGAGACCTTCATCCGGCTCGCCTATGTCTCCAACCGGGATGGACTCGAACCCTTTGTGACGGGACTTCTCGAGGGCCTCCTCCAGAGGTTCGGACACCAGGGACAGGTCCGGATGGTGGGGGCCGGAGACCCGGGCGTCGAGTTCCTCGTCGCCATCGACGCCTAGGGGCCCCGGGCAATGGTGCGCTTTGACCCGGCTCAGCTTGACCTGATCCTTCCCGCATACATTCGCGTTGGTCCGGACCTGACCATCCGGTCGACCGGCCAGTCCCTGCGCCGGCTGACGCCCTGGTGTGCACCGGGGACGCGGCTGGAGGACAGCTTCCGGATTGAGCGCCCAAGGGGGACTGTCGACCTCGGGGCCTGGGTCCGCTCACGATCTCCTGTCCAGCTGAGGGCGCACCGGGGACCAGTCTTCCTGCGGGGCCTCGTCCTGTCGCTCGAGGAAGATTTCCTGTTTTGCGTCAGCCACGTGGTCAACCAGGTGTCGAGCCTGCAGGATTCCGGCCTTCGCATGTCGGACTTTTCGGAAGTCGACTCCTCGCTCAGCGCCATTCTCGCGGCGGGCGTACAGGCCTCCATGGTCGCAGAGTCCCAGGAGCTGATGCGGGCGCTCTCCCGGGCGCGGGACGAGGCCCTCGCCGCGAGCGAGGCCAAGAGCGTCTTCCTTGCAAACATGAGCCACGAGATCCGAACCCCGCTGAACGGCGTGCTGGGGCTCGTGGGCGCGCTCGGACGTACACCCCTCACCCCGGCGCAAGCCGAGATGGTCCAGCTGATCATGACCTCCGGGCAAACCCTGGAGCGCCTGCTCTCTGACATCCTCGACCTCACCAAGGTGGAGGCCGGTCAACTGGCGCTTGAGACGGCGCCCTTCCAACTTGGCGAAGCCGTGGAGGACGCCGTGCGCCTCATGCGCGTGCAGGCGGACGACAAGGGGCTGGCCTTTGGCATGGACCTCGGCGCCGGCGACCAGGCATGGGTCGTGGGCGACGTGGTCCGTATCCGACAGATCGTCGCCAACCTGGTTTCCAACGCCATCAAGTTCACCCCCAGGGGCCGTGTGGACGTGAGCGTGCGGATCACAGACCAGGGCGGAGAGACCCTGGGCGTCGCCATCGAGGTCAGCGACACGGGGATCGGCTTCGACGCCGCAGCCGCCGAGCGCATGTTCCAGAGGTT
>JBJOJL010000089.1:0-8788 GCA_046046615.1 Pseudomonadota bacterium
CGGAGGCCGGGGCGTCGGGCCGCGACACCCGGGGCATGATCCGCCAGCACCAGTTCTACAAGGTCGAGCTGGTGTCGATCACCGAACCCGACCAGTCGGATGCCGAGCACGAGCGCATGGTCTCCTGCGCCGAGGCGGTGCTGAAGCGGCTGGAGCTGCCCTTCCGGACCATGCTGCTCTGCCGCGGCGACATGGGCTTCAGCGCCCGCCGGACCTATGACCTGGAGGTCTGGCTGCCCAGCGAGGGCCGGTATCGCGAGATCAGCTCCTGTTCCAACTGCGGCGACTTCCAGGCTCGCCGGATGGACGCCCGGACCAAGTCTGCAGGCGAGAAGGGAACCCGCTTCGTCCACACCCTGAACGGCTCTGGCCTGGCCGTCGGCCGGACCCTGGTGGCCATTCTGGAGAACTACCAGGACGAGGGCGGCCGGATCGCCATCCCGCAGGCCCTCCAGCCCTACATGGGCGGGCTTACCCACATCGACGCGGCCGCCTGATCCCGTGCGCATCCTCCTGACCAATGATGACGGCATCCATGCAGAGGGCCTGGTCTCCCTGGAGCGGATCGCCCGGGTCCTGAGCGACGACGTCTGGATCTGCGCGCCCGAGTACGAGCAGTCCGGGGCCAGCCGATCCCTGACCCTGGCCGAGCCTCTCCGGGTCCGGCGGCTGGAGGATCGCCGGTTCGCCACGACTGGAACGCCCACCGACTGCGTCATGCTGGCGGTCACCGAACTGATGGGCGGACTGAAGCCTGACCTCGTCCTGTCTGGCGTCAACCGGGGCGCCAACCTCGCCGAGGACGTCACCATGTCGGGAACGGTCGCCGGCGCCATCGAGGGCATGGCCCTCGGCATCCCGGCCATCGCCCTTTCCCAGATGAGCTGGCCGACTCCTGGGGAGGAGCCTGCCGACCAGCCCGTCTTCCTGCCCGCCGAGCATTTCGGCCCGGGCATCGTCCGTCGGCTGGTCGAGATCGGCTGGCCTTCCGACGTGGTGATGAACGTGAACTTCCCGTCCCGGCCCCTGGACCGGATCCGCGAGGTCGAGGTCACGCGGCAGACCTTCCGCGACCTGCACGTCCGGCAGGCCGTCCAGCGCACCGACCCGAGGGGCGAGACCTATTACTGGATGGGGTTCCGCCGCGAGCTCTCCAAGCCTGCGGAAGGCACGGACCTCAGGGCCATCTACGACGGGCGCATCTCGGTCACGCCCCTGCACATCGACCTGACCCACCAGGAGACCGTCCACCGGATGCGGTCGGTCCTGGGCGGCGCCCCGCCGAGGGCCTGAGGATGGCGCGACGCCCCCAACCGCCGGCCGATCCGCGGCACGCCCGCCTGATGGAGGGCCTGAGGGAACAGGGCGTGACCGACCCGGCGGTCCTCGCCGCCATCGCCTCGACGCCCCGCGACCTCTTCACTCCGGACCTGTTCCAGGAGCGGGCCTTCGAGGACCAGGCCCTGCCGATCGCTTGCGGCCAGACGATAAGCCAGCCCTACATCGTGGGGCTGATGACCCAGGCGCTTCGGATCGAGAAGCGGTCCCGGGTGCTCGAGATCGGCACCGGGTCGGGCTACCAGACCACCATCCTTTCGAAGCTGGCGAGGCTGGTCTATTCGGTGGAGCGCTACCGCACCCTGATGTCCGCCGCCGAGGCCCGCTTCCAGACACTCGGCCTTACCAATGTCATCACCCGGTTTGGCGACGGTGGGCAGGGATGGCCCGAGCAGGCTCCCTTCGACCGGGTCATGGTCACGGCCGCGGCGCCGGAGGACCCTCGCGTCCTGCTGGCGCAACTGAAGCCAAACGGGGTATTGGTGGCGCCGGTCGGCCGGGGTCCGGTCCAGAACCTGAACCGGTATGTCGGGGACGGGGAGGGCGGGTTCACGGTGGAGACCCTGACCGAGGTCAGGTTCGTACCCCTGCTGGACGGCGTGGCGAAGGAATCCTGAGCCCGTCAAATTAGTGACGATTTCCTGGGGCCATGAAGCCGGATCGCGTCGTCGGTCTGACCCGTGGCGCCAGGTTGGATGAATAGAGCCGGAGCGGCGATGAGCAGTCTTCTCAACCGGACCGTCCTGATGCTTGCAGCGTCTACGGCGCTGGCGGGCTTTTCGACTCCTGTCCTGGCGCGCGGAGCGCCTTCGGGGGACGCTGCGCCGGTCCAACTGGCCCTGCTCCAGGCGGCCGGCGACACCTACACGGTCCAGCGGGGCGACACCCTCTTCGGGATCAGTCGCAAGCTGGGCGTGTCCCCGGAAGCGATCGCCGAGGCCAATGACCTGGGCGAGGGCGCGCGCATCGACGCCGGGATGAAGCTGCGTGTACCCGGGCAGGGCGGGCCTTCCGCAGCGTCGCCGGGGCCGCAGGCCGCCGGGCGTGTGATCAGCGTCACAGGAGGCGCCTCCACCTATGTCGTCCGCAGTGGCGACACGGTCGATGAGATCGCCAACCGGATGGGCATCACGCGCAAGGCCCTGGCGGATCTGAACGGCCTGAAACCACCTTACGCCCTGAGTGTCGGCAAGAAGCTCAAGGGGCCGCCGGAGACCCGCAAGGCCTATGTGGCCGTTCAGGGCGACAGCCTTGACGCCGTCGCCCGCCGCTTTTCCGTGACGGCGCGGGCGCTCGCGTCCGAGAACGGAATCCGGACCAGCGCCAGCCTCAGGGCGGGCCAGAGGCTGACCTTGCCGGAGGGCTATCGGGATCGCGGGCCGATCCGCAGCGCACCGCGCCCGACAGCGGCGTCTTCCCGGCCCCAGGCCGAGGCGCCCGCGCGTGTTCCCCGGGCGGAAGCCCCCGCGCCGGACGACGCCCAGACCGCCGCGCCCGCCGCCCGCGGCCAGGAGTCCGTAAGGGTCCTCGCCGGCGGACGGGTCATCACCGTCAAGGGCAAGCCCGCCAGCTACACCGTCCGCAAGGGCGACACCGTCGACGAGATCGCCGGTCGCATGGGCCTGACCCGCAAGGAGCTCGCCAGCCTCAACGGGCTCAAGTCGCCCTATGCCCTGAAGCCCGGCCAGGTGCTCAAGGGGCCCGCTGAATCGCAGCGCGCCTACGTCGCCGTGTCGGGGGACACCCTGTCCGTGGTCGCCCGCAGGTTCGGCCTGACGCCCCGCGCCCTCGCGGCCCAGAACGGCCTGAAGACCGGCGCTGCGCTGAAGTCCGGCCAGAGGCTGATCCTTCCTGACGGCGCCCGGGATCGCGGCCCCATCCGCGAAACTGTTCGCACGCCGGCCCCGGCGGTCCCCGCCGTGCGTCCGCCCCCGCCCCCGACCGAGCCGGAGCCTGAAGCGCCGCTGGAGGATCCCGGTGTCCAGGGCCCGCCCGAGCTGCGCAAGGAACCCGGCGCCGCCTCCGCGCCGAAGCCCACGCCGCCGTCTCCCCCGGCGAGCGTACCCGCACCGGGGCCGACCCCGGCGCCCCAGCCGAAGGTCGAGACCCCGCCTCCGCCGGAGCGGACAACGCCCACGGTCGCCCCGCCGCCCCGCAGCGTCGCCCCGACACCGACACCGACACCGACACCGACACCGACGCCGCGCCCGACGCCGCCGCCCGTCCGGGTCACGCCGCCGCCAGTCACGACTCCGCCGGTGACCGCCCCGCCCCCGCCGCGCACGTCGCCTCCGGCGGCGTCCCGGCCCCAGTCCGGCGGCTTCACGCCGCCGCCGACCGCCTCGACGACGCCCCTCACGGACGTCCAGATCGCCGCTCTCGGCAAGGGGCGGTTCCTCTGGCCCCTGCGCGGGGAGATCCTGTCGGACTTCGGACCCAAGGGGACCGGCCAGCGAAATGATGGCGTCAACATCCGCGCGCCGCGCGGCGCCCCTGTCCGGGCCTCGGCGGCGGGTGAGGTGGTCTATGCCGGCGACCAGGTGCCCGGCTTCGGGAACCTCGTGCTCGTCAAGCATCCGGATGGCTGGGTCACCGCCTACGCCCACCTCTCCAACGTCGACGTGAAGATCCAGCAGAAGGTCCTGCAGGGCCAGCAGATCGGCGAGGCCGGGGACACCGGCGGGGTCTCCGAACCGCAGCTGCACTTCGAGATCCGTTACGCGCCGACGCCGGCCGAGAGGGCGCGGCCAGTGTCGCCGACCCTGCTCCTGCCCCGCTGACCCGGGTCAGAGGGGCAGGGAGACGCCCTTCTCCCCGGCGAGGTCCAGGATGAACTGCCAGGCGACGCGGCCAGACCGCCCGCCGCGCGCCTGCGCCCATTGCAGGGCCCTGCGGTCGATCCCGCGTACCGGCAGCCCGTATCGCCGGGCATAGCCGCGCACCGCTGCGAGATAGGTCGGTTGGTCCATGGGGGGGAAGCCGATCCAGAGGCCGAAGCGGTCGGACACGCTGACCTCCTCCTCGGCGTCCTCGGCGGCGGCGATCCGGCCGCGGTCCTCGATATGGCCGCGGGGCATCAGGTGACGCCGGTTCGAGGTCGCCAGGAAGAGCACGTTGGGCGGCGGCCCTGAAACCCCGCCTTCCAGGGCGGACTTCAGGGCCTTGGCCGCCTCCGCCCCATCCTCGAAGGACAGGTCGTCACAGAGGACCACGAACCGCTCCGGCCGCCCGCGCAGCAGGTCGAACAACCGGGGCAGGGCGGTGATCTCGTCGCGGTCCACCTCCAGAAGCTTGAGGTCGTCGCGGTCCTGGGCGCAGGCCATGAAGGCCGCCTTGGCCAGGGAGCTCTTTCCGGCGCCGCGCACGCCCCAGAGCAGGGCGTGGTTGAAGGGCAGGCCGGCGGCGAACCGCCGGAAGTCCGCAAGCAGGGTCTCCTTCTGCCGCTCGACGCCCAGCAGGGCCTCGAGGGGCAGCGGATAGTCCGGGGCGGGGACGAACAGGCTCCGGGCCGCATCATGCCGGAACAGCCGGGCCTGGGCGAAATCGGGCTCCGGGGAAGGGGCCGGCGCGAGCCGCTCGAGCGCCGCTGCGATCCGGCCGAGGAGGGGGAGGATGTCGTCGGTCATGCGAAGTGCTTAGCCACCCGGGCCGTCCATTGCAAAAGGCGGGGCGAGCGCATAGCTTCCGGCCACCCTGAATCCGGGCGCGGAGCGCGCCCGCCCCCCTTCCGGAGAGGCCATGTTCGCTACCCCCGCCTATGCCCAGACCGCCGCCGGAGCCCCCGCCGGAGGCGGGATCGAGGCCATGCTCCTGCAGATCGCCCCCCTGGTCGGTCTCTTCGTCCTCTTCTATTTCCTGCTCATCCGTCCGCAGCAGAAGCGGATGAAGCAGCACCAGGAGATGCTGGCCGCCCTGAAGCGCAATGACGTGGTGGTCCTCGCCTCCGGCGTCGTCGGCAAGATCGTCCGGGTCGAGGACGCCGAGGTCGGCGTCGAGATCGCCCAGGGCGTGACCGTCAAGGTGGTCAAGTCGATGATCTCCTCCGTGCGCTCCCGGGGCGAAGCCGCCGCCAACGACGCCAAGGCCTAGGCCGGCCCCATGCTGGCACCTTCGCGCTGGCGACTGATTTCCGTCGTCGCCGCCCTGATTTTCGGGGTCCTCTTCACCCTGCCCAACCTGCTTCCGGCGGCGGCCAGGGACGCCTTGCCCGCCTTCATGCCGAAGCAGACCCTTAACCTGGGCCTGGACCTGCAGGGGGGCTCCTATCTCAAGCTGTCCGTGGACACCCGCGCCCTGCGCGCGGAGAAGACGACCAACCTCATCGAGGATGTCCGCACCACCCTGCGGTCTGAGGACATCGCCTTCACCGACCTGGGACAGGTGGGTTCGGACGTCACCGTCCGGATCACGGATCCGGCCCGGTCCAACGAGGCCCTCAACCTGCTGCGGAACCGGCTTGGCGGCGCCATCGCCAGCGGCGGCAGCGGGCTTGAACTGTCCGCCCAGCCCGACCAGCGCATCCGGATGGGCTATTCCGAGCAGGCGCTCAACGCCGAGGCCAGTCGCGCGGTCGACCAGTCGATCGAGATCATCCGGCGGCGCATTGACGCCCTGGGCACCCGCGAGCCCGCCATCCAGCGCCAGGGCTTCGACCAGATCGTGGTCCAGGCGCCGGGGGAGAGTGATCCCGAGCGCCTGAAGTCGATCATCGGCCAGACGGCCAAGCTGACCTTCCAGATGGTCGACGACTCGGTCTCCGTCGCTGAGGCCGTCCAGGGTCGCGTGCCTCCGGGCTCCGTCGTGCTGCCCAGCCAGGACGAGGGCCCCCTTCTCCTGAAGAAGCGGGCGGTGGTCACCGGCGAGATGCTGACCGAGGCCTCGCAGGGATTTGACGGCCAGACCGGCCAGCCGGTGGTGAACTTCCGCTTCAACGGCCAGGGCGCCGCCCGTTTCGGCGAGGTGACCGCCGCCAATATCGGCAAGCGCTTCGCCATCGTCCTGGACGGCAAGATCATCTCCGCCCCGGTCATCCAGAGCGCCATCATGGGCGGTTCGGGCCAGATTTCCGGCAACTTCACGGCCGAGAGCGCCAATGACCTGGCGGTGCTCCTGCGCGCCGGCGCCCTTCCGGCGCCGCTGCGGGTGGAGCAGCAGAATACGGTCGGGGCCGAACTCGGGGCCGACGCCGTCCGGGCCGGCGCCATCTCCATGGCGATCGGCGCGGCGGCCATGTTCGCCTTCATCGTCCTCGCCTACGGGCTCTTCGGCGTCTTTGCCGCCCTGGCCCTCGCCTTGAACGTCCTGCTCATCGTCGGCGCCATGTCGATGACCCAGGCGACCCTGACCTTCCCGGGCATCGCCGGCATCATCCTGACCCTCGCCGTGGCCGTGGACGCCAACGTGCTCATCTACGAGCGGGTCCGGGACGAAGCCCATCTCGGGCGCTCGCCCCTCCAGGCGCTGGAACACGGCTACGAGAGGGCCCTGGTGTCCATCTTCGACGCCAACATCACCAGCGCCATCTCGGCCATCATCATGTTCATGTTCGGCGCAGGCGCCGTGCGCGGTTTCGCCTGGACCCTGCTGATCGGCGTCATCACCTCCGTCTTCACGGCGGTGGTGGTCACCCAGCTCCTGATCAGCTGGTGGTTCCGGGCGAAGAAGCCCAAGACCCTTCCCATCGTCTAGAGGCTCTCATGCGCTGGCCCCTCATCACCAACCTGCCCCGAGAGTTCAACTTCGACTTCGTGCGCCTGGCCCCCATGGCGGCGGTCTTCTCGGCCATCCTCATTGCGATCTCCCTGGGATCCATCGCCTTCCGGGGCATGAACTTCGGCATCGACTTCGTCGGCGGCGCCCTGATCGAGGTCGAGACAGCCAAGCCTCTCGACATTTCCGGTCTTCGCCGGGTCATGACCGAGGCCGGCGGCGAGGACGCCCAGGTGCAGTCCCTCGGACAGGGAAACGGCGCCATCCTGCGCTTCCGGGTGCCTGACAACGCCGACCTCAACGCCAGCACCCAGAAGGTCAAGGGCGCCCTCCAGAAGTCCTTCCCGGGCATCGAGATCCGGCGGGCGGAGACCGTTGGCGGGAAGGTGTCCGGCGAGCTGGCCAGATCGGGCATCATCGCCCTTTCCGTCGCCATGCTCCTGATGCTGCTCTACATCTGGTTCCGGTTCCAGCTGCAGTTCGGCCTCGGCGCCATTGCCGCCATCCTGCACGATGTCGTGCTGACCATGGGCGTCCTGTCCCTGATGCAGCTCGAGGTGTCGATGACCTCCATCGCCGCCCTCCTGACGGTGATCGGCTATTCGATGAACGAGAAGGTCATCACCTTCGACCGGCTCCGCGAGAACCTTCGAAAGTACAAGTCGACGCCGCTGCGGGACATCATCAACCGCTCCGAGAACGAGCGGCTCTCCCGCAACCTGATCACTGGGACCACGGCCATCATCGCCCTCGCCGGCGCGCTCTTCTTCGGCGGGCCGGTCCTCTTCCCCCTGGTCTTCACCATGGTGTTCGGGGTGATTGTCGGGACCTATTCCTCCATCTACGTCGCGCTTCCGATCATCCTGCTCTGGGGGGTCCGGCGTGACGAGGACGAGGCTGTGCCCCTCAAGCCCGCCGGCGCGCGCCAGGGATGAGCCGTTCAGCCCCGCAGGTCGACGCCTTCGGGGGCGGCGGGTTCCGGCTGTCTGGAGAGTGGCGCCAGGGGTCGGTCCTGATCCTGGACGATGTCGCACGGGACTGGGCGGTAAGCTCCGGCGCCGGCCTTTCCGCCGCCAGCCTCTCGGCCGTGCTTCAGGCCGGCCCGGGCGTCTGTGAGCTCCTTGTTCTCGGGATGGGAGCCGCCAACGCCCTGCCGCCCCGCGAGGTGCGCGAAGCCTTCCTGCGCGCCGGCGTAGGCCTCGAGTATCTCGACACCCCGGCCGCGGCCCGGCTCTACAACCTCCTGACCTCGGAAGGCCGCCGGGTCGCCGCCGCCCTCATCGCGATTTGATCCAGATCAAACCCGCGCTTCCCGCCGCCGGCGAATGCCCTTAAGAGAAGCTTTCAGGGGAAGACTCTCAGAGGGCTAAACATGTCGAATCTTGTCTCGGGACTCCTGTCGAACCTCCGCAATACGGTGATCCTGAGCTCGATCATCGCGCTGGTGGTGATCGGCGGCTACCTGCAGCATGCGGGCGGGCTGGACGCCACCTTCATCCAGGCCGTCCTCCGGTTCCTGCACCTGGTGTTCGGCATCATGTGGATCGGGCTGCTGTACTATTTCAACTTCGTCCAGCTTCGGAAGATGCCGGAGATCCCGGCTGAGCTGAAGCCGGCGGTCTCCAAGTACATCGCGCCTGAGGCCCTGTTCTGGTTCCGCTGGGCCGCCCTTCTCACCTGGGTGGCGGGCGTGCTCCTGGCCTACAACCGGAACTACCTGTTCGACGCCTTCGCCCTGGGC
>JBJOJL010000090.1:0-8695 GCA_046046615.1 Pseudomonadota bacterium
CGTGATCGCAGCCGTCAGCGTCGTCTTGCCGTGGTCAACGTGACCAATCGTGCCAATGTTGCAGTGCGGCTTCGTGCGTTCGAATTTCTCTTTGGCCATGGGGTCCTGCCGGCTGGTCTAGAGGGTTGGAGCGGGTAGCGGGAATCGAACCCGCATCCTCAGCTTGGAAGGCTGCTGCACTACCATTGTGCTATACCCGCATTGGGCGGCGCTCCTGCGAGCCTCCGGGACTAAGGTTCGGTTCCGGTGCGTGGTGGGGGAAGTAGGACTCGAACCTACGAAGGCTTGCGCCAGGGGATTTACAGTCCCCCCCCTTTGCCACTCGGGACATTCCCCCAGCGCGCCGGACATCCTATCAAGGCCCGGAAAAGCCCCGGCCTCAATTTGGAGCGCGTCTTATAGTGGCCTCGCATCCCGAACGCAACGCAGGCCGGAAGCGGCGCGGACCGCCTGTGTCTTCCGGGTCAGGCGGCCCCCAAAAACCCCGTTTCCACGCCGTTTCAGGAGACTGGATCTGGGGTGTTCACGCCGTCGAGGCGGCGCTTTCCAATCCGGCGAGGCCCGCCCTGCGCCGCCTGGCGGCCACCCCCGACCGCGCCCGGGAGCTGGAACGGCGATTCGGGCCCCTCAAGCGGCTTGAAGTGATGGACGCCGGCTCCCTGGCCCGCCTTCTCCCGGCGGGCGCCGCACATCAGGGCCTGGCCCTTGAGGGTCCCGAACCTGAGACCGTCGACCTCGAGGATTTCGCGGCGGAGCCCGGAGCCGTGCTCCTGATGCTCGACCAGGTGACGGACCCTGGGAATGTCGGCGCCATCCTGCGCTCGGCCGCCGCCTTCGGGGCCCGGGGCGTCATCCTGCAGGAACGGCGCGCGCCCCGGCTCACGGGCGCCCTGGCCAAGGCGGCCGCAGGCGCGGTCGACGTCCTGCCCGTCGCCCGGGAGGTGAACCTCTCCCGGGCTCTCGATCGCCTTTCCGACCTCGGCTGGAGGACGGTGGGCCTGGACGGCGGCGCAGAGCGCGACCTGTCTGAGGCGCTCGACGGCGCTCCGGTGGTCCTGGTGCTGGGGTCAGAAGGTGAAGGCGTGCGCCGCCTGGTGGCGGAGCATTGCGACGAAACCGCCCGCATTCCCATGCCAGGCGGTTTCGAGAGCCTCAACGTGTCGGCGGCGGCGGCGGTGGCCCTCTATGAGGCCGCCCGCCCCCGCCGCTGAGCCAGGTCGTCAGAGCAGGTCGCCGCCCGCAGCCGCAGCCGTGGTGCCATCCCGCTCGAAGGCGCGGATCACGTTCCGGCCGGTCGTCCAGCGATGCACCTCATCCGGCCCGTCCACCAGGCGCTGGGAGCGGATGTGGGTGTACCAGGCCGCCAGCGGCGTATCGCGGCTATAGCCCAGGGCGCCGTGCAGCTGGATGGCGGTGTCCACAACCTTGTGGACCATGTTGGCCAGGAAGACCTTGGCGATGGAGTTTTCCTGCCGCAGGTCCATGCCCTTCTCCGCCTTGTAGGCGATGTGGAGGAGCATGAGGCGGGCCATGTAGAGCTCGCTGGCGCAGTCGGCCAGCATCCACTGGACCCCCTGGCGCTTGGACAGCTTCTGCCCGAAGGTCTCGCGCGAGGTGACGTGCTTGACCGCAAGGTCGAGGGCGCGCTGGGCCAGGGCGACATTGTGCATGCCGTGGCGCAGGCGGCCGTAGGCCAGGCGATGCTGGCCCATGTTGAAGCCGTTGCCCTCGCCGCCGAGGCAATTCTCCTCGGGCACCACCAGGTCCTTGATCTCGATCTCGGAGTGACCGCCGCCCATGATGTGCGAAAGCGGGCCTTCCATGGCCATGGTCGCGATATCGCGCTTGATGATGTAGCCGGGGTTCGGCAGCTCGACGATGAAGGTCGAATAGCGCTGGTGGCGCGGGGCGTCCGGGTTGGTCATGGCCATGACGACGGCGATGTCCGCAGCGCTGGCGGCCGACGAGAACCACTTCTCCCCGTTCAGGACGTAGTTGCCCTTGCCGTCCTTCACCGCCCGGGTCTGCATGCCGGTCGCATCGGCGCCCGCCGCCTTCTCCGTCATGGAGTAACAGACCCGCTTCTCACCGTTCAGGAGCGGCTTGAGGTACTTTTCCTTCTGGAAGTCCGTGCCATGCGCCAGCAGGGTCAGCATGGTGGCGTCGTCAGGTCCCTGGCTGTTCATCGACAGAGCGCCGAGATGGCTCTCTCCCAGCTCCATCTGGACCAGGGCGTTGGCCAGGGGCCCCAGGCCCATGCCGCCATATTCCTTCGGGATGAAGGGGCTCCAGAGGCCCTGGGACCGCGCCTTCGCCCGCAGTTCGGCCAGCACGACCTTGAAGGACTCCCGGTCCACCAGCCGCTTCTCCGCCGGGATGCACTCCTCATGCACCCAACGCCGGACCCGCTCGCGAATCGCCTTTGCGTCTTCCGGGATTTCGAAATCGATCGCCATGGTTTTCTCCCCTGTCCTTTGTGGTTGTGACTTTGAGGTCGGACGCACGCCGGGGCAAGGCCCCGCAGGGACCTCAGGTCAGGTCGACCTGGTAGATCCTCCGGGCCGTCCCCGAGAACAAGGCCGTCTTCTCCGCCACCGAGGCGCCGGCCGCCAGCCGCTTGAAGGCGTTCCACAGGGTCCGGTAGTCGCACGCGCCCAGGTCCACCGGGAAATTGCTCTCGAACATGCAGCGATCCGCCCCAAAGGCCTCGATGCAGGTCTCCACGTGCGGGCGCCATTCCGAGGCCAGCTGTTCCGAGCTGGCCGGCGGGTCGGAGAGGAAGGAGGGGAAGGCCGGGAAGGCCATGGCTAGGCCGCCAACCTTGCAGGCGACGTTTGGCAGGGCGGCCAGCGCCTGGACCTTCTCCTTCCAGACGCCAAACCGCTCGTCCCGGCGGCCGGCATAGGCGCCCAGCCCCAGCGGCGTCCCGACATGGTCCAGGATGATCTGCGTGTCCGGGAAGGCCCGGGCCAGGTCGATCAGGTCGTCAAGCTGGGGCTCCAGAAGCCAGGCGTCAAAGGAAAGGCCCAGAGGCGCGAGCTCAGCAAAGCCCTCACGGAACCGCGCGTCGCGGTAGAGACCTGCAGGGCGGCCGGAAAGGGGCCCCAACACCGCGGGATCCGGATCCGAGGACGCGGAATGACGGATGCCTCGGAACCGGTGGCTGGCCACAAGATGCGCCTCCAGCACCTCCCGGGCGGCCGCGCCTAGGGTCAGGTCCACGTGCCCGACGATCGCCGCGCAGGCCCGGACGTCGCCATAGACGCCGCTGGCCGACATGGCCGCGACGCCATTGACGAACTCCGTCTCTCCCACAGGCCGGAAGGCGGGCTCGGCGGCCTTCCGGTACATGGCTCCGCACTCCATGTAGACCGTCGCCACGACCCGGTGCCCGCAGGTCATGTCGGCGAGCAGTTCATCAAAGAGATATCGGGGCGAGAGGCGGATCACGGCCTCGAAGGGGTGCGAGGGCGGCGGCAGGTCGGCCCCGCGCGCCGCCGGCCTGTCCCAGAGGTGGTGATGCGGATCTATGATCGGCAGGTCGGGCTCGAGAACGGGCTCCGGCGGCGTCAGTCTCCGGGTCATGTGGGCGTCCTCCGGCGTGTTTTCACCACCTTGCCGCCGCGGCTTCACCGCGGCAAGCGCAGCGAGGTTGCCCGCCGCCGCGCAGCACGCCAAAAGAGGGCATGCTGGATATCGCCCTCCCCTCCGCCGACGCCCTGATCGCCCTCGCCCAGGTCATCATGATCGATCTGGCCCTCGCCGGGGACAACGCTGTCGCCGTCGGCCTCGCGGCGGCCGGCCTGCCAGCGGAGCAGCGGCGCAAGGCGATCCTCTACGGCCTCATGGCCGCCGTGGCGCTGCGCCTGGGCCTCGCCGTGGTGACCGTCCAGCTCTTGCAATTGATCGGCCTGCTCCTCGCCGGCGGCATCCTCCTGCTATGGGTTTGCTGGAAAATGTGGCGGGAGCTCCGCGAAGGACATGAGGCGGAAGCCGCTGAGGCGGCGGAGGCCCTCGAGGAAGCGACCGGAGTGGAGTTCGAGGGCGAGCCCACCACCACCCCTCGGGCCAAGACCATGCGGCAGGCGATGACCCAGATCCTGCTGGCCGATGTCGCCATGTCCCTCGACAACGTGCTGGCCGTCGCCGGCGCCGCCCGTGAGCATGTCTGGGTGCTGGTGGTGGGTCTTCTCCTGTCCATCGCCCTGATGGGCGTGGCCGCCACCTGGATCGCCAGCCTCCTGCAGCGTCACCGCTGGCTGGGCTTTGTCGGTCTGGCCATCGTCTTCTATGTCGCCCTGCACATGATCTGGCAGGGACACCGGTCGGTCGTCATCGACCTGCAGCAGACCCCCGCCTACAACGCTGCGGCGCCGGATTCGCTCGACATCAGCCCCGAGGAAGAAGAGAGCCGCGAGGCCTTGACCGGCCGATAGTTCAGCTGGCCTCCGGCCCCCCGAACCGGGCGCGCCAGGCCTCGACCTGGTCGCCCTCCACCTTGCGGAAGAGCACCTCCGGCGCCTTCACCACCCGGCCGGGAGGCAGGAGGTCCAGGGCCTGGCCGGGAACGGGCCACCGCGCGGAGACATCTTCACCCACAGCTTCGGCGACATTCCTGCAGGTGAAGGGAATGAAGGGCTGAGAAACCCTGGCGAACAGGGCCACCAGGTTCAGGCCCATCCGCACGGACACCGCAGCCTGGTCCCGGTCGGTCTTCACCGCTGTCCAGGGCGCGGCCTCGGTCAGGTACTGGTTGCCCAGAACCCAAAGCTGCCGCAGGGCCTGGGCGGACTTTCGCATTTCCAGGGCCTCGAGCTGGGCGGTCAGCTCCGCGAGCTTCTCCGCGACATCGGCGCGCAGGCGAGCCTCCAGCGCTCCCTCCTCCCCGCCCTCGGGAACCTTTCCGTCGAACCGGCTCTCCGTGAACTTCAGGATACGATTGACGAAGTTACCGAAGACGTCGGCCAGGTCGGCGTTGATCTGAGCCTGGAACTGCTCCCAGAGGAAGCTGGCGTCAGACCCTTCGGGCGCGTTGGCGATGACCCACCAGCGCCAATAATCGGGAGGAAGGAGCTCCAGGGCCTGGTCCATGAAGACCCCCCGCTGCTGGGAGGTCGAGAAGCGGCCGCCGTAGTAATCGAGCCAGTTGAAGCCCTTCAGGCGGTCCACCAGTTTCCAGGGCGAGGCTTGGGCGGGGGCCCAGGCGCCGTCGGGGCCCAGGCGCTCGTTCACCCCGATCAGGGTGCAGGGGAACCCGACCGTATGGAAGGGAACGTTGTCCTTCCCCATGAACTGGACATAGGTCACATCCGAAGCGGCCTCGCCCCGCCACCAGCGCTCCCAGTCGGCGCCCGTCGCGTCCGCCCATTCCCGGGTGGCGCCGATGTACTCAATGGGGGCGTCGAACCAGACATAGAAGACCTTGCCCCTCAGGCCTTCCACGTCAGGTTTCAGTCCGTCAGGGTTGGGGCCCCAGTCGGCGGCGTTGACCGGGACGCCCCACTCCAGGTCCCGGGTGATCCCCCGGTCCTGCAGCCCCTCGTCCAGCCACTTCAGGGCGATGGAGGTCACCAGGAGGGGCCAGGTTGTCTTCTTGCCCTCGATCCAGGCGCGAAGGCGCTCGGCGAAAAGGCTCTGGCGCAGGAAGAGGTGCTTGGAGGGCCGGATCTCGATGTCCTCGGATCCCGACACCGCCGAGCGCGGGGAAAGAAGGTCGGCCGGATCCAGCACCCGGGTGCAGTTTTCACACTGGTCGCCGCGGGCGGCGGCGTAGCCGCAGTGCGGGCAAGTCCCGATCACATAACGGTCGGGGAGGAACCGCCCGTCGGCGTTGGAATAGACCTGCTGGGTGACCCGCTCCTCGATGAAACCGTTTTCCCAGAGCTGGCGGGCCAGGGTTTGGGTCACGTCCCTGTTCTGGGGCGAGGAAGACCGGCCAAAGTGGTCCCAGGACAGGCCGAAACGCGCGCCGAGGTCGGCCTGCAGACCATGCTGCTGGCGGCAGAAGGTCGCCGCGTCCACGCCAGCCTCTGCCGCCGCCAGTTCCGTGGGCGTACCGTGCTCATCTGTGGCGCAGATGTAGAGGGTCTCCAGTCCCTGGGCGCGCTTGAACCGCGCAAACACGTCGGCCGGCAGCATGGATCCCGCCAGGGTCCCCAGGTGCTTGATCCCGTTGATGTAGGGCAAGGCTGAGGTGATGAGGATGCGGGTCATGGGAGGCTCGAAATGGGGAGGCTTGGGAGCGGCGACTTACAGGACCCCCGCGCCATGCGCCATAGGCACGCACAATCCGCCGGGCGAATTCCAGAAGAGTCGCAGCGGGCGGGAGGTGGGCCGTGCACACTTGGCACGGGACGCCGCGCATGGCATCGGAGCGCCCGGGCCGGCTTAGCTCAGCTGGTAGAGCAGCGGTTTTGTAAACCGAAGGTCACGGGTTCGAGTCCTGTAGCCGGCACCAGACGATTTTTCGCGCCTGGCCCAAGGGGGCCAGCCAGCTTCGGAGACGCCCATGTCCGCCGCTCGATCCCTTTCCGCCGTCGCTCTTCTGGCCGGCCTGACCCTCGGCGCCTGCAGCCAGCCGGCGTCTGAAGGCTCGGCCGGTACGACGACGCCGGCAGCGGAACCCGCCGTGCTGACCGAGGCCCAGAAGGCCGCCCTGCTGGCGGAACTGCCGGAGCCCTATCGCAGCGCCGATATCGCCAAGGGCGAAGCGCTCTACGCGATGTGCCGGTCCTGCCACACCTACGTGCAGGGCGGGACCAACATGACCGGCCCCAACCTCTGGGGAACCTTCGGAGCCAAGGCAGCCCATGTGGCGGGCTTCAACTACTCAGACGCCCTCAAGGCCTCCGGCCTGACCTGGGACGTCGCCACCATGGACAAGTGGATCGAGAATCCCCGCGGCCTCGTGGAGGGAACCAAGATGTCCTACGTCGGCATGAAGTCGCCTGAGGACCGGGCGGCGCTGATCGCGTTCCTGAAGGTCAACACCAGCCCGGCCAAATAGGCGAAGGGCCTATTCCGCCGGCTGGGCGGTCTCCTGGGCTTCGTAGGCCTCAAGGGCCCTGGACCGGGTCTGGGGCGACTTCGTGAACCTGGCCATCAGGTTGTAGAAGATCGGCACCAGGAACAGGGTCAGGAGTGTCGCGAGGATGGCCCCGAAGAAGATCACCACGCCGATGGTCCTTCGGGATTCCCCTCCGGCTCCGTCGGCCAGCATCAGCGGCACCGCGCCCGCGGCCGCCGAGATCGACGTCATGATGATCGGCCGCAAGCGCAGGGCCGAGCTCTCGATGATAGCCTCGCGAATGGACCGGCCCTCGTCCCGCAACTGGTTTGCGAACTCGACGATCAGGATGCCGTTCTTGGCTGCGATGCCGACCAGCATGATCAGGCCGATCTGGCTGTAGGTATTCAGGGTTGAGCCGCTGACCAGCAGGCCGAAGAGACCCCCAAGGGCCGCCACGGGCACGGTCAGCATGATCACCATTGGGTGGATCCAGCTTTCGAACTGGGCCGCCAGAACCAGGAAGACGAGCACCAGGGCCAGGGCCAGGGCGCCGTAAACGGCGGAGCCGCCCTCCAGGTAATCCCGGGCCAGGCCGCCCCACTTCACGGTCGTGCCCGGCCGCTTGTCGATCTCGGCCTGAAAGAAGGCGACCGCCTCGCCAACCGTGTAGCCGGGGTTGAGCTGGACCGACAGGGTGATCGACCTCAAGCGGTCGATCCGGTCCCGGCTCGGGGTATCCCCGCGGATTTCAGTGCTGACGACCGCCGAAAGCGGCACGGTCGCTCCGGACGACGCCCGGACATAGACATTCCGCAGGTCGGCCTCGTTCATGCGCTGGGGCCTGTCGGCCTGCAGGATCACATCGTACTCCTGGCCGCCCTTGATGTAGGTGGTGACCTTCCGGGAGCCGAACAGGGTCTCCAGTGCGCGGCCCACCGCCTGGGCGGACACGCCCAACTGCGCGGCCTTCTCGCGGTCCAGCTCTACGAGAAGCCGTGGAGAGGTCGGCTCGTAGTCCAGGCGCGGGCGCGCCAGGCCCGGATTGTTGCGGGCGGCGGCGAGAAGCGGCTGTATCGCCTTCTCGATCTGCGGGTACTCATCCCCCAGCACGCTGACATTGACGCTTGAGCCCCCGCCTCCGCCGCCACCTCGCTGAATCGAGGGGCGGACCGAGGCGATGACCCTGGCCGAAGTGATCGACGAGTACTCGCGGTTCAGCTGCGCTGCGAGGGCCTGCGAGGAAACCCGGTGCTCACGGTCGTCGGGCAGGCTCGCATTGCCGCCTCCGGAATTGAACTGGTTCCGGCCAAAACTCGGCACGGCCAGGGTGTACCTCTCAAGCACGCCGTCCTTGAGCAGAGACTGCAGACGCGCCTCGACCTGCCGGGCGGCGGGGAGGATGTAGTCGAAGCCCGCGCCCTCAGGTCCCTGGATCGAGATATCGACCCTGCCACGATCCTCCGTGGGGACAAGTTCCTTCGGGATCACGAGGGCGAGCCCGCCGGCGATCAGCCCGAACACGACGATCAGGACGCCCGCCGTCAGGGATGACGCCATCATACGGCGGGGTGCGAGGACGACCTCAAGTGAGGCCTGATAGGATTTCCTGAGGGACGCCATGACGGTGTTCACCGCCTGGGCCATGGCGTTGCCTCCCCCTGCAGGTCGCAGGAGGATGGAGCTGAG
>JBJOJL010000091.1:0-8462 GCA_046046615.1 Pseudomonadota bacterium
ATCCTGATCGTCGAGGACGACCAGCCGGCGGCCGAGGTCATGGCCCGGGGCCTCGCCGACGCCGGGCATGCCTGTGTCCTGTGCCCCGACGGCGTCGCCGGGCTCGAGGCCGCCCGCCAGGGCGGCTTCGACGTCATGATCGTCGACCGGATGATGCCCTGCCTGGACGGGGTGGGCCTGGTCGAGGCCCTGCGCCGCGATGGCGACGAGACCCCCGTGCTCTTCCTCTCGGCCCTGGGCGAGATCGAGGACCGGGTCACCGGCCTGCGCGCCGGGGCGGACGACTACCTGGTCAAGCCCTACGCCTTCGCCGAGCTGATCGCCCGGGTCGAGGCTCTTTCCCGGCGGCGGGAGACCGGATCGGTGCTGACCCAGCTGCGGGTCGGGGACCTGGAGATGGACCTCATCGCCCGGCGGGTCCACCGCGCGGGCCGGGAGATCGATCTTCAGCCCCGGGAGTTCCAGCTCCTCGAGTTCCTGATGCGCCACGCCGGGCAGGCGGTGACCCGCACCATGCTGCTCGAGAAGGTCTGGGAGTACCATTTCGATCCCCAGACCAACGTCATCGATGTCCACATCTCGCGCCTTCGGTCCAAGATCGACAAGGGTTTCGAGCACCCCATGCTCGAGACCATCCGCGGGGCTGGATACCGCCTGGATGCCTGACGAGAGGGATGCGCCCGCCGAGGGGCTCCTGCGTCTCTTCCGCGCCGCGCCCTTTCGCCTGACCCTCTTGTCCCTGGCCCTCTTCGCCTTCGCCGGGGCGGCCTTCATGGCCTATGTCTATGTCGCTGCGGCGGGCGAGGCCCGGCGGCGCACCGACGCCGAGATCCGGCGCGAGGCGGACAGCCTGGTGGAAGTCTATGACCGCGCCGGCGTCGCCGCCCTCAATCCCGTCCTGGTCGGGCGCATGGCCGGCGAGCCCCGCTTCCTCTACCTTCTCATGACGCCGGACGGCCGGAAGATTTCCGGCTCCCTGGCCGAGAGCCCCGTCGAGGCCTTCACCGGCCAGCCGACCTGGACCCATTTCTCGATCGCCGAGGCCGGACAGGACGGCCGGGCGCATTCCACCCCGGCCCGCGGCCTCCAGGTCCGCCTCAAGGGGGGCGAGATCCTGTTCGTCGGCGCCGACACCGGCGACGACCGCGACTTCATCGTCACCATCGTCCGGGGCCTCTGGGGGGCAGGCGCCCTGGTCGTCGTGCTGGGGATCGCCTCGGGCCTCCTGGTCAGCCGCAACTTCACCCGCGCCATGACCGGGCTGACCGACGTGGTCGCCGCCGTGCGCAACGGGGACCTCGCCGCCCGCGCCCAGGTCCGGGGCGCCGGGGACGAGCTCGACCAGCTGGCCGAGGGCCTGAACGACATGCTCGACCGGCTGGATCGCTCCATGTCCGCCCACCAGCATGCCGGCGACGCCATCGCCCACGACCTGCGCTCGCCCCTGACCCGGCTCAAGGCCCGGCTGGAGACCGCCCTGCTCGACATGGAGGCGGGGCGGGGCGATCCGCAGCAGGGCCTGCGCCAGGCCCTCGACGACACCGACGGCGTCCTGCGGACCTTCTCGGCCGTCCTCGCCATCTCGCGCCTCCAGGCGGCGGGCGAGGCGCCCAACGCCGTGCTCTTCGACCCTGCAGGGCTGGTCGGCGACATGACCGAGCTCTACGGCCCGCTCTGCGAGGACAAGGGGCTGGAGATCGCCTCCGACATCGCCGCCGGACTCACGGTCCGCGGCAATCCCGCTTTCCTCGCCCAGGCCCTCGCCAACCTGGTGGACAACGCCGTGAAGTACACCCCCCGCGGCGGGGCGGTCATGGTCCGCCTGCGACGGCGCGCCTCGGGCGAGGCGGAGATCTCGGTGACGGACACTGGCCCCGGCGTGCCCGACGCCGAGCGCGCCCGGGTCGTGGACCGCTTCGTGCGCCTCGAGAACAGTCGCAACCTGCCGGGTTCGGGCCTCGGCCTGTCCCTCGTGGCCGCCGTCGCCCAGGCCCATGGCGGCCGGCTGGAGCTGGGCGAGGGGCCCGGCGCCTACGACGGGTCGGGTCCGGGCCTGCGGGCCGCCCTCATCCTGCCCGGGGTGTCGTCATGACTGCGCTGGGCGAGCGCCTCCGGCCCTGCGGTCCGGTCATTGATCCCCGCCCGGCCGAGCGCCTCCTGGACGCGGTCGAGGCCCTGCGCCCCCTGTCGCCCGAGACCCGCGCCGCCCTCGCGCCCGTCTTCGGGGCCTCGACCTACCTCGCCGGCCTCGCCCGGAAGGACCCGGCCCGGCTGGTCGGTCTGCTGGAGTCCGATCCCGACGCCCGCCTGGAGGCGCTCCTGGAGGCGACCCGGGCCCTGGCCGCCCAGCTCCCCGAGGTCGCCGGCCCCGGTCTCAGGCGGCTGAAGGCCGAGGTCCACCTCCTGACCGCCCTGGCCGACCTCGGCGGGGTCTGGAACCTCGACCAGGTCACCGGCGCCCTGGCCCGCTTCGCCGACGCCGCCCTGTCCTCCGCCCTGTCCTCCGCCGCCGGCGCCGAGGTCGCCGCGGGCCGGATGCGCCCCGTCGACGACCCCGTCCATGGCCCGGTCCCGGGCTTCTTCTGCATCGCCATGGGCAAGCACGGCGCCTTCGAGCTGAACTATTCCAGCGACATCGACATCTCGATCTTCTTCGAGCCGGAGCTCCTGCCCCTGGCGGAAGGGATCGAGCCCCAGGCCTTCGCCGTCCGCCTGACCCACCGGCTGGCCGAGCTGATGCAGGAGCGCACCGGCGACGGCTATGTCTTCCGCATTGACCTGCGCCTGCGTCCCGACCCGGGCTCCACCCCGCCGGCCGTCTCGGCCGCCGCCGCCCTCGACTACTACGAGAGCGTCGGCCAGAACTGGGAGCGGGCGGCCTTCATCAAGGCCCGGCCCTGCGCCGGCGACCTGCCCCGCGCCGCGGCCTTCCTGGACGAGCTTGAGGCCTTCGTCTGGCGCAAGAACCTGGACTTCGGCGCCATCGCGGACATCCACTCCATCAAGCGGCAGATCCACATCCACAAGGTCGATGACCGGCTGTCGGCCAAGGGCGCGGACCTCAAGCTGGGCCGCGGCGGCATCCGCGAGATCGAGTTCTACGTCCAGACCCAGCAGCTGATCCTGGGCGGCCGCCGTCCGGCCCTGCGCAGCTTCCGGACGCTGGAGGCCCTCGACGCCCTGGCGGGGGAGGGGCACGTCTCGCCCCAGGCCCGGGACGACCTGCGCGAGGCCTACGACCGGCTCCGGGCCCTGGAGCACCGGGTGCAGATGCTGGCCGACGAACAGACCCATCGCCTGCCGGAGTCCGAGGCCGACCGCCGTCGGGTGGCCGCCCTGGCCGGCTACGACCGCCTGCGCGTCTTCGACGCGGCGGTCGAGCGGATCCTGAAGACGGTGAACCGGCGCTACGGAGAGCTTTTCCCTGGCGAGGAGCCCCTGTCGTCGCGGTTCGGCAGCCTGATCTTCACCGGCGTCGACGACGACCCGGAGACCCTGAAGACCCTGTCCCGGATGGGCTTTTCCCAGCCCGCCCAGGTGTCCCAGACCATCCGCTCCTGGCACCATGGCCACATCGCCGCCACCCGTTCGGAGCGGGGCCGGGAGCTGTTCACCCGCCTGGCGCCCCGGCTCCTGGAGGCCGCCCACGCCTCGGGCGCGCCGGATGCGGCCTTCCTGCGTTTCGGCGCCTTCTTCTCGCGCCTGTCCAGCGGCGTGCAGCTCCAGTCCCTCTTCCTCGCCCAGCCGGCCCTCTTCGAGCTGATTGTCGAGGTCATGGCCTTCGCGCCCCGCCTGGCCGACACCCTGGCCCGTCGTCCGGCCGCCCTTGACGCCATGCTGGACCCGGCCTTCTTCGGCGACATCGACCCGGAAGAAGACCGCCTCGCCCTGAGGGCCGCCGTCGCAGGCGCCGGGGACTTCGAGACCGCCATGGACACGGTCCGGCGCCAGCATCGCGAGCAGGCTTTCCGAGTCGGCGTCCAGGTCATGAGCGGCTCGGCGGGGGCCGAGGCCGCGGGCCGGGCCTTTGCGGGCCTGGCTGACGCCTGCATCGAGGCCCTGGCGCCCGCCGCCCTGGCCGAGGCCACCCGGATGGGCGGCGCCTTCGAGGGCCAGGTGGCGGTGGTGGCCCTGGGCAAGTGCGGGTCCCGCGAAATGAGCGCCGGGTCCGACCTCGACCTGATGACCCTGCACCGGGCCGCCGCGCCCGACACCCTGTCCGCCCTCAAGGGCTGGCCGGCTGAGGTCTTCTACGCCCGCTTCACCCAGAGGCTGGTCGCCGCCCTGTCCCTGCCGACCTCCGAGGGCGAGCTCTACGAGGTCGACATGCGCCTGCGGCCCTCGGGCGCCAAGGGGCCGGTGGCGGTCGCCTTCCCGTCCTTTGGCGCCTACTACGAGGCCGAGGCCGAGACCTGGGAGTTCATGGCCCTGACCCGGGCCCGCGTCGTCTGGTCCAGCGATCCCGGGTTCGCCGCCGATGTGTCCACCGCCATCGAGGCCGCCCTCCGGCGTCCCCGCGACATCGCCGTCCTGGCGAAGGACGTCCGGGACATGCGGCGGCTGATCGCCCAGGAGAAGCCCGCCTCGGGCGTCTGGGACATGAAACTGGCGCCCGGCGGCCTGGTGGACATCGAGTTCGCCGCCCAGTTCCTGCAGTTGGCCCACGCCCCGGCCGGCGGTCCCCTGCGGGCGGGCACGGCCGAGGCGCTGGAGGCCCTGGCCGCAGCCGGCCTCGCCGGGCAGGTGGGGCCGCTCCTGGAAGCCTGGACCCTCCAGCAGAACCTCACCCAGATGCTGAAGCTGGCCCTGGGCGACGGCGATGATCCCGCCGACCAGCCCGAGGCCTTCCGCCGAAAGCTGGCCAGGGCGGGCGGCGCCCGGGACTTCCGCAGCCTCGCCGCCCGCCTCGCCCGAACCCGCAAGGCGGCGCTGGAAGCCTATGAAAGACTGGTCCGCCCTTGAATCGACGGAATTGCAGGTTCAGTTCGTTCCACCTGAGACAGCCGGAGACCCTTCCCGTGTCCCTGAAACGCCCCGCCTTCGCCGCCGTCCTCGGGCTGGCGAGCCTCAGCGCCCTCCCGGCCGCCGCCCAGATGGGCCCGCCCAAGCTCGACCAGAATGGCGACGGACGGATACTCTACGCCGAGTATCGGTCGGCCAATGTCGACAAGACCCTCGAGACCCTCGACGCCGACCGCAACGGCCAGGTCTCCCGCAAGGAGTTCGACAAGTTCGCCGGCATGGCCCGGACCTTCGGCGGCGCCCGGGCTGCGGCCGCCATGGACCAGTGGTGGCGCTCGACGGACGGCAACAGCGACGGCGCCATGTCCCGCAGTGAACTGGAATCCTCCAGCCGTCGCCGCTTCGACGCAGCGGACGCGAACCGCGACGGCGTGCTGGACAAGACCGAGGTGGCCGCCATGCGCCAGAGGCAACGTGTCGCGTCCGGCAACTGACGCCCTGGGCCTCGCGGGGCGTGCGCGTCCGGCGGACGCGCCCCCCCGGCCGGAGGACCCGGATGCCGACCTTGTGCTGAGGGTCGGCCGGGGCGACCTCTCCGCCGTGCGCGCCCTCACCGCCCGCAAGCTCCCGCGCCTCACGGCCCTGGCCGTCCGCATGCTGGGCGACGCCGCCGAGGCCGAGGATGTGGCGCAGGAATCCCTGATCCGCGCCTGGCGCCAGGCGCCCGTCTGGCGCTTCGGCGAGGCGCGCTTCGACACCTGGCTGCACAGGGTGGCCACGAATCTCTGCCGCGACAGGCTCCGCCGCCGGCGACCTGGCGACGCCTCGGACCTCGAGGCCCTTGTCGACACCGGCCCGGCGCCGGATCGCGGCCTGGAGGCGCGCGATGTCGGCGAACGGGTGGCCGCCGCCATGGCCAGCCTGCCGCCCCGGCAGCGGGAGGCCCTGGTCCTTTGCCACTACCAGGAGCTGGGGAACATCGAGGCTGCCGCCGCCCTCGGGATCAGCGTCGAGGCCCTGGAAAGCCTCCTCTCCCGCGGCCGGCGGGCCCTGCGGGCCGCTCTTTCGGACATGGTCCCATGAGCCTCCGGTCCTCCTCCCGGCCCCTCGACGCCCCCCGGGTCCGCGCCCTGGCGGAGGCCTTCGGCGCCGATCCCGCCCGCTGGCCGGAGGCCGAACGGGGGGCGGCGCTCGACTGGCTGAAGGCCCACCCCGAAGAGGCCGCCATCCTCCTCGCCGAAGCCCGCGAAATCGACAGCATGCTGGACGCCTGGCGGCTCGACCCGACGCCTGCGCCCCTCCTGCGCCAGGTCCTGGCGCCGGCGCCGGCGGTGGTGCGCCAGGCCCGGCGGCGGTCCTTCCTTCTGACCCTGGGAGGGGGCGCGGGCCTGGCCGCCGCCTGCCTCGCCGGCATCCTGGCCGCCCCGTCCCTGATGTCCTCCTCCCCCGCCGGCGCCCTGGGCGAGGTCCCGTCGCTCCCGTCCCTCCAGGCCGGCGCCCTGGAGGAGACGTCCGCATCGACCGACGAGGTCCTCCGAGAGGTCTTCGCCGACTGGGAGGCGCCGGTCGGGGATCCGGCCGATTCCGCGCCTTGAAGTTCCGCTTCCTGCCGACGGCCCTCTTCGTCTCCCTGGCGTTCAACCTCTTCCTGGTCGGCGTCCTCGCCGGCGGCTGGCGTGAGATCCGCAGCCTGCCCGCGCCCCCGCCGATCCCGGCTCCGCCCCAGGATCCGGCCGCCCCGTCTGCAGGACCCGAAGGGGGCGCCGAGATCAGCGCCCCTCCGCTGGCGGTTCCCCGGCCGACGGTCGCCCGGGAAGCTGCTCCCGTTGCGGCCCGGGCGCCTGAGCCGCGTTCGGTCACGACGGGACCTCCAGCGCCGCGCGCGCCGGATCCGGCGCCGCCGGAGTTCGGTCCGCCCCCGCCTGGACCGGAGCGCTCCCGGGGCCCGGGCGACAGCCCCCTCATGAGGGCGGCCAGGGATCTTCCGGACCCCGAGCGCCTGGCGCTCCAGACCCTGCTGCGGGCGGAAAGCGAGGCGGTCCGGGCGGACCTCCAGCAGGCCCGGCGCGAGCGCGCCGCCGCATGGCGGGCCCTGGCCCGGGGCGAGATCGGGGAGGCGGAGGCCGGCCGCCGGCTGGACCAGTCCCGGCGACGCGAGCTGGCGGCCCGGAGCCGGGTGGAGAACGCTGTGGCGGACTGGGCCTCCCGGCAGTCGCCGGAGGTCCGTATCCGGCTGGGCGAGGCCTTGGCCGAGGACGCCCAGCCGCCGCGGCGTCGTCCGGTCAGGCCTCCGGGCTGGCCGGGGCCGCCGCCGGGTTCCGGCCCGGGAAGGGCAGAAGGAAGCTGACCCGCGTCCCCTGTCCGGGACGGCTTTCGATGGTCAGGTTTGACCCATGAAGCGCCACGAAGGCCTTGGACAGGGCCAGGCCCAGGCCCGTGCCCTGGATGGTCTTGGACTGCTGGCTTTCCACCTGCTCGAAGGGCGCCGCCAGCCGCGGCAGGTCGGCGGGGTCGATGCCGATCCCGGTGTCCTCCACCGACAGCTGGACGCCGCCTTCCTCCGCGCGGGCCCGCACGGTGACCCGCCCGCCCGCCGGGGTGAACTTCACGGCGTTGGACAGGAGGTTCAGGAGGATCTGCTTGAGCGCCCGGGCGTCGGCCTCGACCTCGGGCAGGTCCTCGCTGATGTCGGCGAACAGCATCAGGCCTGAGGTCTCCGCCCGGTTCCGGACCAGCCTCAGGGCCTCCTCGGCCAGGGAGCCCACGTCGACGGGTTCCAGGAAGAGCACCATCTTGCCGGCCTCGATCTTCGACATGTCCAGCACGTCGTTGATCAGGGCCAGGAGGTGCTGTCCGGAGCTGAGGATGTCGTTGACATAGCCCTTGTAGGAGGCGGCCCCGATGGGGCCGAACAGCTCCTGGCTCATGATTTCCGAGAAGCCGATGATGGCGTTCAGCGGCGTACGGAGTTCGTGGCTCATATTGGCCAGGAACTCGCTCTTCGCCCGGTTCGCCTCCACGGCGCGGAACTTCTCCGTCTCGTACTTCCGGGCCAGGTCCGTCAGCTGGGCGCGGCTGGCCTCCAGGCGGCTGACGGCGTCGCGGAGGGCCTCCTCGTCGCGGCTGCGCTCGGCTTCCCGGAGTTTCAGGGCGGTGATGTCGACGGCGGTCATGACGAGGCCGCCGGTCGGCGTGCGGCGTTCATGGATCTGGGCCCAGCGTCCATCCCGGAACTCGACTTCGCGGACACCGGTGGCGCCGCCTTCGGGCTTGAGGGACTGGCGGATGGTCTGGCGGGTCAGGCGGGCGAACTCGGCGTGGTCGGCCTCGGGCTTCAGGGCGTCGCCCTCGACGCCGAACATGCGGGCGAAGGCGGGATTGGCGGCCACCAGCCGGCCCTGGGCGTCCCAGCAGGCGAAGGCGGAGGCCATGACCTGCAGGGCCTCAAGGAGGGATTCCGGCGGGGCCTCGCCCTGGGGACCGGGGGGCGGGCCGCCCGA
>JBJOJL010000092.1:0-8434 GCA_046046615.1 Pseudomonadota bacterium
CCCCATCGCACGAGGGCGGCGCCCTGCTGCTCGCGAGGGCGACGACGCCGGAACAGGTCTCCATGATCGGCAGGCAGGGTGGCGGACGGGTGTGGCTGTTCCTGCATACGGATGACTTTGAGCGGGATTACCAACGCCTGCAGGCGCATGGCGTCCAGTTCGAGGAAGCGCCGCGCGACGAGGCCTATGGCCGCGTTGTGGTCTTCGTGGATCCCTGGGGGAACCGATGGGATCTCATCCAGCCCAAGGCTTAGGAAGCCCGGTCGGGCCTCAGGCCTTCAGGGCCTCGAAGGCTTCGACGGCCTCCAGCCAGGCCTGCTCGGCGGCGTCCAGGGCCGCCTGGGCCTCGGTCCGCGCCCTGCCCAGTTCCGCTGCGCGGCGGGCATCCCCCGTGAAGGTGGCCGGATCGGCCAGGGCGGCGTCGATTTCCGCGAGCCTGGCGGCGGCCTTCTCCATGGCCGCCTCGGTCGACTCGACCCGCCGGCGGGCGTTGCCCGTGGGTATGCGGGCCCGAGGGGCGGCTGGCGGCGGGGTTTCGGGAGGGGGTTCCGGCTCCGGTGCAGGGGGCCGGGCGTCGGCGTCGCGGGCGGCCTGACGCGCGCGTTCGACGACCCGACGGGCGTAGGCGTCCACATCACCGTCAAAGGGCCGGACCGAACCGTCCTCAGCCAGCCAGAGGCGGTCCGCCACGAGCTCCATCAGCGAGCGGTCGTGGGTGATCAGGATGACTGCGCCCTCGTAGTCGTTCAGGGCGTCCAGCAGGGCCCGGCGGCTGTCGATGTCCAGGTGGTTGGTCGGCTCGTCCAGGATCAGGAGGTGAGGGGCCTCCATCGCCACCAGGTTCAGGAGCAGTCGGGCCCGCTCGCCCCCGGAGAGGTTGGCGGCGGTCGTCTCGACCTTGTCGACGCCGAGGCCCCATTGGGCCAGGCGGCTGCGGCGGGAGGCTTCGGAGGCGTCCGGAAGGCGACGACGCAGGATGTCGAGCGGGGTCTCTTCAGGGTCCAGGGCCTCGATCTGGTGCTGGTGGAACCAGCCGACCTTGAGCCGGCGGTCGCGCCAGACCTCTCCGCCCTCGGGCGACAGGTCGCCGGCGACAAGGCGGGCGAAGGTCGACTTGCCCGCGCCGTTCACCCCGAGGAGGCCGATCCGGTCGTCGAGGTCGAGACGCAGGTTCAGGCCCTTCAGCACAGGCTGTCCCGGCGTGTAGCCCACTGAGGCGCCCTCCAGCCTCAGGAGGGGTGGGGCGAGGGGCTTTTCCGGGGAGGGCAGGAGGAAGGGGGCGGTGTGCTCCCGCGCCGCGGCGGAAACCGGCGGCAGGCGGGCGATCATCTTCAGGCGGGACTGGGCCTGCACGGCCTTGCTGGCCTTGGCCCGGAAACGGTCGACGAAGGACTGCAGGTGCGCCCTCTGGGCCTCGACCTTCTGGCGCATGGCGTCCTCGACGCGCGCCCGCTCTTCCCTCTGGCGCTCGAAGTCGTCATAGCCCCCGGGATAGAGCTCCAGGCGGGCATCGTGCATGTGCAGGATGTGGTCGACCGAGCGGTTCAGTATGTCCCGGTCGTGGCTGATGATCAGGGCCGTATGCGGGTACTTCCGGAGCCGGGCCTCCAGCCAGAGGGCGCCCTCGAGGTCGAGATAGTTGGTCGGCTCGTCCAGGAGCAGGATGTCCGGCTCGGCGAAGAGGGCCGCCGCCAGGGCCACCCGCATCCGCCAGCCGCCGGAAAACTCGGCCATGGGCCGGGCCAGGTCCCCTGGGGCGAAACCCAGGCCGGACAGGATTTCCGCAGCCCGCGAAGGGGCCCGGTCGGCCCCGATCTCGGCCAGCCGGCCATAGATGTCGCCGATTTCCTCGGGCGGGGCCGTCTCCAGCCGGACCATGAGGCTCGCCCGCTCCTCGTCCGCCGCCAGGATGGTGTCGATCAGCGAGACGGGCGTTGCGGGGTGTTCCTGGTCGACCGCGGCCAGGCGCGCGCCCCGGGGGAGGCTGATCTCGCCGTCGCCGGACCGGGCCTGGTCGCGGATCAGCCCGAACAGGGTGGACTTGCCCACGCCATTGCGACCGACCAGACCGACCTTGGCCCCGGGCGGCAGGCTGACGCTGGCCCGGTCGAGGAAACGTCGCCCCCAGGCGTCGTGGGTGAGGTCGCGGATCTGCAGCATGACGGCGCGGTCTCTAGCAGAGCCCGGGCCCGGCGTCCCAAGTTTGGCGGGCGACTGTTGGCGAGCGGCGGGGCTGCGGCTATAAGCCCGCACCCTTCCGGTCCCGAGGGCCGGCCATCCCTTTCCAAGACAGGCTCACATGACCCAACGCACCTTCTCGATCATCAAGCCGGACGCCACCAAGCGGAACCTGACCGGCAAGATCAACGCCGTGATCGAGGACGCGGGCCTGCGCATCGTCGCCCAGCGCCGCATCCACATGACCGAGGCCCAGGCCAAGCGCTTCTACGAGGTGCACAAGGACCGGCCCTTCTACGGCGAACTGGTCGAGACCATGACCTCGGCCCCCGTCGTCGTGCAGGTCCTCGAAGGCGACAACGCCGTGGCCCGCTACCGCGAGGTCATGGGCGCCACCAACCCCGAGCAGGCCGCCGAGGGCACCATCCGCAAGCTCTTCGCCCTGAACGTCGGCGAGAACTCGGTCCACGGCTCCGACAGCCTGGAGAACGCCGCGATCGAGATCGCCCAGTTCTTCAGCCAGGCCGACATCGTCGGCTGACGGCCTCAGGTCCGGGCGGGGGCGGTGCGCCGCCCCCTTTGCCTGACCGTCCGGGTAAGGTAGCACGGCGGCGTTCATCCGCAGGGGACGCGCCGTGTCGAACGCCGAGACCTTTCCCGAAATCCGAGAGGCGGTGCGCCGCCTCTGCGCCGGCTTTCCCGGCGAGTACTGGCGTGAAAAGGACCGCGAGCGCGCCTATCCGGCGGAGTTCGTGCAGGCCCTCACGGAATCCGGCTTCCTCTCCGTCCTTATCCCCGAGGCCTATGGCGGCTCGGGGCTGGGTCTCGGCGCGGCCATCGCCGTTCTGGAGGAGGTCCATCGCTCCGGTTGCAACGGCGGCGCCAGCCATGCCCAGATGTACACCATGGGCACCCTGCTGAAGCACGGCAGCGAGGCCCAGAAGCAGGCCTACCTCCCCCGGATCGCCTCGGGCGAGCTGCGCCTCCAGGCCTTCGGCGTCACCGAGCCCGGCGCGGGCACCGACACCACCCGCATCACCACTTTCGCCCGGCGCGATGGGGACCACTATGTCGTGCGCGGGCAGAAGATCTGGATCAGCCGCGCCGAGCACTCGGACCTGATGGTCCTCCTGTGCCGTACGACCGCCCGCGAGGACGCGGCCCGCCCCAGCGACGGCATGAGCGTTCTCCTGGTCGACATGCGGCAGGCGGTCGGCAACGGCCTGACCATACGGCCGATCCGGACCATGCTGAACCACGCGACCACCGAGCTCTTCTTCGACGACCTGCGGGTGCCGGTGGAGAACCTGATCGGCAAGGAAGGGCAGGGCTTCCGCTACATCCTGGACGGCATGAACGCCGAGCGGATCCTGATCGCCTCGGAGTGCATCGGCGACGCCCGCTTCTTCATCGACCGGGCCAGCGCCTACGCCCGGGAGCGGGAGGTGTTTGGCCGGCCCATCGGCCAGAACCAGGGCGTCCAGTTCCCCATCGCCCGGGCCCATGTCCAGACCAGCGCGGCGGACCTGATGGTGCGTCACGCTGCCGACCTCTTCGATGAGGGCCAGTCCTGCGGCACGGAGGCCAACATGGCCAAGATGCTGGCCTCCGAGGCGTCGTGGTTCGCGGCGGACACCTGCGTCCAGGTCCACGGCGGCTTCGGCTTCGCCGAGGAGTACGACATCGAGCGCAAGTTCCGGGAGACCCGCCTCTACCAGGTGGCCCCGATCTCCACCAACCTCATCCTCAGCCACGTAGGCAACCACGTGCTGGGCCTGCCCAAGAGCTTCTGATGCCAAGAGCTTCTTATGTATGATCTTCTCAAGGGTCTTCGCGTCGTCGAGGGCTCGGCCTTCGTCGCCGGCCCCACCTGCGGCCTCTACCTTGCCCAGCTGGGCGCCGAGGTAATCCGCTTCGACAACATCGGCGGCGGTCCGGACTTCAACCGATGGCCCCTGAGCGCCAAGGGTGACAGCTTCTATTGGGAGGGGCTGAACAAGTCGAAGAAGTCCATCGCCATCGACCTGTCGCGACCCGAGGGCCGCCGGCTGGCCCAGGAGCTGGCGACGGCGCCGGGCGATAACGCCGGCGCCTTCGTCACCAACTTCCCCGTCGAGGGTTTCCTCTCCTACGAGGCCCTGTCGGCCCTGCGGCCCGACCTGGTCTGCGTGCGGGTGATGGGCTGGGCCGATGGCCGCCCGGGCGTCGACTACACCATCAACAGCGCCGTCGGCGTGCCGCTCTTCACCGGCCATGCGGACGATCCCCGGCCGGTGAACCACATCCTGCCGGCCTGGGACCTCCTGACCGGCGGCTACGCGGCCTTCTCCCTGGTCTCGGCCCTGATGGCCCGCGGCCGGGACGGAAAGGGGCGGGAGGTGCGCCTGCCGCTGTCCGACATCGCCGCCGCCAGCCTGGCCAACCTCGGCATGCTGGCCGAGGCCACCCTCGGCGAGGGCGACCGGCCGCGCGTGGGCAATGACATCTTCGGCGCCTTCGGACGCGACTTCACCACCGCCGACGGCGTGCGGATCATGCTGGTGGCCATCACGCCCCGCCAGTGGTCGGGGATCCAGCCCCTGCTGGGGATCGTCGACGAGGTGAAGGCCCTGGAGGCCGAGCTCGGCGTCGATTTCGCCCGGGACGAAGGCCTGCGCTTCACCCACCGCGATCGGCTGGTCCCGATCTTCGACGCCGCCATGGCCCGCCGCAGGCTCGCCGAGCTCACGCCGGAGTTCGAGCGCCTCGGCGTCTGCTGGGGGCCCTACCAGACCCTCTCCCAGGCGGCGAAGGACCCCCGGCTGTTCGCGGGCAACCCGGTCTTCTCGACCCTGACCCACCCGTCAGGGGAGACCTATCCCGCCGCCGGCTTCGCCGGCACCGTGCCTCAGGACGAGCGCCAGCCGGCCCGGCCCGCCGCCCGCCTGGGCCAGCATACGGACGAGGTCCTTTCGACCGTGCTGGGCCTCTCGGCCGCCGAGATCGGCAAGCTTCATGATGACGGCGTGGTCGCCGGACCGGAGGGCAGATGAGCGACTATTCGACGATCCGCGTCCAGGAGGCCGCGCCGGGTGTGGTCCAGGTCACGCTCAACCGCCCCGAGGCGGCCAACGCCCTGTCCACCGCCATGGGCCATGAGCTTCTGGACGCCTGGACGCGCCTCGCCGCCGACGCCTCGGTCCGGGCCGCGGTGCTGACGGGGGAGGGGCGCTTCTTCTGCGCCGGCGCCGACCTGAAGGAACGGGACGGCATGAGCGATGAGGCCTGGGCCGCCCAGCACCGCCTCTTCGAGGACATGATCCGCGCCCAGCTCGCCTGTCCCTTCCCGATCCTGGCGGCCGTGAACGGCGCGGCCATGGGCGGCGGCGCCGAGATGGCCCTGGCCTGCGACTTCGCCTGGGCCGGAGAGTCCGCCCGCATGGGCCTGCCGGAGGCCGGCCTGGGCATCATCCCGGGCCTGGGCGGCACCCAGCTCCTGACCCGCGCGGTCGGCGAGCGGCGGGCTTCGGAAATGCTGATGAGCGGCCTGCCGGTCGACGCCGCCGAGGCCCTGTCCATCGGCCTGGTCAATGCTGTGCGCCCCAACGAAACCCTTGTCGCCGACCTGGTCGCCCGGGCCGTCCTGATCGCCTCAAAGGCGCCCCTGTCGATCCGCGCGGTCAAGGCCGTGGTGCGCACCGGCGCGGTCCTGCCCCTGGCGGAGGCCATGGATCTGGAGTTGTCGGAGTACAACCGCCTCTTCACCACCGAGGACCGGCGCGAGGGCGTTGCGGCCTTCAACCAGAAGCGCCCCGCCGTCTTCCGGGGCGTCTGAGGTCAGGCGGCGGCGAGCTCGCCGCAGACAAAGGCGTCCTCGCCCGCCTCGATCAGCCCCGCCAGAACCTCGCCGGCGTCCTCGGGACGGGCCGTGAGGATCAGGCCTACGCCGCAGTTGAAGGTGCGGCGCATCTCCGCGTCCGCCACGCCGCCCGCCTGCTGCAGCCAGCTGAAGACCGGCGGCGGAGTCCAGGCGTTCCAGTCGAACCGCGCGACGAGGCCCTCGGCGATCACCCGGGGCGGGTTCTCGATGAGGCCGCCGCCCGTGATGTGGGCGCAGGCGCTGACCCGGCCGGCCCGGATCTGCGGCAGGACCTGGCGGACATAGATGCGGGTCGGCCGCATGAGGGCCGAGGCCAGGGTCTCGTCATCCGAGAAGGGGGAGGCGGCGCTCCACTCCAGCCCGCTCCGCTCGACGATCCGCCGGATCAGGGAATAGCCGTTGGAATGCGGGCCTGAGGAGGCGAGGCCGATGATCACGTCGCCGGCCTTCTGGTCGCCCAGCCGGGGCAGGACCGCGCCGCGCTCGACCGCCCCAAGAGAGAAGCCCGCCAGGTCATAGTCGCCTGCCGCGTACATGCCCGGCATCTCGGCCGTCTCGCCCCCGGCCAGGGCGCATCCGGCCTGCCGGCAGCCTTCCGCAATGCCCGCGACGACCCGGGCCGCGGCCTCCACGTCCAGCTTGCCGGTCGCGAAATAGTCGAGGAAGATCAGGGGCTCCGCGCCCTGGGCCAGCAGGTCGTTGACGCACATGGCCACCAGGTCGATCCCGACCGTGTCATGCTGTCCGGTGTCGATGGCGATCTTCAGCTTGGTGCCGACGCCGTCCGTGGTCGAGACGAGGAGGGGGTCGGTGAACCCGGCCGCCTTCAGGTCGAACAGGGCGCCGAACCCGCCCAGGGAGCCGTCTGCGCCTGGCCTCCGGGTCGCCTTCGCCAGGGGCTTGATGCGGTCGACCAGGGCGGCGCCGGCGTCGATGTCCACGCCCGCCTGGGCGTAGGTGAGACCGTTCTGACGCTCGCTCATGACCGGACCTTTCCACAAAATCGCCCGCCGGGCTTGCAGACTCGGCCCCGCGACGGCGTATAGCTAGCCCATGACCCCCATCACGACCACCGCCGAGCTTGAGACTTTCTGCGCGAAAGTCCGGGGTCAGCCCTTCATCGCCGTGGACACCGAGTTCATGCGCGAGACCACCTACTGGCCCAAGCTCTGCCTGATCCAGGCGGCCACGCCGGACGCCGAGGCCGTCATCGACCCCCTGGCGGACGGGATCGACCTGGAGCCTTTCCTGGAGATCCTGCGCGACGCTTCCATCGTGAAGGTCTTTCACGCAGCCCGCCAGGACGTCGAGATCTTCAATAATCTCAAGGCGTTGCCAGCGTCTCTTTTCGACACCCAGGTGGCCGCCATGGCGGCGGGTTATGGCGAGCAGATCGCCTACGACGCCCTGGTCCGCAACATGCTGAAGATTGAGCTGGACAAGTCCAGCCGCTTCACCGACTGGGCGCGCCGGCCCCTGACCGACAGCCAGCTGACCTACGCCCTGGCCGACGTGACCCACCTGGCGGCCCTCTATCCGCGCCTGCGCGCCCGGCTGGAGACCGAGGGTAGGCTGGCCTGGGTCTCTGACGAGATGACCTCGCTCTGCGATCCGGCCCTCTACGACGTGTCGCCGGCCAACGCCTGGCGTCGTCTCAAGCCGCGCAAGCAGACGGCGCGGTATCTCAGCGTCTATCGCGCTGTCGCGGAGTGGCGCGAGCGCACCGCCCAGCTGAGGGACCAGCCCAGGGGGCGGATCCTGAAGGATGACGCCATCGACGAGTTGGCCAGCCAGGCGCCCACCGACGCCGGCCAGATGGAGCGCCTGCGGTCCGTGCCCAAGGGCTTTGCAGGCTCGCGCTTCGGCCCGGAACTGCTGGAGACCATCCGCGAAGCCCTGCGCGATCCCGAGGCGACCGCCCCCGTGATCGAGAAGACCCGGGCGCCGCACAATCCCGCCGCCGGCGCCGTGGTGGAGCTGCTGAAGGTCCTGCTCAAGGCCCGTGCCGAGGACCGCGGCGTGGCGTCCAAGCTGATCGCCACGGTGTCCGACCTGGAACAGATCGCCCAGGATGACAATGCAGACACCCCGGCCCTCAGCGGCTGGCGGCTGGAGGCCTTCGGCGCGGACGCCCTCAGGCTGAAGCGAGGGGAACTGGCCCTGGTGCTCGACGGGACCCGGGTCCGGGTGGTCGAGGTGCGCCGTGCGCCGAGGCCCGCTGCAGACTGACAGCGGGGCGCAGGCTCAGGCCAGCCCGACCTCGGAACGATCGGCCTCGTTCATCAGGGGCGTGCCGGCCAGGTACCTCTCCAGGTTCTCGATGAACTGGATATCCGCGCGCGGCTGGACCCCATCGCCGGAGTTGGAGGTGTGGGCGCTGACCCGGACCTGCGGATA
>JBJOJL010000093.1:0-8388 GCA_046046615.1 Pseudomonadota bacterium
GGCGATCCCGTTCCGGACCCCGCCTGGGGCCCGCGCATCCAGGCCGCCCTCGAAGCCGCCCCCCAGCCGGGACAGGTCCAGGCGGTGCTGGACGCTGGACCCTCCGGCCTCAAGATCGCCGCCACGGGTTCCGTCCTGGCGGGCGGCGGCGCGCGCCAGGCCTACTTCTTTCCCTATGAGGCCGGGATCATCGACCATGCCGCGCCCCAGGCCCTGGAGCGGGGTCCGGAGGGCCTGACCCTCGCCCTGAGGCCTGCGCCCGGCGCCGCGGTCCCGTCCGCCCTCGAGGGGGTGCTTGAGGTGGACGGCAGGGTCTACGAAATCAAGGCGGCGCAGGGGACCCTCCCGGCGGGCGCCGCGGGCCTTGGCCCGCCCCCCGCCGCACGTCCGGCAGGAACGGCGTCCGGGGGTCTCGCCGGCGCCATCCTCTTCGCCTTTGTCGGCGGCCTGATCCTCAACCTCATGCCGTGCGTCTTCCCGGTCCTGGCCATGAAGGCGGCCTCCCTCGCCGGCCACGGCCACGACCGGCGCGCGGCCCGCCTGCAGGGCCTGGCCTTCCTCGCCGGCGTGATGGCCACCTTCCTTGGCCTCGCCGCCCTGCTGCTGGTCGTCCGGGCCGGCGGAGCGGCCGTTGGCTGGGGCTTCCAGCTGCAGTCGCCGCCGGTGGTGTCCGCCCTGGCCCTGCTCATGCTGGCCGTGGGGCTCAACATGTCGGGTCTGTTCGAGATCGGCGCCTCCCTGCAGGGCATCGGCTCCGGGGCCGCCTCCCGGGGCGGGGGCCTGGGCGCCTTCCTGACCGGCGCCCTGGCGGTGGTGGTGGCGGCGCCCTGCACGGCGCCCTTCATGGCGCCGGCCCTGGGCTGGGCCATGACCCAGCCGGCGGCCCTGTCCCTGGCGGTCTTCGCCGGCCTTGGCCTTGGATTCGCCGCGCCCTTCACACTGGCCGCCCTTGCGCCCGGTCTCCTCGCCCGGCTGCCCCGGCCGGGACCCTGGATGGACACCTTCCGCAAGGTCCTGGCCTTCCCGATGTACGGCGCCGCGGCCTGGCTGGCCTGGGTGCTGGCGGTCCAGGCAGGCCCGGACCTGCTGGCCCGACTGCTGGCGGCGGGCGTCCTCCTGGCCTTCGCCTGCTGGCTCGGGGGCCTGGCTCAGAAGCGTGCAATCCAGGGCCGTCCCGCCCGGGTCCTCGGCGTCGTCGCCGTCTCCGTCGCCGCCCTTTCGGTGGCCGGGGCGGTCTGGCCCTCGCCCGCCGCCGCGAACGCCTCCGCCCCGGCGGCGTCGGGCGCGGACGGTTCCGGACTGTCCTACGAGACCTACTCCCCCGAGCGCCTGGCCGCCCTGCGCGCCGAGGGCAAGCCGGTCTTCGTGAACTACACCGCCGCCTGGTGCGTGACCTGCCAGGTCAATGAGAGGGTCGCCTTCTCCACCCGCACGGCCGCCGACGCCTTCACGGCCAGCGGGGTGGTCTACCTGAAGGCCGACTGGACCCGTCGCGACGCGGTGATCGCCGAGGACCTCGAGCGCTTCGGCCGGGCGGGCGTGCCGCTCTACCTTGTCTATCCGGCGGGCGGCGGCGAACCCCGCATCCTGCCCCAGCTTCTGACGCCGGACATCGTCGCCCGCGCCGTGCAGGACGCCGCCCGGGGGTGAGCGCCGTGACTGATCCCTGGGAAGGCCTGGCCCGCGCCGCGGCCTCTGACGCACCGCTCCGGCGCCTCTTCGAGTCCGAGCCCGACCGTGTCCGGCGCCTGACCTTCGAGGCCTGCGACCTGACCCTGGACCTGTCCAAGCAGCCCTGGTCCGCCGCCAGCTTCGCCCGGGCGCTCGACCTCGTCCGCGCCTGCGGGCTCGAGGCGGCGCGGGAAGCCCTGTTCGCCGGCGAGGCGGTCAACGCTTCCGAGGGACGCGCCGTCCTGCACATGGCCCTGCGCGATCCGGGGGCGAGGGACTGGCGCGCCGGCGGCGAGCCGGTCGCCCGGTCTGTGCAGTCGGAGCTGGACCGCATGCTGCGTTTCGCCGCCGCCGTCCGGGAGGAGGGCGCGATCCAGGCTGTGGTGCACATCGGCATCGGCGGGTCGGATCTCGGGCCGAGACTGGTCTGGGAGGCCCTCGCCCCCGCCGTCCCTGGGATCGAGCTGCGCTTTGCGGCCAATGTGGATCCGTCCGAAATCACCGCCGCCCTGGCCGGCCTCGACCCGGCCCGGACCCTGGTGATCGTGGTCTCCAAGACCTTCACCACCCAGGAAACCCTGTTCAACGCCCGCGCCGCCCGCGCCTGGCTGGCGTCTGCGCCGGGGTCCGAGACGCGCCTGGCGGCCGTCACCGCCGCCCCGGGGGCCGCCGCCGACTTCGGCGTCGCCGCCGACCGCATCTTCCCCTTCGCCGACTGGGTGGGCGGGCGCTTCTCCCTCTGGTCGGCGGTGGGCCTGTCCTGCGCAATTGCCCTGGGCCCCGAGACCTTCGCCGGCCTGCTGTCAGGCGCGGCGGCCATGGACGCCCATTTCCTCTCGGCCCCGCCGGAAGAGAGCCTGCCCGTGGTCCTGGCCCTGGCCCACGTCCTGAACCGAGACATCCTCGGCCGGCCCGCCCGCGCGGTGGTTCCCTACGCCCGGCGGCTGCGTCTCCTGCCGGCCTTCCTCCAGCAGCTGGAGATGGAGTCCAACGGCAAGCGCGTGGGGCGCGACGGCCAGGCCGTGGCGCGGCCCACCGCCGGCGTCGTGTTCGGCGAGCCTGGGACCAACGGCCAGCACGCCTTCTTCCAGGCCCTGCACCAGGGAACGGACGTCATTCCCCTGGACATCCTGGCCGTACGCCAGCCGGTGGAGGGCGACCCCGCCGCCCACCGGGCCCTGCTGGCCAACGCCATCGCCCAGGCCGAGGCCCTGATGGCGGGGCGTACGGAGGCCGAGGCCCTCGCGGCGGCCGGCGGCGATGCGGTCCTCGCCGCCCAGAAGGCCTTCCCGGGCGACCGTCCCTCCAGCTTCCTCCTCATGGAGCGCCTGGACGCCCCGGCCCTCGGCGCCCTCCTGGCCCTCTTCGAGCACAAGGTCTTCGTCGAGGGCGTCCTGTGGGGGCTCAACAGCTTCGACCAGTGGGGCGTCGAGCTGGGCAAGGTCCTGGCCGCCCGCATCCTGCCGGAGCTGGAGGGCGGGCCGCCTGCGCCGCACGACGCCTCCACCGCCGCCCTGATCGCCCGCCTGCGCGGCGACTGAGCCCCGCGACGGGTTTACGCCTCCGGCGCCTCCGCTACAGTGGCGGGAGAGGGGCGGCCAGCGCCCCCGCCGGAGGAGACAAGAAGGCCCATGCACCTCGCCGACCACGCGCGCCTGACCCCTGACAAGCCGGCCCTGATCTCGGCCGACACCGGCAAGGTCGTGACCTTCGCCCAGCTGGATGAGCGCTCCCTGCGGATGGCCAACCTGTTCCGCGCCCGCGGGTTGAAGCGCGGCGACCACGTGGCCCTCCTGATGGAGAACAACCTCAACTTCATGGATGCGGTCTGGGCGTGCTTCCGCTCGGGCCTCTACATCACCACGATCAACCGCTACCTGCCGCCGGACGAGGCCGCCTACATCGTCAATGACTGCGGGGCCAAGGTCCTGATCAGCTCCTTCGCCAAGCGCGAGACCGCCGAGGGCCTGGCCGATCTCATCCCCGCCTGCCCGATCCGCCTGATGGTCGACGGCGTGATCCCGGGCTGGGAATCCTACGAGGCGGCCCGCGACGGCGCCTCGCCCGCGCCCCTCGAACAGGAGTGGATGGGCGATTCCATGCTCTACAGCTCGGGCACCACCGGCCGGCCCAAGGGCATCCTGCGGCCCCTGCCGGACATGAGCCCCGCCGAAGCCTTCGCCCTCCGCCAGCAGGCCAACCGCTACGGCTTCGGTCCCGATACGGTCTACCTGTCCCCCGCGCCCCTCTACCACGCCGCCCCGCTGGCCTACGTGGTCACCGTCCAGTCCTTCGGCGGGACCGTCGTGATGATGGAGCGCTTCGACGCCGAGCGGTCCCTGGAGCTCATCCAGGACTACCGGGTCACCCACTCCCAGTGGGTGCCGACCATGTTCGTGCGCATGCTCAAGCTGCCGGAGGAGGTCCGCCGGGCCTTCGACGTCTCCAGCCTGCGGGTCGCCATCCACGCCGCCGCCCCCTGCCCGGTAGAGGTCAAGCGCCAGATGATCGAATGGTGGGGGCCGGTGCTCTACGAGTACTACGCCGGCACCGAGGGCTCGGGCTCGACCTTCATCGACAGCGAGGACTGGCTGAAGCATCCCGGCTCGGTGGGCCGGGCCGCCGTCGGCGTCCTTCACGTCTGCGACGAGGAGGGGAACGAGCTTCCTCCCGGCGAGACCGGCCTCGTCTATTTCGAGCGGGAAATCCCGACCTTCGAGTACCACAACGACCCCGAGAAGACCCGGTCCTCCCGGCACCCCAAGCACCCCAACTGGAACGCCCTGGGCGACGTCGGCTACCTGGACGAGGAGGGCTATCTCTACCTCACCGACCGCAAGGCCTTCATGATCATCTCGGGCGGGGTGAACATCTATCCCCAGGCCATCGAGGACGCCCTGATCACCCACCCCAAGGTCGCCGACGTGGCGGTCTTCGGCGTGCCCGACCCGGAGATGGGCGAGGCGGTCAAGGCGGTGATCGAGCCGGCCCCCGGCGTGGCGCCCGACGAGCACCTGGCCGCCGAGCTCATGACCTACGCCCGGGAGCACCTGGCCCACTACATGGCCCCGCGCTCCATCGACTTCATCGAGGAAATGCCGCGCCTGCCCACCGGCAAGCTCTACAAGCGCATCCTCCGCGACGCCTATTGGCAGGGCGACCGGAAGATCTGACCCGAACAGGAAGGAACACCATGCAGGACCTCGCGGGAAAGACCGCCTTCATCACCGGCGGGGCCTCGGGCCTGGGCCTGGCCATGGCCCACGCCTTCGGCGCCGCGGGCATGAACGTCATGCTGGCCGACATCGAGACCGAGCCCCTGGCCCGGGCGGTGGCCGAGCTGGAGGCCCGGCAGGTGCGCGTGGCCGCGGTCCAGTGCGACGTCACCGACCGCGCCGCCCTGGTCGCCGCCGCCCGCGAGACGGTGGCCGCCTTCGGCAAGGTCCATGTGGTCTGCAACAACGCCGGCATCGGCGCCGGGGGGACCGTCGACGACATGAAGCCCGCCGACTGGGACTGGACCTTCCAGGTCAACCTGATGGGGGTGATCTACGGCTTCGAGGCCTTCCTGCCCCACATCCGCGCCCACGGGGAGGGCGGGGCCATCATCAACACCGCCTCCATGGCCGGCCACATGTCGCCTCCCGGCATGGAGGCCTACAGCGCCTCCAAGTTCGCCGTCGTGGCCCTGACCGAGGGCTGGGCGGCCCAACTGGCGCCTGAGAACATCCAGGTCCAGGTCCTCTGCCCCGGCTTCGTCAAGACCCGCATCAACCAGTCCGGCCGGAACCGTCCGGCCAAGTTCGGCGGGCCCCAGGTGCGCGAGATCGTCCCGGACGACCGGGTGGCGAACGGCATCGACCCGGCCCGGGTCGGCGCCCGGGTTCTGGAGGCCCTGCAGGCCGGCGACCTCTACATCTTCACCCACCCGGACATGCGCCCCTTCGTCCAGATGCGCTTCCAGCGGATCATGGAAGGCTTCGACTCCGCCGAACGGAGCCAGGCCCTGGCCGGCATGAACTACCGCACGCCCGACCTCGACCTCCTGCCCTGAGGCCCTTCGGCCCCGGCCCCGGGGCTGGACGGCCCGTCGGCGATGGGCTAGGGACCCGGCCCATGTTCCGTCAGGTTCATCATCACGGCCTCCACCATCCGACCTGCGAAAGCGGGAGCGGGCGGGTGCGTTCGGCCTGATCGAACCTCCGGCGCCGGCCCCCGCGCAAAGCGGACGGGGCCGGCCGGCGGCTCCGTCCCTGGCCAACCCAAGGGATAGGACCATGACCACCCCCGACACCCAGACCGAAGCCGCTGCGGACGCCCCCCGCCCCGAAGCCCGCGCCCCGCGCGGCTTCATGGACCGCCGCGCCCGCGACCTGGCCGCCGAGCGCCGGATCCTGGCCCGCGTCTCCGAGGTCTATGAGCGGTACGGCTTCGAGGCCCTGGAAACCGGCGCCCTGGAATACGCCGACGCCCTCGGCAAGTTCCTGCCGGACGCCGACCGTCCCAACGAGGGCGTCTTCGCCCTGCAGGACGATGACGACCAGTGGATGGCACTGCGCTATGACCTCACCGCCCCCCTGGCGCGCTTCGTGGCCCAGAACCGGGAGGGGCTGACCAGGCCCTTCCGCCGCTATGCCTATGGCCCGGTCTGGCGCAACGAGAAGCCGGGCCCCGGCCGCTTCCGCGAGTTCACCCAGTGCGACGCCGACACGGTGGGCTCGGCCCGCCCCGAGGCGGACGCGGAGATCATCGCCATGGCCGCCGAGGGCCTGGCCGCCGCCGGCCTGCCCGAGGGCGGCTACGTCCTGCGCATCAACAACCGACGCCTGCTGAACGGCCTTCTCGACCGGGCCGGCGTGGCGGACGAGGGCCAGAAGCTCGCCGTCCTGAGGGCCGTGGACAAGCTGGACCGGCTGGGTCCCGAGGGCGTACGCCTGCTGCTCGGAGAGGGCCGAAAGGACGAGTCCGGCGCCTTCACCCGGGGCGCGGGCCTGTCCGCCGCCGCCGCCGAGTCCGTCCTGGCCTTCACCGCCGCCGGCGCCGGGGACCGGGCCGAGACCCTCCGGCGCATCGCAGAGGTCATCGGCGGCTCGGCCGAGGGCGATGCGGGCCTGGAGGAACTTGCCGGGATCGACCGGGCCCTGGCCGGCATGGGCGTCGGCGCCGACCGCGCGGTCTTCGATCCTTCTGTGGTCCGGGGCCTGGAGTACTACACCGGCGCGGTCTTCGAGGCGGAGCTGCGGCTGGAAACCCTGGACGAGAAGGGCCAGCCCGCCCGTTTCGGCTCCGTCGGGGGCGGGGGTCGCTATGACGACCTGGTCGCCCGCTTCACCGGCGAGCGCACCCCCGCCACCGGCTTCTCCTTCGGCGTGTCCCGCCTGGCCGCCGCCCTGCGGGCCGCCGGACGCGACGCCGGGCGGGAGGCGAGGGGCCCCGTCGTGGTCATCGCCTTCTCGCCCGACGACATGGCCGCCTATTTCGCCGTCGCCGCCGAGCTCCGGGCCGCCGGGATCGCCGCCGAGGTCTATCTCGGCGCCTCGGGCATGAAGGCGCAGATGAAGTACGCCGACCGCCGGCTGTCCCCCGCGGCGGTCATCCTCGGGGGCGACGAGATCGCCTCCGGGACGGTGACGGTGAAGGACCTCGACCTCGGCCGGGCCCTGGCCTCGGACGTCACCGACAACGCCGCCTGGCGGGCCGAGCGTCCGGGCCAGCAGACGATCCCCCGCGACCAGCTGGTCGGGGTGGTCCGCCGCATCCTCGGAGAGGCGCAATGACCTCCGGATCGCCCCTTCCGGAGGCCCGCCTCGAGGCCCTCCGGGCCCCCTTCCGGGCCACCGGCGCGGCCTGGGTGCAGCCGCCGGTCCTGCAGCCCCTGTCCCTGGTGCTCGACCTGGCCGGCGAGGCCCTGCGCTCGCGGCTTTTCGTGCTCCAGGCCGCTGGGGGCGAGGAGGTCTGCCTGCGGCCCGACTTCACCACCCCGGTCGCCCGCCTGCACCTGGCCTCCGGCGCCTCCGCCGGCGACTACGCCTACGAGGGCCTGGTCTTCCGGGCCTCGGCGGATGAGCCGGAAGAGGTCCTTCAGGTCGGCATCGAACGCTTCGCTCCCGACGCGGACCGCGTTGAGGCGGACGCGGGCCTGGTCGACCTCATCTGGCGCGCCGCCCTCGCTGGCGGACGGGCCGACCTGTCCCTGAGGCTGGGGGACGCCGGCCTCTTCCCGGCCTTTGTCGAGACCCTGGGCCTGAACCCGGTCCTGGCCTCGCGCCTGGTCCGCATGGCCGCCCGGCCCAGCCGCCTGGCGGCCGAGCTGGACCGGACCGACGCGGGCGCGCAGACCGCTGACGCCGACGACGTAATCGCCCGCCGGCTGGGCGCCCTGCCCCCTGCAGAGGCGGCGGCCCTCCTGGAGGAGATCTGGGCGCTCGCGGGGATCACGCCGGTCGGCGGCCGCAGCGCCGCGGAGATCGCGGGACGGCTGGTCCGCCGTTCCGAGGCGGCGAGGGCGCCCGCCCTGTCCCCGGCCCAGGCCGACGCCATCCGCGCCTTCCTGGCCATCCGCGAAGCCCCCCGGACCGCGCTTGACCGGGTCGGCCAGCTGGCCCCTGGGGCGACCGCCCTGCAGGCGAGGCTGTCCGACTGGAGCCGGCGTCTCGACCGCCTTGAGGCGGCGTCCGCCGGCGACGCGCCCGCAGTGTTCGAGGCGGCTCCTCGCGG
>JBJOJL010000094.1:0-8386 GCA_046046615.1 Pseudomonadota bacterium
CCGATCCACATTCTGATGGAGATCAGCAGGACCAGCCGGAAGCCTGTGCGGTCGCCCAGATAGCCCCAGAGAAGGTTGGAGAGGGTGTCTGCGCCCAGGTAGGCGAGGGCGAGGAGGCCGAGGATCGCGCCGGACAGCCCCGTCGAGGAGGTGGCGTAGATGGCGTAGAAGGGCACGGCCATCCGGCTGGCGGTGGCCAGCATCTGCACCAGGAGGAAGGGCGCATACCCCGGGTCTGACCGGATCAGGGCGGGGAAGTCGCGCAACCGGTCCCGGAAACGGGCCTTTGCGGGCAGGTTGGGGGGCTCAGGCTCGCGCAGCAGGACCTGCAGGGCCCAGAGCCCGAGGCTGGTCAGGACGGCGGCGAGCATGAAGGTGACGGAGTAACCGTGGCCGAACAGGTCCGGTTCGATGATGTACTTGCCAGCCGCCCAGGCGAGGATGGCCGCGATCAGGCCGCCGGTGGCGTTCCGCCAGGCCTGCAGGCGCCCGCGCCGGCTGAGGGGGATGACCTTGGCCATGAGCATGCCGAAGACCACCCTTTGGGCGCCCATGAAGACGCCGAACAGGAAGAGCAGGGCCAGCATGGCGTAGACCAGGGACTGGCCCTGGAGGAACCAGCCGGCCGCCGCCATGCCGACGATCTGGACGCGTCCGAGACCGCCCATCCAGAGGGCGGCGGGCATGACCTTCTTGCGGTGTTCAATGGAGGTGGCGCCGAAGATCGGCGAGATGATGCCGCCCACCTGCTGGAGAGCCTGGGCGAGGCCGACCACCGTGTTCGATCCGGAGATCAGGTGGATGTAGACCGGCATGAAGGTGGGGGCGTTGATCAGGCGGAAGCCCGTCATGCCCAGCATGCCGTGCAAGTAGTTTCCGATGTAGTTCCGCTTCAGGTTGTCCCAGACGAAGCGCTCGTACTCCGCTTCCCGGGCCGCGAGCGAGGCGTCAGCGGCCTCGGGGCCGGCTTCAGGCCCGGCCGGGGTGTCGGCGACATGGGTCGCAGCGCCCTCGGGCGCTGTCTTGGGAGACGGGTCCCTGGTCACTTTGAATTCGCCCGCTCCGGCCAGGCCGGCGGCGGACCCTCCCGCAATATCGTTTCAAGATCCAATGTCCTTGGGTCTAGCAGAGTCCCCCGCCGCGGCAAGTCCGGGCGGGGAGGTCAGGCCAGAAAGCCCGCCTCGGCGAAATCCAGCATGCGGGACAGGAGGTCGGCGGAGGTCGCCCGCCGGGTCTCCCCATCGGACAGGGCGTGCAGGCGGTCGAACTCCGCAAAGCGGTTGTTGTGGATCATGCCCAGGCAGAAGTGCAGGCGCCAGTAGACGGTTTCCCGCGGCAGGTCCGGCCGGACCGCCACCAGGGCGTCGGCGAAGCGGGACAGGAGGCTGACGTCCTGGGCCAGGGCCTGGCGCATCTCTTCCGTGCCCTCGGAGCGGGCCCGGAGGATGAACTGCATGGAGATCCGGCGATCCTCGGACTCCGCCCAGCGCAGGGGCGGGGCGAAGAGGGCCTCCAGGATGTCGCGGACAGGGGGCGTCCCGGCGGCCCGGTCCTGGGCCTCGTGCAGGCGGCGCGCCCGCTCGCGGCTCAGTTCGCCGGTCCGCCGACGGAAGATCTCGAACAGCAGGCGGTCGCGGGAGCCGAAATGGTAGTTCACCGAGGCGAGGTTCACCCCGGCCTCGGCGGTGATCTCGCGGACGGAGACGTTCCGGAAGCCTCGCAGAGCGAAGAGGGTCTCGGCGACCAGGAGCAGATGGGCGCGCGTCTCGCTGTCCGCGGAGTCGCCGTCGCGGGGATCGATGTCGGGGACGAGTCCGTCCGGCACGGAGAGGGGCCGGCGCCGACTAGCGGGCCAGCTCCTTCATGGCCTTCTCCAGGCCCTCGAGGGTGAGGGGGAACATGCGGTCGCCCACCAGCTGGCGCATGACCTCGACCGACGGCGTGTAGTCCCAGTGCCGCTCGGCGGTGGGGTTGAGCCAGACGACGTCGTCGAAGGTCTGGGTGACGCGGTCAACCCAGATGGCGCCGGGCTCCTCGTTCCAGTGCTCCACCGAGCCGCCCGGATAGGTGATCTCGTAGGGGCTCATGGTCGCGTCGCCGACGAAGATGACCTTGTAGTCGCGGCTGAACTTGTGGAGCACGTCCCAGGTCGGGATCTTCTCGGCGTGACGGCGCCGGTTGTCCTTCCACACGCTCTCGTAGAGGCAGTTGTGGAAGTAGTAGAACTCCATGTTCTTGAACTCGGTGCGAGCGGCGCTGAACAGCTCCTCGCAGACCTTGATGTGGCTGTCCATCGAGCCGCCGACATCGAAGAAGATCAGGACGCTGATCTTGTTGCGGCGCTCGGGGCGCAGCTTGATGTCGAGATAGCCCTTCTCGGCCGTTCCCCGGATGGTGCCGTCCATGTCCAGCTCTTCGGCGGCGCCGTCCCGGGTCCACTTGCGCAGGCGACGCAGGGCGACCTTGATGTTCCGGGTGCCCAGCTCGACGCTGTCGTCGAGGTTCTTGTACTCGCGCTTGTCCCAGACCTTCACGGCCCGGCCATGCCGGCCCTTGTCCTGGCCGATGCGCACGCCCTCGGGATGATAGCCGTTGGCGCCGAAGGGAGAGTCGCCGTTCGGGCCCTGTCCGCCCTTGCCCTTGCCCTTGCCTTCACCGTCCCCGTCGTCGCCGTTCTCGCGCTGCTGGCGCATCTGCTCGGCGAGGGCCTCCATCAGCTTCTCGAAGCCGCCCATGGCCTCGATCTGGGCCTTCTCCTCGTCAGTGAGGAACTGGTCCGAGATCTTCTTCAGCCACTCGGCCGGGATGTCGGAGACGCCAAGACCCTCAAGCTTGTCGAAACCCTTGAAGACATGGCCGAAGACCTGGTCGAACCGGTCGAGGTTCTTCTCGTCCTTCACCAGGGCGGACCGGGCGAGGTAGTAGAAGTCATCGACATTGCGGTCGATCACCCCTTTGTCCATGGCCTCCATGAGCATCAGGTACTCCTTGAGGGTCACGGGGACCTTGGCCTCGCGGAGCTCGGTGAAGAAACGCATGAACATGGTGGGCGTCCCCTTGCGGGCCGAACGGATGTTTGAAGTCCGAATGTGAGGCCCCGGGGGCCGGCTGTCCAGTGCGGGAAGCCTCAGAAGGCGGGGCGGCGGCGAAGGATGAATTCGCGGTCGACCGTGCGCCCGACGGGGAAGCCGTACTCGCCGACCTTCAGGAATCCCCGCCGCGCGTAGAACCTCTGGGCGCCCAGGTTCTCCGACCAGACCCCGATCCAGATGTCCGGCGGCGACCGCCCCGCCATCCAGTCCATGACGGCGTCGAACAGGCTTCCCCCGACTCCCCCGCCCTGGGCCGGGCCCGCGAGGTAGATGCGTTTCAGCTCCAGCGCGCCCTCCCCGACCTCGGGGTGGGGCAGGCCGCATGGTCCGGCGCTGGCGTAGCCGACGGCCTCCCCGGCCGGGGTCTCGACCAGCCAGCTCGCCTGCAGCGGATCCTCCAGCCCTTCAAGGGTGTCCGAAAGGTCGTAGGCCCTCGCCAGGTAGGTCGAAAGGTCCTCGGCCGGGTAGAGATGGCCGAAGGTCTCGACAAAGGTCTCGCGGCCAAGGCGGGCGAGGGTCTCGGCGTCGGCCGGCCCGGCCCGGCGGAGGTGCGTCTGGGTCATGTCCGGCTGAATAATCCCGCCCGCCTGCAGCCGGAAGTCCCGACCCCGCATTGCGGCGGAAGGTCGGGATGTCTAGGTTCCACGGCTTACGGACGGGGATTCCCATGGCGGACGCCGCAGACATCGCAAATCTCTCCTTCGAGCAGGCCCTGGCCGAGCTGGAGCGTATCGTCAGCCAGCTTGAGACTGGACAGGCGCCCCTCGAGGACTCGATCGCCCTTTATGAGCGCGGCGCCCTCCTCAAGGCGCACTGCGAGGCCCGGCTGGAGCAGGCCCGGCTGAAGGTCGAGAAGATCGTCGTCGGCGCGGGCGGCGCCGTCGCCTCCGAACCCGCCCGGTTCGAGTGAATCCCGAGACGGAACGCCGTCTGGCGGCCGCGGCCTCCCGGACGGACGCGGCCCTGGCCCGGCTCCTGCCCGGGGCCGAGGGGCCGGAGGCGCGCCTGGCCGAGGCCATGCGCTACGCCGTCCTGGGGCCCGGCAAGCGCCTGCGGCCCTTCCTGGTCTTCGAGGCGGGCGACCTCCTGGGCGTCGGGGCGGACCGCCTGGATCGCGCCGCCTGCGCCCTGGAGTGCATCCACGCCTACAGCCTGGTGCATGACGACCTGCCCTGCATGGACGACGATGACCTGAGGCGCGGCCGGCCCACGGTCCACCGGGCCTTTGACGAAGCGACGGCGGTCCTCGCAGGCGACTCCCTCCAGGCCCTGGCCTTCGAGATCCTGGCCGACCCCGCAACCCACCCCGAAGGCCGGGTCCGCGCGGACCTCGTCCTCGCCCTGGCCCGGGCCGCCGGCGCGAGGGGCATGTGCGGCGGCCAGATGATCGACCTGACCGGCGTGGGCGGCGACCTCGGCGCCGTGGCCCGGATGCAGAGGCTCAAGACCGGGGCCCTCATCTCCGCCGCCTTCGAGATGCCGCTGGCGATGGCCCATGCCGGGGAGCCGGAGCGGCACGCCCTGCTGGCCTTCGCCCACGACCTGGGCCTCGCCTACCAGATCGTCGACGATCTCCTGGATTTCGAGGGAGAGGCGGGGGTGGTGGGCAAGGCCACGGGCAAGGACGCCGCGCGCGGCAAGGCGAACTTCGTGACCCTCCTGGGGGCCGACGACGCCCGCGCCCGCCTGGAACTCCTCGCCGGCCAGGCCCGAAGTCACCTCGATCCCCTGGGCGACCGGGCGGACGGGCTCCGGGCCTGCCTGGATTTCGTGCTTGATCGCCGAAGCTGATTGCGAGCAAAGCAGACGCCATGCCGCCCCTGACTCCGCTCCTCGACACCGTGTCCTCGCCCGCTGACATCCGCGGGTATTCGGTCGCCCAGCTGCGCCAGCTGGCCGACGAGGTGCGGGCCGAAACCATCGACGCCGTCTCGCAGACCGGAGGCCACCTCGGCGCCGGCCTGGGGGTGGTCGAGCTGACCGTCGCCCTCCACCATGTCTACCAGACGCCCGAGGACATCCTGATCTGGGACGTGGGCCACCAGGCCTATCCCCACAAGATCCTCACCGGCCGGCGCGACCGGATCCGGACCCTGCGCCAGGGTGGCGGGCTGAGCGGCTTCACCAAGCGGGCGGAGAGCCCCTACGACCCCTTCGGCGCGGCCCATGCGGCCACCTCCATCTCCGCCGCCCTGGGCTTCTGCGCCGCCCGCGACGCCGATGGGCGGCACAACAGCGTCGTGGCGGTGATCGGCGACGGCTCCATGAGCGCCGGCATGGCCTACGAGGCCATGAACAACGCCTGTGAGACCACGGGCCAGCTGACGGTCATCCTCAACGACAACGACATGTCCATCGCCCCGCCGGTGGGGGGCATGAGCGCCTACATGGCCCGGCTGGTGTCGGGGGGCGGCTACCAGTCGCTTCGCAAGCTGGGCAAGTCGGTGGCCAGCGCCCTGCCGCGCCCGCTCCAGGAGGCGGCCCGCAAGGCCGAGGAGTTCGCCCGGGGCATGGTGACCGGCGGGACCTTCTTCGAGGAGCTGGGCTTCTACTACATCGGCCCGATCGACGGGCACGACATGGAGACCCTGGTCCCCATCCTCCAGAACGCCCGGGAGATCCGGGACCGGCCGGTCCTGGTCCATGTGGTCACCCAGAAGGGCAAGGGTTACGCCCCGGCCGAGAGCGCCGAGGACAAGCTCCATGCGGTCGCCCGCTTCGACGTGGTCACCGGCCGGCAGGCCAAGCCCGCCCAGCCCGCGCCGCCCTCCTACACCCGGGTGTTCGCCGACGCCCTGATGGCCCAGGCCGAGGCCGATCCGCGCATCGTGGCGGTGACGGCGGCCATGCCCTCGGGCACGGGGCTGGACCTGTTCGGAAAGCGCTTCCCCGACCGGACCTTCGACGTGGGCATCGCCGAACAGCACGCCGTGACCTTCGCGGCGGGCCTGGCCGCCGACGGGATGAAGCCGTTCGCGGCGATCTACTCGACCTTCCTGCAGAGGGGCTACGACCAGGTGGTCCACGACGTGGCCATCCAGCGCCTGCCGGTCCGTTTCGCCATGGACCGGGCCGGCCTGGTCGGCGCCGACGGCCCGACCCACGCCGGCTCCTTCGACATCGGCTTCATGGGCGCCCTGCCCGGCATGGTGCTGATGGCGGCGGCGGACGAGGCCGAGCTGGCGCGGATGGTGGCCACGGCGGCGGCCATCGACGATCGCCCCTCGGCCTTCCGCTATCCCCGGGGCGAGGGTCTCGGCGTCGAGATCCCGGCCCGGCCGGAGCCCCTGGAAATCGGGCGAGGCCGGATCGTCCGGGAGGGCTCGACCGTCGCCCTCCTCAGCTTCGGCGCCCGGCTGGGCGAGTGTCTCAAGGCGGCGGACCTGCTGGCGGCGCGGGGGGTCTCGGCCACCGTCGCCGACGCGCGTTTCGCCAAGCCCCTCGACGAGGACCTGGTCCTGCGCCTCGCGCGCGAGCATGAGGCCCTGGTCACGATCGAGGAGGGCGCCATGGGCGGCTTTGGCGCCTTTGTCCTGCAGATGCTGGCCGCGCGCGGAGCCCTGGACCGGGGCCTGCGCATCCGGACCCTGACTCTGCCCGATGTCTTCCAGGACCAGGACAAGCCCGAGGCCATGTACGCCCAGGCGGGACTGGATGCGGCGGGCATCGCCGCCGCCGCCTTCGGGGTGCTGGGGTCCGGCCTTTCGGCCGCAGGCGGCCTGCGGGCCTGAGGCGGCCGTCTAGAAGGGCCAGACCCGCGAGACCACCGACTGTCCAGCCGGGGTCTTCTGCATGGCCGAGATGTCGCCCCTGCCGCCGTAATTGATGCGCGCCTCGGCGATCTGGGTGTGCCGGATCGTGTTCGTCGAGGAAATGTCCTCGGGCCGGATCATGCCCGAGACCGTCAGCTGGCGGAGCTCGGCGTTGGTCCGGACCTCCTGGGTGCCCTCGATGATCAGGTTGCCGTTGGGCAGGATGCCGGTCACCACCGCCGCGACGGTCAGGTAGATGGCCTCGGCCCGGTTCACGCTGCCGGAGCCCGAGTTCGAGAAGGTGGACTCGGTGTCGAAGGGCGAGGCCTTGCTGAAGTCATTTCCGGGGGGCAGCAGCCGGCCGATCTTGTTCTCCATCCCGAACAGGGTCGTTACGGCGGAATTGGCGCTGGAGCTGCGATTGGCGACCGAGGTGTTCGAGGTCTTGGCCGAGTCGTTGATGGCGATCTGGACCGTAACGATATCGCCGACCCGGCTGGCCCTCTGGTCGATGAAGAAGGCGCGGGCGCCGCTGCGCCACAGCGAATTGGCCGAGGCGGGCGTCACCTCGGGCTGGGGCGGCATCATTCCCAGGTCGGGACGTCGCTCCTGCGGCGTGACCGGATAGGCCGAGGGGGTGAGGCTGGGACCGACCGCGGCCTCCTTCACCGTTGAGCAGGCGGCGAGGGGCAGGGCGGCGAGCAGGAGGGCGGCGGCGAGTCTCATGGGACGGGACCTGTGTCTTTTCAGGGTCAACGGCGGGCGATGCGGGTGGCGGCCAGGGTCTGGCCGGTCGGGGCGTCGGGGCCCGTCATGGCCTGGCCCGGCCCGGTGACCACCGCCTGGAGGGTCTTGCGCGAGGAGAGGTTCTGAAGGGCGATCACCTGGCCGACGGCGCCGGCCCCAAGGGCCTTGACCTGGAGCTCCAGCGAGACCCCGCCGGCCTGGTAGGTGACGGTGACGAGGTCGCCGGCCTGGATCACGACCGGGGCGCTGACGTCCCTGGCCGAGACGAGGGCGCCTTCGCGCAGGGGGCGGCGGGCGACCATGCCGATGGCGGCGTCGGCGTCCCGCACGGCGTCCGCGGGAGCGGCGACGGCGCGGGTCCAAACCAGGTCCTCGGGGCGGATCTCCTCGCCTGCGGAAAGGCTGCGGGCGTAGGCCAGGGCCTGCACGGACTTCCCGCGCGCCACGGCGGCGGGCTCGGCGACCCCCGGCCGGACGATGATCCGGCGGAGGCGGTCGGGATTGCCCCAGTCCAGGCCGTTGCGCCGGGCCAGGACCTGGACGGCGGTGGCGTCGAGGACGACGCTGGTCCCGGTCCGGGCCGCCACGCGCACTCCGGAGACCGATCCCGCGCCCTCGAAAAGATCGCCGAGGGTCACGATCCCGTCCGCGTCGGAGGGATCGGCGCGCAGGGACACCGGCGCGCCCGCGAGGGCCGCGGCGGGCAGGAGGAGCAGGGCCGTGATGGCCAGTGCGATCAGGCGCCGCATGGGATCAGCTCTTCACCTGGTTGGCCGTCGACAGCATCTGGTCCGC
>JBJOJL010000095.1:0-8137 GCA_046046615.1 Pseudomonadota bacterium
GTTCCGGCGTCCGCCGAAGCAAAGCTCGAGGCGGCGTACTGGTGCACCGTGGCGCCGTCGGTCCCGAAGAAGCCCGAGACCGCAATGCTGGCGGCCGGGACGTTGGCTGCGGTCGAGGCGTCGTAGGTCTTGGTCGGGTTCCCGGTCACGACCGCGCTGAGGGGGGCGGGCGTGATGTTGGCCGACAGGCCCGTGGGCTGCTGGACGGAGTAGTTCGCGGCCTTGGCCCCGCTCAGACCGAAGCCCGCGGCGTTGACAGGAATGCCGTTGCGGACAAAGGCCGAGATGAAGGAGGCGCTTGCCCCCGCCACGCTCAGGCTGACCTGGCCGACATCCCCGCCCAGCACGCCGATGAGGGTGGCGCCGGACGTGTCCAGGGTGGCGTTGGTCGTCGCATTGTAGGTGCGGCTGTTGGCGACCACGCCCGAGATGGAGAGTTGTTTGGGGTTGATGGCCGCAGTCAGTCCGGTCAGGGGCTGGAGGGCGTAATTGGACGCGCCGGCGCCCAGGAGGGTGAACCCGGTGGCGGTGACCGAAAGGCCGGAACCTGCATTGGACTGGGAGAAGGTCGCCGTGGCGGCCCCGGAATTCAGGCTGACCGTTTCGCCGGCGACGATGCCGAACAGGATGGCCCTGGACATGTCCAGGCTCGCCACGTTCGTTCCATCGTAGGTCTTGTCGTTGGCCCGGGCATAGAGGATGCGGAGGGGCGCCTGGGAGATCGCTCCGGTCCCGGTGACCGAACCGGGCAGGATGTAGTTGGACAGCCGGGTGGCGCCTACGGCCTGGAGATCCGTCTCCTTGAGGGTGACGCTGACCGTCCGGGCTCCGGCGTTGGGGGAGTCGTAGAAGGCCTGGGCGGCCTGGCCGACGACGATGTCGTCACTGCCCACAAGCCCGCTGAACACATAGTTGGCGCTGGTCAGGACCGCGATATTGCTGCCGTTGTAGACCTTGGTCGGCGTGCCCGTCAGGTTGATCGTCACGGGCTTGGGCGTGATCGTTCCGGTCCCGAAGAGGGCCGACGGAAGGATGTAGTTGGACAGCAGGGTGCCCGCCCCGGCGAGGTAGTCCGTGGTGGTCGACGGGTTGCTGTTGAGGTCGACCCGGATGCTCTGGCCGCCGGCGTTGACGCTCTCGAAAACCCCGGTGGTCTTGACGACCTGGATGGTGTCGGTCCCCTGGAGGCCGGTGAGGACGAAGTTGGCGGGCGTCAGGCCGGTGAGGATGTCTGTTCCATCGTAGACCTTGGTCGGGTTTCCGACGATCCGGCCGTTGAGGTTGAAGACCGGCCCGACCCCCTCGGTCAGGGGCGCCTGCCGGATGGTCCCCATGCCCGAGGCCGACGTCGCGAAGGTGTAGTTGTTGAAGAGCGAGGCCGAGCCCGAGATCTTCCCGGTCAGGTCCGCCGTCACCAGCCAGGAGCCGGCGTTCGCAGAGGCGTAGGTCCCCGTGGTCTGGGTGACGGTCAGGCTGTCCACGCCCATCAGGCCCACGGCCTGGAAGTTGGACGAGCCGAGGGTGGCGACGTTGTTGGCGTCGTAGACCTTCGAGGGGTTGCCCACGATGTTGAAGGTCACCGCCGCCTTGGTGATGGTCCCTACGCCGGTGGCGGCGGTGGGAAGGATATAGTTGGCGAGGATCGTGCCGACATTGGCGGTGAAGTCCGGGGTCGCCAGGGTGGCGCTGACGGTCCGGTCGCCAGCGTTGGCGCTGTCATAGTAGGCGGTCGCCTTGGGCGTCAGGGTCGCGCCCTGGCCAGCCACGAAGCCCGAAAGACCATAGGCGGCCGTGCTGACATTGGCTGTTGTCGTGCCGTTGTAGGTCTTCGTCGGGTTGCCGCTGATGGTGGCGGTCAGGGGACGCGGCGTGATGTTGGCGTACATCTCCTGCGTCGAGACCGTGTAGTTCGAGGCCTTGGCGCCCGCGAGCAGGAAGCCGGAGGCCGTCACCTTCAGGCCGGGGTTGGCGTTCGCGGACTCAAAGTTTGCGAAGGCGCTGCCGGTGTTCAGCGACACCTGGCCGACGTCTGAAGCGACCACGCCGGTCAGGCTGAGCCCCGAGAGGTTCAGCGTCGCTGTGGTGGTCCCGTCATAAATCTTGTTCTGGGCGGAGAGGCCCGTGATCGAAAGGGTCCGGGCGGTGATCGACCCCCTGAGACCCTGGGGCTGGATCAGGGTGTAGTTGGCCGCGGCGGCTCCCGAAACGGCGAAGCCCGAGGCGGTGATCGCCTGGTCGGCGCCGACATTGGCGCTGGCGTAATCTCCCCGCGCCGAGGCGAGGTTCAGCGACAGGGAGTCGCCCGCGACCGCGCCGAAGAGCAGGGCCTGGGAAAGGTCAAGGGACGCGGTCGTCGTGCCGTCGTAGGTCTTGTTCCCGGACAGGACGCCGACGACGCGGAGCGTGGCGGTGCTGATCGTGCCGGAGCCCGACGCCGAGGTCGGCAGGATGTAGTTGGACAGCAGGGTCCCGCCGGTGGGCGCGAAGCTGGTGTGGGCCAGACCCGCCGTCACCGTGCGGGCGCCCGCCTGGTCGGAGTCATAGTCGGCCCCGGTCGTCGAGACGACCGTAGCGCCCTCGGAACCGACAAAGCCGGAGATCTGGAAATTGGCCGAGGTCAGGTTCGCCAGGGTGCTGCGATTGTAGACCTTGGTGGGGTTGCCGACGATCGAGGCCGACAGGGACTTGCGGGCGATCGAACCGATGTAGGCGGTCACCGACGGGGAAGGGAGGGTATAGCCATAGACGGGCTTGCCGCCGTTGGTCACCGAGGCGGACGATGCCGTGACCCCTATCAGGTCGCCGGCGTTGGCCGAGGAATAGACGGCGGAAAGCGACAGCGTGTCGGCGCCGACCAGGCCCGTGGCGACGATGTTGCCTGGAGCGAGCGTGGCCGTGGCGTTCCCGTCGTACGTCTTTGCGACCGTTCCCGTCAGGTCGAAGGTCAGGATTGGCGCCAGGCTGTAGAGGAGCCCGTTTCCGCTCGCCTGGGCCGGCGCCGTCGCTCCGACGCCGTCGGCCGGATAGGCGGCCGCGTACTGAATGAACCCGAAGGACAGCCCGCCGATCGTATCCGTCGTCGGGCTGGTCGAGTAAATCAGCCAGCGTCCGGCCGACGATTGGACGCCGGTCGCGCCGCGGCCATTGATGAAGTTGCCGATGGTCCCGAGGGTGACGCCGTTGGTCCCAGAGATCGAGCCCGAGGCCCCGATGTTCAGGTCCCCGCCATTGGCGGACATGGTCACGGTGGGGCCAGAGGCGGCGCCGGAAACGGTCACGCCGCCGCCCGCGCTTACCGACAGGGCTCCCGATCCCGTGTTGGCGACCGAGCTGCCGAGGGTCACGGATCCGGACGCGCGGTAGCTGACGCCGCCAACGCCGGTGACTGCGCCCGAGGTGGAGAGGTCGCCCCCATTGGCGGTCAGGCTGACAGTCGACGATCCGGCGACACCAGCCGCCGACAGGGCTTGTCCCGCCGTGGCCGTGGCGGCGCCCTGGGCGGTCAGCGCGCCTGAGAGGGTAAGGTTGTCGCGGGCCGAAAGGGTTACGCCGCCAACCGTCGAGCGAACACCCGCCGCCGTGAGGGCGCCTCCCGTGGCGTTGAGCGTGACGGTGCGGCCGATGATGCCGCCGGTCGCGGACAGGGCGCCGTCGCTGACAACGGAGAGGGCGCCCGCGCCAGCCTGCGGATTTGTCACGGCGGCGCCGAGCGTGACACCGGTCTTTCCGTACAGCGTCACGCCGTTCTGGCCGGTGAGGGTTGCGGAAGCGCCCGTCTGCAGGGTTCCGCCGTTGGCGTTCACCGTCACCGACCTGGCGTCCACCGCCCCCGACAGGATGACCCCGGCCCCGCCTGTCACCTGGACCTGGCCGCTGGACGCGTTGGTGACTCCGGCGCCCAGGCTGATCCCTTGCGCTGCGTTCAGGGTGACGCCGTTCGGACCCGAGAGGGCGCCTGATGCAGACGTCGTAATTCCGCCGGTCGTGGCCGTGAAGTTCAGGGTCGACGCAGTGACCGCTGCCGTCGTGGAGATGTTCCGCCCGGCCAGCAGGGTCAGCCCGCCGCTTCCCGTCCCGTTGATGGCTGAGGAGACGACCACGTCCCGGTAGGCGTTCAGGGTCAGCGACCCGGAACCGGTCCAGGAGATGGGGGCCGCGACCGTGATGTCGCCCTCGCCCGGCGTCTGCACGCCGACGCCGGCGGCGCTGGTGGCGTCGGTCACCTGGGTGACGTTGGTGCCGCTGTTGAGGGCGGAAACGATGGTCGAGGCCGCCGCGGCGTTGATGGTCAGGTCGACCGGGTCCACAAGCCACTGGCCGCCCTCGCCGGCGCGGATCACCGCGTCGCCGATGGTCATCAGGCGGCCTGAGGTCTCGACCAGGCCGCCGCCTGCCGGGCCGCCGGCCAGGAGGGTCGCGCCCGAAGCGATGGTGGTGGATCGGGACAGCCCCGTCTGGGAGGCCGTCACGCCGACAAGAACGGTTCCCCCTGAAGTCCCGGAGGCGTCGAGCACGGCGCCCGAGCCGACCGCGACATCGCGGCCCGAAACCGTGATCTGTCCGCCATTGCGGGCCTCGACCCGCCCATCGACGCGAACCTCGCCCTCAGGCGCCGAAAGCCAGACCTGGCCGCCGGCGTTCCGCACGCTGGTCGCCTGGATCGATCCGGCGCGATTGCCAGCAAGGGTGTAGACCGAGCCGCCTGCGGAAATGAGCTCAGCGGACGCCGCATCGATCTTGCCGGCGGCGGTAACGTCGCCGCGGCCGGCGCCGGACGCAACATAGAGGCCCCGGGCTCCGTCGGCGGGCGCCATGAGGACGTCATCGCCGGCCGCCAGCCCGGCCACGCCGCCGGGCGCCGAGATCTCGCCGCCATTCAGGACGGAAGCGCCGACCAGGAAGACGTCGCCCCGCCGAGACAGGATGCGGCCGAGGTTGGTGACCTCGCCGACGGAATCGCCCCGCGCGTTGAGGGATCCGCCGCCCATGAAGGCCGACGTGGCGATGTCCCGGGTCGAAAGACCGATGGTTCCGCCGGCCAGGATCCGTCCTTCGGGACCGACCACTACGCCCTGCGGGTTGACCAGATAGACCGAACCCGTGGCCGTCAGCCCGCCCCTGAGAATGGACATCTGGCCGCCGGTCACCCGATTCAGGGTGGCGCCCTGGCCATTGAGGATGGTGACGACGCCGCCCTGGCCGATGGAGAAGGACCGCCAGTCGATCACGCCCCGCGCGGTGGACTGCCGGACCTGGAGCGCCGAGGCCGAGGGATTGGTGATGGAGCCGGATCCGGCGACGAAGACACCGCCCGTCGGCAGCTCCGGCGACCCTGCAGCGAGGGCGGAACCAGAGACGCCGGCGAAGACCCCGGCCAGGAGAAGGGATTTGAGCCGGCCGGGCCGGCGGTCACGGCGGGGTGTCAGGCGCGCAGGGTTGCAGGCAAGCGAGGTCGCCTCCACGCCCTCACCGGGCGATCCGGAAACGACAACTTGATCGGCCACCTTGACACGATACTCCCAGTACCCGCGCCTGGCGGAAATTCCGCCATCAGGACACAGTCTCGTAACTTCAAGTTGCGAAACAAAACGCAAATGTAAAGGGCTAACGGGTTGTTAACTAACGGTTCGGGCCGAATTCCGATGATTCGTGGCGCCAAAACCTGTGGATGAGTCGCTTCCAGCCCAGCCCCGCTCAGCCTGTGCCAGGAGGCGCTAGGCTTCGGGAGCCCGTCCTGAGGCGTCAGGTGGTTTCCGAAATCAGCCGTCGGGCGCCGACAACGACGCTTTCCACGGACAGGTCCATCATATGGCAGATCGCCTGCGACAAATCCGGATCAAGCGTCCGGATCTGGTCCAGGGTCCGCGCGCCCCTGAGCACCCGTCCCTTCGGACCCCATGGGGCGTAGAGCCGGTCGTCCGAGGGACCGAACAGGCCCAGCGTCGGCGCCCCGGAGGCGGCGGCCAGGTGCATGAGCCCGGAGTCGTTGCCGATGAAGAGCCGGGCGTGGCCCAGGGCGGCGTGGAGGGTGACCAGGTCCGCCTTGCCGACAAGGTCGATGAACCGGCCGCGGGGCGCCACGGCCCGGAGGGTGGGCAGCACGCCCGCGTCCTGGGGGCCGCCCGCCACCAGCAGGCGGCCGCCCTCAAGCGGCCCGCCGGCGCCGAGGAGCTGGATGGCGACCTGGGCGAACCGCTCGACAGGCCAGGTCTTGCCGACCCAATTCGCTGCGGGCCCGAGGGCGAGGATGGGGCCCTCTCCGGCCACCAGTTCCGAGGCCCGGCGCGCGGCGGCCTCGCTGACGTAGATGTAGGGAGCGGGCGGATCATCCTGGACGCCCAGGACCCTGGCCGCCTCGATGACCTTGTGGACCGGAGGACCGGAGCTGCGCCGGTAGACCGCCCGCTTCCGGCGGTTCAACAGGCTGCTGATCGCCGACCCCCTGAGGTCGACGACGAGGCCCCAGGACCGCCGCCGGACCTGGTTCCAGAGCCGGATCCAGTGCCCGCCGTCGCGGGATTTCTCGAACGGAATGATGTCCTCAAGACCCGGAACGTCCTCAAAGAGGGACATTGCAGCGGGCCCTGCGACAATGGTGAACCGGGCGCCGGGAACCTCGTCCGACAGCCTTCGGATCAGACCGGAGGACAACACGGCGTCGCCGATCCGCGTGGCGGTGATGAACAGAATCGGAAAGGGCGCGACCGGCATTGCGGATACATAATCGGAGCCTAGGTTAGGCTCCAGCCGTGCGAGGGGCTCCCCATGACAAACTGCGTCCGACTCTCCGACCGCGCCCTGGTCGAGGTTTCCGGCGAGGACCGCATCGCCTTCCTCCAGGGGCTGCTCAGCCAGTCGGTCGAGGACCTCGCCGAGGGCCAGGCCCGCTACGGCGCCCTCTTGACGCCCCAGGGCCGGCTCCTCTTCGACCTGTTCATTGTCGGACGGCCAGGCGCCATCTGGCTGGACGTGGCCAAGGATCGCCGGGACGAGCTCCTGACCCGGCTCAAGATGTACCGGCTGCGCGCCCGGGTCGCGGTCACGCCGATCGACGCGGAGGTCTGGACGAGCTGGCCGGCGGCGCCCGAAGGGGCGGGACCTGAGTGGGCGCCCGACCCCCGCCGCGAAGGCCTGGCCTGGCGCGCCTGGGGACCCGCCGCACCCCCCCTCCAGACCGCTGGACCGGAGGACTGGCGACGCCGCCGCCTGGAGCTGGGGATCGGCGACGCCGAGGATTTCGACTTCGACCGCGACTATCCCGTCGAGCTGAACCTGGATCTCGTCGGGGGGATTGATTTCGCCAAGGGCTGCTTCGTCGGCCAGGAAACGACCTCCCGGATGAAGCGGCGCGGGCAGGTCAAGACGCGCCTGGTTTCCCTCCGGTTCGAGGGGGCGGCGCCGCCGCGCGGCGCGGAAGTCCTGAACGGCGACCTCAGGGCCGGAGAGGTCCGCTCCGGGGTCGACGGCCTTGCCCTGGCCCTGCTCCGGCTGGACCGGCTGGACGGCGAACTCACCGTCGACGGACGACCGGTCCAGCCGCAGGGCCTCCTTCACGCCCTGGACGCCTGATCTCCAGCGGACGCCCGGCCAGAACCAAGGTTTTTCCGGTCGTTAACCTTTCATTCAGCATACGGACGATCCTTCGTCCGGTCTTTTCGCGGACGCGAGGTCTTGCGAGGCTGCGGTCATGACGGGAGCCTTGATTCGATGCGGATGGCGCGGCCTCGAGGGTGACGCCCTCTATGAGGCTTACCACGATGAGGAGTGGGGCGTGCCCGAGCGCGACCCGGTCGCCCTCTGGGAGAAGCTGGTCCTGGACGGCTTCCAGGCGGGCCTCGCCTGGGTCACGATCCTGCGCAAGCGCGAGGGGTTCCGGAACGCCTTTGCAGGTTTCGACCCCGAGGCCGTAGCCCGCTTCGGCGAGGCTGACCGGGCGCGCCTCCTGGCCGACGCCGGCATCGTGCGCTCCGCCGCCAAGATCGACGCCGCCATTTCCGGCGCCCGGATCTTCCTCGACATGCGTGAGGCCGGGGAGGACTTCGGCGACTTCCTCTGGAGCTTCACGGACGGCCGCCCCGTCCAGACCTTCCGGGAGCGCCTTGAGGACGTGCCCGCAGAGACCCCGCTCAGCCGGGAG
>JBJOJL010000096.1:0-7872 GCA_046046615.1 Pseudomonadota bacterium
TCAGCGAGACCACGGACGGACGCCCCGTCTACCTCGTCACCTGGCGGACCCCGGACAACCGGGTGGTCATCTTCGTCGTCGACGCCCGCACGGGCCGGGTCATCGAAAAGCGGGGGGACTGACTCATGCGGCTTCTCCTGGCCGAGGATGACCCCGACCTGGCGCGCAGCCTGCGCCTGTCCCTGGCGGACGCCGGCTATGCCGTCGACCTGGCGGGCGACGGCGAGGAGGCCGCCTTCCTGGGCGAGACCGAACCCTACGACCTGATCGTCCTCGACCTGGGCCTGCCGGTCCTCGACGGGGTGAGCGTCCTCAGGCGCTGGCGCGCCTCGGGCGTGACGGCCCCGGTGCTGATCCTGACCGCCCGGGACGGCTGGGCCGAAAAGGTGGCCGGGTTCGACGCTGGCGGCGACGACTACCTGACCAAGCCGTTCAACACGCCCGAACTCCTGGCGAGGCTCAGGGCCCTCCTGCGCCGGGCGGCGGGCCGGGCCAGCGCCAGCCTGGCGAGTGGCGACCTCGTCCTCGATCCTGGCGCGGCCCTCGTCACCCTGGCCGGACAGCCCGTGCGCCTGACCTCGCTGGAATACCGCCTGCTGCACTACCTGATGATGCACGCCGGGCGGGTCGTCAGCCGGTCGGACCTGATCGGTCATCTCTACGACCAGGACTTCGACCGCGACTCAAACACCATGGAAGTCATCGTCGCAAGGCTCCGCAAGAAGATCGGGGCCGACCGGATCCAGACCCAGAGGGGCCTCGGATACCGCCTCTCCGACCCCTCCGGGGCGGGCTGAGGCATGGACCTTCGCCCCGCGGCGCCGTCCCGCGCCCCCTCCCTCGTCCGGCGTCTCGTCCTCCTGGCCTCCGTCTGGTCGCTGGCCGTCCTCCTGGCCTCGGCCCTCCTCCTGGGCCTGCTGTTCGAGCAGGCGGCCCTGAGGCGCTTCGACCAGGGCCTGGCCGACCTGACGGACAGCCTCGCCGCCGCCGCCCAGCCCGAGGCGGGCGGGGGCCTGGCCGTGCGCGACCTCGGGGACCTGCGCACCCGCCGCGCCTACTCCGGCCGCTACTGGCAGGTGTCCCGGGCCGCGCCAGGGGGCGCCCCGGCCGTGCTGGCCCGCTCGCGTTCCCTCTGGGACACTGAACTCGGGCTTCCTCGCGACCTCGCGGGGCGGCTCGAGGCCCGGCCCTCCGGAGCCGTCAGCTTCGCCGCCCCGGGACCGGAGGGCCAGAAGCTGCGGGTGCGGGCCACGCGGATGGTCCTGCCCGGCGACGTCGGGCCGGTGATCGTCCTGGCCGCCGAGGACCGCCGGCCAGTGGACGCCGACATCCGCGGCTTCTTCGTCGCCACCGCGGCGGTCTTCGGCCTTTTGGCGCTGGGCCTGATCGCTGCGGTGGTGATCCAGGTGCGCCTGGGCCTGCGACCGCTTTTCGCCCTGAGCCAGGAACTGGGCGACCTGAGGGCGGGGCGGGCCGAGGGCCTGAGGGGCGGCTACCCCCGCGAACTCACCCCCCTAGCCGACCAGCTGACCGCCCTGATGCGCCACAACCAACAGACCCTCGAGCGCCAGCGGGCGCACGTGGGCAACCTGGCCCACGCCCTGAAGACGCCCCTGGCCGTGCTGTCGTCCGCCGCCGCCCGCGAGCCGGGCCCCCTCTCGGAACTGGTGGTCAGTCAGGCCGGCGCCATGCAGCGGCAGGTGGACCACCACCTGCGCCGGGCCCGGGCGGCCGCCTCCGCCGGCGGGCCGGGCGCAGGCCTGGCGACCCCCGTGGCCGAGGTGCTGGACGACCTGGTCCGCACCCTGTCCCGCCTCCACCAGGACGCCGGGGTCCGGATCGACTGGGACGCCCCCGACGACCTGGTTTTCCTGGGCGAGCGGCAGGACCTGATGGAGATCGCCGGCAACCTCCTGGAGAACGCCTGCAAATGGGGCGGGGGCCGGATCTTCGTTCGGGCGGAGGCCCTGGGCGGCGGCCAGCTTGTCCTGGAGATCGACGACGCCGGCCCGGGCCTGACCCCCGACCAGCGCCGCGACGCCCTGGCCCGGGGCGCCCGGCTGGATGAATCCGCGCCGGGGTCAGGGCTCGGCCTGAGCATCGTCAATGACCTCGCCCGGGCCTACGGCGGCGACATCGACCTGGACGTCTCCCCCGCCGGCGGGCTCAGGGTCAGGGTCCGCCTGCCGCGCGCCGCCGATTGACGGCCCGGGACCCCTCGCGCCAGCGGTCCAAAACCTCTACATGGCGGCCATGGTCGTTTTCTGGATGGCGGCGGGGCTGCTTGCGGTCGCCGCCGCGGCAGTCATCTTGCTCCGGGCCGCCCGGGCTGCGCCCCAGCCGGGCGCCGAGGACCCGACTCTGGACGTCTACCGGCGCCAGCTTTCCGAGATCGATGACCTCGCCGAGCGGGGCCTCATGGAGCCCGCCGAACGCGAGGCCGCCCGCGCCGAGGCGGGCCGCAGGCTTCTGGGCGCCGCCGACGCCGCGTCCGCGGGCTGGGCCGCGCCGGCCGCCCAGCGGCCCTGGGTCCTGGCGGCGGCCGGCGCCGTGGGGCTCGCCGCCTTCGGCGGATACCTCGTCCTGGGTCAGCCGGGCGCCGCCGACCAGCCGCTCGAGCGGCGCATCGAGGCCTGGCGCTCGGGCCGGCTGACCGACCTGACTCCGCCCCAGCTGGCGGCTGTCCTGCGCGGAGCCCTCAAGGAACGCCCCGAGGTCGAGGGCTTCCGCTTCCTGGCCCTCGCCGAGGCCCAGTCGGACAATCCCGCCGCCGCGGCGCGGGCCCTGCGCCGGGCCCTGGCCCTGGCCCCCGAGCGCGCCGACCTCTGGGAGATGCTGGGCCTGAGCCTTCTCAGCCAGTCCGGAGGCGAGGTCACGCCGGACGCGCGCGACGCCCTGGCCCAGGCGGTCCGCCTGAACCCCGGGGCCCTGGCCGCCCGCTTCCACCTCGCGCGCGGCCGCGCCGCATCGGGCGACCGCGAAGGCGGGGTGAGCGACCTCCGGGCCCTGGCCCGGCTGCTGCCGGCGGGCGATCCCCGGCTCGCCGACATCGACACCGCCATCCGGGAGGCGACCCAGGCCCCGTCTCCCGTCGCGGCCGGTCCCGCCTCCGGGATGATCAACCAGATGGTCGCCGGCCTCGCCGAGCGCCTCAAGGCCAACCCCGACGATCCCGAGGGCTGGATCCGCCTGGTCCGTTCCTACGCCGTGCTGGGCGACGCCCCGAAGCGCGACGCCGCCCTTGAGGAGGCCCGTCGGCGGTACGGCGCCCGGCCGGAGGTCCTCGAACAGCTTGAAAAGGCCGCTGCGACGGAGCCCATGAAATGACCGGCTGGTTGCCCCGTTCTCCCCGCGCCCGCCGTCGGCTCACCCTCCTGGCGGTGATCGCGCCGGTCCTCGCCCTCGCTGCGGGCCTGACCCTGTGGGGCCTCGGGGACTCGGTCTCCTATTTCTACACTCCGGCCCAGGCCGACGCGGCCCGGCCCCCGGCGGGGCGGTCGGTCCAGCTGGGCGGTCTTGTCGTGGACGGCAGCGTCGTCCGGCACCCTGACGGCCGGGTCGAGTTCAGCATCCGGGACAATGTCGCGACGGACCGGATCCACTACCGTGGCGACCTGCCCGACCTCTTCCGCGAGGGCCAGGGGATCGTCGCCACGGGCGCCTTCCGGGCGGACGGGATCTTTGAGGCCCGGCAGGTCCTGGCCAAGCACGATGAGACCTACATGCCCAAGCAGGTGGCCGACTCCCTGAAGGCCCAGGGCGAGTGGCGCGGCGAGGGCGCGCCGAGGACCGCCCCATGATCGTGGAGTTCGGATCCTTCGCCCTTATCCTGGCCCTCGTCCTTTCCGCCGCGCAGTTCGGTCTCTCCGGCGTTGGCCGATGGCGGCGCTCCGCCCTCATCGCAGGGGCGGGGGAGGGGGCGGCCCTCGCCGGCTTCGGCGCCCTGGCCCTGGCCTTTGCGGCCCTGGTCTACGCCTTCGTGATTTCGGATTTCTCGGTCGCCAACGTGGCGGCCAACTCGCATTCCGAGAAGCCCGTCCTCTACCGGGTGGCCGCCGCCTGGGGCAGCCACGAGGGCTCCATGCTGCTCTGGAACCTCGCCCTCACGGGCTTCGGCGCCGTCCTGGCCTGGCGCGGGCGGGACCTGCCGCGGGACCTGAAGGCCACGGCCCTCGCCGTCCAGGGCCTGATCGGGACCGTGTTCCTCGCCTACACCGCCCTGGCCTCCAACCCCTTCGTCCGCCTCGCCGACGCGCCGGTGGAGGGGCGGTCCCTCAACCCCCTCCTTCAGGACCCCGCCCTGGCGGTGCATCCGCCCTTCCTCTACGCCGGCTATGTCGGCATGTCGGTGGTCTTCTCCCTTGGCGTCGCGGCCCTGATCGAGGGGCGGATCGACGCCGCCTGGGCCCGATGGGTCCGGCCCTGGGCCCTGGCGGCCTGGAGCTTCCTGACCGTCGGCATCGCCCTCGGCTCCTTCTGGGCCTATTACGAGCTCGGCTGGGGCGGCTGGTGGTTCTGGGATCCGGTCGAGAACGCCAGCTTCATGCCCTGGCTGGTCGGGGCCGCCCTGCTGCACTCCGCCGTGGTCACCGAGAAGCGCGGCGCCCTGCCGGGCTGGACCGTCTTCCTGGCCATCGCCGCCTTCAGCTTCTCCATGCTGGGCGCCTTCCTCGTGCGCTCCGGGGTGCTCACCTCGGTCCACGCCTTCGCGGTGGATCCGACGCGGGGCGTCCTGCTCCTCGGGATCCTGCTGGCCCTCGCGGGGTCGGCCTTCGCCCTCTTCGCCTGGCGGGCGCCGGGCCTGGCGCCAGGCGGGGTCTTCGCCCCCGTCAGCCGCGAGAGCGCCCTGGTGGCCAACAACATCCTCCTGTCGGCGGCGACCCTGACAGTCCTGCTCGGGACCCTCTTTCCCCTGATCCGCGAGGCCGTCACCGGCGAGGCCATCTCGGTGGGGACGCCCTACTTCAACCTGACCTTCACCCCCCTGATGGCCCTCCTCTGCCTGCTGGTGCCCTTCGGCCCCCTGCTGGCCTGGAAGCGGGGAGACCTGCCGCCGGCCGTACGCGCGCTCCTGCCGGCCCTGGTCCTGGGCGTCCTCGCCGGCCTCGCCGCCCTCTGGCTGCTGACGCCGCGCAAGGCCTTCGCCAGCCTGGGCCTCGCCCTGGCGGTCTGGCTCATCGTCGGCGCCCTGGCCGAGGCCGCCCAGCGAATCCGCCTGTTCCGCGCGCCCCTGTCGGAGTCCCTCCGCCGCCTGCGAGGCCTGCCGCGCGGGGCCTGGGGTGCGACCCTCGCCCATGCCGGCCTGGGAATCTTCGTGCTCGGCGCCTGTTTCGAGACCGCCTGGAAGATCGAGGCCGCCCAGACCCTCGCCCCGGGCCAGTCCCTGAAGGTCGGGGCCTGGGAGCTGGTCCTGAAGGACGTCCGACGGCTGGACGGCCCCAACTATGAGGCTGAGACGGCGCGCATCTCGGCCGTCCGGGATGGGCGCGAGGTCTGCGCCCTCGCCCCCGCCCGGCGCTTCTATCCTGCGGGGGGGCAGACCACCTCCGAGGTCGCGATCTGCAGCGTCGACGTCAGCCACCTCTACGTCGTGCTCGGCGAGCGGCGTGAAGGGGCGGGCGGCAAGCCTGTCTGGCTGGTCCGCGGCTACTGGAATCCCCTGGCGGTGCTGATCTTCGCGGGGCCGGGCGTGATGGCCCTTGGCGGACTGGTCTCGCTTACGGACCGGCGGCTTCGGCTGGCCGCGGGACGTCGCCGGGAGGCGAAGGCGTGAGGCGCGCCGGGCTCGCCCTGCTGGCCGCCCTGGCCTCCGCCCTCTGCCTGGCCGCGGCTTCGGACCCGGCCGAGCGGCTTCCCGATCCGGCCCAGGAGGCCCGCGCCCGGACCCTCTTCAAGGAGGTCCGGTGCATGGTCTGCCAGAACGAGTCCATCGAGGACTCCGAGGCGGAGCTGGCGGTCGACCTGCGCCGGATGGTCCGTGAGCGGGTTGCGGCCGGGGACGACGACGCCACGGTGCGCCGCTGGCTGGTGGACCGCTATGGCGAGTTCGTTATGTTGCGGCCGTCCTTTTCCCTCGCCAACCTCATCCTCTGGCTGGCGCCCCTCGCCGCCGTGCTGGCGGGCGGCCTGGCCCTCGTCCTTCGGCTGCGCCGTGTGCGAGCGACGGCGGAGGCCCTGACTCCCGAGGAGTCAGAGCGCCTCGCCCGGCTGGTCGGGGACGCGAATGGTCACGATACTGCCCCGAAATCGTCTCCGGACGATCCCAATGCATGACGTAATCCTCATTTGAGCGGTTCGCCGCTCTTTGGCATGAAGGTCAGGGCCGTCCGCGGGGTGCGCGGCGGGCCACAGGGAAAGAGTTGCGCAAGATGAGCTCGAACAAGAGCCGTTACATGATCGGCGCCCTGGCGGGCGCCCTGGTTGCCGGGTCGGCCATGGCCGCCGCCGGGCTGGGAGTCGCTGATCGCCCCGACGCCGCCGCCGCGGCCGGAGCCGCCGCGCCGGGTCCCGCCCCCAATTTCGCGCCTCCGCCCGGGGCGCCCATGTCCTTCGCCGACATCTTCGAGAAGGTCTCGCCCGCCGTCGTCTCGATCAACGTCACGACTCGCGTCGATCTCAGCAAGATGCCCCGGCAGATCCCGGGCCTGCCCTTCGAGTTCCGCGCGCCGGGCCAGGGCGGCGACGAGGACGGCGAAGGCGAGGGGCCGCGCGGCCCGCGCCGCCAGTCCGCAGGCTCCGGCTTCTTCATCTCCGCTGACGGCTACCTGGTCACGAACAACCACGTCATCGAGGACGCCGAGAGCATCAAGGTCGTCCTGAAGGACGAGACCGAGCTCGAGGCCACAGTGGTCGGGCGCGACGAGGGCACCGACATCGCCGTCCTCAAGGTCAAGGGAACGGGCTACACCTTCGTCAACTTCGAGAACTCGGCCCGGCCCCGGGTGGGCGACTGGGTCCTGACCGTCGGCAACCCCTACAACCTCGGCGGCACGGCCACGGCCGGCATTGTCTCGGCCTACGGGCGGGACATCGGCGAGACCTTCGTCGACTACATCCAGCTCGACGCCCCCATCAACCGGGGCAATTCCGGCGGCCCGACCTTCGACACCTACGGCCGGGTGATCGGCGTCAACACCGCCATCTTCTCCCCCACGGGCGGGTCGGTGGGCATCGGCTTCGCCGTTCCGGCCGAGGTGGCCGCCCGGGTCTCCCGTCAGCTCATCGCCAACGGCAAGGTGGTCCGGGGCTATATCGGGGCCACCATCCAGAACTTCGACGAGGACATGGCCGCCGCACAGGGCATGCCGGGGCAGAAGGGCGCCATTGTCGCTGAACTGACCGCCGGCGGTCCCGCCCAGCGGGCGGGCCTGGCGACGGGCGACATCGTCCTGTCGGTCAACGGGACCCGCGTGCGCTCGTCCTCCGAACTGACCCGCCAGGTGGCCAAGGCCGCCCCGGGCGACCTCCTGCGCCTTGAGGTCATACGCGATGGCAAGCCGCGCACCATCGACATCCGCTCGGGCACCCGGCCCTCGGAATCGCAGCTCGCCGCTGGTCCGGGCGGACCGGGCGGTGCGGCGCCCGGGCCCTCCCGGGAGTCGCCGTCGGCGGGCCAGGTCCTTCTCGGCATGACCGTCGCGCCCCTCGACGAGGCCGCACGCCGTCGCGCCGGCCTGCCGGCTGAGGCCCGCGGCCTGCTGGTCTCGGGCGTTGACCGGTCCTCGGATGCGGCCGCCAAGGGCCTGCAGCCCAATGACGTCCTGATGCGCGCCGGCGATCGGGTCCTGAACGCGCCCGTCGACCTTGCGGCGGTGATCGACCAGGCCCGAAAGGCCGGACGTCCCAGCGTCCTCGTGGCGGTCTGGCGCGGCG
>JBJOJL010000097.1:0-7832 GCA_046046615.1 Pseudomonadota bacterium
CCAGGTCCATGCACTGCTTCTCGGTGAAGGCGCCGCGCAGGCCCGCCCAGGTGGCGTCGCTGATGAACTTGTCGTGGTGCAGCTCATCCGTGGCCTGGAGGAGCAGCCGGTCGTCCGCAGACCATTCGGCGGCAGCCGCCCCCTGCTTGATCCTTGCGATCTCCGGGGCGGTCAGGCCGTCCCGAAGCCCGATCTCCACGTGCTGGGTCCATTCGTAACCCGACCGGCACAGGAAGCCCACGCGCAGGATGACCAGCTCCCTCTGGCGGGGCGAAAGCTCATTGCGCCGCGAGAGGACATAGTTGCCCCAGGCCAGGAAGGCGCGGGCCGCCTTGGGCGCGCGGGCCAGGGTGCGGAAGATGTTGAGCACGCGGCCCGTGGCGGCCATCGGCGCCACGAGCTCCTTCTGGTCGGCGTCCATCTCGGCGTCGGCCAGGGGAGGGATGCGGGGGGACTCAAGTCTCATCGGAGTTCTCCGGGCGCCTAGGCGCGCATGAGGAAGGGGATCATCTGGGCGAGCAGGAGCAGGCCGAGGGCGATCAGAAGCAGTCGGCCCAGGAACCTGTTCCGGCGGATCCGGGCGGCCTCCGGGTCTTCCGGAGGTTTCTCGGAAATCTCACTCATGTTCTTGATTACCTTGTAGGTTCGACCAGGATCTTCACGTGCGCCTCCGGGTCCCCCAGGGTCACGAAGGCCTCCGCCACCCCCTCCAGCCCGACCTTGCCGGTGACCACGCTGGAGACATCGATGATCCCCTCGGAGATCTGCCTCAGGGTGTGGGCGAACTCGTCGGGCGTGTAGCCGAAGACGAAGGTCAACTCCATTTCCTTGGTGATGGCGATGGCCGGCTCGATCTTGTCCGTTTCCATGCAGACCCCGGCCACAACGATCTGGGCGCCGGCCGGCGAGGCCTCGATCAGGGTCTGGAGGATGCCGGGCGAGCCGACGCACTCGAACACCACGGGCCGGCCAAAGGACTTGCCCATCATCCGGGCCATCGACTGTGCGGCCCTCTGCACCGGAACGCCGTAGCTGTCCCAGCGGGCGTGCGGGCTCTCCTTCGAGGGATCGATCACCAGGTCCGCGCCCAGCCTTTCAGCCGCGGCCCGCCGGCGCGGCGAATAGTCCGTGGCGACCACGGGACCGTGCCCCCGGGCCTTGAGGGCCGCGATGACCGCAAGGCCTACAGGCCCGCAGCCCACCACCATGCAGACGGAGTTGGGGTCGAGGCGGGCCATGGCCACCGCGTGCTCCCCGACGGCGAAGGGCTCGGTGAGGGCCGCCTGGTCTGTCGGCAGCCCGTTGGGCACCTCCAGGACCATGGCCTCGGTCAGCAGCATTCGCTCGGCGAACCCGCCGGGAAGGCGATTGGAGTAGCCGAGGGATTCCATGCCGGTCTCGGTCAGGGTCACCGGGACCGAGACGACGCGGGCGCCCGCCCGGATCGTCTTCTGGGAGCCGGGGCCATGGTCGAGCACCTCGGCGCAGAACTCATGCCCGAAGACGGTGTCCGCCGTGGGATCGAAGCCCGAGGCGAAGCCCCCGCTCGCGCGGGTCGCGGTCTCCATCATGTGCTCCATGTGATGGAGGGCGTGGAGGTCGGAGCCGCAGATCCCGCAGGCCAGGGTGCGAACAAGGATCTGTCCCGGCCCGGGCGTCAGGTCCGGGACCTCGTCACAGATGAGCTGCTTGTTGCGACGGATGACGGCGCGCATGGTCCCTCCCGCAGGCGCTTCTGGTTGGCGGCATCATGGCCCCCGCGGGACGGGATGGCCAGAGGCGCCTCGGCTTGCCCGGCGAGGCCTGATCGCCTAACCCTCGCCCTTCATCCGCATCTGGGAGGAGCGCCGGTCATGAGTCTCGCCTTTCTGTTTCCCGGCCAGGGCAGCCAGGCTGTCGGCATGGGCGCCGACCTCGCCGCCGCCTTCGCCCCGGCCCGCGAGGTCTTCGAGGAAGTCGACGAGGCCCTGGGGCAGAAGCTCTCCGTCCTCATGCGCGAGGGACCCGAGGACCAGCTGACCCTGACCGAGAACGCCCAGCCGGCCCTCATGGCCGTGAGCCTGGCGGTGATCCGGACCCTGGAGCGCGAATTCGGGATCGGGATCGACCGCGCCGCCTTCGTGGCGGGCCATTCCCTCGGGGAGTACTCCGCCCTCTGCGCCGCCGGCGCCCTGACCCTGGCCGACACGGCCCGGCTCCTGAAGCTGCGCGGCCAGGCCATGCAACGGGCCGTGCCGGTAGGCGAGGGGGCCATGGCCTCGCTGATCGGCCCCAAGACCGACCTGGCCCTCGCCGAGGCCGCCGCCGCCGCCGGTTCCGCCGTGGGCGTCTGTGTCGTCGCCAACGACAACAACGCCGGCAATGTCGTGATCTCGGGCGCGAAGGCCGCCGTCGACCTCGCCATCGAGAAGGCCAAGGAGCTGGGCGCGCGGGCGATTCCCCTGAACGTCTCCGCCCCATTCCACTGTCCCCTGATGCAGCCCGCCGCCGACGAGATGGCCGCCGCCCTTGCCGCCGCCGCCATCCAGGCGCCGCGCGCTCCGGTCGTCGCCAATGTCACCGCCCGGCCGACCCTGGATCCCGAGGCGATCCGCCGCCTCCTGGTGGAGCAGGTCACCGGCCGTGTCCGCTGGCGCGAGAGCCTTGTCTGGCTGGCCGGGGAGGGCGGCGTCACCCGCTTCGCCGAGGCCGGCGCCGGCAAGGTGCTGACCGGCATGGCCAAGCGCATCGCCCCTGACGCCGAGGCCGTGGCTCTGAATGCGCCCGCCGACCTTGAAGCCTTCGCCTCCAGCCTCTGAGGAAAACGCCATGTTCGACCTGACCGGCAAGACCGCCCTCGTCACCGGGGCCACCGGCGGAATCGGCGCCGAGATCGCCCGGGCCCTCCACGCCGCCGGCGCCCATGTGGTGCTTTCAGGCACCCGCGAGGCGGTCCTGGCGGACCTCGCCGCAGAGCTGGGCGGCCGGACCAGCATCGTCGCCGCCAACCTGTCTGACGCCGCCGCGGTGGACGGCCTCATTGGCCAGGCCGAGGCCGCCGCCGGGCAGGTGGACATCCTGGTCGCCAACGCCGGCATCACCCGCGACGGCCTGCTCCTGCGGATGAAGGACGAGGACTGGGAACAGGTCCTGAAGGTCAACCTGGAGAGCTACTTCCGCCTGTCGAGGGCGGCCCTGCGCGGGATGATGAAGCGGCGTTTCGGCCGGATCATCGGCATCACCTCGGTGGTCGGCGTCATGGGCAATCCGGGCCAGGCGAACTACGCCGCCTCCAAGGCCGGCATGATCGGCTTTTCCAAGTCCCTGGCCCAGGAGGTCGCCACCCGGGGGGTGACGGTGAACTGCGTGGCCCCGGGCTTCATCGAGAGCCCCATGACCGACGCCCTGAACGAGGCGCAGAAGACCCAGATCCTTGGAACCATCCCCGCTGGCCGGCTGGGATCGGGCGCCGATGTCGCGGCCGCCTGCGTCTATCTCGCCAGCGACGAGGCCGGCTACATGACCGGCCAGACCCTCCACGTGAATGGCGGCATGGCCATGATCTGACCCGCTGGCCTCATCCGGGGGAGCGTGCTACCACCCTCCCGAACGGTGAGGCCCCGGGTCTCAAGTCCGCGTCCGGGATCGGTTGACATCACGTCGCCGGTCGCGGAAGGAACAACTGAACAGCAGGGACCCCAACGTATGTCCGATATCCTTGAACGCGTCCGCAAGATCGTCATCGAGCACCTCGACGCCGATCCCGAGAAGGTGACCGAAAAGGCCAGCTTCATCGACGACCTGGGCGCTGACAGCCTCGACAACGTCGAGCTGGTCATGGCCTTCGAAGAAGAGTTCGACATCGAGATTCCGGACGACGCCGCCGAGCACATCCAGACCGTGGGTGATGCGGTGAAGTTCATCGGAGAGCGCCTGGGCGGCTGACGCCTCCAGGACGTCGAGGATCTGACCGCCGCGTCCCTTCGCTGAGACGCGGCGGTTTGCATTTGCGGAGGGCTCCATGCGTCGAGTCGTCGTTACGGGAATCGGCCTCCTGACCCCGCTGGGACAGGGCCGGGAGATCACCTGGAAGGCCATCCTGGCCGGGAAGTCCGGCGCGGGTCGGATCACCACCTTCGATCCCGAGGGCTATGCCTGCCAGGTCGCCTGCGAGGTGCCTCGCGTGGATGGACGTGGCGGCGGCGGACCCGACATCGAGGGATCCTTCGATCCCGAGGCGACCCTCCCGGCCAAGGATCGCCGCCGGATTGACGACTTCATCCTCTACGCCATCGCGGCGGCGGACGAAGCCGTGGCCGATTCCGGTTGGAAGCCCCAGACGACCGAGGACTTTGAGCGGACAGGCGTCATCATCGGATCGGGAATCGGCGGGCTCTCGACCATCGCCGACACCGCCATCGAGATGCACGAGAAGGGTCCGCGTCGCGTCAGTCCCTTCTTCATTCCCTCGGCCCTGATCAACCTGGCTTCCGGCCAGGTCTCGATCCGGCACGGGTTCAAGGGTCCGAATCACTCGGTGGTGACGGCCTGCGCCACGGGCGCCCACGCCATCGGCGATGCGGCCCGGATGATCCGTTACGGGGACGCAGACGTCATGGTGGCGGGCGGGGCCGAGGCGTCGGTCTGCCCGATCGGCGTGGCGGGCTTCATCGCCTGCCGGGCCATGTCCACCAACTTCAACGACGCGCCGGAGAAGGCCAGTCGCCCTTACGACAAGGACCGCGACGGCTTCGTCATGGGCGAAGGCGCCGGCATCCTGATCCTTGAGGAATACGAGCACGCCAGGGCGCGCGGCGCGAAGATCTACGCCGAGGTGGCGGGCTACGGGATGGCGGGCGACGCCTATCACATCACCGCCCCGGCCGAGGATGGCGACGGGGGCTTCCGGGCCATGCGGGCCGCCGTCCGCGACGCCGGGATCGAGCCGTCCCAGGTCGACTACATCAACGCCCACGGCACCTCGACGCCCCTGGGCGACGAGATCGAGTTGGGCGCCGTCACCCGCCTGCTGGGTGACGCCGCCGCCCGGGCGACCATGAGTTCCACCAAGTCCGCCACCGGGCACCTCCTGGGCGCCGCTGGCGCCATCGAGGCCGCCTTCACCTGCCTGGCCATCCGCGACCAGGTGGCGCCGCCGACCCTCAACCTCGACAACCCCTCCGTGGAGACCGTGGTGGACCTGGTTCCCCACAAGTCCAAGCCGATGAAGATCGACGTGGCGGTGTCCAACAGCTTCGGCTTCGGCGGGACGAACGCGTCCCTGGTCCTCAAGAAGGTCCCGTGAGGCGAAGGTCCCGGGCGGCCCGGCGCAGGCGGAACCTCTTCGCGATCGCCGCTGTCGCCGCGGGGCTCCTGGCGTTCGCCGGTGGGTTTGCGGCCTTCGGTCCGGGCCCTGCGGCCCGGTCCGGCGCCGTCACCGAGGTCCTCCTTCCCCGGGGATCGGGCGTCGCTGGCGTGTCGGCTGCGCTGAAGTCTGCAGGCGTGATCCGTTCCGAGTGGGCCTTCCAGGTCCTGGCCCGGGCGACCGGAGCTGGTCGCTCCCTCAAGGCGGGGGAATACGCCATTCCCAGCCGCGCCTCGCCGCTGGCCATCCTGTCTGACCTCAGGGCCGGGCGAACCGTCGTCCGGAAGGTGACCCTGCCGGAGGGCCTGACCTCGGCCATGATCGTGCGCGAGCTCCAGTCCGTGGACTGGCTCACCGGCGACGTCGCCGTCCCGGAGGAGGGAACCCTTCTGCCCGAGACCTACCGGGCCGAGCGGGGCGACACCCGCCAGTCGCTCCTCGACCGAATGCGCTCTGACCAGCAGGCGCTCCTGGACCGCCTCTGGGCCTCGCGGAAGCCGGGCCTGCCCCTGGCGACGCCCCAGGAGGCCGTGATCCTGGCGTCCATCGTCGAGAAGGAGACGGGCCTGCGGGACGAGCGTCGAAGGGTCGCGGGGGTCTTCATCAACCGGCTGCGGATCGGGATGCGCCTGCAGAGCGATCCCACCGTCATCTACGCCGTGAGCCGGGGCGAACCCCTTGGGCGCGGGATCCGGGCGTCCGAGCTCGCCAGCCGCAGCCCCTGGAACACCTACGCCTATTCCGGCCTGCCTCCGACCCCCATCGCCAACCCCGGGCGGGCTTCGCTGGAGGCTGTCCTGGACCCGCTTGAGACCCGTGAGCTCTACTTTGTCGCCGACGGGACCGGGGGCCATGTCTTCGCCGAGACCCTGGAGGCGCACAACGCCAACGTCGCCCGTTGGCGGGCGGTCGAGCGGGCCAAGGCAGCGGGAGGCTGAGGATGGCGGACCTGAGCGGCATGACGGGCTTCGGCCGCGCCGAGGGCGCGGGCGGGGGCTGGTCCTGGGTTGTTGAGGCGCGCTCGGTCAACGGCCGCGGCCTTGAGGTGCGTTTCCGCGGGCCGGCCGGCTTTGACGCCCTGGAAAGGTCAGCGCGCGAGGCCGCCCAGTCCCGGTTCCAGCGCGGCCAGGTTTCGGTCACCGTCACCGCCCGTCGGCTGGAGGCCGAAGCGCCGGTCCGGATCAACCACGACCTCGCCCGCCGGCTGCTGGAGGCCGGCGAACCCTGGATCGCCGAGGGCAGGGTGCTTCGCCCCACCCTGGACGGCCTCCTCTCCCTGAAGGGCGTCATCGAGGCGGAGTCCGCCGAGGCGGATCCGGAGGCCTTGGCGGAAGCCGGAGCCCTGCTGGCGGCCTCTGTGACGGAAGCCCTGGACGCTCTCCAGGCGGCCCGGCGCGAGGAGGGGCGGCAGCTGGCGGGCGTCCTGGGACGGCTGCTGGACGAGATCGAGACGCTGGTCGGACAGGCGACGCACCTGGCCGCCGAACAGGTCGAGACCATCCGCAGCCGGTTCCTTCGGCGGCTTTCTGAACTGGCGGGCGAGGGCCCGGATGTCGCCGAGCGGGCCTTCCTCGAAGCCGCCGCCCTGGCGGTGAAGGCCGATGTCCGCGAAGAGCTGGACCGGCTGGAGGGCCATCTTTCCAGCGCCCGAGGCCTGGTCTCCGAGGGCGGAGCGGCGGGCCGTCGCCTGGACTTCCTGACCCAGGAGTTCATGCGTGAGGCCAACACCCTTTGCTCGAAGGCGGCGGTCGCTGGCCTGACCCGGACGGGGCTCGACCTCAAGGCCGCCATCGACCAGTTCCGCGAGCAGGTCCAGAATGTGGAGTGAACCATGAGCCAGACGGATGCGGCCCGGCCCTGGGAGGTCCAGCGGCGCGGCCTGCTGCTGCTGATCTCCAGTCCGTCCGGGGCGGGCAAGACCTCGCTGTCCCGTCGCCTTGTCGCCGACCATGACGACCTGGTCCTGTCGATCTCCGCCACCACCCGCGCCCCGAGGCCGGGGGAGGAGGAGGGGCGGGAGTACTATTTCGTCACGCCCGAACGCTTCGATGAGATGGTCGCCGGCGGCCAGCTTCTCGAATGGGCCCATGTCCATGACAACCGCTACGGAACACCGAGGGCGCCGGTGGAGGCGGCCCTCGCGGCGGGCCAGGACGTCCTCTTCGACATCGACTGGCAGGGCGCGGCCCAGGTTCGGGCGTCCATGCCGGAGGACAGCGTCAGCGTCTTCGTCCTCCCGCCGTCCTGGGCGGACCTGGCCCGCCGCCTGAACGCCCGGGCCCAGGATTCCGCCGCCGTGATCCAGCGCCGGCTGGAGCGGGGCCGCGAGGAGATCACCCACTGGGGCGACTACGACTACGTGATCGTGAACAAGAACTTCGACCGCGCCTACGCCGACCTTGGCCACATCTACAGGGCCGAGCGGATGAAGCCGACGCGGAATCCCTGGCTGCCGGACTTTGTCCGCCGGCTGGGCGCCGAACCCCTG
>JBJOJL010000098.1:0-7821 GCA_046046615.1 Pseudomonadota bacterium
CCCGCCCTGTACCAGTCCAGGAGGCGCTTCTGCAGGCGATCGCGGTTCATGGCCGGAACCTAGCGGCATTCGCGACCAGAGGAAGGGGACTCCCCGCACCGCAGGGCCGGGTCTAGGATAGGGACAGGCCCGGCCGCAGACTTCCCTCCCCCGCCGAAGCCGCGGAAATCCTCGCCCGCCGCCGGACGCGTCCGGCCCGGCGCCCGGCGCCGCCGGCGGGCCGCAGCCTGGCGCCGGTCCTCAAGGCCCTGGACGCCCGCTTCGGCCAGGGCCCCGGGGCGCTCCAGGCGCGTTGGTCAGAGATCGTCGGCGTCGACCTCGCCCGGCGGACCGAGCCGGTCCGGCTCTCGCCGCCCCGAGGGGGCGGCCCAGGCGTCCTCGAGATCCGGGTCGCAGGGCCGTCAGCCACCCTGATCCAGCACCGCAGCGCCGAGATCCTGGACCGGGTGAACCTCTTCCTGGGGGCAGGTGCGGCGGGCCGTCTCAGGGTGGTGCAGGGGCCCCTGCGCAATCCTGCCGCGGGTCCCCGCCCGGGGGTCTCCCGCCGTCGCCCGCCGCCCCTCGATGCGGCGGTCGAGGCGGCCCTCCAGGCCGCCGCAGAGCCGGCCCGCACCGACCGCCTTCGCGCCGCCCTGGTCGATCTTGGCCGCTCCGTCCACAGAAACCGGCCTGACCCCGCCTGAGCAGGCTTGGGCGGGCGTCCCCGGAGCCCTAGAATCGGGCTCTAATTCCCGACAAAGCCAATCTGGAGGCGATATGTCCCGGTTCCGTCCCCTTGCCCTGGCCGCCCTGGCGGGCGCCCTCCTGCTCTCCGCCTGCAGCCGCGGTCCCGCGCCGTCAGCCGAGGACATGACCCTGGGGGACCCCAAGGCCCCGGTGAAGATGGTGGAATACGCCTCCGCCAGCTGCACCCACTGCGCGACCTTCAACAACTCGGTCTTCCCGGAATTCAAGGCCAAGTACATCGACACCGGCAAGGTCCACTACACCCTGAAGGAATTCCTCACGCCGCCGAACGAGCTGGCGGCGGCGGGCTTCCTCACCGCCCGCTGCGCCGGCAAGGACAAGTACTTCACCGTCCTGGACGCCATTTTCCGCAGCCAGCAGGAAATCTTCCAGACCGGCGACATGCGCGGCGTGCTCCTGCGCGTGGCCCAGTCCGCAGGCCTGACAGAGGCCCAGTTCAACACCTGCATCAGCGACGAGGAGGCCCTCAAGGCCCTCAATGCGCGCGTCGACCGGGCGATCAAGCAGGACCGGATCACCGGCACCCCCGCCTTCTTCATCAACGGCAAGTCGGTGGGCGAGGGCGAGATCAGCCTCGCCGCCCTCGAAAAGGCCGTCGCCGAAGCCGCCAAGTAGGGGGGACAGGCAGGTCAGGTGCAGTTCCAGCGGCTCAGGCTCTCTGGCTTCAAGTCCTTCGTCGATGCGACGGAACTGCGCATCGAGCCCGGAATCACGGGCATTGTCGGGCCGAACGGCTGCGGGAAGTCCAACCTGCTGGAAGCCCTGCGCTGGGTGATGGGCGCCAATTCCGCCAAGGCCATGCGGGCCGGCGGCATGGACGACGTGATCTTCGCCGGCTCCGGGGGACGCGCCTCGCGCAACCACGCCGAGGTCGTCCTGACCATCGACAACGCCGAGCGGCGGGCGCCGCCCGCCTACAATGACAGCCCCGTCCTCGAGGTCGTCCGGCGGATCGACCGGGGCGAGGGCTCCACCTACCGCATCAACGGGCGCGAGGTCCGGGCCCGGGACGTCCACCTGCTGTTCGCCGACGCCTCGACGGGCTCCAACTCCCCGGCCCTGGTTCGCCAGGGCCAGATCTCCGAGCTGATCGCGGCCAAGCCGCAGAACCGGCGGATGATCCTGGAAGAGGCCGCCGGCGTCTCGGGGCTTCATTCCCGCCGGCACGAGGCGGAGCTGAGGCTTAGGGCCGCCGAGACCAATCTCTCCCGGCTGGACGACATCGCCCGGGAGCTGGACTCGGCCCTCAACCGCCTGCGGCGCGAGGCCCGGAACGCCGAGCGTTACCGCCGGCTCTCCGCCGAGATCCGCACCCTCCAGTCCGCCGTGCTTCACGCCCGCTGGGCCGAAGCCGGAGAGGCGGTCCGCCGGCTGTCCGCCGAGGCGGAGGAGGCGATCCGGGGTGTCGAGGACACGGCGCGGGCGGCGGCGGCGGCCAGCGCCCGCTCGGCCCGGGCCGAGGCCGCCATGCCCGCCCTCAGGGACGCCGAGACCGTGGCGGCGGCCGTCCTGAACAAGCTGGCGATCGACCGCGACCGGCTGGAGAGGGAGGCCGAGGCCCTGGCCGAGGAGGTCCGCCGGCTCGAGGCCGATATCGCCCGCATCGACGCCGACCGGGCCCGCGAGACCCAGATCACCGCCGACGCCGAGGAAGCCCTGTCCCGACTTGCGGTCGAGATCAGCCGGCTGGAGGCGGAGGTCGCCGCCGCCCCCTCCCGGGGCCCTGAACTGGAGTCCGCCCTTCGCCTGGCGGAGGTCGAGCGCGACCGGGTCCAGGCCGAGGTCGAGGCCCTGGCCGCCCAGGTCGCCGCAGAGGCGGCCCAGCGCCGCGCGGCCGAGACACGGGCCGAGGAAGCCCGGAGCCGGGCGGCCCGGACCCGCCGGGCCCTCGAACAGGCCGTGCGCGAGCGCGAGGCCCTGGGCGGGGCGGAAGGCCCGGAAGCGAAGGCCGCCGCCGAAGCCCTCGCCGCAGCTGAGGCGGAGCTCACCGCCGCCCGCACCGCCCTCGAGGCGGCGGAAACAGACCGGACCGAAGCCGCCCGCGCCGAGGGCCAGGCCCAGGACGCCGCCCGCGAGGTCCGCGCCCGCCTCGACGCCGCCGAGGCCGAGGCGCGGGGCCTTTCGCGACTTCTCAAGGACTCCGCCGAAGACGGTTTCGCACCGGCGGTGGACAGCATCACCCCCGAGCGCGGCCTGGAGGCGGCCCTGGCCGCCGCCCTGGGCGACGACCTCGACGCGGCCCTGGACCCCAGGGCCACCGCCTTCTGGAAGGGTGCGCCCCCGCCCCCCGTCACCCTGCCCCCCGGCGCAGAACCCCTGGCTGCTCGCGTCAAGGCGCCCCAGGCCCTGGCCGCGCGCCTCGCCCTGGTCGGGCTGGTGGACCGCAGCGAAGGCGAGCGCCTGGCCGCAGCCCTGGCCCCCGGGGTTCGTCTCGTGTCCCGCGAGGGCGACCTCTGGCGCTGGGACGGTTTCGTCGCCCGGGCCGACGCGCCCAGAGCCTCGGCTGTCCGGATGGCCCAGCGTGGACGGCTGGCCGAACTGGAGGACCAGCTCGCGGGCCTTCGCCCGGAGGCCGAAGCCGCCGTCGCCGCCCTTACCGCTGCAGCAAACGCCCTGGCCGGGGCTGAGGCCGGGGTCCGGGACGCCCGCCGTCGCCCGGCGGCCGCGGAACAGCTCGTGGCCCAGGCCCGGCAGGCCCGGGAGCGCCATGATCGCGAGGCGGCGCGCCGCGAGGCCCAGAGGCAGTCCCTCGATGACCTGATCCGGCGCTTCGAGACCGAGATGTCCGAAACGGAGGCGGCCCTCGCCGCGGCGGAGGCCGAGGTCCAGGCGGTTGGCGACGCCGGGGACGTCGGCGCCCGCCTGGAGGCCGCCCGGGCCCTGACCGGTCCGGCCGTGGAGGCCGCCGCCCAGGCCCGAGCCGCGCTGGACGCCGAGGTGCGCGAGCGCGACGGCCGCCGCCGCCAGCTGGAGCGGACCTGCGAGGACCGCGACGACTGGAGCCGCCGTTCCGCCGCCGCCGCCCAGCGCCTTGACCGCCTGTCCGCTGAACGCGCCCGGGCCGTCGCCGGCCTGGACGCCGCCCAGGAGAAGCCCGCCACCCACGCCGACCGGCTCCAGGCCCTGCTGACCGAGATCGGTCAGGCGGAGGCCCGCCGCGCGGCCACTTCCGACGCCCTGTCCACCGCCGAGGCCGAGCGGGCCGAGGCGACCCGGGAGGTGCGGGCCGCCGAGGCCGCCGCCTCCGAGGTGCGCGAACGCCGGGCGGGCCTTGACGCCCGGCTGGAGTCCGCCCGCGAGCGGCTGACCGAGATTTCCGGCCAGATCCGCGAGACCGCCCGGGTCGAACCCGAGGACCTGGCGCGGTCCCTGGCGGACGAGGCCGTCGCCATCCCCGCCGAGGCCGGCGGCGTAGAGGCTCACCTCTACAACCTTGAGCGCCAGCGCGAGGCCCTGGGGGCGGTGAACCTGCGGGCCGAGGAAGAGGCCCGCGAGTACGCCGAGCGGCTGGATACCCTGCGCACGGAACAGGCGGACCTGACAGGCGCCATCGCCCGGCTTCGGCAGGGTATCGACGAACTGAACGGCGAGGGCCGGGAACGGCTGCTGGCGGCCTTCGACGTGATCAACGGCCACTTCCAGGCGCTCTTCCAGGCCCTCTTCGAAGGGGGCCAGGCCGAACTGCGACTGGTGGAGTCCGACGACCCCCTGGAGGCGGGCCTCGAGATCTTCGCCTGTCCGCCCGGCAAGCGGCTGGCGGCCATGAGCCTGATGAGCGGCGGCGAGCAGGCCCTGACGGCCTGCGCCCTGATCTTTGCGGTCTTCCTGGCCAATCCGGCGCCCATCTGCGTGCTGGACGAGGTGGATGCCCCGCTCGACGACGCCAATGTCGACCGCTTCTGCAACATGCTGGACGAGATGCGCCGGCGCACCCGCACCCGCTTCATCGCCATCACCCACAACCCGGTCACCATGGCGCGGATGGACCGGCTCTTCGGGGTGACCATGGCCGAGCGAGGGGTCTCGCAGTTGGTTTCCGTGGACCTGCGGCAGGCCGAGGCCCTGGCGGCGGAGTAGCCCGGCGGCGGGAATCCCCGGACACCGGGACAGGGGCGCGGGCCCGGCCTGTTTCCGGGTAAATTTCATTATTGATTTCAAGGCGTTAAAAGGCCTCGGCCCAGCCTTGACGCACTGCAACCGCTTCTATAGGTTCCGCCCCGAAATCCAGCCCGGGGTCCTGGCCTCCGCCAGGGCCGTCAGACCGTGTGACCCATGCCAGGATCGGATCCCTCGAGGGAAGAGGCCATTCGTCGCCTAGACGAGCAGGCCTCGGCCCTCGAAGCGCGCACGACGCGGGAGGTTCCGGACCACGGGAGCCAGGCGGCGGGCTATGGATACCGCATCATGGCCCTGCTGCTTGGCGGGGTGTTCGTGGGCGTGGGGTTCGGGGCGGCGGTCGACTTCCTGGTCGGCTCGGCGCCCTGGGGAATGATTGTCGGGGTCCTGGGGGGCTTCGCCATCTCGATCTGGATGGCCGTGCGTTCGGCCAGGATTTACAGCGCCCAGGCGGCGCGGGACTGGGGCCCTCCGAGGGACCTTCCCGACGACGCCGAGGACGAGGACGATTGAAGGAGCTCGAGGCGGCATGGCCAGCCCGATGGAACAGTTCGAGATCCACAAGGGCCTTCAGCTGCCCACGGTGGAGCTGCCCGGCGGCCTTCTCGTCGACCTTTCCCTGAACAATTCGATCCTGGCCATGCTGATTGCGGCGGGCTTGGTCGTCGCCTTCTTCGCCGTCGCCACCAGCCGCGCCGCCGTCGTGCCTGGCCGGATGCAGCTGATGGCCGAGGGCCTGTTCAGCTATATCGATGACATGGCGCACGGGATCATCGGGCACGAGTCCCGCAAGTTCTTCCCCTATGTCTTCACGATCTTCCTGTTCGTCCTGTCGATGAACATGCTGGGCCTGTTCCTGGCCTTCACGGCCACCTCCCAGCTGGCGGTCACGGCCGCCCTGGCGGTCATGACCTTCCTGATCGTGCTCGTGGTTGGCTTCATCCGCAACGGCGCGAACATGTACAAGCTGTTCGTGCCGTCGGGCGTGCCCTGGTACATGCTGTTCCTGGTGACGCCGATCGAGATCATCTCCTTCTTCCTGCGGCCGGTGACCCTCGCCCTTCGACTGTTCGGCAACATGCTGGGCGGCCACGTGGCCCTGAAGGTCTTCGCCGGCTTCATCCCGGCCCTCGCGGGCCTGGGCGCGGTGGGTGTCGTCGGCGCCGTCCTTCCCCTGGTCGGCGTGGTCGCCCTGACCTCCCTCGAATTCCTCGTGGCCTTCCTCCAGGCCTTCGTCTTTGCGGTTCTGACCTGCGTCTACCTGAACGACGTGGTCAACCTCGGCGATCACCACTGATCGCCGGGTCCATCCCTCACCCCTTTCCAACACTCAAGCAGGACCAAAATCATGGAAGCGGAAGCGGCTAAGTTCATCGGCGCGGGTCTGGCGACCCTCGGCATGATCGGCGCGGGCATCGGCGTCGGCACCATCTTCGGGAACTTCCTGTCGGGCGCCACCCGCAACCCGTCGGCGGCCGGCGGCCAGTTCACCAACCTGATCCTCGGCGCGGCTCTGACCGAAGCCCTGGGCATCCTGGCCTTCGTGCTCGGCCTGCTCATCCTGTTCAGCTGACTTCAACTGATCCTGCGGCGACGCCGGCTGGCCCAACGGCCCGTCGGCGCATCCGCATCCTGAGGACGTCGTAGCCAGATGGCCGCCGAAGAGACACCACTCGCCCCTGGCGCCGCGCCTGCGGCCCTGGAAGGCGCGCACGCCGGAACCGCGCCCGCCGAACACGGCGGCGGCGGCGGACTGCCCCAATTCGATTTCCAGTACTGGGGCGGCCAGATCGTCTGGCTCCTGCTGATCTTCTCCGTCCTCTATTTCCTGATGGCGCGGGTCTTCATCCCGCGTCTTCGCCGGGTCCAGGACACCCGGGCAGAGACCATCGCCTCGGCGGTGGCGGAAGCCCGCCGTGTCCAGGACGAGGCCGACGCCCAGGCGGCGGCGGCCCGCTCCGAGATCGAACAGGCCCGGGCGCGGGCGCGGACTGTGGCGGCCGAGGCCAAGGCGAAAGCCAACGCCGAGTTCGCGGCCCGGCAGGCGGAGGCAGATGCTCGGATCGCCGATGAACTGGCGGCCGCCGAGACCCGCATCCGGAGCCTCCGGGATTCGGCCATGGCCAATGTCGGCGACATCGCCGTCGAGACCGCCGGGGCCATGGTGGAACGCCTGACCGGGACCGCGGCCTCCGCCGCCGACCTGCGCGCCGCCGCCAAGGGAGCCGCCTGATGAATCCGTTCCACATCTCCTTCGATCCGTCGAAGCCGGAGTTCTGGATCGCCGCCGGCCTCCTGATCTTCCTGGGCATCGTCATCTTCGTGGCCAAGGCGCCGCAGATGGTTGCTGGCCAGCTCGACGCCAAGCGGGACGCCATCCAGAATGACCTGGACGAGGCCGCCCGCATCCGCGCCGAGGCTGAGCGCCTGCTGGCCGACCTGAAGGCGGAGCGCGCTGAAGCCGAAAAGCAGGTGCGTGACATGCTGGCCGCCGCCGAGGAGCAGGCCCGCGCCTACGAGGCTGACGCCAAGGCCCGGCTGGAGGAGTCCCTCGCCCGTCGTCAGCAGCTGGCCGAGCGGAAGATCGCCAACGCCGAGGCCCAGGCCGAAGCCGAGGTGCGCGCCGCCGCGGTGGACCTCGCCGCCCGCATGGCCGAGCAGGTCCTTGCAGACCGCCTGTCGGGCGCCAAGTCCGACCCCCTGGTCGATCGCGCCATCCCCCTGATCGCCGAAAAGCTGGGCTGACGCCGACTGGGGCCGGGGTCCAACCCGCCCTCCCTGAAGCGCCGTTGACCCCCTCACCCGGCTTCGCCGGGAGCTCCCCCTTGGGGGAGCAATTATCCCCGTAATTCCTCCCCCAAGGGGGAGGTGGACCGGGGCGAAGGCCCCGGGCCGGAGGGGGTCAGCTGAGCCCCGTAGACCCCCTCAATCAGCTTCGCTGCCAGCTCCCCCCTGGGG
>JBJOJL010000099.1:0-7749 GCA_046046615.1 Pseudomonadota bacterium
GTGCTCGACTTCAGCTTTGGCGCGGGAGACCGGGTCGTCATCGAGGGCGGAGCGACCTTCACCGTCGTCCAGTCAGGGGGAGAGACCGTGGTCACCCTCCCGGGCGGCGACACCCTGGTTCTGGAAGGGGTGAGTCTCGCCAGCCTGCCTTCAGGCTGGATCCTCGCTGGCTAGGGCAAGTCCCCTCGGACGGAACGCCGGAGGGGAGAGGGGTGGCTTCAACTTCGATAGGCTGGATCAAGTTTCGATCCGCGGGGCGGATCCCGCCTGTCGGACCACGATCTAGGCGTTGCGCGCCATCAGGCCGCCGTCCACCGGGATGGTGACGCCAGTGATGAAGCTGGCGGCGGGCAGGCAGAGGCTGACCGTCATGTGACCCACCTCGGCGGGGTCGCCGTAGCGGCCGAGGGCGGTTCGCCGGCGGGCGTAGGTGGCGCGGTCGGCGTCGGGGATCCGGTCAGTCATGCCGGTCAGGATCGGGCCGGGGCAGATGCAGTTCACGGTGATCCCCTCCTTGCCCAGCTCGACCGCCAGGGCGCGGGTGAGGCCGGTGACGCCGGCCTTGGCCGCGGCGTAGGGGCTGTCGCGGCTGGTGGCGCCCAGGGCCTCGGTGGAGGCGATGTTGACGATCCGCGGGGCTTTGGACTTGCGCAGCCAGGGCAGGGCGGCGCGGATGGTCAACTGGTGGGCGGTGAGCAGGACCGCGAGGGATTTCGCCCAGGCCGCGTCGTAGTCCTCGGAGTCGATGGGGCTGAAGGCCGAGATCCCGGCGTTGTTGACCAGGATGTCCAGGCCGCCGAAATGGTCGGCGATCTCGGTGGTGACGCGACGCACCTGGTCGGCGTCGGAGACGTCCAGCGCCCAGGCCCGGGCCGAGCCGCCAGCGGCGCGGATCGCCTCGGCGGCGGCCTCTGCAGTCTCCCCGCGGAAGTCCGTGACGGCGACATGCGCCCCCTCGGCGGCGAAGATCTCTGCTGTGGCCCGACCCATGCCGGACCCGGCGCCGGTGACGTGGGCGATGGAGCCCTGGAGCGAACGGCTGAGGGCGGCGGGCTGCGACATGGGGGATCTCCGGTCACCTTGGGGGTGCGGCGGAGTTTGGACCGGATCGGTGCGGCTTCACAACCGCGGAGGTCTCAGCCCGCGGGCGGCTGGGGGGAGGCGTAGGCGATGTAGCCGCGCTCGACCATACGGCGCAGGGCCTCGTAGGCGCTGGAAAGCTCCTCGTAGCGGGTGCGCAGTTCGGCAAGACGCATGACCTGGCGGGTCTCGAAGCCCGTGGGGTTCTCGGCCATGGCCAGGGCTTCCTTGACCCACTGGGCGCGGGCCAGGGCGGCGGCGACCGCGAGGCGCTGGAACTTCTCGGCGTCGGCGCTGCCCAGGGCGGCGTGGATCACCTCCCGGTTGGAGGCGAAGACCGTGTAGTCGATATGCTCCAGCTGGCCGCGCAGGCGTCGCTGGGCGGCCAGGTCCATGTCCTCCTGGGGCTCGAAGTGGTCGGAGCTGTAGCGCGTGAAGCCGGACTTGCGGGTCGACATGGCGGGTCTCCTGCGGAGTGATTCCCCCACTCCGCAGGATCAGGATGGCCCGTCGTCGTTAACTTTCGATTGAAGGCCGGGCTTAGCTGACCAGGTCTTCCTTGATGGACTTCCGGGCCATCCAGAACAGGCCGGCGGCGATCAGGGTGCAGCAGGAGGTGGCGATGATGGCCCAGCGCACCCCCTCCGCCTCACCCAGGCCGAGGCCGGTAGCGAAGACATCGGAGAGGGCGCCGACGATGAGCGGCCCGGCTCCGAGGCCCACCAGGTTGATGATGAACAGGAGTACGGAGGCGGCGGTGGCCCGCATGTGCGGCGGCACAAGGCTCTGGCCCGAGGCGTAGACCGGCCCGTACCAGAGCGAGCCGACCAGGCCCGGGATGAGCATGACCAGCATGGTCCCGATGGCCGTCGGCTGGAGGTATCCGATGACGGCGAAGATCGGGGAGATGAGGGCGGCGATGGCCGGGACGGTCATGTAGGCGCGGATGTCCCGCGCCCCCGCCCGGTCGGCGAGGACCCCGCCCAGCCAGCTGGAGAGGATGCCCATGACGCCGCCGAGGATGCCCAGGACCAGCCCCAGGAAGCCTACGGACTTGAGCCCGAAATGGCTGGCCAGCTCCGCCACCTCCTGCGGATGGTTCCGCAGGTAGAAGGAGTAGACGAAGGCGCCGTTGCCGTAGCCGATGAAGGCCAGGGTCGCCGCGCCGAAGGCCACCAGCCAGAAGGTCCGCTTGCGGGCGAGGTAGGTGAGGGTGGCCCCGAAGCTCCCCTCGGTCTTCTGGGTCTCGGCCATGCGCGCGCGGGCCAGGGCCGACAGTTCCTTGCGAGGCTCGCGGAGGGTCAGGAAGACCACGGCGGTGAGCAGGAGGCCCGGCGCCCCGGCCAGGAGGAAGGCGGTCCGCCACCCAAAGGTGTCGGACATCACCCCGCCCAGGGACGAGCCGAGGAGGGAGCCGAGGGGGGTGCCCATGGCGAAGAAGGCCAAGGCCGAGGCGCGCTGGGACTTCGGCACATAGTCGGCGATCAGGGAATGGGCGGTGGGCGTGCAGCCGGCCTCGCCGACGCCGACGCCGATCCGCGCCAGGAGCAGCTGGGTGTAGTTGGTGGCCAGGCCGCAGACGACGGTGAAGCCGCTCCAGACCGCCAGGGAGGCCCCGATGATGGTGACCCGGTTGCTGCGCTCGGCCAGGCGGGCGATGGGCAGGCCGAGGAAGGTGTAGAAGATGGCGAAGGCCAGGCCCGTCAGGAGACCCAGCTGGGTGTCGGACAAGTGTAGGTCGCGCTTGATGGGCTCGGCGAGGATCGAGACGATCTGCCGGTCCAGGAAATTGACGGTGTAGACCGCCAGGAGAAGGATGAGGGCGTAGCGGCGGAAGCCAGCGGACACCAGGGGAACAAGCGGGGCGTCTTCCTCGGACTCGACGACGTCCTCTGGCGAGGTGGAAATGATGGACACCCTGATCCTCCCGGGGCGATTGTTTTTCTTGCCTCAGGTCTAGACGGCGCCGGCGGGCGGGGGCAAGCACTCATCCCTACTGTCGGTGGGGATATTCGCGGGCGGCCTGGAGACTGACGATGGAATTGGTGATCGGATCCAAGCGCTGGTCGAGCTGGTCCATGCGGCCCTGGCTGGCCCTGAAGCGGACCGGGGAGTCCTTCGAGGAAAGGCTGATCCGGCTCTACCAGGCGGATGGGCAGACCCGGGCGCAGATCCTGCCGCATTCCCCCTCGGGACGGGTCCCGGCCCTCAAGACCGGGCGGATCGTCATCCCGGAGTCCCTGGCCATCTGCGAGTACCTGGCGGAGGCCTTCCCCGCGGCGAGGCTCTGGCCCGAGGATGGAGACCTGCGCGCGCTGGGGCGCGGCGCGGCCAGCGAGATGCACGCCGGGTTCCGCGCCCTGCGCCTGGAATGCCCGATGGACCTGGCCCGGCCGGTCGGGGCGGTCGAACTGTCGGAGGACGCCCAGGCCGACATCGCCAGGGTCCGCGCCCTCTGGACCGATCTCCTGGCGCGCAGCGGCGGCCCCTTCCTTTTGGGGGACTGGTCCATCGCCGACGCCTTCTTCACACCCGTCGCGACGCGGTTCCGCACCTACGCGGTCGAGCCGGGGACGCCGGCTTTGGCGGCCTATATGGACCGCCTCCTGACCTGGCCCGCCTTCCTGGAATGGGAGGCGGCGGGGCGGCTGGAGACCTGAGGGCCTCCGCGCCCCGCGGCCCTGTCAGCCCATCTTGTAGACGCAGATCTTGTTGCCGTCCGGATCGCGGAAATAGGCGCCGTAGAAGGTGGGCATGCGCTCGCCCGGAGGGCCCTCGCAGGTCGCGCCATTGGCTAGGGCGGCGGCGTGGACCTGGTCCACGACCTCGCGGCTGGGCGCGGAAATGGCCGGCATGACGCCGTTGCCGGGGGTGGCCGCGCCCTTGTCGTAGGGGATGCAGACCCCGAGCATGGCGCCTGTGCCGTTGGAGTAGAGCTCCATCCGGTCGCCCGACATGGCCGGCTTGGCCCCGAGGGGGGCGAGCACGGCGCGGTAGAAGGTCTTGGCGCGTTCGAAGTCGCTGGCGCCCAGGGTCACGTATCCAAGCATGGGGAATCCTCCGTTCAGGGCTGCAGTCTACCCGCCCTTGACCACGGCGTAAGCCTCCAGGGCGCGGGCCCGGGCGAAGTCGTGGTCGACGACGGGCGCGGGATAGGTCCGGCCCAGGCGGACGCCGGCCTGGTCGAGGACCAGGGGCGGCGCCGTCCAGGGCGCATGGAGCCATTTGTCGGGCAGGCGGGCGATCTCGGGGACCCACTTGCGGACATAGCGCCCATCGGGGTCGAACTTCGCGCCCTGGGCCATGGGGCTGAAGATCCGGAAGTAGGGGGCCGCATCGGCGCCGCTGCCCGCCACCCACTGCCAGTTGCCGGCGTTTGACGCGTGGTCGGCGTCGACCAGGGTGTCCCAGAACCAGGCCTCGCCCTGCCGCCAGTCTATGAAGAGGTGCTTGGCCAAGAAGGAGGCGCAGATCATCCGCACCCGGTTGTGCATCCAGCCGGTGGTCCAGAGCTCGCGCATGCCGGCGTCGACGATGGGATAGCCCGTGCGGCCCCTCCGCCAGGCGGCCAGGGCCGCCGGATCCCGGCGCCAGGGGACCGCCTCGAAGCGCGGATCAAAGCTGGCTCGGGCGAGGTCCTTGCCGCGGCTGCAGATGGCGGCGTTGAATTCGCGCCAGCCCAGCTCGGCCAGGAACTTCTCGGCGTCGGCTTCGGGGGCGGCGCCCCGCTCCACGGCGTTCAGGGCCCCCCGCCACAGGGCGAAGGGGCTGATCTCGCCGAAATGGAGATGGGGCGACAGGCGCGAGACGCCCGCCTCGGCCGGGATGTCCCGCGCGCGGCCGTAGCCGGAGAGGCCCCGGGAGAGGAAGGCGGCCAGGCGCTGGCGGGCGCCCGCCTCGCCGGGCGTCCAGTCCCCGAACCCGGTCGACCAGTCGGGCGCGTTGGGCTGGAGGCCCCAGGCCTCGAGGGGGTCCGAGCCGGGCCACTCCTCCGGCGGAGGCAGGCGCTCCGGGGGTTCGGTCCGCCCGGGCGGGTCGATCTGCGGACGGGCGGCCCGCCAGAAGGGGGTGAAGACGCTGAAGGCGCCGCCGGTCCGGGTCCGGATCTCGTCCGGCCTCACGAGGTGGGCCCCGTTCCAGCGGCCCACGGACAGACCCGAAGCGGACAGGCGGGCTTCCAGCCTGTCATCCCGTTCCCGCAGGCCGGGATCGTACAGGTCGTTCCAGTGAACGGAGGCCGCTCCGGCCTGGGCGGCGAGTTCCGGGATCAGCCGGGCCGGGTCTCCCCGGCGCAGGATCAGCCGCGACCCGCGCGCCTCGAGGTCTGCGGCCAGGGCGCCGAGCGACCGGTTCAGCCACCAGAGGGAGGCGGCGCCCGCGTGGCGCACGTCGGGGCCCTCGTCCAGGATGTAGACGGGCAGGACGGCGCCGTCGGCCAGGGCGGCCATGAGCGCCGGGTTGTCGACGAGGCGCAGGTCGCGGCGGAACCAGAGGAGGGCGGTCTTCATGCCCCCTCCATGCGCCCGGCCGCCGGGGTCTTGCAACAGTCCCGGCCCAGGCCTGCGGAGATCAGCCCCAGACGTCCCGGGAGCCCGGTCGCGTGCGCGCCATCTTGGTGGCGGGGGCCGGGGGTTTCCATTTCGGCTTGTCGAGGGGCTTGGAGAAGACCCAGCCCTGGCCAAGCTCGACGCCCAGGTCCCGGGACAGGCGGGCGACGCCGTCGGTCTCGACCATCTCCGCGATGGTCGCCACGCCCAGTTCGCGGCAGAGGGCGACCAGGTGCTTGACCACCAGGGCGTCCCGCGACCCCTCGGTCATGGACTGGATGTAGCGCCCGTCGATCTTGATGAAGTCCACCTCGAGCCGGCGAAGGTAGTCGAGGGAGGCCGCCCCGGCGCCGAAATCGTCGAGGCAGACCACATGCCCAGCCTTGCGAAGGCGGGCGATCAGGCCGTTGGCGCGGTCTAGGTCGGTGATCTTCCGGGTCTCGGTGATCTCGAGGATCAGCCGGCTGCGGATGTCCTGGGCCTTGCCGACGAGACCGAGCATTTCCTCGAGGAAGCCGTCGATCATCAGGGAGTGGGCGCTGAGGTTGGCGGCGATCCGCGTCGTCTTCGGCTGGGCCTGGAGCTCGCGCACGATGGCCCGCACGACCGAGAGGTCGAAGGCCTGGATCATGTCGAGATCCTCGGCCAGCTGGATGGTCTCGGCCGGGCTCGTATCCTTGGAGAACCGGGCGAGCGCCTCGAAGTGGTGGAGTTCGCCTGTCGCAAGACTGACCACGGGCTGGTAGGCGAGCTGGAAGGCGCTTCGGGCGACGATGTCCCGGAAGCGGCTGGAATCCCTCAGGGTGCGGGCCACCGTGTCCTCGAAGCCGGACGCGGCGGAGGCGGCTCCGGACTCGATGAACCGGTCAAGCGCCAGGCGCATGGTGCGCATGTTCCGGGCCGAGGCCGGGCCGTCGAGGGGAAGCCGGGCCAGCTGGGGGCGGCCTCCCCCGGTGGCGGCGCCGACGCTGTCCAGGAGCCGTCCGGGCGGGGAGTCCGAGGACCGCATGACGGCGAAGCGGTCCGCGCTGACCTCGGCGCCTCCGGCCCCGCCGAAGGAATCCGCGCGAAGGACGGCTTCGAGGGACTGGCGGGCCTCTTCCGCGACCTCCGGCTTGAGCTTCGCGAGGCGGTCCCTGAGGCCCTGCACCTCGAGCAGGTCGAGGCTGAGGACCAGACCGGCCTTGCCGGCCTCCGCCAGCAGGTACTCCGCCGAGGCGGCGAAGGACTCCGGCAAGGTGAAGCCCCGGGCGTCGCGTGAAAAGACCGGACCGCCCGCCGGCGCGCCGAGGCTGAGGGCGCAGGAAATCCGGGATCCCAGCTGGGGAAGGCGGAAGACGGACAGGCTGGCGGCGGAGGGCGCGCCCGCCTGCTCCCTGGGCGCAAGGTCGACCCGGATCGGCCCTCGGCGTTCCCCGGCGGCGATGTCCTTGCGCAGGGTGGCGAGCAGCAAGCCTTCCGACGGATTGAAGAGGCTCGCCCAGTCCCGACCGACAAGTTCCGGGTCAGGGCGCCCTGAAAGTCGCTCAGCGGCGCCAAGCGCAAAGACAATCACCCCGTGGGCGTCGATCTCGAAGACGAGGTCCGCGCCGGCGAAGGCGAGGCCCAGGAGGCGCACCGTATTGGGTTCGTCCGGTCGGGAGGCTGGGGCGGTCATGCCACCTCTCTCCGTCCCGTCGCCTTGCAGCTCATTGTCCCGGCGAGACCCATGCCGCTTCACTCCAGAGCGTCCCACGCCGGAGTCTGGTCCAGGCTGGGACAGGTCCTTTTGGACCTGCAAGGTTAAGGCCTGACGACCATGTTCCCGGATGCCTGCGACAAAATGTCGCGATGGGTGCGCTGGTGCCCGCTGCCGGACTCGAACCGGCACGCCGATGGCGACGGATTTTAAGTCCGTTGCGTCTACCGATTCCGCCAAGCGGGCCCTGTGCGCCAGTCTAGCCCGGCGACGGGGGGCGGGCCACCCGCCGTCAGATCAGGCCCTGGGCCCGGAAGCTGGTCAGGCCGTCGCGGCCGACGATGACGTGGTCGTGGACGGAGAGGCGCAGCACCTTGGCGGCCTCTATGACCTCGCGGGTCATGGTGATGTCCGCCTGCGAGGGAGTGGGATCCCCCGAGGGGT
>JBJOJL010000100.1:0-7691 GCA_046046615.1 Pseudomonadota bacterium
CCGGACCCGACCGACGAGGCGGCGGGCCATTCAATTGGGGTAGAGACGCTCTCGCGTGACGACCCTTAGGTCCAAACGTGCTAGACCAACCAGGAACTGGCGACAGATGCTCGACAACAAACTCAAGACTCCTTTCATCGCTCTCTTTGGCGCCGTGGCGCTGATGGCGAGCGCTCCGGCCTTCGCGCAGGCGCCCGCGCCCGCCGCCGAGGCCGCCGCCCCGGCCGCTGCGGCTCCCGCCGACGCCGCCGCTCCCGCTGCGGCTCCTGCTGAAGCCGCTCCGGCTCCCGAAGCCGAGCCGCCGCAAATCAAGAACGCCGGCAAGCTCACCGTCATGGGGATGTTCAGCGACGCTGACATCGTCGTGAAGGTCGTCATGATCGGCCTGGTGCTCTGCTCGATCATCTCCTGGTTCCTTCTGGTCACCAAGCTCATCGAGTTCAACGCGATGGAGCGCGTGGCCAACCAGTTCATCGAGACCTTCCGCGGCTCCAAGAGCTTCAGCGACGCGGGTCGCGCCGCCCTCTCCGAGGAGTTCACCGGCAACCCGCTGGCGGACATGGCCGCTGCGGCCGTCCAGGAAGTGGAACTGTCGCGCCAGGCCGGCCTGAAGGTTTCCGGCGAACATCGCGAGACCACCCTGCACCGTGCGGAATCCGCGGTCAGCGCCGTCCAGTCCACCCTGGGCAAGCGCCTCTCCTCGGGCATGCAGTTCCTGGCCTCGGTCGGTTCCTCCGGTCCGTTCATCGGCCTGTTCGGCACCGTCTACGGGATCATGAACTCGTTCATCGGCATCGCGAACACGAACACCACCAACCTGGCCGTCGTGGCGCCCGGCATCGCCGAAGCCCTGCTGGCCACCGGTATCGGTCTGTTCGCCGCTATCCCGGCGGTTATCTTCTACAACTACTTCCAGACCCGCATCTCGGGCTTTGGCGGCCGTACGGAGTCCTTCGTCGCTGAGCTGATGAACAGCATCTCGCGGCAGCTCGACAAGGGGGCCTGATCCAGATGGGAGCCAAACTCTCAGGTTCTGGGGGTGGCAAGTACGCGGTTGAGGCGAACAGCGAGATCAATGTGACTCCCTTCGTGGACGTCATGCTGGTCCTCCTGATCATCTTCATGGTGGCGGCCCCGATGGCGGCCGTTAACGTGAAGATCGCCTTGCCGAACGCGGTTGCGAAACCGTCCACCAACCCCCCGAAGCCGGTGTACATCTCGATCCAGCCGTCGGGTCGCCTCTTTATCGGCGACTTCAACACCGACCTGGCTGAGCTCGGGGACACCCTTCGCACCCAACTGGGCAGCAAGCGCAGCCCGGAGAAGGAGCGGATCTACATTCGCGCAGACAAGGACGTGATGTACGGCGATTTCATGGGCGTGATGAACACGCTCCAGGACAATGGCTTCTACAGCGTGGCCCTCGTCGGCGAAGACAAGAAGGACTGAGGGGTGGAGCATGGCTGAAGACATCATCCAACCCGTCCACAACCCCTTCGACGTCCCGCCTCCCAAGCGTGGCAAGGGCTTCCTGATCGCGTTCCTGATCGCCCTTCTCCTGCACGTCGTCATCGGCGTCGTGCTGTGGAAGCAGCGGTTCGAGCTCAAGATCAAGGAGTACTCGGACGACGTGACGGACGTGGAGATCATCAAGCCGATGGCTCCGCCTCCGCCCCCGCCGCCGCCGCCGCCGAACACGCCGCCGCCGCCGCCGCCCAAGCTGCAGCCGCGTCCGCCTGTTGCGGTGCCGAACGCTCCGACGATCCCGCCCCTGCCGGTTCCGCCGGTGGAGAAGCGGATCGAGGATCCGAGGCCCCCGGCGCCGGCTCCCGAGCCGCCGCGTCCGTCGGTGATCACCAACCCCGACTGGGCCCGCAAGCCCTCGGGTGAGGACATCGCCCGCTACTACCCCGACCGCGCACAGCGGATGGAGGTGGAAGGCCGGGTGACCCTGAGCTGCAAGGTCACCGCCAAGGGGCTGCTGGAAGGCTGCTCCGTGGTGTCGGAAGACCCTGCGGACCAGGACTTCGGCTCCGCCGCGATGCGGATGACCAAGCTCTTCAAGATGCGTCCCCAGACCAAGGACGGCGCACCTGTCGAGGGCGGCACGGTCCGGATCCCGCTGCGGTTCCAGCTCCCCAAGGGCTGAGGCCGGCAGGTCCGAATGGAATTGGCCCCGGGGTTCGCCCCGGGGCTTTTTCTTTGCCCGGTCCCTCCACCTTCATGTTCCCGGCCCGGCAAGGATTGTCCCGTCCTGGCCAAGCCGCCGCTTGATCGCCGCCGCCGACCCGCCTAGAAGCTAGCCTCCGCGATGCGCCGCCTTAGCTCAGTTGGTTAGAGCGCTAGATTGTGGCTCTAGAGGTCCCCCGTTCGAACCGGGGAGGCGGTACCATCGCGGATTTCCTGGCTGGCCGGCGGGGCTGGCCCCCTTCCGGCAAGGCCATGACCGAGGAACCTCTCAAGCGCCGGACCCTGAGCCTCAAGCCGGGCGTCCAGGTCACCCGGCCCCTGGGTCCCCAGCCCCTGGCGCCCCTCCGCACGGAAAAGCCCGCCCGCCCGCCGCGTCCGCCCAAGCCCTTCCGCGAGGCCAAGCCGGTGGAGCGGCCGACCCACGGCTGGAAGTGCAAGCCCTGCGGCGCCTTCTTCGACCCCCCGGCCGAAGGGCCGGATGACGAGGTGGTCCGCTGCCCCGGCTGCAACGCCCGCATCGGCGTCGCCGGCGATTTCCGCCAGACCCCGCCGCCGGCCCGCCTGCGCGCCCGGCCCATGCGCCACTGAGGCGCTCCGGGGCCCGGCGGTCCCCGTTCGCCGCCCCAATTCCTCCCCCCAGGGGAAGGTGGCCCGCGCAGCGGGCCGGAGGGGGGCAACGGCCTCTCAGCAGACCCCCTCACCGACCTTCGGTCGGAGCTCCCCCTTGGGGACTATTGCGAAATGGGGTAAAATGAGAACGATATTCCCGATCTGAATCCGTTACGTTCAGCTTGTGAATCCGATCCGTTCCGCCGTGTTCCGAATATTGCAACGGTCCCCCTTGGGGGAGCAATTGGCGCTTCTAATTCCTCCCCCCAGGGGGGAGGTGGACCGCGCAGCGGGCCGGAGGGGGTCTGCTGAGCCGCCGAAAACCCGCTCAGTCAGCTTCGCTGACAGCTCCCCCTTGGGGGAGCAATTGGCGCGGTGATTCCTCCCCCCAGGGACCGCAGCGCTGTGCGGGCCCTTCGAGGGGCCCACGATCTGGATGCGCCTGGGGCGGATCCATCCTAATCTGCCGGCTTCCAAAGTCCCGCCGAGGTCCGCCATGCCCCTCCGTCGACAGCCGCCGGTCCTGACGACCCTCAAGGCGACGTCCCATCCCTACATGACCGGCGCCTGGACGCCGCTCCATGAGGAGGTGGACCTGCCGGACCCCGAAGTCCTTGAGGGGCGCATTCCCGACGACATCGAGGGCGTCTATCTCCGCAACACCGAGAACCCCCTCCACGAACCCCTGGGGCGCTACCACCCGTTTGACGGGGACGGGATGATCCACCGGATGATCTTCCGGGGCGGTCGGGCCAGCTACGCCAACCGCTTCATCCGCACGCGGGGCTTCCGGGCGGAGCAGGAGGCCGGCGGCTCGCTCTGGGGCGGCCTCGCCGATCCGGTCCAGCTGGCGAAACGTCCGGGCTTCGGCGCCCACGGCGCCCTCAAGGACTCTTCCTCGACGGACATCGTCGTCCATGCCGGGACCGCCCTGTCCACCTTCTACCAGTGCGGGGAGGGCTACCGGCTGGACCCGGTGACCCTGGACACCCTTGGCGTCGAGGGCTGGACCCCGATCGACGGCATCTCAGCCCATCCCAAGGTGGACGAGCACACCGGCGAGCTGATGTTCTTCAACTATTCGAAGCACGCTCCCCACCTGCACTACGGCCTGGTGGGGCCGGACAACCGGCTGAAGGTGCTGCAGGCCATCGACATTCCGGGCCCGCGCCTGCCGCACGACATGGCCTTCACCGAGCGCTTCGTGATCCTGAACGACCTGCCGGTCTTCTGGGACGCCGACCTTCTCGCCCGGGACATCCACGCCGTGCGCCTGCACGAGGGCCTGCCGAGCCGCTTCGCCATCCTGCCCCGCGAGGGGGGCGAGCCACGCTGGTTCGAGGCCGCCCCGACCTATGTCCTGCACTGGCTCAACGCCTACGAGGACGGCGACGAGGTGGTCCTGGACGGCTACTTCCAGGACGAGCCCATGCCCCCGCCAAGGGCGGACGCGCCTCCCGGTTTCGGCCACATGATGGCCTACCTGGACGAGATGAGCTTCCGGCCGCACCTGCACCGCTGGCGGTTCAACCTTCGCGACGGCACGACCCGCGAGGAGCGGCTGGACCCGCGGATCATGGAGTTCGGCATGATCAACGGCCGGTACGCCGGCCGCCGCCACCGCTACGCCTACTCCACCCTGCCGGAGCCGGGCTGGTTCCTCTTCAACGGCTTCGTGAAGTCGGACCTGGAGTCCGGCGAGTCCTGGGAGTACCGCCTGCCCGCCGGGGTGTTCGCCAGCGAGGCGCCCTTCGCCCCCCGGCGCAACGCCACTGCAGAGGACGACGGCTACCTGGTCAGCTTCCTGGTCGACGAGAACCGCCAGGCCTCGGAGTGCATCCTCCTCGACGCCCGGCGGATCCAGGACGGCCCGGTCTGCCGGATCGCCCTGCCGCACAAGATCTCCAGCGGGACCCACGCCGTCTGGGCGGGGCCGGAGATGATCCCGGATTTCAGCTCCCGCGCTTCGGCGGCATGGGAATGAAGCCCGACGTCCGGGCCACATAGGCCTCGTAGCCCGGCTTCTTGCGGCGCATCGGCCCCTCGGTGGTGGGCACGCCGCTCCAGCGGGTGAGCAGGAAGGTCAGGAGGGCCGGGCCGACGATGGACAGGGCGCCCACCAGCCCCGTGTCGGCCGCGACCAGGTACATGCCCCACCAGGCGCAGGCGTCGCCGAAATAGTTGGGGTGGCGGGTGTAGCGCCACAGGCCGGTGTCCAGAACCTTGCCGGCATTCTCCGGGTTGGCCTTGAAGCGCTCCAGCTGGGCGTCGCCGATGGTCTCGAAGAGGATGCCGATGATCGCCACGACGACGCCGGCCCAGGCCAGGGGCCCCAGCGTCGCCGGGGCGGACAGCTGGCCAAGCTGGGCGGGCAGGCAGACGATGAACTGCAGGACGGCCTGGAGGGAGAAGACGTAGATCAGGCTGGCCTTGGCGAAGCTCCAGCCCTTCTTTTCCTTGGCGTCCGCCATCATGCGCGAGTAGCGGCGGTCTGCCCCTTCCCGGCGCCAGCGGCGGATCAGGTGATAGCCCAGCCGCAGGCCCCAGACGGCGCAGAGCACGGTCAGGACCACGGCGTGGTCGCCCCCGTTCGACTGCAGGTAGGTGGTCACTGCGATCAGCACCATGCCGGCGCCCCACCAGCTGTCGATGAAGCTGGGATCCTTCAGCGCCACCGCTATGCGCCAGAGCACGAGGAAGACCACAGCCGACACGACCGCGTTCACCGCCAGAACCGAAAGGATCTCCATCCCCGCCTCCCTAAGCCGAATTCAGTTCGGCAGGTGAGGGTCCTGCCGGGGGTCTGTCAATGCGGGGCGGAAGCGCACCCGCAGCTGTCGTCCTCATCCGTCGCGCCCTTTGGCCGGTGGTGAACTGAACCGCCTGATTGCTTCCCCCAAAGCGGGGGGGCGGCTGAGGGGCCGTTGACCCCCTCCGGCCCGCTGAAGCGGTCCACCTCCCCCGGGGGGAGGAATTGGGGAGCGCCTCCCAGGGGGACCCGCCGTGGGGGCTGGAAGGGGTTGGGCGTCCTTGGCCGGCGTGCTACCGCCCGGAAATCGCCGTCGGGGGAGTGGAGCCATGTCCGGGAACCTTTACAGCCTGCTGGCCTCGCGATTTCCGGCCGACCTGACCCGGCCGGTCTTCCGCCAGCCCGCCGCCGCCGACATTTCCTATGGCGACCTCGAGACCCTGGCGGCGCGGACCGCCGCCGCCCTGCGCGCCGCCGGCGTCCAGCCCGGGGACCGGGTGGCCATGCAGGTCGAGAAGTCGGTCGAGGCCGTCGTCATCTACCTGGCGACCCTGCGGACCGGCGCGGTCTTCCTGCCCCTGAACGCCGCCTACACCCCGTCCGAGGTCCAGTACTTCCTGGATGACGCCGAGCCGGCCCTCTTCATCCAGGACGCCCAGGCGTTCGTGGAGGGCGCCCGGGACCTGGCGCCCGATCCGCGGATCGAGCCCCGGGGCGCCGACGACCTGGCCTCGATCATCTACACCAGCGGCACCACGGGCCGGTCCAAGGGGGCCATGCTGACCCACGGCGCCCTGGCCGCCAACGCCCTGGCCCTGCACGAGGCCTGGGGCTTCACGCCCGACGACGTCCTGCTGCACGCCCTGCCCATCTTCCACGTCCATGGCCTGTTCGTGGCCCTGCACTGCGCCTTCCTGTCGGGCTGCCCCATGGTCTGGCTCAACCGCTTTGACGAGGCGGCGGTGCTGGAGGGGCTTTCCGGCGCCACCGTGATGATGGGCGTGCCCACGTTCTACACCCGCCTCTTGGCCCACCCCGGCCTGACCCGGGAGGCGACCGCCCACATGCGCCTCTTCATCAGCGGGTCGGCCCCCCTGCTGGAGAGCGCCTTCGAGGCCTTCGAGGCCTGCACCGGGCACCGGATCCTGGAGCGGTACGGCATGAGCGAGGCGGTGATCATCACCACCAATCCCCTGGAGGGCGAGCGCAAGCCCGGCTCGGTCGGCTTCCCCCTTCCAGGGGTCGACCTGCGCATCGCGGGCGGGGAGGAGACCGGGGTCATCGAGATCCGCGGCCCCAGCGTCTTTTCCGGCTATTGGCGCATGCCGGAGAAGACAGCCGAGGAGTTCACCGCCGACGGCTACTTCATCACGGGTGATGTGGGCCGGCTCGACGCTGACGGGCGGCTCTGGATCTCGGGGCGCGCCAAGGACCTGATCATCTCGGGCGGCTACAATGTCTATCCCAAGGAGGTGGAGCTGATCCTCGACGAGCAGTCAGGCGTCCGCGAAAGCGCCGTGATCGGCGTCCCCCATCCGGACTTCGGCGAGGGCGTCGTGGCGGTGGTCGAGGGGCAGGGGGAGGAGGCGGCCCTGGTCTCCGCCCTGCGCAGCCGGCTGGCGGGCTACAAGACCCCCAAGCGCATAGTCTTCGTGGACGCCCTGCCCAGGAACGCCATGGGAAAGATCCAGAAGGCCCTGCTTCGCCAGACCTACGCGGGGCTCTTCTCCTGATCACAAGCCGGTGAGGCTGGATTGACCCCCGCGAGCGTCTGTGGCGGTACTGGTTAAATCTCGTTCACCTTCCAGGGGCGTGGGCATTGGGGGCGGAGTTTCTCGTTCTGATCGTTCAGGTCGTCGGCGGAATTGTCGGCGGCTGCATGATCTCGAACCTGGTGCGCTCTGTTGACACCGGGCCCTTCGGCAACGCCGTGCTCGGCGCCCTGGGCGGCGCAGGGGGCGCGGGACTGGTGGCGGCGCTCTCGCCCGGACTGTCCACGCTTCCCGGCCTGTCCGGCGTGCTCCTGGCGGGCATCCTTGCGGGAGGGTTCTCCGCCACCCTCGGCGGCCTGGCTGTCAGGGCCCTTCGCCGGCGCGCCTGAGGCGTCCCTTCAGTCCTTGCCGTAGCTGACCGCCATGCCGGC
>JBJOJL010000101.1:0-7486 GCA_046046615.1 Pseudomonadota bacterium
CAGGCCGCCGTGCTCCCCGGCCTGGAGCCTCCAGGCTAGGCACAGGCGCAGGAGCTCCACCGAGCGGGTGACGGGCGGCTCCCCAAACGCATCCCGCCAGGCCTGCCTCAGCCCTTCGAGGTCCAGGCGCGCGAGCGCCCGGACCTCTTCGGTGACATTGATGTCACGGCTCATGCCCGGACGATCCGGTAGATGCGGCCCGCGGGCGTCTTCTCGCTGGCGATGGCAAGGCCGCGGCGGGCCTTGAGGGTCCCCGACATGGCGCCGCGCACCGAGTGGGCCTGCCATCCCGTCGCGGCGACGAGGGTCGGAAGGTCCGCGCCTTCCGGCCGGGAGAGGAGGTCGACCAAGATGTCGATCCTGGAGATGCGGGCCGGGGTCTCGGTCGCGGTAGGCTTGGGCTGTCTGGCCATGTTGGCGCTCCGTTCTGTGCAGGCGCGCCGGTCGCGCCCGCCACCGGCGCGAGCCCGGAGTGGGCCGGGCCACCCACTGATGCTTGGGCGTGCGGAGAAGTCCACCCTCGCCCCACTTTGAATGTTCATGGAATGTGCTAACGTGCCCGACAGCGCCAAGGCTGCTGATTCCGTTCAGGGACCCCCGACACACATGGCGATCTCACAGACGCTCGAGGTGACCTACCGGTCCCTCGACGACCTCAAGCCGTTTGCCAACAACCCCCGCATCCATCCGCGCAGGCAGATCGATCAGCTGGTCGCGAGCCTCACCACCTTTGGGTTCACCAACCCCATCCTCGTGGACCCCGACCTCAACATCATCGCCGGGCACGGGCGGCTGCTGGCGGCCCGGCAGATGGGGCTCGCCTCCGTTCCCACCATCGCGCTTCGCGGCCTGACGCCCGCGCAGCAGCGGGCCCTGCGCATCGCCGACAACAAGATCATGCTCAACGGGGGATGGGACACCGACCTCCTGCGGATCGAACTCTCGGAGATCGCCGCCGACATCGCCCTGGAGGACCTGGGCTTCTCCGCCGGCGAGTTGAACGTCGTCCTGTCGGAGGAAAGCGACCCAGACGACGAGGTCGTGCCGGCCGTACCCACCGAGGCCATCTCCCAGCCGGGAGACATCTGGATCCTCGGCGAGCACCGCATCGGCTGTGGTGACGGGCGGGACCTTGGGTTCCTTCGCCAGGTCGTTGGCCCTGACACGGCCGTGGACGCGGCCTTCCTCGATCCGCCCTACAATGTGCGCATCCAGGGCCACGCCAACCTGAAGTCCCGGCACCGGGAGTTCGCCATGGCGTCGGGGGAGATGAGCACAGATGAGTTCCGCGGGTTCCTGGCCCAGACCCTCGGCGCCTGCGCGGCGGTCTCCCGGCCGGGGGCGGTCCACTTCGTCTGCATGGACTGGCGGCACATGGGCGATGTCCAGTCGGCCGGGGAGGGCGTCTATGGCGAGCTTCTCAATCTCTGCGTCTGGAACAAGTCCAACGCCGGCATGGGCTCGCTCTACCGCTCCAGGCACGAGCTGGTGTTCGTCTACCGGGTGGGCGAGGCCCGGCACCTCAACACGGTGGAGCTCGGCCGGCACGGGCGCTACCGCACCAATGTCTGGGACTACGCCTCGGTGAACACCTTCGGCGGTCACCGTCGAGGGGACCTGGAGCTGCACCCGACGGTCAAGCCCGTTCAGATGGTGGCCGACGCCCTCAAGGACGTGACCCGCCGCGGCGACCTGGTCCTCGACATCTTCCTGGGGTCGGGGGCCACCCTCATCGCAGCCGAGCGGACGGGCCGCAGGTTCCGGGGCCTGGACATCGATCCCCTCTACGTCGACCTGGTCGTGGAGCGCTGGCGCAATCTCACTGGCGGCCGGCCCCGGCTGAAGCGCGTGGCGAAGGCGGCCTGAGATGGATGATGAAACAAGCCCCGAGCCGGTCGGCTATCGCCGGCCGCCCCGGCACAGCCGGTTCCGCAAGGGGCAGAGCGGCAACCCCTCGGGCCGCCGCAAGGGCTCGGGGATCCGCTCGGCCCTGGAGAAGGTGCTGGACCGCAAGGTGACCGTCACGGTGGATGGCGAGCGGCGGAAGGTTCCGCTCACCGAGGCCCTGGTCCTCCAGCTGGTGCAGAAGGCGGCAGCCGGGGACGCCCGGTCCATCCGGGAGGTCCTCAAGATCGCCGACCAGGTGGCGGCGGCTGCGCCGGCGAGGCCCGAGGGCAAGAGGCTGGTGATCGAAAGGCGGATCATCGATCCCAAGGACTGCAATCCCGCCCTGGATCTCCTGGGGATCGTGGTGCCGGTCGGGGAGCGCTACAAGGTCGCGCCCTGGGCGGTGGAAGCTGCCATGGCCCGCAAGCCGCGGCTGAAGGACGCCGATCGGGTGTTGATCAGCAACTCGACCCTGAAGCCGGGAGAGAAGCGGAAGGAGCTCTGGGAGCCGGTGGCGGAGCGGCCGCGGGGGGTGGTCTTGCCGGGGGAGTGAGGATCTCGTCTGCGACCATGCCTAGTGCTCGTGGCTTCGATCCAAAGTATCCACATTAGTCAATTATTCTGGAAATCAATGCGATTCAATGTGCAGTACGTAAAGCAATCTCCATACCAGACGCCTCGGATCTTGCTCAGATTGAAACTATATCAATATCATCGACGTCACTTTAGAAATTCGGATACTGGACTATGAATTCCACTCCTCCTCGCCTCGATTAAAGAGCCAATATAGCACAGGCGTAGCAATCCGGCTCAACAATGTCGACGAGATGAGGCCACCAATTAGGGCGATGGCCAGCGGCGAGTAGAGGCCGGAGCGCTCCAGGGCGAGCGGGATCAGCCCGCCGATGGCGGTGACGCTGGTCAGCAGGACAGGGAGGAAGCGGACCTCGCCGGCTCGCTCGATCGCCTCTCGAAGCGGAACGCCTTCCCGTCGCAGTTGCTCGGTGAAATCCACCAGTAGGATCGAGTTTTTGATCTCGATGCCGATGAGGGCGATGATCCCGATGACGGCGGTGAAAGATAACGAATTGCCAGTCAGCGCGAGGGCGGCGACCGCGCCGAACAGACCAAGGGGAATGATGCCCGCCACGACAAGGACGCTCCTGAATCTGCCGAACTCGAGCACCAGAAGGGCGAGGATCCCGAAAATCGTGATGGTGATGGCGGCGCCGAGTCCCGAAAAGCTCTCGGACTGGGCCTCAGCCTGGCCTCCCAAGCTCAGCCTGTAGCCTGGCGGCAAGGCGATGCCCGCAAGACGGCGCTCGACTTCCGGAGTCACCTTTGCGGCCAGGGCCCCCGGTTCGAGGAAGGCTGAGACAGTGACGGTCCGCTCCCGCTCGAAGCGGTCGATCCGCGCCGGACCCGTGACCGGTTGTGGGCTCGCGAGGGCTGACAACGGGGTCGCCTCGCCGGTCGCCGTTGGCACATAGATCGTCCCGAGTGCCGCAAGGTGATTGCCGTCGCCGATAGCTGTATGCGCCATGGCAAGCCGCACCTTGACTGGGTAGTCATCGCCGTCGGCGTCCCGGAATCGGGCAACTTCCTCGCCGGTCAGGGCGAGGCGGACTGCGCGCCGCGCCGCGCCGGTTGGAACGCCAAGCGTCGCCGCCTTCCCCTCGTCGAGGCCGAGGTCGAGGTGCGTACGATCCACACGGAGGGGATTGCTGACATCTCGGGCGCCCGGCGTCGCCTTCAGGATCTGCTCGATCCGGCTCGCGCCGGCCTTGAGGACATCCAGGCTCTCACCGGTCAACCGGACCTCGATGGGCGCTTCGACGCCCTGACCGTTTTCGAAGAGCACCACGGTAATCCGCGCGCCTGGATAGCGCGCAAAGGCCTCGCGCATGCGCGCCACTTTCTGCTCGCTGTGACCGGGGCGCCAGGCCTTGAGTCCGACGAAGACTTCGGCGTAACTGGCTCTGCTCGCTCTCTGGGTGTGGTTGTAATAAACCTGCGGATTGCCCCTTCCGAGGTTTGAAGCCCGCCAAGCGACATCGGGCTCGCGGGCGAGGACCGCGTCGACATAGCGGAGAGCCTGGTCGGTCCGCGTCATGGCGGTCCCTTCCGGCAGTTCGATCTCGACGAGGAATTGGGGCGTTTCCGCAGGTGGGAATAGGCTGGTGCCGATCGTCCTGACCATCGGGATAGCAGTGAGACAGAGGCCGAGAATGAGGGCGGTTGTCAGGTAGGGCCGGGCCAATCCAGCTTGGAGAATAGGTGTGTAGAGCCTTTGGATCCCGCCGTTGATAGCCCGCAGGAGGGCGTTGCCCTTAGGGGCCTCGTCAGGCGACAGGATGCGGCTGGCAAGAAAAGGGATGACGGTGAGCGCCACGACCAGGGAGGCCCCCACGGTCGCCAGTACCGTGGCTGGCAGGGAACGGATATAGGCCCCCGCGGCACCAGGCAGGGCCATGAGGGGCAGGAAGGCCAGCATTACGGCGGCTGTGCAGCCGATGACCGCTAGACCGATCTGCCGGGTCCCGTTGATGGCGGCTGTGATGCGGTCCTCGCCCTCGCGCAAGCGCCGAGCGATGTTCTCCACCACCACGATGCTGTCGTCGACCAGCAAGCCCAAGGCCAGGACAAATCCAGCGATGGATAACTGGTTCAGGGTGAAGCCAAAGGCTTGGATTAGGGCGAGGCCGATAAGGAGGGAAAGCGGAATGGATACCATCACCACCACCCCTGCCCGAAGCCCAAGCGGCAGGAGGGTGATCAGGACCAGTCCCAGGGCGATGCCGAAATCCCGGAACAGGTTGCCCAGGCGATGATCGACGTTCTCGGATTGAAAGAAGGCGCGCTCGAGCTTCACGCCGGCGGGTAGGGTCTTCTCGTGCTCATCCAGGGCCCGGCGAACCGCAGCGGTGATGCGCCCGACATCTTCCCCATCCTTCTGGGTCACGGTCACGAACACGGCGCGATGACCATTGAACCGCGCCAGGTGACCGGCCTCATCCTGAGCCCAGGATACAGTGGCGACATCGCCGACGCGGACCACTCGCCCTTCCAGGCTGCGCACCGGGGTTTCTGACACCGCTTCGAGGGTCTTGAAGGCGCCGCCCGTCTTGACGTTGAACCTTCGCTCGCCCGACTGCAGGGCGCCGACGGGAGCCTCTGCGCCCCGGGCCCGCAGGGCGTCCGCCACCGCAGTCGCCGGCAACTGGAGGGAGGCGAGGCGGGCGAGGTCCAGCGAGACCCTCACCTCTGACGGCGGGACGCCCCAGTAACGCGCCTGGCGCACGCCCGGCGTCCTGGCGAGGCGCTCGCGCAGCCGCTCCGCCGCTTTTTCGAGTCGCCGCATTGGCAGGGTGTCGCTGACCAGAGCGACCTGGACGATCGCCACCTCCGTGGTCCGCGCGCGTCGAACCTCCAGCCTGGCGAGGCCCTCCGGCAATCGCCCGCGGAGAGCGTTCACCTCCCGGACCACCTCATCGTACTTGCGTTCCGGGTCGACATCGTAGCTGAACTCGACGACGATCAAGCCGACCCCGTCCTGGCTGGTCGACCGGATCTGCGTCACGGAGTCGAGGCCGTCTATGGCCTCTTCGATGGGATCGACGACGAGCTGCTCCACTTCCGCCGGCTCGGCGCCGGGCAGGACTGCCTGAACGATCACGATAGGCAGGGGAAAGTGCGGGTCCTCCGACCTTGGGGTGGAGAGGAAGGCGTTGATTCCCAGAGCCGCGAGGAGGGCGAAGGCGACAAGGGTGAACTGCCAGCGGCGGACCGCGAATCCAGCGATTTCCAGACTCATCGAAGATCGCCTAACAGCGCGCGGGTGTCCGCGATCCGCACCTTTTGGCCATCACTGACGAAACCACCGCCCGCCGTGACCACCCGCTCCCCGACCGACAAGCCTCGCAGGCGGGCGTAGTCGCCGTCGAACCCCAGGAAGACAACCTGGGTGCGGGCGACCCTGTCCCCCTTCATCCGAAAGACGAAGGCCTGGTCGCCCCGGGCCTCGATCACCGCCTCCGAGGGGACGCGTACGACGTCCGGGATCCCTCCGCTCGTCGGAAATACTGCCTTACCGGTCAGGCCGCTTCTCAAGTCCAGCCGGTCCGGCAGTTCCACCTCGACAATCACCGTACCCGTCTTCGGATCGGCGCCCTGACCAATCCGTACGACCTTGCCGGACAGCGGCGGTCCCGGGATCGCATCGATCACGGCGCGAACCGCCTGACCGGGCGAGACCTGGGCGAGGTCGCGGTCCGCGACCGAGACGCGCAGGACCAGGGGGCTCGAAAGGTCCGCAATCCGGATGACGGCCTGACCCGGTTGGACTACTTCGCCCGCCTGGGCCAACCGTTCAAGAACAACCCCTCCTGCCGGGGCCACTAGCCGCGACCACCGGCCGTCGAAGGCAGCTGCGTCTAGGGCCGCCAGGGAGACCTTCACGGCGCTCCGCCGGTCCTCCATCCTTTGGTTACTGACAAAGCCGTCGGCGAACAGCGCCTCGTCACGCCGCAGATCACGTCGGGCGCGTTCGAGTTCCGCCTCGGCCTGGGTGACCCGGGCGTTGACAGCAGAGGGATCGATCCGCGCCACAACCTGGCCTACGGACACCGAGTCGCCAGCGTCGACGGACAGGGCGGTCATCACCCCGCCAACCCGGAAGGCAAGGGTCATTTCGCGCTGCCGTCTCAGCGTTCCATCGACGATCAGCCCAGACCGGGGCCTGTCAGGCTCCACCATGGCCGTCTCAATAGCGGCAGTTGGTGGGGCAGCAGGCTTCTCGCTTGGGCTACAGGCTGCAAATTTGAAGGCGAACAAGGCTAAGCAAGCTAGGTGAGCTATCTTCTTCACGTTAGAGATCCGATGAGTAGGAGGTTCTGTCGCAAAGTTTTAACCGGAGCGCAGGATTTTCTCGCGTTTGTGGCCTGCCCCCGTTGGGTGATCCGATTTCAATGTTAGTTCATGGCGGGTTCTGATGCCAAGTTTGGGTTGGGCGAGCGCGCGCTCTCAAGCGCTGGCGCGCTCGCCCACGGCACTGTTCCCCGTCAGCACCTTTGAGACAGTTTAGGGCTTCCGCGTAGTGGAGGGTTTGGGTCTCATCGCAGTGACGTAGGAACGAAGATGAGACCCAAACCCTTGACCTCGAAGACGACGCCTGGCGAGCAGGTGGCGAAGGACATCCGACGTGCGACGCGGCGGCATTTCTCCGCCGAAGACAAGATCCGGATCGTGCTGGATGGTCTCCGTGGCGAGGACAGCATCGCCGAGATCTGCCGCAAGGAAGGCATTGCCCAGAGCCTCTATTATGTCTGGTCGAGGGAGTTCCTGGAGGCTGGCAAGCGCCGGCTGGCGGGAGATACAGCGCGGGCCGCCACGACCGACGAGGTGAAGACCCTGCGCCGTGAAGCATCGGCCTTGAAGGAGGTTGTCGCTGACCTGACCCTCGAGAACCGCCTGCTCAAAAAAAGCATGATCGCGGGTGGGGGCGACGACGAATGAGATATCCCGCCGCCGAAAAGGCCGAGATCATCCGGCTCGTTGAGCAGTCGCACCTGTCAGCCCGCCAGACCCTGGACCGGATCGG
>JBJOJL010000102.1:0-7471 GCA_046046615.1 Pseudomonadota bacterium
CTACGCCACGGCCGGCGAGGGCTCCAGCTACTCCAGCAAGCTTGTCCAGGTGCTTCTCTCGACCGAGATCAACGAGCACCTTGAGCCGCTGCGCATCGCCCTGCGCCTCGAGGGCGAGGACTACAAGGAAGGCGTCTTCAGCTGGAAGGGCTTCCTCTACTACAAGTGGGTGCTGAGCGACCTCTGGCCCAAGCTCGTGGACGTGCTCCGCGAGATGCCGCAGATCCGGGTAACCGGGCACAAGGACCCGGAGTTGATGGCCTACATCGACCGGACCCGCCGCCGCCTGGTGGAGACGGTCGACCACAAGCGCCGCGAGGTCACCGAGGCCCTTGACGTGTACGACCGCGCCTTCGCCGACCTGACCAAGAACGGCAAGCCGCTGGCCTTCCGGAACTTCCTCCTCAGGGCGCCCAAGATGTTCCTGATGCTGGGCGAGCGGATCGGCGTGATCTCGCACATCACCAGCTTCTGGCGTTATCGGTTCCCCGACGCCCGCTCGCTGGCTGCGCCCATCGACGAGGTCCTGGATATCCTCAAGGACTTCGAACAGAACATCACCACGGTCGAATCCTGAGAGGGCGTCACGGATGGATTGGATCGCAGGCGTCCTGACCCAGAGCGCCGGCGTCCTCGCCGGGTTCATCCTGGCGGTCCTGCTCGGGAGTCTCCTCGTCTACGACCTGACCCAGCAGAGACACTCGGTCCTGCGCAACTTTCCCATCATCGGGCACCTGCGCTACGGGTTCGAGCAGCTGGGCGAGTACTTCCGGCAGTACTTCTTCGCCGGCGACCGCGAGGAAATGCCCTTCAACCGGGCGACCCGCTCCTGGGTCTACCGGGAGGCCAAGAACGAAGGCGGGGCGATCGGCTTCGGGTCCACCAACGACCGGGAGGAGCCCGGCGCCCTCCTGTTCGTCAACCACCCCTTCCCCGTCCTCGAGGAAGACCGCCTCCCCACCCCGCCCCTGCTGATCGGCGAGGGCGCCTGCGACAACCCCTTCCTGGGCCGATCGGTGATCAACATCTCGGGCATGAGCTTCGGGGCCATCTCGAAGCCCGCCGTGCAGGCCCTGTCCCGGGGCGCCGGGATGGCCGGGTGCTGGATGGACACCGGCGAAGGGGGGCTTTCGCCCTACCACCTTGAGGGCGGCTGCGACCTGATCATGCAGGTCGGAACGGCGCGCTATGGCTTGCGCAATGCGGACGGTTCCTTCTCCCCCGAGCGCGCCAGGGAGATCGCCCGGTCGGTCAAGGCCTTCGAAATCAAGCTCAGTCAGGGGGCCAAGCCGGGCAAGGGCGGCGTCCTGCCGGGCGCCAAGGTGACCGCCGAGATCGCCCGGATCCGCGGCATCCCCGAAGGCCAGGATTCCATCAGCCCGAACCGGCATCCGGACATCGCCAATGTCGACCAGCTCCTCGACCGGGTGTGCAGCCTGCGCGACCTGACCGGTCGTCCAGTCGGCGTGAAGACCGCCCTGGGCGACGAAACCTTCATGACCTCCCTGTGCGAGGCCATCCTGCGCCGGGGTCCGCAGGATGCGCCGGACTTCCTGACCATTGACGGGGGAGAAGGCGGGACCGGGGCGGCGCCCCAGACCCTGATGGACCACATGAGCCTGCCCATCGCCGAGGCCCTGCCGATGGTGATCGACACCCTTCGGGCGGCGGGCCTGAAGGACCGGGTGCGGGTGATCGCCTCGGGCAAGCTGGTGACCCCGGCCCGCGCCGCCTGGGCCCTTTGCACCGGGGCGGATTTCGTCCACTCGGCCCGGGGGTTCATGTTCGCCCTGGGCTGCATCCAGGCCATGCGCTGCCACACGAACACCTGCCCGACCGGTGTGGCGACCCACAACCGCCGGCTGCAGCGGGGCCTTGTGGTCGAAGACAAGGCCACGCGGGTCCTGAACTATGTGCGAAGCCTCAATCGGGAGATCGACATGATCGCCCACTCCTGCGGGTGCCGGCACGCCCGGGAACTGGGCCGCGAGCACGTGCGGATCGTCGAGACGGCGGGCCGCAGCATTCCCCTCAACGTCCTCCATCCGGGAGACTGAAGCATGTTGACCGAGGTGGACCGTCTTCTCGTGGCGACCCCGGACGCCGCCGCTGCAGCCGCCGCCTGGAGCGCCATCCTGGGCGCCGAGGAGGTGCTGCGCGCGCCCGCCCCCGCCCTCGGCGCCAGCCGGCGGGTCATGAGAGCCGGGCGCTCCGACATCGAGTTCCTCCAGCCGGACGGAACCGGGCCGATCGCCGACGCCCTGGCCCGAAGGGGCCGGGCCCATGTCTGGGCGGCGGGCGCCGCCTCGCCGGATCCGGCGGCCGTCGCCAGGACGGCCCGCGCCGCCGGCGCCCAGGTCGGGGCGGAGGGCGACCGCGTCCATGTCGAACTCGAGATCGAAGGCGCCCCCATCCGCTTCGTCATCTCGCCAGAGACCGAGCGCACGCCCGCCGGGCGGCTGGACTTCCTCTATGAGGCCACGGTCCTCGCCGCGGACCAGGCCGGGGCGGTGGCGAAGATCCGCGACGCCTTCGGCCTCGACGAGAGCGTCTTCACGACCATCACGTCGGAGCTGTTCGGGTACACCGGGGTGCTGACCCTGTTCCAGGCCGGCCAACTTCACCGCTTCGAGGTGATCACCCCCATCGACAGGGACAAGACCATGGGCCGCTACCACGCCCGGGAGGGCGCCTGCTTCTACATGGGCTTCGCCGAGGCCTCCGATCTCCTCGACATCGAGGGGCGGATCGCGCCTGGCGGCGTGACGGTCGACCGCCCGGAGGGACGTGGCCCAGACCAGACCCCGGACCAGGTCTGGATCCATCCGCCCACCCTGGGGGGCGTCATGCTGGGGGTCTCGCGCCCCTCCATGGCCTGGATGTGGTCGGGACATCCCGAGCGGGTGCTTCCCGTCTGAGAGGCGGCCTGCCGAGTTGACTTCCCCGCCGTCCGCCAGCCTGAATGGCTCAGGCTCGGCAAGGACCGCGCAGGGAGGACACGATGACGGACTGGAGGATCGCCGACGTCTGGGAGGCCATCGCCCGGAAGACGCCGGACCGTCCCGCCCTGGTGCAGGGCGAGCGGGTGGTGTCGTGGGGGGGCTTCGACGCCCGGGCGGACGCCCTCGCCGCCCGGCTCGTGGCCGCAGGGGTGAGCCCCGACGCCAAGGTGGCCGCCTACCTCTTCAATGGCCCGGAATACCTCGAGGTCTACTTCGCCGCCTTCAAGGCGGGCCTGGCGCCGATCAACACCAATTACCGCTACGGCGGCGAGGAGCTGGTCTACCTCTTCGACAATGCGGACGCCGAGGTCGTGGTCTTCCATGCGGGCTTCACCGCGACCCTTGAGGCGATCCGTTCGCGGCTTTCGAAGGTCAAGCTCTGGATCGCGGTCGCCGAGCCCGGACATCCGGCGCCCGCCTGGGCGGACGATTACGATGAACTGGTCACGAGGCCGCCTGCGGAACGGCCGGCCAAGGCGCCCTGGGGCCGCTCGGGCGACAATCTCCTGCTGCTCTACACCGGCGGCACCACCGGCATGCCCAAGGGGGTGATGTGGCGGCAGGATGACCTCTTCAACGTCCTCGGCGCCGGAGGCCAGGCCGCGCGCGGGGTTGAGCCGATCACCTCGGTGCAGGGGGCCGCGGACCGGCTGGACCCCAATGGGCCCAGGCCTCCCATCACCCTGGTCTGCTGTCCGCTGATGCATGGCACGGGCCAGTTCTCGGCCTTCATCACGCTCAACCAGGGCGGCGCCGTGGCCACCCTCCCCTCCCGGGGGTTCAGCGCCATCGAACTGTGGAACGAGGTCGAACGGCTGAAGGTGGACGGCGTCGTGATCGTCGGCCTCGCCTTCTCCACCCCCATGCTCGAGGCCCTTGAGGCCGAGCCCGGCCGTTGGGACCTTTCCAGCGTCCTTTCGATCAGTTCGTCCGGCTCAATGTGGAGCCAGGAGAACAAGCGCGGCCTGCTCAGCCACTGCGTCAACGCGACCATCTTCGACTCCTTCGGGTCCTCAGAGGCCGTCGGCCTGGGCGCCTCCACCTCAACGCCCGGCGCCGAGGCGGCCACCGCCGCCTTCATGCTGGGGCCCACCTGTGCGGTCTTCACGGAAGACGGGCGCCGGGTGGAGCCCGGCTCCGGCGAGCGCGGCCTGGTGGCCGTCAGCGGCTTCCTGCCCATGGGCTACTACAAGGACCCGGAGAAGAGCGCGCGGACCTTCCTGACCTTCGAGGGCGTCCGCTGGTCCGTCCCGGGCGACTGGGCCGAGGTCAACGCCGACGGGTCCCTCAAGCTCCTGGGCCGGGGCTCGCAGTGCATCAACACCGGCGGGGAGAAGGTCTTCCCGGAAGAGGTGGAGGAAGCCCTGAAGACCCATCCCCATGTCCGGGATGCGGTGGTGGTGGGGGTTCCGGACGCCCGGTTCGGCGAGCGGATCTGCGCCCTGGTTGAGCCCGACGGCGAAGCCGAGCTGGAGCTGGCCGACCTTTCCGCCCACGTCCGGAGCCGGCTGGCCGCCTACAAGGCCCCGAGGGAGCTGGTCGTGGTCGAGACCATAGGCCGGGCGCCCAACGGCAAGGTTGACTACAAGGCCTGCCGCGCCCGGGCCCTGAAGGCGCTGGGCCTGGAGGGCTGACCGCGCCCCAAGGCCCTAGCGGTCGAGCTTGGCGACCATCTTGGTGAGGCTGTCCAGGATTTCCTGGCTGGCCGCTGCGTCCAGCCCGGTCCGGTGCAGAAGCTTCATCGAGGCGATGTGCACCTGGACCGCCTGCGGCTTGCGACGTCCGGTCTCGCTGGCCTGGTCAATGAGCTCGCAAAGCGACCGGGCGACCTCGGCCAGGGCGGGATAGGGCAGGACGGCGCACAGGGTGATGATGTCCGTCGACAGGCGGTACATCTCTTCCGGGTCATGGTTCGCGTCGGCGAAGAGGGCCTCGATCTTGGCGATGCAGACGTCGATCTGGTCGAGGCAGACGTCCGTCTGTGCGGCGATGACTTCCTCGCCCCGCTTGAGCGCCTCGCTCACGTGAATGCCGCCAGGCTCCCGGATCATGCTGGCCAGGCGGGTCTTGACCCTGAACTTGCGGACGGTGCTCACGCGGTGGTCTCCTGGACTTCGGAAATGGTCTCTTCGTTCGCCAACGCCTCAGCGGCGGCGGCGGTCTCCGCATCTTCCTTGCGCCTTCCGATCCCGAATTCCGCGGGGGGGCCGGCCTTCCGGAACCTTCGGTCCGGACCGATGTAGGTCTCGGTCTCGATGAACATCCGGGTCGATTGTGCGACCCAGATGATCCTCTCCAGGATGATCTTGGGGGTGATGGGCTTGGCGATGATGAAGTTGGCGCCGCAGTCCCGGGCCTTGGCGACCTGGCTGCGCCGGGTATGGGCGGTCACGATGATAGCCGGGGTCAGCCGGGCCTGCTCATCGGCGGACCGCCGCAGCCAACGGATGAACTCATAGCCATCCACGCCCGGCATCTGCGCGTCCGTGAGGATCAGGTCGAAGACAGCGTCGGCGCAGGCCTCCTTGGCCTCATCGACCCCGACCGCCCGCTTGAACCTGCGCATGCCGAAGCCATCCAGGACCCCGCACAGAAGTTCGATCGCCTGGGGATTGTCATCGACCACCAGGACGTTCGCGCTCGACAGGTTGATCCGGGCGGATCCGTTCATCGGCAGGTCTCCGTCACCCAGTCAGGCGGTTTCCTCGCCGCACCATGGCGCCCGCGTGTAAATGGTTGGTTCCGCATCAAGGTTTCTGGCGACTTAACCTTATCGCACGTTTCCGAACCGAAGCTAACCGGGTTAGACCCAACTGTCTTCACGCCCTGGGGAACTCGAATGCGCATCCTTGTCCTGACCTGTCTTGTCCTGTGCCTGGGCGGCCCGGGCATCGCCCAGGCCGCAAGGTCCCCCGAGGCTGAGGTGGCCAGGGTGGCTGCTGACGCGCGCTTCAAGACCGCCCAGAAGGTCCTGATGGCCGAGCACGAGAGGACTGTCGCTGACATCATCCGGCTGACGGAAGTTCCCGCGCCTCCCTTCGGCGAGGCCCGGCGGGCCGAGGCGGTGCGAAGGGATTTCGAGGCCCTCGGCCTCAGGGACGTGACGATCGACGCCGAAGGCAACGTCACCGGGGTCCGGCCAGGTGGCCGCACGAATGGCCGGGGGCCCTTCCTCGTGGTGGCCGCACACCTCGACACCGTCTTTCCCGAGGGAACGGATGTCCGGGTGCGCCGGGAGGGATGGCGGCTGGCGGCGCCGGGCGTCGGCGACAACACCCGCTCGCTGGCGACGCTCCTCGCCTGGATCCGGGCCCTGGACGCCGCAAGGCTGAAGACCGACGCCGACATCCTTTTCGTCGCCAATGTCGGAGAGGAGGGTCAGGGCGACCTCCGTGGGATGAAGGCCCTCTTCGGCAAGGGACCCTATGCCGGCCGGATCTCCGCCTTCTTCTCGGTCGACGGCTCGGACCCGGCGGGGGTGGTCACCCGGGGTGTCGGCTCAAACCGCTATCGCGTTGTCTTCTTCGGCCCCGGGGGCCACAGCTACGGCGCCTTCGGGATCGTCAACCCGATGGTCGCCATGGCCGGGGCCGTATCGGGCCTCTACGCCCTGTCCCCGCCGGCCTCGCCCAGGACCACCTACTCGGCCTCCGTCGCCGGAGGCGGCGCCTCGGTGAACAGCATTCCGTCTTCGGTGTTTGTCGAGGTGGATCTCAGGTCCGAGGACCCGCAGGCCCTGGCGGAACTGGACCGGGGATTCAGGTCGGCGGTGGACCGTGCGGTCGCCGCGGAGAACGCCGCCCGCTCCACAGCCCTCGGGCCCGTGAAGGCGGAACTGAAGGTCCTGGGTCAGCGCCCGGCGGGAACGACGCCATCCGACAGCCGGCTGGTGCGGATCACCCGCGCCGCCATTGAGGCCCAGGGCTTCGTCGCCGAGGAGGAAGCCTCCTCGACGGATTCCAACATCCCCATGAGCCTGGGCATCCCGGCCGTGACCATCGGCGCCGGGGGTCGGGGGGGCCGGGCCCACGCGCCGGACGAGTGGATCGACGTCGAACCGGTGGAGATGGTCCGGGGCATGTCGGCCGGACTGCTGGCCATCCTGGCCCAGGCGGGCGTCCGCTGACGCTCAGAGCCCCAGGACAAGTCGGGCCATGATGTCCCTCTGGATCTCGTTGGATCCACCATAGATCGAGCCCGCCCGGTTGTTCAGGTAACGGGCCATGCCGGTCAGTCCGTGCTCGGGACCGACGAAGTCCTGCCCGGCGTCGGGGGCCCGGGCCGCCTTCTGGTCAACCGCGGCGTAGGCGGCGATCCCCTCCACCACGAGTTCGTCCAGCTTCTGCATGGTCTCCGTGCCCTGGGTCTTGAGCATGGACGAAGCCGGCCCCGGGTTTCGGCCTGAGGCGAGGTCGGCGAGGACGCGATGCTCCGTCATCTCAACGGCGTCGAGGGTCACGCCGATGGCC
>JBJOJL010000103.1:0-7068 GCA_046046615.1 Pseudomonadota bacterium
GGCCTCTTCGGGGGCGTCGCTTCCGTGGCCGTGGATTCCGAGACCATGGGCCTGCGTCTGGGCCGCGACCCCCTTTGCGTGGTCCAAATCTCGGCGGGCGACGGCGACGCCCACCTGGTCCGCCTCTCCCGGCCGGACTACGAGGCCCCCAATCTCAAGGCCCTGCTCTCCGATCCTTCGGTGACCAAGATCCTGCACTTCGGCCGCTTCGACATCGCCATGTTCCGCCTGCACCTGGGTGTGGTCACGGCGCCGGTCTATTGCACCAAGATCGCTTCCAAGCTGGCGCGGACCTACACCGACAAGCATGGCCTCAAGGACGTCTCCCGCGAGCTCCTGGGCGTCGACATGTCCAAGGTCCAGCAGAGTTCGGACTGGGGCGCCCCGGTCCTGTCGCCCGAGCAGATCGCCTACGCCGCATCGGACGTCCTGCACCTGCATCGCCTGCGCGAGCGGCTGGACGACATGCTTCGCCGCGAAGGCCGGGCCGAGCTGGCGCAGGCCTGCTTCCAGTTCCTTCCGCACCGGGCCCTCCTCGACCTGGCCGGTTGGGAGGAGACGGACATCTTCGCCCATGCCTGACGCCGGCCCGGAGCGGGGGGCATGACAGACGGCGTCGTCCTGCCGGCGGCCCGTCGCGCCCGGGAGGCCGAATCCTGGCGCCGGCGCTCCCGCCGGGTCCGCCAGCTCCGCATCCTGCTTCCCGCCCTGATCGCCGGCATCCTTCTCCTGCTGGCCGGCTACCTGTCGCTCGCCCTCTTCGCGGCCCCCCGGACCCGGCCGGCGGAGACCGGGACCCCCATCCAGCTGGTGAACCCCCGCTTCATCGGCCAGGACCGCAAGGGCCGGGCCTTCACCCTGACGGCGAAGACGGCGACCCGCGACCCCAAGGAGTACGACCGGGTCTATCTCGACCAGCCGGTCCTGGTCCTGAAGCGGGACCCAGGCGAGCCCATCCGGGTCTCCGCCCTGAAGGGCGACTACAACGAATCCGACCACCTCCTGAAGCTGAACGGCGACGTGAGACTGAACGGCGGCGACATCAGCTTCCTCACCGGCGCCTCGACCTTCGATACGGCCCTCGGCGAGCTTGTCGGGGATGGGGCCATCCAGGGCGTCGGCTCGCTTGGAGAAATCAACGCGAAGTCCTATGGCGTATACGACAGGGGCGACCGGCTCGTGTTCGGAGGCGGGGTCAGCACCCGCCTCGAGCCGAGGTCTGGGCCCTGAGCGCAGGGACGAGCGACGATGAGACACCTGAAAAAGGTCGGCCGGTTCCAGGAGCTAGGCCTGGCGGCGGCGGCCCTCGTGCTGGCCGCGGCGACATCCGCCCAGGCCCAGCTGGCCCGCAACTCCAAGGCCCCCGTCGACATCACCGCCGACCAGCTGGAGCTGGTCAACAGCCAGTGTTCGGCCATCTACCGGGGCGGCGCCGAGGCGCTTCAGGAAACCAGCCGGCTTCGCGCCGACCAGTTGAAGATCGTCTATGCCCCCGCCCCCGCCGGCGGCGGCAAGAATGGCTGCAGCAGCGACCTCCTGCGGATGGAGGCGACCGGATCGGTCTTCTACGTCACCCCCGACCAGAGGGTGCGCGGCGACCAGGCGGTCTATGACGCCAAGGCCCAGACCCTGACCGTCACCGGCTCGGTGGCGGCCTCCCGCGGCCAGGACGTGATGAAGGGCGAGAAGCTGGTGGTGAACACGGTTTCCGGCGACGCGCGCATGGAAGGCGGCGGCGAGCGCAGCGGCCGGCGCGTCCGCACCGTCATCTATCCGGGCGCCAAGCCCGCAACCCCCAAATAGGCCCGGCCATGTCCGCGGCGCCTGAACAGGACGGCCTGGTCGTCGACCGGATCGGCAAGACCTATCGCGGCCGCGCGGTGGTCAAGGGCGTCTCCCTGCGCCTCGGGCGGGGCGAGGTGAAGGGCCTCCTGGGGCCCAACGGCGCCGGCAAGACCACCTGCTTCTACATGATCACCGGCCTCGTCTCGGCGGACGAGGGGCGGATCTGGCTCGATGGCGAGGATGTCACCGCCCAGCCCATGTACCAGCGCGCCCGGATGGGCCTGGGCTACCTGCCCCAGGAGCCCTCCATCTTCCGCGGCATGACCGTCGAGGAGAACGTCATGTCGGTGGTCGAGCTGCGCGAACCCGACGCGCGCAAGGCCCGCGAGACGGTCTCGGGCCTGCTGGCCGAACTCCGCATCGACCACCTGCGCAAGTCCCCGGCCGTCTCCCTGTCCGGCGGCGAGCGCCGGCGGGTGGAGATCGCCCGGGCCCTGGCCTCCGAGCCCGCCTACATGCTGCTGGACGAACCCTTCGCCGGCATCGATCCCCTGGCTATCGCCGATATCCGGGAGGTGATCGGCTACCTCAAGGGCCGCGGGATCGGGATCATGATCACCGACCACAATGTCCGGGAGACGCTGGACATCATCGACCGGGCGGCCATCATCCACGCAGGCGAGCTTCTGCTCGAGGGCACGCCCGCCGAGATCGTCGACAATCCCGAGGTCAGGCGCGTCTACCTCGGGGAACAGTTCGCCTGACGCCCCTCCGGCGCCGGCGAGGGGGGTAAGCATGGTCGCCACGCCGAGGAACGCCGTCGTCATCCTGCTCGACAGCCTGAACCGGCACATGCTGGGGGCCTATGGCGGGACCGAGTTCGCGACCCCGAACCTGGACGCCTTCGCCCGGACGGCCGTGCGGTTCGACAACCACCACACGGGCTCCCTGCCGTGCATGCCCGCCCGCCACGACATCCTGTGCGGCGCCCTCGACTTCCTCTGGCGGCCCTGGGGGTCGGTGGAGATCTGGGAAGACGCCATCACCTACGAGCTGCACAAGGCCGGGGTCGTCTCACAGCTGGTCTCCGACCACCCGCATCTCTTCGAGACGGGCGGCGAGAACTACCATGTCGACTTCACGGCCTGGGCCTACGAGCGCGGCCATGAGGGCGACCCCTGGAAGACCCGGCCCGATCCCTCCTGGGCCGGGGCGCCGATCTTCGGCCGCGACCACATGCCCTATCATGACAGCCGCGGCTGGTTCCGGGACGAGTCCGACTTCCCCGGCCCCCGGACCATGACGGCCGCCGCCCGGTGGATCGAGGACAACGCCGGCTGGCACGACCGGTTCTTCCTCTTCATCGACGAGTTCGACCCGCACGAGCCCTTCGACACCCCCGAGCCCTGGGCCTCGATGTACGACCCGGACTACGAGGGCCCGCCCATGATCTGGCCGCCCTACATGCAGGGGGCGGTGGAGAAGGGGGTCCTGAGCGAGGCCGCGGCGCGCCGGCTGCGGGCCAGCTACGGCGCCAAGCTGTCCATGATCGACCACTGGCTGGGCCGGGTGTTCCAGGCCATCGAGGACAAGGGCCTGGCCGACGACACCCTGGTGATGGTCTGCACCGACCACGGCCATTACCTGGGCGAGAAGGATATCTGGGGAAAGCCCGGCGTACCGGTCTACAACACCCTCGGGCACATCCCCCTGATGATCCGGCATCCCGGGATCGCGCCGGGCGCCTGCGACGCCCTGACGACCAGCGTGGACCTGTTCGCCACCCTGGCCGATCTCTTCGGCGTAACGGTCCGGCAGCGCACCCACGGCCGCTCTCTCCTGCCCCTGCTGCGCGGGGAGCGCGAAAGCGTCCGCGACCATCTCCTCACCGGGGTCTGGGGCCGTGAGGTCCACCTGGTGACCCGCGAGTGGAAGTACGCCCGCGCGCCGGCGGGGCCCAACGCCCCCCTGTCCATGATGTCCAACCGCTGGTCGACCATGCCGACCCACCTGATCGACCGGCACATCGCCCTGCCGCATCCGGATCACCGCGCCTTCCTCGACCGCATGCCCGGCTCGGACATCCCGGTGATTCACCAGCCCTTCGCCGCGGGGGATCCCCTGCCGTTCTGGGCTCGCACCCGCGCCTCGGGGCACTATCTCTTCGACCGGGCCTCCGATCCCCAGGAGGTCCACAACCTGGCCGGGGGGGCCGAGGAAGCCGGGGCGGCGCGCCGCCTGGCCGAAGCCCTCAGGGCGATCGAGGCCCCGGCCTCGCAATTCGAACGCTTGGGACTGGACTGAGACCGGAGACAGACATGGCCATCAAAGCCCCCGCCCTGAAGTCCCTCGCAGTCCTGACGGCCGTCCTGGGGGGACTGCTCCTCTCGGCCTGCGCCCGGGACATTCCCTACGAGACCCTCAAGGCGAAATACGCCAACCCGGCCTCGAAGTTCGTCACCCTGCCGAATGGGGTCAGCGTCCACTACCGCGACCAGGGACGCCCCGACGGCCCGCCGGTGGTGCTCGTCCACGGCTTCGCCGCCAACCTCGACACCTGGGAGCCCTGGGTCACCCGCCTGGGCGACACCTACCGGGTGGTGACCCTCGACCTTCCCGCCCACGGGCTGACCGTCACGCCGCCCGGCTACGAGATGTCCACGGGCGGCCAGGTCGAGGTCATCGACCAGCTGACTCGCAAGCTCGACCTGCCCGCCTTCGTCCTGGCCGGAAATTCCATGGGCGGCGGGGCCTCCTGGAATTTCGCCCTGTCCCATCCGGACCGGTTGCGCGGCCTTGTCCTCGTGGCCTCGGTGGGGCCCCGGCCGCAGGAGGATCCCTCCGCTCCGCCGCGGGAGGGCCCGCCGGCGATCTTCCAGGTGATGGCCAATCCCGTGGGGCGGGCCGCCCTGCGGAGCCTTGACCCCCGGCCCCTCGCCGAGCCCGGGCTGAAGAAGGCCTATGTCGACGAAAGCCTGGTCACGCCGGCCCTGGTGGACCGGTACGTCGACCTCGCCCTGGCGCCCGGGCGCCGCGAGATGATCCTCGCCGGCCGCCGCGGCCCGCCCTCGGCGTCGCCGGACGCCGTGAAGGCGGTGGCGGTCCCCACGCTCGTGATGCACGGGGAGAAGGACTCCGTCGTGCCCGTGGGCGTGGGAAAACGACTGGCCGAACTGATCCCTGGCGCCCGGCTGATCCTCTACCCCGAGGCGGGCCACGTCCCCATGGAGCAGATCCCGGACCGGTCGGCGGCGGATGTCCGCGCCTTCATCGAGTCCCTGCCGTCTCCGGGATCTCCGGAAAAATGAGAGTCCGTTAACCAAACGGTTGCCATCCCTCCCTAAGCTGCAAGCAAGAAGCAGGCCAAGGAGGCGGAGTTGGCGCTCGGCGCGCGTCTTGAGGTTCGTCAGGGACAGGGGCTGGTCATCACGCCCCAGCTGCAGCAGGCGATCAAGCTTCTGCAGCTGTCCAGCGTCGAGCTCGAGGTCTTCGTCGAGGGTGAACTGGAGCGAAACCCCCTGCTGGTTCGCGAGGACCCGGAGCCGGAGGTCGAGACAGCGGCCCCGGATCCCCGTTCGGATGAGCTCCTGGCGGCTGACCGCATCCCGGACTCCGGCGCCGAGCCCGATCTCGACATCAGCCGGGAGGCCGAGGCCTCCCCCGGCGAGCGCGCGACGGGAGACCTCGCCTCCGGCGAGGACGCCGGCGGCGCCATCGACTGGAGCCGGGCGGGCAGCGGGGGCCAGGGCTTTGAATCTGACGAGGACTTCTCCCAGCGCCTTGCGGAGGTGAAGACCCTTCGGGAGCATCTCCTTGACCAGTTGGGCGTCTCCGGTCTGTCCGGCGCCCGACATGCGGCCGCGCTCATCCTGGTCGACTCCGTGGATGAGGGCGGGTACCTGCGGTGCGACCTGCCTGAGACCGCGGCGCGTCTCGGTTGCGACGAGGCCTTCCTCGAGGCGGTGCTCGGGGTCCTCCAGGGGTTCGAGCCCACCGGCGTCTTCGCCCGTGATGTCCGAGAGTGTCTCGCCCTGCAGCTCCGGGAGATGGACCGCTGCGATCCGGCCATGGAGGCCCTGCTCGACAACCTTGATCTCCTGGCCCGTCGCGACCTCGCCGCCCTGAAGCGCGCCTGCGGGGTCGACGACGAGGACCTCCGCGAGATGATCGCCGAGATCCGCGCCCTGACGCCCCGCCCCGGCGCCGCCTTCGGGGGGGAGCCGGCCGCGCCGGTGACGCCGGATGTCGTCGTCCGCGAAGGCGCCGGGGGGATGTGGAACGTGGAGCTCAACAGCGACACCCTGCCCAGGCTGCTCGTCGACCGTCGCTACTTCGCCCGGGTGTCGGCGGGCGCCCGGACCGACGCCGAGAAGGTCTTCGTTTCGGAATGCTACTCCCAGGCCAACTGGCTGCTTCGTTGCCTCGACCAGCGGGCCCGGACGATCCTGAAGGTGGCGTCGGAGATCGTCCGCCAGCAGGACGGGTTCCTGGCCTTCGGGGTCACACACCTGCGCCCCCTCAACCTCAAGACCGTCGCCGAGGCCATCGGCATGCACGAGTCCACGGTCAGCCGGGTGACCTCGAACAAGTACATCGCCACGCCCCGCGGGGTGTTCGAGCTCAAGTTCTTCTTCACCGCCGCCATCCCCTCGACCGGAGGGGGCGAGGCCCACTCGGCCGAGAGCGTCCGGCACCGGATCCGCCAGCTCATCGAGACCGAACGTCCCGGTGAGGACGTCCATTCCGATGACCGGATCGTCGAGATCCTGCGGGGTTCCGGCGTGGATATCGCCCGGCGGACCGTCGCAAAGTACCGGGAATCCATGCGGATTCCCTCGTCCACGGAACGCCGCAGGCTGATGGCGGCTGCGGGCTGACCCGGAGTTGACTCGCGGGCCGCCTGGGCGCGTGCTCGGGGCATGAAAGTCCAGGTCACAGGCAAGCATGTCGACGTCGGTTCGGCCCTGCGTGAGCGGGTCGTCGACGAAATCAACCAGTCCATTGGCAAGGTCTTCGACCGGGGCGGGTCCGCGGACGTCGTGGTCAGCCGCGAGGGCCACGCCTTTCGGGTGGACTGCTCCGTTCTCCTCGCCTCGGGCCAGCCCCTCGAGAGCCACGCCCTGGCCGCGGACGCGCACGCCGCCTTCAGCGCGGCCCTTCACAAGATCGAGAGCCGGGTCCGCCGCTACAAGCAGAGGCTCAAGAGCCACGCCCAGGCCGCCGCCGCCCGTCAGGCCGAGACCGCGGCCTATTTCGTCCTGAAATCCCCTGACGAGGCCTCGG
>JBJOJL010000104.1:0-6928 GCA_046046615.1 Pseudomonadota bacterium
GGCGGGCCGCGGTGGAGACCACCTTCGCCACCTGGAAGCGCCGCATGGGCCTGGTCCGGGCCCGCTACATCGGCCTGGAGAAGGTCGCCGGACAGATCCTCCTGACCGCCATGGCCTTCAACCTGCGCCGCCTCGCAGCCCTGACGGCATAACTGCGCCCGGACTCCGTCCCGATCCTGCCAAAACGCCCCAAAACACCCCGAAAGGGCCAGAAAACCTCGCCCCAATGCGCCTCAAGGCACAGGATGGCGCGTATCGCAGAAGTCCCCAAGGGGGAGCTGCCGGCGAAGCCGGCTGAGGGGGTCTTCGGCGGCTCAGCTGACTTCACTTGGGGGGGAGGAGTTACCGGGAGGTCAGCGGGGGCGGGACTTGTCCTGGGCGCGGGCTTCGTTCCACAGGGCGTCCATCTCTGCGAGGTCGGATTGGTGCGGCGTCCGGCCGTCCTCGGCGAGGCGGGCCTCGATGTGGCGGAAGCGGCGGAGGAACTTGGCGTTGGCCTCGCGCAGGGCGTCCTCGGGGTCGATGTCGAGGTCCCGGGCCAGGTTGGCCATGACGAAGAGGACGTCGCCGAGCTCCTCGCGAAGGGCCGTCCGGTCGCCCGAGGCCACCTCGGCCCGCAGTTCGGCCAGCTCCTCCTCCAGCTTGTCGAGGACGGAGGCCGTGTCCGGCCAGACGAAACCCACGCCCGCGGCGCGCTTCGACAGCTTGACCGCCCGGGTCAGGCCGGGGAGGGCGGCGGGGATGTCGTCCAGAAGACCCGCCCGGGGCGCCTTGGCCGCCCGCTCGGCAGCCTTGACCTGTTCCCAGGCCTCGACCTGCTCGCCGCTCGTCCTCTGCCTGGCGTCGCCGAAGATGTGGGGGTGCCTTCGGATCATCTTGTCGACGATGGCCTGGGCGACGTCGGGGAAGGCGAAGGCGCCGGCCTCCTCGGCCATGCGGGCGTGAAAGACGACCTGGAAGAGAAGGTCGCCGAGCTCATCCCGCAGGTCGGCGAGGTCTCCGCGCTGGATGGCGTCGGCCACCTCGTAGGCCTCCTCCACGGTGTAGGGGGCGATGGTGGCGAAGGTCTGCTCCAGGTCCCAGGCGCAGCCGTCCTGCGGGTCCCGGAGGCGGGCCATGATGGCGAGGAGTCTCTCCAGCGGTGCGATCGGGTCGGTCATCGGATCGTCCTTCTCCGGTTGCGGGGCCCCGCCCCGGAAGCGGCCTTGACGCCCCCGAGCCCGCCGCGCGAGGGTGAGCCGCAACAGCCTTTCAAGAAGGGGATATCCGATGGCTCACAAGTTCGAAATCTACAAGGACAAGGCGGGCGAGTTCCGCGTGCGCTTCAAGTTCAACAACGAAGTCATGTTCTCGACCGAGGGCTACACGTCCAAGGCCAGCGCCCAGAACGCCATCGATTCGATCAAGAAGAACGGTCCTGAAGCGCCCGTCGAGGACAACGCCTGAGATCGGGCCCCAGGAGGGCGGGGCTCCAGCGCTACACCGCCAGGGCGGCCGACGGGCGCGACCACGCCCTGTCGGCCGGCGCCGGCCAGGTCGTGCTGGCCGTGAACCCCGGCTCAACGCGCAGGTTCGCGCGCCGGGGCGGCGGCTAGTGGCGATGGCCTTCGGGCATGGCGGCGGGCTTGGACGCCGGACGGGACTCCGCCGCCAGTTCCAGCTTCACCTTGCCGGCCTTGGCGAAGGTGAGGGTGACGGGGATGCGCTCGCCTTCCTTCACCGCGGCCTTGGGACCGAACAGCATCAGGTGCAGCCCGCCCGGGGCCAGCTTGACGACGCCGCCGGCGGGAATTTCCACGCCCTGGGGCAAGGCCTTCATGCGCATGACGCCGCCTTCCATCGAGGACTGGTGAATCTCCACCCGGGCGGCGTGGGGCGTCGAGGCGGACACGAGGCGGTCGGCCACGCGGCCGGTATTGGTGATCTCCATGTAGCCCGCGGAGGCCGGGGCGCCCGCCGAGGTCGGACGGGTCCAGGGATGGGCGATCCGCAGGTCGCCGGCGGAGTACTGATGGGCGAGGGCCGACCCGGCGGCGGCGAGGGCCACGGCGGTGGCGAGAAGCAGTCTGCGCATCTTGAACTCCGGTTGCCCCCCAGGCGGCGTCAGGGGTAGTTGGCGGCAGGGGTCAAGGTCAAGTCCGGGAGTCTACAGGTGAGGATGAAGACGTTCAGCGCCATCGCCCTGGCTGGCGGGGTCGCGGCGGGCGCCGTGCTGGTCATGGGCGCCGCGCCCTCCAGGTCGAAGACGCCGGTCAAGCCGCCGGCCGCCGGGGCTTCCCCTTGCGAGGCTGTCGCCGAACAGGCCCGGCGGCTGGGAGACGCCCGCTGGTCGGCCCTGGGAACCTCAGCGGTCGACGGCCTGGTGGAGATAACGCCTGCCGCTCCGCCGGAGTCGCCCGCCGAGGCCCAGGTGGCCATCCAGGCCCAGGTGCGTCGGGCCCTGGACCTGGCCGACGGAACCACCCCTGTCGAGGTGCGCCGCCTTCCGGGCACCGACGTCTTCGAGGTCAGCCGTGTCGCGGGGAGCGCCGCCTGCCAGAGCCTGGCCTTTGCGCGCAGCACGCCGGGCGCGCCGGCCCAACTGATCCCGACGCCGCCCCTGCAGGGTGAGCTGTGCGGCGGCGGCCACGCCCATGTGGGCCGGGCAGGGGGCAAGCCGGCCCTGATCCAGGTCCAGCGGTTCGCGCTGTCGCCCGGCGAGGCCAACGCCGCCCGCAAGCCCCTGGTCACGATCGGGGTGACGCCCTGGACGGGCTCCGGCTGGGGCCGGACCTGCCAGGTGGAGCTTGTGTTGCATTCCCAGCGCCGACTGGCCGACCGGCTGTGCGCACGGCCCGGGGACTGCCAGGCCTTCGAGACGACCGCCAGCGTCCTCGCCGCCGCCTTCAACCGGACCAAGGCGCCCGACGCCCTGTACGGACGCCGGGCGACGCCGGTCAGCTATCACCTGAATCCGCCGCCGGCCTCCACCCGGGCCCAGGTGGAGCAGGTCCGCGCCCAGCTGGCGCGCACCCAGCGCGACCTGCCCCTGTTCGGCAAGACCCCGAAGGTCCCGGTCATGCCGGGCTTCTCGGAGGACGAGCTGGATGTGGTGGCCACCCAGTATGACGGCCGTTGGCATGTGGCGGCCGTGGGCTTCCCCGGCATCGGCTGGCGCCAGGACCGCAGCGTGACCCTGGTCACGATCTATGAGGTGGGAAAGACGGTGGTCCCGCGGGCGACCTATGTCTTCGAGGATGCGGTTTCCGGGCTCGAGACGGCGCGTGTGACGCCGTAGGCGGCGTCTCCGCTGACCCCCTCCGGCCCGGGGCGTCGCCCCGGTCCACCTCCCCCTGGGGGGAGGAATTACAGCGCCCCGATTGCTCCCCCAAGGGGGAGCTCCGACCAAAGGTCGGTGAGGGGGTCAACGGCGCCAGACCTAGGCCGGGTCCGCCCGCACCGCGCGGGCCGCCAGTTCCAGGCTGCGCAGGACGCTGAGCCTCAAGCCCTCGGTGTCGACGCCCTCGGTGCTCTTCTTGCCTTCCATGTAGCGGGCGTAGACGCCGTGGACGATGCAGGCGCTCTTCCAGCGGTTGAAGGCCACGTAATAGTTCAGCCCGGAGAGGTCGGCGCCCGTGGCGGCGGCGTAGCGTTCGGCCAGCTCGGTCCGGGTGGGGAAGCCCGGCTGGGCGTGGGGCGCGGTGTCGGCCGGCGGCTCGGGATCGGACGGATCGGGCCAGGGATTGAGGGCGTAGGCGAGGTCGGCCAGGGGGTCGCCCAGGGTGGCGATCTCCCAGTCGATGACGGCCAGGAGCCCGCCGCTGCGGCCCACCAGGATGTTGTGGATGCCGAAATCGCCATGGACGATCCGGGCGGGGACCTGGCCGGGCAGGCGGGCGCGCAGGAAGGCCTCGACCTCGTGGGCGCGGGTGTCGTCGAAGCCCGCCGGCCCCACAGAGGCGGCCCAGGAACGGCCCCAGGCGTTGATCTGGCGCTCCACATAGCCCTCGGGCTTGCCCAGGTCGCCCAGGCCCACGGCGGCGGGGTCGAGGGCGTGGAGCTGGGCCAGGGCGTCGATGAAGGCGAAGGCGAGGTCGCGGCGCTTCGCCTCCGGCGCCCATTCCCTGACGTCCTCCACCGTGTAGAGGGGATGCCCGTCCAGGAAGTCCATGACGTAGAAATGCGCGCCCGTGACCGACGGATCCTCACAGAAGGCGAGGGGGCGGGGCGTCGGGACGGGGGTGTCCTTCAGGGCCGACAGGACCCGGAATTCCCGGCCCATGTCGTGGGCCTTGGGTAGGAGCTCGCCGAGAGGCGGGCGCCGGATCACCGCCTGCCGGCCGCGGGAGTCGGTCAGCCGCCAGGTCAGGTTGGAGTGCCCGCCGGGCAGGCGGACCCATTCGAAGGGGCCAGCCAGTTCGGGACAGTGGGCGGCCAGCCAGGCCTCGACGGCGGGACGGTCGTAACCGGGGATGGCTTCGTCGGGCATGGCTTGGTCGGGCATAGCTTCAGGCCTCGTTCTCGGACACCGCGCCCGTGGCGGCCAGGAGATAGGTCGCCGCAGAGCGGGGCTTGTTCGTGTAGGGCGGCTGACGGACGGCGTACAGGCGCTCCCGGGCGATGCGGGCGATGCAGACCCGGTCGCCCTGGTTGCCGCCCAGGACATGATAGCACCGGGAATCCTCGCCGATGTACAGGCCCACGTGGCCGCCGGATTGTCGCTGGAAAACGAGGACGTCGCCGAGCTCCGGCTGGCCGCCCTCGACGCCGAACCGGGCCCAGCTGAGGGCCCAGAGGGGCGCCGGCGGCGGAACCTTGCGGGCCTTCCGGGCGACATGGGCCATGAAGAGGCCGCACCAGGGGATGGCGTCGGCCCGGTAGGTGGCCGAGAGCCCGGTCTCGGCGGCCCATTGGAGGATCTGGGGCGTGTTGGCGGCGCCTGCGGTCTCGCGGACGCCAAGGTCGTCGAGCGCTGCGGCGACCATGCGCGGCAAGGGGTCGAGGCGGGCCAGCCAATGGTAGGCGGGGGGAAGGGGGGGCATGTCAGGAACTCCCGTGAACCCTGTCAGGGTTTGCCGGGTTCGCCTCGGCGGCAAATTTTCAGTCTGGAAAACTTGCCTCCCGTGGGGGACGGCTTGACGCGCCCGCCGCCAAATGTTCCCCTAAATACTGAAAAGAGACTCAAACAACGTATTGACCGGACAAACCGATGCGCCTGTCTGACCTGCCGGAACCCTGGAGGGACCCTGTCGAGACCATCCTGGCGGCGGAGGGCTGGACCCGTGCGCTTGTCCCCGTACCCGGCGGGGCGTCGGGCGCCCTGGCCTTCCGGTTCGGCGCGGAGGGGCGCGAGCGCCTGCTGCGCCTGTCGGACCCGACGGCGGACCGGATGCGCAATCCTGACCAGCACGCCTGTCTCGAGGCCGCCGCCCGGGCGGGCGTGGCGCCGCGCCTCAGCAGCTGCGACCCCGGGACTGGCGTCCTGGTGATGGACTTCATCCGGTCACGACCGCTGTCGTCCCATCCGGGAGGGCCGCTGGGCCTGGCGAGCCACCTGGGACGCCTGATCCGGAAGCTCCAGTCCGGGCCCCGGTTCCCCAACGCCGTGAATTTCGGCGAGCGCCTGGCGGGAATGATGGCGGTGGTTCGCGGGGCCAGCCACTTCCAGGACGACCTTCTGGCCCCCTGGATCCAGGGCCTGGAAGACCTCTGCGCCGCCTATCCCTGGGGCGCGTCAGCTCCGGTCGCGGCGCACTGCGACCCGAACCCGCGGAACCTGCTCTTCGACGGCGAGCGCCTGTGGCTGGTGGACTGGGAGACGGCCTGCGCGACCGATGCCATGGTCGACCTCGCCATCCTGACCCTCGAGACCGTGATCGGGCCCGAGGCCGAGACGGCCCTGCTGGAGGCCTGGCTGGGGCAGGCGCCGGGGCAGGGCGAGCGCGACCGGCTGGCCCTGATGAAGCCCCTGGTCCGGCTCTATTACGGCCTCCTGATGCTGGTGGTGACGCCGCCGCCTGCGGCCCCGTCCCGAGACATCTCCGCCCTGGATCCCGGCGAGTTCGCCGCCCGGGTCGGGGACGGGCGCCTGCCCATGGGGTCGCCGGAGATGATGACGGCCCTGGCCAAGATCACGCTTGCGGGCTTCCGGGCTGACCTGGAAGCTCCGGGCCTTGCGGAAGCCATGCGGAGGCGGCGATGAGCGATGGCGGCTATCTGACAGTGACCGAGGTCGCGCGGCGGCTGAAGCTGCATCCGCGCACCATCCTGCGCTTTATCCGCGATGGACGGCTGAAGGCGACCCAGGTCGGACGGGGCTACCGCGTCCGGCCCGGAGACCTGGCGGTCCTGGAGGGCGTGACCGAGGCGCCGCGCGATGTCCGGCCGTCGGCCACAGTGGCGGTGGACCTGGGCGAGGTGGACCCCGAGGGCGCGCGCCGCTGGAACGCCGCCCTGAACGGCGCCTTCCACGCCCGGTCCAGCGGCGCCGCGCGTCTCAGCCTCGACGTCGTGCACGATCCCGTATCCCGGCGGCTGAAGGTCCTGATGACCGGAGAGCCGGGCGAGATCGCGGGCGTGCTGGGCCTGGTTCAGGCCCTCTGGGAGGGGTTTTCGGGCTGAGGGGATTGATCGCTGGATCGTATCCGGAATGCGCATAAGGAATATTATCAGAAATCTGACGAATGGTTTTGTTTCAAAGGCCTGATCCGGGAATCGTCGGGCCCGTCTAGCCTCTCAAGATAGCGCCTGGCGGTTCGGGACCGGCGCTCTGGCGAGGACTACATGACACAGGCGACGGGGCTGAGTTCCCTGCAGGATCTGGCGGATCGGTTTGAGCGTGCGTCTCAGGCCTATGTGGCGGCATTCGGCCTCCGGCGCGATGCCGACTGGTACATTCTGAAGCTGCAGGAGGAAGTCGGCGAGCTGACCCAAGCCTGGTCCCGCCTGT
>JBJOJL010000105.1:0-6925 GCA_046046615.1 Pseudomonadota bacterium
GGCAGGGCCAGGCGATCGCCGCCGTGGAAGCGCTTGCGACCCGTAATCCAGGCCTCGAAGCCCTCAAGCCCGCGCTCGAGGGGCAGGACCTTGCGGACCTCGCAGCAGGCGTCGGTATCCGTCCGCCAGAGGTCGCTCTTCGGATCGGCCGTCGCCAGGTCGGCGAAGGCCGGGCGCAGGTCCCGCACGTCCGTGAGTCCCAGCCGGGCCGTCAGGGCGCGGCGATAGTCCAGGGTCTGGGCGAAGAGCATGCCCGTATCGAGGAACAGGACCGGCAGGTCAGGCCGCACCTGCGCGGCCATGTGCAGGAGGACGGCCGACTCCGCGCCGAAGGACGACACCAGGGCAAGGCGTTCTGGAAACACCTCGACGGCCCGGGCGAGGATCTCCTGGGGCTCAGCCCTCCGGAGCTCGGCGTCCAGCCGCGCCTCAAGACCAGGAAGTTCCGCAGGATCGTAGGCCATCCTCAGGCTCCGCGCCTCTCGTCAAAGGCCGGCGTGCGACCATCGGCGGCCCTCTGGTAGACATGACGGTGGCGTACGGCAGCGGCGGCCCAGGCTTCCGGGTCCGACCCGTCCGAGGGGACGAAGGCGTCGAAGCCGCAACGGACCATGAAGCCCGCCTGGTCTCGCAGGACATCGCCGACCGCCCGGACCTCCCCCCGGAAGCCCAGGCGGGTCCTCAGCAGGCGCGCCGAGGTGAAGGCCCGCCCGTCGCGGAACTTGGGGAAGTCCAGGGCGACCAGGGACACGCCTCCCAGCCGGCCCTCAAGGGACTCCACCGCATCGTCGGGGGAGAGGCGCACGCCGAGGCGGCCGGAGCGAGCGGAAGCCAGCGCCCTCCCCGCCTCCAGGAAGCGGGCCAGGCTGACGAGGATGTCGCCCCCCGGATCGGGCGCGTCGTCCTCAAGCCGGACGTAGGTATCCTCCGCCTCAGCAAATCCTGTCCCGACCGATTTAATGAGCATCGGCATAGACGGCCTCCTTGAACGGGGCGTCCCCGGTCCGGCGAAGGGTGTCGAGGAACCGCTCGCCCTCGCGCCGCTCACGCAGGTAGGCCCCGACAATCGCCTCCACGGCGTCCGTCACCCTGTCGATGGGCAGGGCCGGGCCCAGGATCTTCCCGACGGCAGCGTCCTCCGCCCCGGAGCCGCCGAGGGTGAGCTGGTAGAATTCCTCCCCCTTCTTGTCGACGCCGAGGATCCCGATGTGGCCCACATGGTGGTGCCCGCAGGCGTTGATGCAGCCGGAGATCTTGATCTTCAGCTCGCCGATGGTCTCGGCGCGGTCCGGCGCCTCGAAGCGCCGGGCGATGTCCTGCGCCACGCAGATGGCGCGGGCGTTGGCGAGGGCGCAGTAGTCCAGACCCGGGCAGGCGATGATGTCGCTGATCAGGTTGATGTTGGGGGTGGCGAGGCCCACGGCGTCCAGCCCCTTCCACACGGCGTAGAGGTCTTCCAGCCGGACATGAGGCAGGACCAGGTTCTGCTCGTGGGTGGCGCGGATGTCGCCCTGGCCGAACCGCTCGGCGAGGTCGGCCACCACTTCCATCTGGTCGGCGGAGATATCGCCGGGGGTCTCGCCGATCCCCTTCAGGGAAATATCGACGATGCCATAGCCCGGGCGGACATGGGCCTTGAGGTTGTTGCGCACAAAGCGGGCGAAGGCGGGCTCGGCGGCCCGGCGGGCCTCGAAGTCCCCGGTCGGGGCCGCGACCTCGAAGCCTGGCTGGGTGAAGGCGGCGCGGATGCGGTCGATCTCGGCGGCCGGAACGTCGCCCTCCACCCCGATCTTCTCCCACTCGGCCTCGACTTCGCGGGCGAAGGCCTCCGCCCCCAGGGCCGAAACCAGGATCTTGATGCGGGCCTTGTAGATGTTGTCCCGGCGACCGTGGCGATTGTAGACGCGAAGAATGGCCTCCAGGTAGGAGAACAGCCGCTCCGCCGGCAGGTAGGCGCGGATGGTCGGGCCGACATGCGGCGTCCGGCCCATTCCGCCCCCGACGATCACCTCGAAGCCCGTCCCGCCGTCACGGCCGCGCCTCAGCAGAAGGCCGATGTCATGCACCCTGGCCGCCGTCCGGTCGTGGGGCGAGGCCGTGACCGCGATCTTGAACTTCCGGGGCAGGAAGGAGAACTCCGGGTGCAGGCTCGACCACTGGCGGATGGCCTCGCACCAGACGCGGGGGTCCTCGAGCTCGTCGGCCGCCGCCCCGGCGTAGGGGTCGGCGGTGACGTTGCGGATGCAGTTGCCGCTGGTCTGGATGGCGTGGAGATCCACCGCCGCCAAGGCGTCCAGGATGTCCGGGGCGTCCGCCAGCTTCACCCAGTTGAACTGGATGTTGGTCCGGGTCGTGAAGTGACCGTAGCCGCGGTCAAACCGCCGGGCGATGTCGGCCAGGGCCCGCATCTGGACCGGATTGAGCGACCCGTAGGGCACCGCTACCCGCAGCATGTAGGCGTGCAACTGCAGGTAGAGCCCGTTCATCAGCCTCAGGGGCTTGAACTGGTCTTCCGTAAGCTCGCCGGAAAGGCGGCGCTGCACCTGGTCACGGAACTCGGCGGTGCGGTCGGCCAGGACCGCGCGGTCGACGGCGTCGTAGCGGTACATTCGCCCTCCTACTTGCGGCGGATCAGGTTGACGCGGCCAGAGGACCGGGCGGCCCCATGGGCCTGGCGGAGGGCCTCCACGGCCCCGCCCCCCTCGGCCTGCTTGCCATGGCCTTCATGGTTGGTCGGACCGAGGGCGCGGATGCGCTCCCGGTAGCTCACAGGCGCCCAGAAGCCCCCGCTGTCGACCAGGTCGATCAGGTACGGATCGATGACGACCGTCGGCTGGGCCCGGGCGGCGGCCTCGGCCTCCGCGGCGGGACCTTCCTCTCCGAAAATCTCGGCGTCGGCCAGGCGCTCGACCCAGGCGCCCGATCGCCAGAAGACGACCTCGCCGTCGCTGAGCCGGTTGGCGGTCAGGGCCTTCATGCGCGCTCCTCCCGCACAACAGGAAGGTCGGGGAGACTGGCGACGGCCCCGGCCATGGCCTCGCCGATGAGCAGCAGGGCCGGACCGGTGTCGGACGCCGCGGCCTCCGCCAGGTCGCCCAGGCGGACGCTCACGCGGCGCTCGTCGGGCTGACTGGCGCGGAACACGACCAGGGCCGGCGTCGAAGCCGAACGCCCCGCAGCGATCAGTCGCCCGGCGATGCGCCCTGCAGTGCTGGCGCCCATGTAGACCGCCACCGTATGGTTGGCGCGCGCCAGCGCCTCCCAGTCGAGGTCCGGCTCTCCTTCGCCCGCGGCGTGCCCGGTGACGAAGGTGACCGCCTGCGCCGAGTCCCGGTGGGTCAGGGGCGCGCCGGCTGACGCCGAGGCCGCCAGGGCGGCGGTGACGCCGGGCACGACCTCGCACGGCACGCCGGCGGCGCGGCAGGCCTCGAGCTCCTCGCCCCCACGCCCGAAGATGAAGGGATCGCCCCCCTTGAGCCGGACAACCCTCAGCCCCTCCAGGGCCAGGCCGACCAGAAGGCGATTGATCTCGTCCTGAGCATAGGTGTGCCGGGACTTGCGCTTGGCCACGGAAATCCGCCGCGCCGTGGGCGGGGCGAGGTCCAGGATGGCTGCGGGGACCAGGCCGTCGTGCACCACGACCTCGGCCTCGGACAGCACGCGCACGGCCCGGACGGTCATGAGGTCCGGATCGCCCGGCCCGGCGCCGGTCAGCCAGACCCTTCCCTGCCCGCCCGGCGGCCGCGCCCGGCTGGCGACGCCGCCTTCAACAACAACAAGGTTCCGGCGCCTGGGGACGGCTGTGCGGCCTGACATTCTGGAAACTCACCCCTGGAAACGGGCCCAGGGCCCCAATAGACGAGGACCGAACCCACGCTCACTGAGCGGGACGGACCGCGGAAGGCTTGCAAACTGGACGCCCAGGGCTCAATTCGCAAGTCGAGGACTTCTGCCCCAGCCTTCAGGAAATCTCGTGAAGCGTTCCCCGGACCGTCGCCGTCTGCCGCCCCTCAACGCCCTGCGGGCCTTCGAGGCCGCAGCGCGGCACCTGAACTTCTCCCGGGCGGCGGATGAGCTGTCGGTGACGCCCGGCGCCGTCTCCCAGCAGATCCAGAACCTGGAGGACTATGTCGGCGCGCCCCTCTTCCGCCGGACCCCCAAGGGCCTCCTGCTGACGGACGCCGCCCAGACCGCCCTGCCCGCCCTGCGCGAGGCCTTCGACCGCCTGGCGGAAGCCGCCTCCCTCCTGACCGCCGCCGTGGACGGCCGCCGCCTGACCCTGACCGCAGCGCCTTCCTTCGCCGCCAAGTGGCTGGTGCCGCGCCTCGGCCGCTTCGAGGCCGCCCACCCCCAGGTCGATGTCTGGCTGTCCGCCGGACTGGACCTGGTGGACCTGACGGCGGGCGAGGTCGACATCGCCCTGCGCTACGGGGCGGGTCGCTATCCGGGCATGGAGGTGCGCCGGCTCATCGGAGAGACCGTGATCCCGGTGTTGAGCCCCGAGCTCCACGCCGCCAATCCCCTCGAGAGGCCCGAGGACCTGGCCCGCCACCTTCTCCTCCACGATGGGTCGCCGGACCCTGACGACTCCTGCCCGGACTGGACCATGTGGCTGGCCGCACGGGGCGTCCGGGACGTCGATGGCGCACGTGGCCCGCGCTTCAACCAGTCCAGCCTCGTGATCGAGGCGGCGGCGAACGGTCGCGGCGTGGCCCTGGCCAAGCGAACCCTGGCCCAGGACGACCTGGACGCCGGCCGGCTTGTGGCTCCGCTCCAGATCGCTACGGCGGTGGATTTCGCCTACTACCTCGTCCACCCCAAGGCCAAGGGCCGTCTGCCCCAGGTCAAGGCCTTCATCAGCTGGATCACGGCGGAGGCCGAGGCTCACGAGGCGGCCCTCCGCACCCTGGACAACGGGGCCGGAATCTAGCCGGCCAGCCAGCCCCGGATTTCGGCCTCCACCTGGGCCAGTTCCTCGAGGATCCCTTCGACCTCCTCGAACTCTCCCATCTCCCAGTCCTCGCAGAGGTCGCCCAGGGCATGGGCGCCGACCGCGCGACCAGACCCCTTCAGGGTGTGAATCACGTCGGCGGCCTCCGCGCCGCGGCAGTCCCCCAGCCGCGCCTTCCAGCCTTGGGCCTCCTCCAGGAAGATCTCCAGGACCTCGCGCATCAGGCCCTGGTCGCCTGCGGCCAACCTGTCGAGGAACCCGAAATCCACGCGGCCCGCTTCCCCCGGCGAACTCATCTGCAACACTCCCCTTCCACGCCCTTGCGTTCGACGCGGTTTCCAGTATTTTCCGCGCCCTCGCCCCCGGGGCCGCAAGGCGCCGTAAGGCTTGGGTGCATAGCTCAGTTGGTAGAGCAGCTGACTCTTAATCAGCGGGTCCAAGGTTCGAATCCTTGTGCACCCACCATCTTCCCGCCGGAAGCCCGGCAGAGGAAGGGTGGACAACCCCGGGTAGAGGGCCTGAACCTGGCCCACCGGACCTGGGCTCGCGGGCCTGATCCCCAGATTTTCTGAAACCGCCTCCCGGCGCGCTTGCTTGACCGTCTTCCGGCGGCTGCTAGGACGAACGCCCTGTCCTGCGCGCAAGGAGCCCGCGATGTCCGACGCCCACCCGCATCCCGAAACCCTGGTCCTGCACGCCGGCTGGCGCGCCGATCCCACCACGGGCTCCGTCGCCGTGCCCATTCACCAGACCACGTCCTACCAGTTCCGGGACACCGGCCACGCGGCCTCGCTGTTCGCCCTGCAGGAGCTGGGGAACATCTACACCCGCATCATGAACCCCACGACGGATGTGCTGGAGCAGCGCATCACCGCCCTCGAGGGCGGCGTCGGCGCCCTGGCGGTGGCCTCCGGTCAGGCGGCCTCGGCCTTCGCCCTCCAGAACCTCGCCCGGGCCGGTGACAATGTGGTGTCCTCCACCGCCCTCTACGGCGGCACCTGGAACCTCTTCGCCAACACCCTGAAGGACCAGGGCATCGAGGTCCGCTTCGTGGACCCGGCCGACCCGGAGAACTTCCGCCGGGCGACGGACGACCGGACCCGCGCCTACTACGCCGAGACCCTGCCCAACCCGAAGCTGGAGGTCTTCCCCATCGCCGAGGTAGCGGCGATCGGGCGGGAGTTCGGCATCCCGCTGATCATGGACAACACCGCCGCGCCCCTGCTGGTGCGGCCCTTCGACCACGGGGCGGCCATCGTCGTCTATTCGGCCACCAAGTACCTGGGCGGGCACGGCACCTCGATCGGCGGTCTGATCGTCGATTCCGGAAAGTTCGACTGGGAGAGCCGGCCCGAGCGCCAGCCCCTGCTGAACACCCCTGACGCCTCCTATCATGGCGCCGTCTGGACCCAGGCGGTGAAACCCCTGGGGCCCATCGCCTACATCCTGCGGGCCCGCGTCATCCTGCTGCGCGACCTGGGCGCGGCCCTGTCGCCCTTCAACGCCTTCCAGATCCTGCAGGGCGTCGAGACCCTGGCCCTGCGCATGGAGCGCCACTGCGCCAACGCCACGGCCGTGGCGGCCTGGCTCAAGGGCCGCAAGGGCGTCTCCCGGGTCATCCACCCCTCGCAGCAGACCGGCGAGGCCCGGGCCCGGGCGGATCGTGTGATGAAGGGCGGCTATGGCGGCCTGGTGGGCTTTGAGCTCGAGGGCGGCGTCGAGGTCGGCCGGAAGTTCATCGACAACCTCAAGCTGCTCTATCACGTGGCCAATATCGGCGACGCCCGCAGCCTCGCCATCCATCCGGCCTCCACCACCCACTCCCAGCTGTCCCCGGAAGAGCAGGAGACCACCGGCGTGTCGGCGGGCTATGTGCGCCTCTCCATCGGCATCGAGCACGTGGACGACATCATCGCCGACCTCGACCAGGCGATCACGGCGGCCCTGGGCTGAACCTCCAGCGGCCTCAGGCGG
>JBJOJL010000106.1:0-6912 GCA_046046615.1 Pseudomonadota bacterium
CCTGTCCTGACGCCGGAGGCTCCTCCATGAAGACCCGCAAGCTTGGCCCTTTCGACGTCTCCGAGATCGGACTGGGCTGCATGAGCCTGTCCCATGCCTACGGCCCGCCTCCGCCCCGGGCCCAGGCCGAGGCGGTCCTGCTTGGCGCGCTGGACGCCGGCTGCACCTTCTTCGACACCGCGGCCGTCTATGGGCTTGGACACAACGAGCGCCTGGTCGGCGAGGTCCTGGGGCCGCACCGTGACCGTTTCGTCCTGGCGTCCAAGTGCGGTCTTTCCCGGGGAGAGAAGCGCGAGCTGAACGGCCGGCCCGAGGTCCTGAAGGCGACCTGCGACGAAAGCCTCCAGCGCCTGGGCGTCGAGGTCATCGACCTTTACTACCTGCACCGCTGGGACCGCAGCGTGCCCATCGAGGACAGCGTCGGGGCCCTGGCCGACCTGGTCGCGGCGGGAAAGATCCGATCGATTGGCCTTTCCGAGGTTTCGGCGGACACCCTGCGGCGCGCCCATGCGGTCCATCCCATCGCCGCCCTCCAGACCGAGTACTCTCCCTGGACCCGGAACCCCGAGGTCGCGGTCCTTCAGGCCTGCAGGGAGCTCGGCGTGACCTTCGTGGCCTTCAGCCCCGTCGGAAGGGGATTCCTTGCGGGCGGGGTGCGGGACGCCGCAGCCCTCGATCCGGGTGATTTCCGGGTGGGCATGCCCCGGTTCCAGGGCGAAGCCTTCCAGCGGAACCTCGCCCTGCTTTCGGCCTTCGAGGCCATCGCCTGCGAGGCCGGATGCACGCCCGCCCAGCTCTGCCTGGCCTGGCTCCTGCACAAGGATTCCACCCTCGTTCCAATCCCGGGGACCACCAGCCCGGACCACATGCGCGAGGACATGGCGGCTTCGGGCGTGTCGCTGTCGCCCGAGATCATCCAGGCCGTGGAGGCGACCGTGAACGCCGACACGGTGGCGGGCCTGCGCTATGCCGAGGCCATGCAGGCCAGCGTCGACACCGAACGCCTGCCCACCGAGGCCTGATCCTGGGCGGGCGTCGGCGCCTGACCTGAAAAAAGGGCCGCCCCGTGAGGAGCGGCCCTTCCGATTCCAGCTGGAACGGCGGTGAAACCGCCGGTCCGGACTGTCTTACTTCTTTTCAGCCATGGCGGCGCCAGCGGCTTCCTTGGCGGCGCCGGCGACTTCACTGGCGGCGCCAGCGGCGGCGGCGGGAGCCGCAGCGGCGGCGGCGGCGGCGCCTTCGGCAACGGCGCCAGCGGCGGCCGGAGCAGCGGCGGCGGCGTCGGCGGCGGCGGCCGCGGCGTCAGCCGGAGCAGCAGCGGCGGCGTCAGCGGCCGGAGCCGCGGCGTCGGCGGCGGCCGGAGCTTCGGCGGGCTTGCTGCAGGCGGCGAGGGCGGCGACGGCGGCCAGGGCGGCCACGGACAGGGCGACTTTCTTCATTACGACTCTCCCGAGATGACCGAGCGGACGCCCGACACCACGACGGCGCCGGAATCGCCCCTTGGACGGACTGAGCCTAGGCCCACGCCGGATTTCGATCAAGCTTTCGTGAGCAGGGCGTCTGCGAGGGCCAGGAAACCCTCGAGACCGACGGTTTCCGGCCGCGCCGAGGGATCGACCCCGGCGGCCAGACAGAGCGACTCGCCGCCGAGGGCCTTGAGCCCGGCCCGCAGCATCTTGCGTCTCTGGCCAAAGGCGGCCGCAGTGACCTCCTGGAGGGCCTCCAGCCTCGGACCGGACACGGCGTCCGCTCTCGGCGTCAGGTGCACCACCGCCGAGTCGACCCGGGGCGGCGGGGTAAAGGCCCGGGCGGGCGCTTCCAGGACCAGCTTCCTGTCGGTCAGGGCCGCAGCCAGGACCGCGAGGCGACCGTAGTCCGGGTCGCCAGGCTCGGCGACGATCCGCTCGGCAACCTCCTTCTGGAACATCAGGGTCATGGAGCGGGGCCGGAAGGGGCCCGTCAGCCACTTCACCAGCAGGGGCGTCCCGACATTGTAGGGCAGGTTGGAGACGATCCGCGCGCCGTCGGCCCCCTCGATCTCCGTCTCCTGGACCTTCAGGGCGTCGGCGTGCAGGACGGTGAGGCGATCTGGGAAGGCCTCGCCGAGCTCCGCCAGCATGGGAAGGAAGCGGCCATCCCTCTCGATTGCGAAGACCCGGGCTCCGGTCTCGAGGAGAGCCTGGGTCAGGCCGCCCGGTCCCGGTCCCACCTCGATCACCGTTTCTCCCGCCTGCGCACCCGACAGGCGGGCGATCTTGCGGGTGACGTTGAGGTCGAGGAGGAAGTGCTGTCCGAGGCCCTTGTTGGCCTGCAGTCCATGGGCGGCAAGCCGGTCCGAGAGCCGGGTCGAAAGGGTCACGACGCCCGCCGTCTTGCGATAGCGGCGGCGGCGGCGAGCGCGGCGATGAAGCTGTCTGGACGGGCCAGGCCCTTGCCGGCGATGTCGAAGGCGACGCCGTGATCCGGCGATGTCCGCACGACCGGCAGTCCCAGGGTCAGGTTCACCCCGCCCCAGAAGTCCAGCATCTTCACCGGGATCAGGGCCTGGTCGTGGTACATGCAGACCACGGCGTCGAAGCGCTGGCGGATCTCCGGTGCGAAGAGACTGTCGGCGGGCAGGGGCCCGGCGACGTCAATCCCCTCGGCCCTCAGGGTCTCGGCCGCGGGGCGGAGGAGGGTGATCTCCTCCCGGCCCATCTCGCCGGACTCGCCGGCATGGGGATTGAGGGCCGCCATGGCCAGGCGCGGCCGGGAGATCCCGAAATCACGGGCCAGGGACTGGGCCGTGACTCGCGCCGTCCTGAGGATTCCTTCCACGGTCAGCGCACCGGGCGCCTGGGAGAGTGGCAGGTGGACCGTCACGAGGGTCACCCGGAGGTCTGCGGCGGCCAGCATCATCACGGGGCCTCTTTCCCCCTCCCACGCCGCATGGGCGGTGAGGTCGCCGATGAATTCGGTGTGCCCAGGATGCCGGAAGCCCGACGCCTTCAGCACCGCCTTGGAAACAGGGGCGGTGACGAGGGCGCTGGTCTCACCCGTCAGGCAGGCCTGCGTCGCCGCCGCAATCCAGCCGGCGATGGTCGGTCCCGCCGCAGGGTCGGGCTGTCCGGGCTGCACCGGGACGGGAAGGGGCATGTCGACCAGGGGGATCGCCCGGGCGAAGACCCCGGCCGCCTCGCCGGGAGACTGCACCTGAGCCACGGGCGCGCCGGCGGCGGCGAGGGCGCCATGGTCTCCGAACACGACGAAGGGCGGGTCCTCTGGCCGTGCAGAGCGCCAGGCGGCGGCGATGATTTCCGGTCCTACCCCGGCCGGGTCGCCAAGGGTGACCGCGAGGGGCCCGCGGAGCATCGGCCCGCCCTAGCGCGTCTCGATGGTGGCGGCGGTGCGGAGGTCGCGCATGTACCGGCGGGCGATCATCGACAGTTGCTGGCCGTAGAGGCGGCCCTCGATCTGCTCCTTGGTGACCTGGCCGGCGCCGCCGGCGCCACGGCTGCAGACCGTCAGGATGTGAAGGCCGACATTGGTCCGGATCGGGTCGGAGGTCTGCCCGGGCTCGAGGCCTTCCACGGCGGCGCGGAAGGCGGGAGAGAGGTCCTTCAGCTCCGCTTCGCCGAGGTCGCCTGCGACCACGCCGGAAACCTTGGCCGCCTCTGTCTCAACGCCCTCGCACCCGCGGATGCGTGAACGGATATCCGAGAGCCGCGCCGCCGCGGCGCGGACGTCCGAGTCCGGCGCGCCCTGCGGCAGGGCCACGGCCACCTGCTTGAGCCCGACCGTAATCGCCGAAGCGCCTGCGCGGCGGTCACGCAGGTAGACGATGTAGACCCCGTCCCGGACGGGAATCGGCCGGGAAAGCTGGCCCGGGCGCATCTGGTCCAGGGCCGCATCGACCTCGGCCGGCATCTCGCCGGCCGTGATCCAGCCCACGTCGCCGCCCGCAGCGGCGGAAGGCGAGGCCGAGAACTGGCGGGCGACGGCCGGGAAGGGTGCGCCCTGCTGCATCTGGGTGACGAGCTGGGCGGCGCCGTTCACCGCCACCTCCATGCCGCCGACCCGGGCGGCGTCGATGAAGACCTCGGCGATCTGGTACTGGGGCCGGGACGCCGCCGCAGCGATGCGCTCCATCTCGGCCTTGACCTGGTCGTCGCCCACCCGGAGCCGCGAGCCATAGCGGCCGCGCACCCAGCGCTGCCACCCGGACTGGGCGCGGACCTGATCCTTCAGGGTGTCGATCCCGATCCCCTGGGCCGCCAGAGAGTTGGTAAATTGTTGCAGTGTCGCGTTGTTTTCACGCGCCATTTCGGTGAGTTGTTCATCCACGTCCGCGTCGTTCGGGATGATCTCGATCTTCTGCTCCCGCTCGACCCGCCGGAGCTCCTGGATCTGCAGGCGCTCATCGACCAGCCCGCTCAGGGCCTCGCGCTGGAACTGGGGAAGGTTCTGCTGGGTCGGCTGGATGCCGGACGTCGCAATCAGCAGGCGCATCCGCTGGGCGAGGTCGAAGGTGGAGATGATCTCGTCGTTCACCACCGCGGCCACGGACTCGGACAGGCCTGTGGGCGCGACCTGGGCGGGGGCGACGGGCGCCGCCGGGGCCTGTGCCGAGGCAGGGCCCGCCAGGGACGCCAGGACGAATCCGGCGACAGCGAGGGAGCGACGGCCCAGGGTCGTGGCGCGGGTCATGACCGGGATACTGTCCTTCAAGCGCATGATCGTGTTCGGCTGCCTTCTGACACGGGTGGAGCCATCACTCCAGAGGCGAGGTTCTACCGGGCGCCAAGGGGACCGCCCAATGTGGCGAGGGTGAGGCGAATGTTGATCGAGGTGGAGGATCCCAGGCGTCCCACCTGCAGGTCCTCCTGCCGGTAGATGATGTCGAGCCGGGTGCAGTCGTCGCGATAGACCACGCCCAGGTCGCGGATCACCCAGGCGCTGGCGGCGATGTCGCGGCTTCCGTAGGCCGTGACGCCCCAGTTCTCCGTCAGGAAGACCTCGCCGCCCAGGTCGGCGTTCTCACGGCGACCTGACCCTGGGCCAGTCTCCTCCTTCAGGTACCGGAAGTACCCCGAGCCCCGCTTCAGCGAGACGTTTGCGCCAGCTTCGGCGCGGCGGACCGTGAGATTCTCGCCGTCCAGCCGCGTCCGGGCGAAAAGGCTGACCCCCTGGAGAGGCTCGGCCTCAGCCGCGACGATCCAGTCCGAGGCCTTCCGCGAAAGCCCCGAGGTCGTCGAGAAGACGTCGGAGTCGCTGGACCGGAAACTCCGTCCGACAACCAGGTTCGCGCGCCGCCCGTCGTCCCAGAGCACGCTCGCCCGACCGGCGAGGCTCATCCGCAGGCCGTCCTCGGTGAGGTCGTAGCCGGGGAACCGGTTTAGGCGGAACAGGCTGGTCTCGTCAAAGACCACGGTGGCCGAGTCCTCGTTCAGGTAGATCGGCGCGCCGGAAGCGTCGCGGCCGACGCGGATCAGGGCCGCTCCGGCCGAGGCCACCAGCTGGGCGGTGGGCTCGACCACGACGAGGGCCTTGTCGAAGCGACGCACCAGGGGAAGCGACACGTCTGCGCCCGCCGAAGCGAGGGCCCGCCCTTGCGTGGCGCTGCGCCCCGCCACGCCGTCGAGGTCGTTCAGGCTGTAGCCATCGCCGCGCAGGTGCCCGAAAAGGGCGACGCGCAGGCCCCCGGTGGTCGTCGAGGTGCGCCGCCAGTCCGCCTCGAAGGTCGCCCGGCGGCTGTCCAGGCCCGGGACGCCGGCGGGCCCGCCCGGCGCCGTGTCGCGGGTCAGGACCACCCCGGTGGTGCGAATGCGCAGGCGACCGCCGACCAGGTCCGAGACGGGCTCGAACCGACCCTCTACGAAGGGACCGACGGTCGGGAAGGTGCGGTCGTCATCCTCGGGGCGCAGGCCCTGGATGCTGAAAGCCCCGGCGGAGAACCAGGACCTGGCGGTCTGCCGGGTCGCATAGACCTGCGAGATCAGTCGGCGGTCGTCCGGCACGAAGGGGCCGCGGGCCACGTAGACGTCGCCGATGTCGTACTTCTCGAACAACAGGTTGTCAGACGTCCGCTCGGCGCTGAAGCCCCACTTCCACTCCGGCGTCAGGGCGAAGGCGCCGGATGCGAGGAGGTAGCTGCGGGCGGTGGGATCCCCAAAGGCGTTGCCGTCCCCGTCGAAGTCCCGGTCGTAGGTGAAACCCCCACGGACGTCGATCGCCCCGGTACGGAACCTCTGGCGATAGTGCGCATTGAGGAAGGGGGCGACCCGGCTGTTGATCTGCGGCGAGAGGGTAAGGTCCGCTGACGGATTGAGGACATAGACGTAGGGCTGTTCGAAGGACAGGCCGCGCCGCCCGGAGGTGTCGAGCTTGGGCGTCAGGAAGCCCGACCTGCGCTCGGCCTGGGGGTCGGGATGCCAGAAGACCGGGATGTACATCACGGGCGCCCCGCGCACCCGGATGACCGCATTGCGGTAGGTCACAACCTGACGGGTCCGGTCCTGCACGATCTGCTCGGCCTGGATGGACCAGGTGGGGTTCCTGGGGTCGCCGTTCTTCGCGCAGACCTCGCAGGGGGTGTAGATCGCCTGGTTCAGCTCGTTGACGGTCTCGCTGCGCCGCACCGCGCTGGCCGCCGCCATCTTGATCGGGCCTTCGCTGCGCACGGCGAAGCCGGCGGCGGCGCCCACCGACAGGGACTGGTCCAGGACGATCTCCTGGGCGAACTGCGCGGTGCGGTCCGGGTTGATGATCCGCACGTTGCCGCGGGCGCGGATCAGGCGTGTGGAGGCCTCGAAGGTCACCTCGTCCGCGGTCAGGGTGCGCCCCTGGAAGCGCGCCTGGACATCGCCGCGGGCGATGGTCAGGCCCTTCTCCTCGTCGCGCGAGACCGTATCGGCTTCGAGGTAGAGCTGGTCC
>JBJOJL010000107.1:0-6888 GCA_046046615.1 Pseudomonadota bacterium
GGTAGTTTCCATCCGGATTTCCGCCTCCGGAAAGCCGGAAGTCGGCGACAAGGTGGTCGAGGCCCGCCCGGAAGCGGTGTTCGCCCCGCTCGAAGGTGACGCTGTGCCGGGTCTGCCAGGTCTCCTCCTGCTCGTCGAAGACAAACCCGGGGTGACCGATCACCGCCACCGGGGCGCTCAGGTCGCCGCCCGCGTAAAGCGTGGCCTGGGGACCCGGCCCGGACTGGGGGCGCCCATAGTCCCAGCCGAAGCGGCTGAACTGGAGCGCGCCCGAGTACTCCAGGCCCTCGCCGCGATAGTCGGCGGTGAGGGCGATGTTGAGCGAGTCCCGGTCCTGCCGGCTGCCGGCGCTGGGGAAGGTCACGCCCCCCGAGAGGCCCCCGCCCTGTCGCTCAAGGGCGACCCGGCCCGAGTTGATGCGCAGGGCGCTGCTCAGCCGGTCCGTCCAGGCGTGATCCAGCCGCGCGGTGACAAGGATGTGGGTGTTCCGGCCCGGCAGGACCTCGCGGACATCGAGCGACGGCGCGCTCAGGATGTTGTCGGTCTCGTCCCTGAGGACCTCTGCGTTCAGGAAGAAGAAGGTCCTGTCCCGGATGATCGGGCCCGACACCGTGAAGCCGCCCTGGGACCGGGAGAATCCCTCCGAGACGGGAGCCCCGAACAGGGAATTGAGCCCGGCCTTCGGGGATTCCGTGATGAAGTCCTTGAGCCGCGAGGCCAGGAATATCTCTCCCCGCAGGTCATTCCCCCCCGACGGCGTGGTGACGTTGACCACGCCGTTGGCCGTCCGGCCGAAGGCGGCCGAGTAGGAGCCGGACAGGACCGTGACGTCCTGGACCGCGCCCACTGGGATCGGGAACCTCTGCCCGCCCAGGAAGTTCTCGTTATTGTCGAGGCCGTCGATCAGGTAGCTGGTGAAGAGGGCGTTGGCGCCGTTGATGGCGACGACCGGGGCCTCGGGGAAGAAGCCCGTCGCCTGCGTCACGCCGGGCAACCGGAAGAGCAGCCGCTCCAGGCTGCGCGCCTCCACCGGCAGGGTCTCGATCTCCCGGCTTCCGAGCGAGGCCGAGACCTCGGCGTTGGAGGTGTTCAGCCCCGTGAGGGTCCGCCGGCCGACCACCACGACTTCGGTCACCGCGCTTGGCGGCAGCCTCACGGTGACGCTGGACTGGAAATCCGACCGGAGCGGGATGGCCTCGGACTGGAATGCACTCGTGGTTCCGGTCTCGGGCGTCCGGATCACCCAGGCCCCGCCCGTCTCCAGGCCGCCGAAGCGGACCCGTCCCTGGGCATCCGTCACGCCGTCACGGACCGCGCCCGTCTCCAGGTTGCGCGCCTCAACCGGCGTGCCTGCCGCCGGACGGCCATCCGGCCCCAGCAGTCGCGCCTCGATGGCGCTTTGCGCGAGCGCCGCGAAGGGAGCCGCCAGGACGGCGGCGCCGGCGATGAGCGGCGCAAGGGGGAGTAGCTTCATGATGCTTTCCGTTTCCATCCCCGTCCGTCCCGGGGGGTCCGACGAGGCCTGCAGCGCCCCTCCGGCGCGCGGGCCGAAGCCTGGCGGGCCGGGCGCCCAAGGCGGAGTGTGACGCCTGCGGAATGTGGTGCCTGGGGCCGGAATCGAACCAGCGACACGCGGATTTTCAATCCGCTGCTCTACCAACTGAGCTACCCAGGCGCGACGCCTCGCGGGTCGGAGGCGGTTCTATAGAAGAGGCCCCGCGCCGTGTCCAGCGAGGCGGGATCAGGATTCCGCGTCCAGGGCGCCGTCCTCTTCGTCCACCTCGTCGCCGGGCAGGACATAGCTTCCCGACAGCCAGCGCTGCAGGTCCACATTGGCGCAGCGGGACGAGCAGAAGGGCCGGAACTTGGGGTCGGCGGGCTTCTTGCAGATGGGACAGGCGGTCTTCACGGCGGGGCCTTCACGGGACACTGATCTCGAACCGATCCCGGGGCCAGCCCGCCTCGACCTCGCGCTCGAACCTTGCGCCCAGCCGGCCGGCCAGGCGGTCCACGAGGGGCCAGGCCAGACGGGCGACCGCCGGGGCGGACTGGATCCGCACGGTGCGGCCGGTCTCGGCCTCCGCCGCGGACTCGGCCTCCCGCACCAGCCTCTGGGCCAGGGTCCGCTCGGAGGGGCCGCCGTCCGGCGCCAGCAGGATCTCGGCGAGGGCCCGGGTCCGGCGCGGTACGGTCAGCTCCAGGGTTCCGAACCGGCTGACCGGTCCGAAGGCCACCCCCGGCTGGTCGGCGGCGAAGGCGGCTCGGGCGGCGTTCAGCAAGGCCGTCCCGTCGTGGCCCCGCCCGGCAAGGTCGATCACCACCAGCCCGCCCAGGCCCTTGAGCCGCAAGAGCCGGGCGGTCTCGGACAGGGCCGCCAGGTTCAGCTGGCGCAGGACCGACTTGGGGTCGGGCCCCTTGCGCGGGCCCAGGTCGACGTCCACCGCCACCAGGGCGCGGGTCGGCTCGATGGCCAGGACGCCGCCGCCGGGCAGGACGTGCAGGGATGAGAGAGCCGCCTCCTCGGCCGCGTCCGCCTTCCGGCGGGCCTCCGGACCGGTCGCCACCTCGCCGCCCCGGACCAGGGCGGCCAGCCGGTCGGCCAGGGGCGGCGGCGGCGCGAGGAGCCGCACCGGCGCCTCCGCAGGGCCGACGCCGCGCACCGTCGCCAGCTTGCCCGGGCGCGGCGCGGCGCGCACCTCGACCTCCAGCATCTGGCCCTCCACGGGCCGCCGGTCGGGCGGATAGTCCATCAGGCCCTCAAGCCCCTCGCCCAATTCTACGAAGGCCGAGGCGAAGGCCGGCTCGACCTTGCGCACCCGGGCCGCGATCCGCGCGCCCGGCTCGAGGCGGGGGTCGTCCTCGTCACGGACAAGGATCAGGTGCTCGGGCCGCCCGTCCAAGGTGACGACGCCGCGCGCCTCTCCGGGGGCGATGTCCAGGTAGGCGCGGCGCTGGCTCACGGCCGCCGCCAGCCCAGGCCCCTCAGCAGGGCCTCGGTCTCATGCAGGGGCAGGCCCACAACAGCGGGCCAGGAGCCGCTGAGCGACAGGATGAAGGCCCCCGCCCGGCCCTGGATGCCGTAGCCGCCGGCCTTGCCGACCCCCTCGCCGCCCGCGGCGTAGTCGGCGATGTCGGCTTCGGAGAGGCGGCGCATCTTCAGCCGGGTCTCGACCAGCCGGTCGCCCCGCCGGCCGCCAGGCCCGCGGACGCTGACCCCGGTGACGACCCGGTGCGCGCGGCCGGACAGCAGCCTCAGGCAATCCGCCACCTCCTTGGCGTCGGCGGCCTTGGGCAGGATTCGGCGGCCCACGGACACCACGGTGTCGGCGGCAAGCACAAAGTCATCCGGAAAACGGGCCGCCGCGGCGTCGGCCTTGGCCGCAGCGAGCCGGGCCGCCAGGCGGCGCGGAAGCTCGTCCTTCAGGGGCGTCTCGTCGATGTCCGTCGGGGCGACGAGGTCCGGCGGGAGGCCGATGGAGGCCAGGAGGTCGCGCCTTCGCGGACTCTCCGACGCCAGGACCAGCCGGGGCGGCATGGCCGCTCTAGCGGACCCGGAAGGTGATGCGCCCCTTGGTGAGGTCGTAGGGAGTCATGGCCACGAGCACCTTGTCGCCCGCCGACACCCGGATGCGGTTCTTGCGCATCTTCCCGGCGGTGTGGGCGATGATCTCGTGATCGTTCTCGAGCTTCACGCGGAAGGTGGCGTTGGGCAGCACCTCGCTGACGGTGCCCGGAAACTCGAGGGGTTCTTCCTTGGCCATGCAGGCTCCAGACTTGGGGTCGACGAAAACGGCTCAGGGCCTGCGGAATCGCGGGCGCCCGGGCCGGAAGGCAGGGGTCTATACCTTAAGTCGCCCGCCAAGGTCGACTGCCGAGGCGCAGGCCTGGACCGTCAGCCCTTCCAGTGCAGGGCGGTGATCAGGGTGAAGAGGCGCCGGGCGGTGTCGAGGTCGGTCTCCACCTTGCCGGCCAGGCGCCTTTGCAGCAGCTCGCTGGCCTCGTTGTGCAGGCCCCTCCGCCCCATGTCGAGGGCCTCGATCTGCGATGGCGTGGCCTGGCGGATGGCCTGGTAATAGCTCTCGCAGATCATGAAGTAGTCGCGGATCAGCCCCCGGAAGGGCGACAGCGAAAGGATGTGCCGGCGCTGGTAGTCCGGCCCGGTCACGTCCAGGACCAGACGGTTCTCCATCAGCCCCATGTGCAGGTCGTAGGGCCCGCCCGCCGCGCCCTCGGGGGCGAAATAGTTCTGCTCCAGCAGGTCGAAGATGGCGATCTTCCGCTCCTGCTCCTGGTCGCGCGAGACCGCCGCGAGGGACTCCGGGTCCAGCTCGACGCTCTGCAGGCGCTGGAGGGTGCGGTCAGGCTCGGCCATGTCCGGTTCGCAAGCTGCCCGCCGATCCTAGACCAGGGCGCCCATCGCCGTCACCCGTCCCGGCCCAGCCGCAGGGCGGCCGAGCGGGCGTGGGCGGGCAGGCCCTCGGCCTCCGCCAGGGCGACGGTGGGCGGACCTAGGACGGCGAAGCCCGCCTCCCCCGCCTTCACCAGCGAGGTGCGCTTCAGGAAGTCGTAGAGCGACAGGCCCGAGGAGAACCGCGCCGCCCGGCTCGTGGGCAGGACGTGGTTCGAGCCCGCCACATAGTCCCCCAGGGCCTCCGGCGTGTGCCGCCCCAGGAAGATGGCCCCGGCGTGACGGATCTTCGCCGACAGGGCGTCCGGGTCGGCCACGGCCAGCTCCACATGCTCGGGCGCCAGCCGGTCCACCAGGGCGGGGGCTGTGTCCATCGGCGCCAGGATCACCGCCCCGTGGTCGGCCCAGGACTGTCCGGCGGTCTCGCCTGTGGCCAGGGTCTTCAGCTGGGCCTCCACCTCGGCGACCACCCGGTCCGCAAAGCCTGCGTCATCGGTGATCAGGATGGACTGTGAAGCCGGGTCGTGCTCGGCCTGCGAGAGCAGGTCGGCGGCGATCCAGGCGGGATCATTGTCCGCGTCGGCCACCACCACGATCTCCGAGGGGCCGGCCAGGGCGTCGATGCCCACCTGGCCATAGACCCGCCGCTTGGCCGCCGTCACCCAGGCGTTGCCGGGCCCGACGATCTTGTCCACCGGCCGGATCGGGCCGGCGCCATAGGCCAGGGCGGCCACGGCCTGGGCGCCGCCCACCCGCCAGATCTCGCTCACCCCCGCCGCCTGGGCCGCCGCCAGCACGGCGGGCTGCAGCCGTCCGGGCGGGGTGACCATGGCGATCCGGCCCACCCCGGCGGCGCGGGCCGGGACGGCGTTCATCAGCACGGTCGAGGGATAGGCCGCCCGGCCGCCGGGCACGTAGATCCCCACGGAGTCCAGCGGCGTCCACCGCCAGCCCAGCTCCACCCCGGCCTCGTCGGTGAACCGCGCATCGGCGGGCCTCTGGCGGGCGTGATAGGCCTCGATGCGCCGGGCCGCGAAGGCGATGGCCTCGCGCACCTCGGGGGCGCAGGCCGCCGCGCCCTCGGCGATCTCGTCGGCGCTGACCTGCAGGCCCGCCGCGTCCAGCTCCACCCCGTCGAACCGGCGGGTGAAGTCCAGCACCGCCTCCAGCCCCCGGGCCCGCACCGCCTCCAGCACCTCGCGCACGGCGGCGTCCACGCTCTCGGGCGTGTCCCGGCGGGCGTCGGCGAAGGCGCCGAAGCGGGCGTCGAAGTCAGGGTCCTGGAAGTTGAAGCGGCGCATGGCGCCTATCTAGCCCCGGCGGGGCGGCGAGGCCATGGGGACGGCGCCACAGTCGGTGCAAAACCGCCCGCGCGCGTCAGTCCTCGTGCCGCGGTTCCGACTTCGCCGCCCAGGGCGCGGAAATGTCGGCGAGCACCAGGTCGATGCACTCCACCTCGACCGCAAGGTCGGCGTCCCCGGCGAACCGGAAGACCAGCCGCCCGCCCGGCGACTCGCCCGGCTCGAAGGCCAGGGTCAGGAGTTCGACCACCGCCTCGGAGGCGCTCCGCCTCAGCCGGCGGGCCTGCACGCCCAGCACAGATCCGACCTGGATCGCCGCCCGCACCCGTTCAGGCTCCTCGGCGCCCCAGCGATAGCGGTTCACCTGCAGGGTCAGCCGCCGGGCCTTCGCCTCCCAGGTGATGTCGCCGATCTTCAGCACGGCGTCCTGCAGGGCGGCGGCCACCACCTCCAGGTCCTCGGCGTCCTCCGCCAGGAGTTTCAGGGCCTTCGCCTTCGGGGGCTGCTTCGCCACGTCAATCCGTCTCCGCCGCACCCGCCGGTTCTAGACAGGCGGACGGGAGTCGCAAGGGGGATCGGCGTCATCGGCGGCGGGCGGCGGCGGCGGCGCCTTTCGGCGGCGCAGGTTGGCGCGAAGGGCCTGGGCCCGCCGGGCCTCGCGCCTTTCGGCCTCGGTCAGTTCAGGAGAAGGCGGCGTCTTCACCCTTCCCGGATGCCGCCGACCTCCCGGAAGGTCAAGCCGCCCGGCGCCGCCGCGGGCGTCCGCGTTTTTCCCCTTCCCGTCCGGCGCGGCTTTGGCTATAGCCCGCGCCTCGCCTTTCGCCGCCGTAGCTCAGTGGTAGAGCGCATCCTTGGTAAGGCTGAGGTCGGCAGTTCAATCCTGCCCGGCGGCACCATTCCTTACACCCCTCCCTGACCCCTCCTTCCCCTCCCGGGGCCAGAACCATTGCTCCCCCAAGGAGGAGCTGCCGGCGAAGCCGGCTGAGGGGGTCAACGGCGCCTCAGCTGACCCCCTCCGCCGCGCTACACGCGCCACCTCCCCCTGATGGGGAGGAATTACCAAGCCCAATTGCTCCCCCAAGGGGGAGCTGCCGGCAAAGCCGGCTGAGGGGGTCAACGGCATCTCAGCTGACCCCCTCCGGCCCGCTGCGCGGTCCACCTCCCCCTGGGGGGAGGAAT
>JBJOJL010000108.1:0-6611 GCA_046046615.1 Pseudomonadota bacterium
GCCCAAGGTCTTCCTGCTGGCGGACAACGGCTATCCCTCCTACGCCGCCATGATCCTCTTCCCGCAGTCCGCCATCGACAAGGACCCGGCCAGGGTGCGCGCCTTCGTCGAGGCCAGCGCGGCGGGCTGGAAGTCCTACCTGAACGGCAATCCGAAGCCGGGCGACGCCCTGATCCTCAAGGACAACCCGGAAATGACCCAGGACGTGCTGGACCAGGCCCGGGAGAAGATGCGCCAGTACGCCCTGGTCGAGGGCGGGGACGCCGCTTCCGGCGGCGTCGGCGTGATGACCGAGGCGCGCTGGAAGGCCTTCGCCGAGATGGCCATCGCCCAGGGGGTCTATCCCCAGGGCCTGGACTATACGAAGGCCTACAGCCTGGGCTTCACCGGCCCGGCGCCGAAGTAGATGACCCCCGCCACCGTCGCCCTGGAGGACGTCGAGGTCGATTACCGCGGGCGCGGACGGGCCCTCGGCCCCCTGTCCCTGAGCATCGGCGAGGGCGAGATCGTCGCCCTGGTGGGTCCCTCGGGCTGCGGCAAGTCGACGGCCCTGAGGCTGCTGGCCGGCCTGGAGCCCGCCACCCGCGGGCAGGTGCGGCGCGCACCGGGGCGCGGCGAGACCTCGGTGGTTTTCCAGGCCCCCACCCTCGCCCCCTGGATGAGCGCGGCGGCCAATGTCGCCCTGCCCCTCGAGCTTTCCGGGACCTCGAAGCCCGAGGCGCGCGCCCGCGCCCTTGAGGCCCTGGAGCGGGTGGGACTGGCCGGCGCCGGCGCCTCGCGCCCGGCCCAGCTGTCGGGCGGCATGGCCATGCGCGCCTCCCTGGCCCGGGCCCTGGTGACCCAGCCCCGCCTCCTCATGCTGGACGAGCCCTTCGCGGCCTTGGACGAGATCACCCGGCGGACCCTGGCCGACGACGTCCTGGCCCTCTGGTCCCAGACCCGCCCGGCGATCGTCTTCGTCACCCACAATGTCGAGGAGGCCGCCTACATGGCCGAGCGGATCGTGGTGCTGACCCGCGGTCCCGGGCGTATCGCCGGCGAGGTCCGGGTGGAGGCGCCCCTTCCCCGCCCGGCGGGCTTCCGGACCTGGCCGGTCTTCACGGAGGCGGCGGAGGCGATCTCCGCCCTCCTCGCCAAGGGTGCGGAGGCCGCGCCGTGAACCGCCTGGCCGACGCCCTCGCCCCCCTCGGGCTGATGCTCCTGCTGCTGGGCGCCTGGGAGGCGGCCTGCCGACTGACGGGCGTGCCTGCCTACTTCCTGCCGCCGCCCTCGCAGGTGGCCGTCGCCGCAGTCACCGGCCTGCCTGTGCTGGTCCCGGCGGCCTGGAACACCCTTTCGGTGGCCCTGGTCGCCCTCGCCCTGGCCGCCGCCGGCGCCCTGCTCCTCGCCATACTGGTCGGGCTCAGCCCGCTGCTGGAACGCGCCGTGCGCCCCCTGGCCTCGGCCCTGCAGGTCACGCCCGTCGTGGCCGTGGCGCCCCTGATCCTGATCTGGGCCGGGATCGACCACCCGGAGCGGGCGGTCATCGCCCTGGCGGTCCTGGTGGCCTTCTTCCCGATCTTCTCGGGCGCGGTCACGGGGCTGCGCTCGGCGGACCCGGACCTGGAGCGACTGTTCGACCTCTACGGGGCGGGCAGGCTCCAGAGGGTGATGCGGCTGCGCCTGCCGGCGGCGGTCCCCTTCCTGATGGAGGGCCTGAAGGTCGGCGCAGGCCTGGCCATCATCGGGGCCGTCGTGGCCGAGTTCGCCGCCGGCTCCGGCGGGGTCCGGGGCCTGGCCTGGCAGATCCTCGACGCCGGCAACAAGCTGCAGACCGACCGGATGATCGCCGCCCTCTTCGTGCTGGCGGTGATGGGCGTCGCCGTCCATGCGGGACTGGAGCGCCTGGAGCGCGCCGGCCTGCGCTGGTGGCGGGGCCGTTAGGCGACGGTTAACAGGGCGAAGACTACCGTGTAGGTTCCGAGGGACAACCTCCTGTTGCGGGCGGTAGAAGCGCCGCCGAGAGTGAACCGCGCATGAAGCAGAGCGCCGCCCAACTCATGGACCTCGCCCGCGAGAAGTCGGGTGAGCGCCGGCGCGAGCTGATGCATCGCGTCGCGGACATGTATTTCCAGTTCGGCCCGCGGCCCGATGATCCGGAGCTGGGCCTGTTTGACGACGTCCTCAGCCAGCTTTCCCAGGAGATGGAAAGCAAGGTGCGCGCCGAGCTGGCCAACCGCATGGCCCTGGCCAAGACCCCGCCGAAGGGCCTGATCCGGTCCCTGGCCCTGGACGAGACCATCGATGTCGCCAGCCCCATCCTCCAGCTCTCGCGGGCGGTGACGGAGGACGACCTGATCGAGGTGGCCAAGACGCGCAGCGAAGCGCACCTGAAGGCCATCTCGCGCCGCTCCAACCTGCCGCCCAGCGTGTCCGACGTGATCGTCGACCGGGGGGGCGAAGGCACGCTGGAGGTCCTGCTGGCCAACGCCTCGGCCAACCTTTCGCGCGTGGCCCAGGAACGGCTGGTCGACCGCGCGATGGAACACCCCGCCCTGCAGTCGGCGGTGGTGCGTTACGCCAAGCTGCCCATCGACCTCCTGAACGAGATGTACTTCGTCGTGGAGGCGCGCATGCGCAGCGCCATCCTGCAGCGCAACGCCCAGATCAAGCCTGAGGAGCTGGATGAGGCCCTCAAGGAAAGCCGCGACCGCGTGGCGAGCCGCAAGCGGCCGCCTCCGGAGGACTTCGCCAGGGCGCAGAAGACCGTGAAGGCCGCCGAGGTGCGGGGAACCGTCAGCCCCAACGCCCTGGTCGGCTTCCTCCGGAGCGGCGACAACACCGCCTACCTCATCGCCATCTCGAAAATGGCCGGCGTCGACTTCGAGACCGCCCGGACCATCCACGAGCGGCGGGAACTGGACGCCCTGTCGATCATCTGCAAGGCGGCTGGTTTCGAGCGGGCCATCTTCATCACCCTGGCCGTGCTGGTGCTGGGCCGGGAGAACAACCCGATGGGCCGGGCCCGCGAATACGGCGAGATCTACGACGCCCTCCCGAAGGAGGTCGCCAAGCGGACGGTCCGGTTCTGGGGCGGCCGGAAGGCCTGAGCCGGCTCAGGCCTGGCGGCGCACCATGCGGGCGTAGTCGTCCATCAGGCTCAGCGAGATGTTGCCGGGCTTGAACCGGTACTCCCCGATCTCGGCGACGGGGGTCACCTCGGCCGCCGAGCCCACCACGAAGCACTCCGTGAAGTTCGCCAGTTCCTCGGGGAGGATATGGCGCTCGATGACCTCGAAGCCCTTGGCCCGCGCGATGGCGATCACCGTCTGCCGGGTCAGGCCGTTCAGGAAGCAGTCGGGGGTGGGCGTGACCAGCGCCCCGTCCTGAACGAAGAAGACGTTCGAGCCCGTGCTCTCGGCCACGTAGCCGCGATAGTCCAGCATCATGGCGTCGGTATAGCCGGCCTTCTCCGCCGCGTGCTTGGACAGGGTGCAGATCATGTAGAGGCCGGTGGCCTTGGCGTGCACCGGCTCGGTGTCCGGCGAGGGCCGGCGATACTTCGCCCAGCAGAGCCGGATGCCCTGGGCCCTTTGCTCCGGCGAGAAGTAGGAGGGCCAGTCCCAGACCGCCACGGCCACATGAATCCGGGTGTTCTGGGCCGAAACCCCGATCATCTCCGAGCCGCGCCAGGCGATCGGCCGGATGTAGGCGTCCTCCAGGCCGTTGCGGGCGCACGCGTCCTTGCAGGCCTGGTCGATCTCGTCCACCGTGAACGGGATCTCGAAATCCAGGATCTCCGCCGACTTGAACAGCCGTTCCGTATGCTCGCGCAGCTTGAAGATTTCTCCGCCGTACATGCGCTCGCCCTCGAAGACGGCGGAGGCGTAGTGGAGACCATGGGTCAGTACGTGCACCTTCGCCTCGCGCCAGGGCGTAAACTGGCCGTCCAGCCAGATCCATCCGTCGCGGTCGTCAAAGGGAACGATTGACATTGGAAGCGTGTCTCCTTTCGCAGGCGGTCCCTTACAGCCCCCGCAGGGCGCGGCGTCAATGGCCTAACCAGCCGGCGTCGGGCGGGGCCCGTGCATGACCGCGCCCACCCTGCCCGCCCGCGCCCGGCACCTGCTGGTGGTCGATGACGATGACCGGATCCGCGAGCTCCTCAAGACCTTCCTGCACCGTGCAGGGTTCCGCGTCACGACCGCCCCGGGCGCGTCGGCGGCCCGCCGGCTCCTTGAGGCCCTGGAATTCGACCTGGCCGTCCTGGATGTGATGATGCCCGGCGAAGACGGCCTGTCCCTGGTCGCCTGGCTTCGGGACCAGCCGGGGCGGACCGGCCGCCTGCCGGTGCTGATGCTGACCGCCCGGGGCGAGCCCGGGGACCGCATCGCCGGACTCCGGCAGGGCGCCGACGACTACCTTTCCAAGCCCTTCGAGCCGGAGGAGCTGGTGCTGCGCATCGAGGCCATCCTGCGCCGGGCCGCCGAGGAGCCGAGCACCGGGGGCGGAGACCTCATCCTCGGCCCCTGCCTGTTCGACCCGACGCGGGGCGAACTCCTGCGCGACGGTCGCCCGGTCCGCCTCACCGAGGCCGAGGTCGCCCTGCTGCGTCGCCTCGCCCTTACCCCGCATGAGCCGGTCGACCGCCGGGACCTGATCCAGGACGACATGGACCCCGGCGGACGGGCCATCGACATCCAGGTGACGCGCCTGAGGCGCAAGATCGAGGCGGACCCGCGCGCGCCCCGCTACCTGCAGACGGTGCGCGGGATCGGCTACCTCCTGGCGCCCGACTGATGGCGGGCCTGGGACAACTTCCGGGCGGCTGGCGACGGCTCATCAAGCAGAGCCTTCCCGCCACCCTCTACGGGCGCACCTTCCTGATCATCGTCCTTCCGGTCGCGCTGATGCAGCTGGCCGTGGCCTGGATCTTCTTTGACGCCCACTGGCGGACCGTGACCATGCGCCTCTCCGAGGGCCTGGCGGGCGACATCGCCTGGGCGCTGGAAAGCTATGCCGACGACCCCACGCCGGCGGGCCTCGCCCGGACCTCGGGGCGGGCCGAACGCTCCATGAGCCTGTCCATCGCCTTCCAGCCGGGCCGGACCCTGCCGGAGACGCGCCGGCGCAACGCCCTTGCGACGGTGGACTCGTCGCTGCGGCAGGCCCTGGCGTCGCGCATCGACGCCCCGTTCTGGTTCGACACCACCCGCTACCCCGCCTATGTCGACATCCGGGTCCAGGTCCAGGGCGGGGTCCTCAGGATCCTGGCGCCGCGGGAGCGGGCTGTGGCGACCCAGGGGCTGATCTTCCTGGGATGGATGGCGGCGGCGACCCTGATCCTGACCGGGGTCTCGCTGATCTTCATCCGCAACCAGGTCCGGGCCATCGAGCGCTTGGCCCAGGCGGCGGAGGATTTCGGCCGGGGACGCGATGCGCCGGCCTTCAAGCCGCACGGCGCCCGCGAGGTGCGCCAGGCCGCCCGCGCCTTCCTCGCGATGAAGGCGCGGATCCAGCGGCACATCGAGCAGAGGACCGCCCTGCTGGCCTCGGTCAGCCACGACCTGCGCACGCCCCTGACCCGGCTGCGCCTCGAACTGGCCCTCGCAGAGCCGGGTCCCGCAACCCAGGCCATGAAGCAGGACCTGTCCGAGATGGAGCACATGATCGACGAGTACCTTGCCTTTGCGCGGGGCGAGGGCGGCGAGCAGGCCGTGGACCTGGACCTGGCCGCCCTGGCCGCAGAGGCCGCAGAGGGGGCGCGTCGCGCCGGCGCCCGGGTGGAGGTCTCCGCCCCTGTCGCGGCGCCCTATCACGGCCGCCAGGGCGCCCTGAAGCGCGCCCTCGCCAATCTCGTCGGGAACGCCGCCGCCCATGGCGACCTGGTGCGCATCGAGGTCGCCTGCGGATCCTCCGGGGTGGTCATCCGGGTCGATGATGACGGACCCGGGATCCCGCCGGAACGGCGCGAGGAGGCCTTTCGCGCCTTCAACCGCCTGGATGAGTCCCGCAACCAGAACGCCAAGGGCGTCGGCCTCGGGCTGGCCATCGCGCGGGACGCCGCCCGCAGCCACGGCGGCGAGATCCGGCTGGAAGACTCCCCGCTGGGCGGGCTCCGGGCGATCCTCACCCTGCCGGGCGGCGGCTGAGGCTTGCACCGGACCCGGGTTGGGGACACCCTGAGCCCGAAACAGGAGGTCCCATGAACCCTCGGATTCCGTCCCTCTTCGCCGGCGTCGTCCTTGTCCTCTCTGCGGGGCATGCCCTGGCCGCCGCCACGCCCGTCGGGACCTGGTACACGCAGGGCAAGGCCGCCAAGGTCCGCATCGCGCCCTGCGGCCAGAAGCTCTGCGGGACGATCACCTGGATACGCACCCAGGGCGGGGAGCCGGCGGCGAGCGTGAAGGACGAGGCGAATCCCAACCCCGCCCTGCGCAGCCGCCCCATCGTCGGTCTCCAGATGATGCGCGACTTCGCCCCGGCGGGCCCCGGGCGGTGGACCGGCGGCAAGATCTACGATCCGAACACCGGACGGACCTACGATTCCAAGATGAGCCTCTCCGCCAATGGCGGCCTGAAGGTGGAGGGCTGCGTGACGGTCATCTGCCAGGCCCAGGCCTGGACAACAG
>JBJOJL010000109.1:0-6565 GCA_046046615.1 Pseudomonadota bacterium
TAATTACCCCCCCCTGGGGGGTGGTGGCCGGGGGCGACGCCCCGGGGCGGGTGGGGGTCAGCTGAGCCGCCGTAGACCCCCTCAATCAGCTTCGCTGCCAGCTCCCCCCTGGGGGAGCAATTGGCGCTTCAAATCCTCCCCCAAGGGGGAGGTGGACCGGGGCGAAGGCCCCGGGCCGGAGGGGGTCAACGGACTCGCCGCGAAGCCCTCGGTGGGGGATGGGGCCCTAGTCCGGCGTCCGCCGCTTGCCCCTCATCTTCTTTCGCGTCCGGACGAGGAACCTGAAACGCTTGGGCAGGACCAGGCGCTCGACCCGCAGGGTCTGCTGCCAGGCGAAGGGGATGATCTCCGGGTCCCGGCGCAGCAGGCGGCGCAGGGGCCTGACGAATTTGGGGTGCCGGTTCTGGAAGCGGACGAATTCCCGCTTGGCCCGGAAGGATCCCCTCAGGACCATCATGAGGCCAATGACCGTCAAAGGCAGGCCCAGCGGCCCGGGCAGCGGGGCGATGACGACCCCGGCGACCACCAGGATCAGCCCGCCGACGGTCAGGCCCGTGCGCGCCAGACCCGAGAGGAAGGCGCGCGCGAAGGCGTCCGCCTCGCGGTAGACCGACGATCTCTTCCTGGGGGCCTCGGACACGTCCTCAGTTCCGCTTTGACGAGACGGCCGAAGGACTCCGGGTCTCCATGAAGGACGGAATATGGGGTGTGGCGGCGACAGGAAAATGGCGCCCGCGCCACACCGACGGCGCAGCCCCGCGCCGCTGGACGCCCTCGCGCTGCAGGCGCGGGTCCGGAGAAGATCGCTCCACGGTCGCCTGACCCCAAATCACACCCCGCGGAGGACCACTCCCTCCGGGGACTTCAACAGCGTATGGGGTCACACCCGGGGCGCGTAAAGGCGCCCGCAGACGGCCCGGGGCCCCGCCCGCTCTATTCCGCGGCGAGCGGCGCCGGCGCCACACCCGGCTCGGGCGCCCGCCAGGTCAGGCGCGGCTTTCGGGCGGCCAGGGTCTCGTCCAGCCGGCGCAGGGGCGCCAGGCGCGGCGCGGCCGTGAAGCGCTCCACATCCCCCGAGAGGGCCGCCCCGGCCAGGGCCAGGAGGGCGTCGCAGAAGCGGTCGAGCTCGGCCAGGGACTCCGACTCCGTCGGCTCGATCAGCATGGCCCCGTGCACCACCAGCGGGAAGTACATGGTCATGGGGTGGAAGCCCTCGTCGATCATGGCCTTGGCGAAGTCGAGGGTTGTGATCCCCGTCCCCTCCAGCCAGCGGTCGTCGAACAGGGCCTCATGCATGCAGGGCCCGTCTGGGAAGGCCGCGCTCATCACGCCCGAGAGGCGGGCCTTGATGTAGTTGGCGTTCAGAACCGCGTCCTCGGCCGCCTGCCTCAGACCGTCGGCGCCATGGCTGAGCATGTAGGCGTAGGCGCGGACATACATGCCCATCTGGCCATGGAAGGCGGTCATGCGGCCAAAGGCCTGGACCGCCTCGTCCCCCGCCTCCTCGAGCAGGCGGAAGCCTTCGGGGCCATGGACGACCCAGGGGGTCGGGGCGAAGGGCGCCAGGGCCTCGGACAGGACCACAGGGCCGGACCCCGGCCCGCCGCCCCCGTGGGGGGTGGAGAAGGTCTTGTGCAGGTTGATGTGCATGGCGTCGACGCCCAGGTCGCCGGGGCGGACCCGGCCGACGATGGCGTTGAAGTTGGCCCCGTCGCAGTAGAAGTAGGCCCCCGCCGCGTGGGTCAGGCGCGAAATCTCCAGGATGTCCCGCTCGAACAGGCCGCAGGTATTGGGGTTGGTGACCATGATGGCCGCCACCTCGTCACTCAGCTTGGCGGCGAGGTCGGCGAGGTCCACCCGCCCATCCGCCGTCTGGCCGATCTCCACCACCTCGTAGCCCACGAAGGCCGCCGTGGCCGGGTTGGTGCCATGGGCGGAGGTGGGGGTCAGGACCAGGCGACGCTGGGTCTGTCCGGCGGCGGCGTGGGCGGCGCGGATGGCCAGAAGCCCGCAGAGCTCGCCGTGGGCGCCCGCCTTGGGCGACAGGGCCACGGCGGGCATGCCCGTCAGGGTCTTCAGCCAGTGGGACAGCCGGTCCTTCAGGCCCAGGGCGCCCTGGACCGCAGAGACCGGGGCCAGGGGGTGCAGGTCGGCGAAGCCGGGCAGGCGGGCCAGCTTCTCGTTGAGCCGCGGGTTGTGCTTCATGGTGCACGAGCCCAGCGGATAGAGGGCCAGGTCGATGGCGTGGTTCTTCTGGCTCAGGCGGACATAGTGGCGGACGGTCTCGGGCTCGGAGAGGCCGGGAAGGCTGAGGGGCGCGGCGCGGACCAGCCCGGCCAGGTCCTCGGCGCCGGCGTCGGGCGCAGGCAGGTCCACCCCGGTCCCGGTCCAGGACTCGCGTTCGAAGATCAGGGCCTCGTCCTGCAGGAGGCCGCGCCCGCCGGTCAGGGAGGCGAAGCCGGCGGCGGGGGCGTCTGCGGCGGGGCGGGTGGGACGTCCGACGGAATTGAGGCTCATCAGCGGATCCTCCGGGACAGGGCGGTGACCAGGGCGTCGATGTCGGCGGCCGAGGTGGTTTCAGTGGCGGCGAGCAGCAGGACGTCATCCAGGCCTGCCGAGGGGTCCAGGCGGGCGAAGGGCACGCCGGCGAGGATCCCCTCCCCGGCCAGATCCTCCACCAGGTCGGCGGCCGGGACGGGAACCCGGACGGCGACCTCGTTGAAGAAGCGCGGCGTCAGGACCTCCAGGCCGGACACGCCGGCGAGGGCGCCGGCCAGGGTCCGGGCCCGGCCGTGGTTGACCTCGGCCAGGCGCCTCAGGCCGGTCCCGCCCAGCAGGGTCATGTGGATCGAGAAGGCCAGGGCGCAGAGCCCGGAATTGGTGCAGATGTTCGAGGTCGCCTTCTCGCGGCGGATGTGCTGCTCGCGGGTGGAGAGGGTCAGGACGAAGCCCCGCCTCCCCTCGGCGTCCACGGTCTCGCCGCAGAGCCGGCCCGGCATCTGGCGGACGAACTTCTCGCGGCAGGCGAAGAGGCCGACATAGGGCCCGCCGAAGTTCAGGCCGACGCCCAGGGACTGGCCCTCGGCCACGGCGATGTCTGCGCCCATCTCGCCCGGGGATTTCAGGAGACCCAGGGCCACGGCCTCGGTGGTCACCACCACCAGGAGGGCGCCGGCGGCGTGGGCGGCCTCGGCGATGGCGGACACGTCGGTGACGGTCCCGAAGACGTTGGGGGTCTGGACCACCACGCAGGCGGTGTCGGAATCGATGGCGGCCAGCACGTCCGCCTCGGCGTCGACGGCGGCGGAGCGGCGGGCGATCTCCATGCCCTCGGCCGTGGCGATGGTGTGGGTGACCGCGGCGTAGTGGGGGTGCAGACCGCCCGACAGCACGGCCTTGCGCCGGCGGGTGACCCGCCGGGACATCATCACCGCCTCGGCGCAGGCCGTGGAGCCGTCGTAGAGAGAGGCGTTGGCCACCTCCATTCCGGTCAGGGCGGCGACCTGGGTCTGGAACTCGAAGAGGACCTGCAAGGTGCCCTGGGCGATCTCGGGCTGGTAGGGCGTGTAGCTGGTCAGGAACTCTGACCGCTGGATGATGTGGTCCACCGTCGCCGGCACATGGTGCCGGTAGGCGCCCGCCCCGCAGAAGAAGGGGCCAACCCCCGCCGGACGGTTCAGCGCCGCCAGGCCCGCCAGCTCGCGCTCGACCTCGATCTCCCCGGCGTGCCGGGGCAGGTCGACCGGGGCGGACAGGCGCGCCGGCGCGGGAACGTCGGCGAACAGGGCGTCGACGTCAGGGGCGCCGATCACGCCCAGCATGTGGCGGCGATCCGCCTCGTCCAGCGGCAGGTAACGCATGGCTCAGAGGGTCTCCAGGAAGGCGTCGTAGGCGGCGCGGTCCATCAGGGCGTCGTACTCGGCGCGATCGGCGACGCGCACCCGCGCGAACCACCCGCCGGACTCAGGATCAGCGTTCACCGTCTCCGGCGCGCCAGCGAGGTCGCCGTTGGCCTCCACCACCTCGCCAGAGAGGGGGGCGTAGACGTCCGAGGCGGCCTTGACGCTCTCGACCACGGCCATGCCCTCGCCCGCCTTCAGGGCGCGGCCGGGCTCGGGGGTCTCGACATAGACCACGTCGCCCAGCTGCTCGGCGGCGTAGGCGGTGATGCCGATGGTGGCGATGTCGCCGTCGAGGGCGACCCATTCATGGTCCTTGGTGAAGCGCATGGCGGAAGTCCTTTCACGGCCGGCGGACATAGCGATGGGGAACAAAGGGGAGGGCGACGGTCTCGACGGGCCAGGTGCGGCCGCGCACGACGACCCCCAGCCTCTGGCCCGGGGCGCAGAGGGCGGGCGGGGCGAAGCCGATGGCGATGGGATGACCCAGGGTGGGCGAGAAGCCGCCCGAGGTGACGACGCCCACCTCGGCGCCGCCGCCGTCGACGATCACGGCGCCCTCCCGGGCGGGGGCGCCCTCCAGCACCTTCAGGGCGATGCGGGCGCGGGAGGGGGCTCCCGAAAGCTCGCCCAGGATCCGCGCCGCGCCGGGGAAGTCGCCACGGCGGCGGCGCGAGGGGGAGACGGCGAAGGACAGGTCGGCCTCCACCGGGCTGACCGAGGGATCAACATCGTGGCCGTACAGGGGAAGCCCCGCCTCAAGCCGCAGGGAGTCCCGGGCGCCCAGGCCGATGGGCCGGACCCGCTCGTCGGCCAGCAGCAGGTCCCAGACCCGGCGCGCCTCTGCAGCCGGCAGGGAAATCTCGAAGCCGTCCTCGCCGGTATAGCCCGAGCGCGAGACGATCAGGTCCACGCCGCCGAAGCCGGTCATGGCTGCGCTGTCCATGAAGGCCATGCCGGCGCAGGCGGGAGCATGCGCGGCCAGCACGGCCGCCGCCTGCGGTCCCTGCAGGGCGAGCAGGGCCCGGTCCTCCAGGCGGGTCAGGGTGACCCCGGCGGGCAGGCGGGCCTCCAGGAACTGGAAATCCGCATCCTTGCAGGCGCCGTTGACGACAATGAACAGGCCCTCGCCGTCCGGACGGGCGGCCATGAGGTCATCGAGGATCCCGCCCTCGCCGTTCAGCAGGACGGAGTATTTCTGCCGCCCCGGCTTGAGGGCGGCGAAGTCCCCTGGGGTCACCGCCTCGAAGGCCGCGGCCCAGCCGTCGCCGGCCAGCCGCGCCTGGCCCATGTGGGAAACGTCGAACAGGCCTGCGGAGGCGCGCGTCCAGGCGTGCTCCTTCATGACCCCGTCGGGGTATTGGATGGGCATGTCATAGCCGGCGAAGCCCGCCATGCGCGCACCTGCCGCCAGGTGGGCGCCGTGCAGGGGCGTGCGCTTCAGTTCGGGTTCGCTCATGAGGACTCCCGGCGACGACAAGACGACCGCGCACCGGACCGGCCGATGCGCCTCGCCCCCGCTGTCCTTGGCGCCTGAGAGATTTCAGCCGTCCCAGAGGCTCTCCGGGGGCCTTGCTCCTTCGGCGAGCGACGGGACGGACCCGACGCTGCTTTCCAGCGTTCCTTCGCCTTCGCGGTCCTTTTGCCTGAGCGTTTCCGGGGCGGTTGCGCCTTCGGCTCCGGGCCGGGCCCGGTCTCTCCCGCGAGAGTCCGCGCGAACCTGCAAGATGGCCTCCGGGGAGTCAATGAGTCGCCGCCCCCTTGCGGGATTGTCCACAGCTTGCGCCCGCGAGGGGGCGGGTCTAGCAGGGTCAGGCACCGGAGGCGTCATGACGCACACATCCGAGACCCCAGCGCCCCTTCTCTCCAGCCGGAGGCTTCGCATCGCCTCGGGTCTCATGCTGGCGATTGCCGTCGCGGGCGGCCTGGGCTGGGCCTTCCTGCGACCCCTGTCCGTACGAACGGCCGAGGTGGGGCGCGGCGAGGCCCTCGAGGCGGTCTATGCGGCGGGTGTCGTGGAATACGTCCGCCAGGCCCGGGTGGCGCCTGTGGTCTCTGCGCCTATTCTCAGGGTCCTGGTCGAAGAGGGGCAGGCGGTCGCCGCAGGCCAGGTGCTCGCCCAACTGGACGACGGGCCGCAGATGGGGACGACGCTCCAGCTGGAGGCCCAGGCCGCACAGGTCCGCGCCCAGGAGCGCCGTGTTCGCAGGCTCAGCGAGGCGGGCTTCGCCGCACCCGCAGCCCTTGAGGACGCCGTCAGCCAGCTCCGCGCCGCCGAGGCCGCCGCCCAGTCGGCGCGGGCCCGGCAGGCGGACTACCGGATCCGGGCCCCCTTCGCCGGCCGGGTCCTGAGGCGCGAGGCCGAGCCTGGCGACCTGGCCCGGACAGGGACGGCGCTGTTCGTCATCGCCGATCCCGCCGCCCTGCGGGTCACCGCCGACATCGATGAGCGGGACGTGGGACGGTTGTCCCCCGGACAGGAGGCCGTGCTCCAGTCCGACGCGTTTCCAGGGCGCACCTTTCCTGCGCGTCTCGCGGAGCTGACCCCCCAGGGGGACTCCGCCAGCCGGGTCTTTCGCGGCCGACTGGCCATGGCGGCCGATACGCCTCTCAAGCCCGGCATGACCGTCGAGGCGAACCTCATCATCGCCCGCCGTCCTCGGCCC
>JBJOJL010000110.1:0-6472 GCA_046046615.1 Pseudomonadota bacterium
CCAGCTCAAAAAGCTCGGGGGTCATCGGCCCTTCCGCCGGCTGTCCGCCTGGTGTTGGTGCGCCAGGCGGACGTCCCGGAAGACGAACCAAACTAGCAGCCTTCCAACAGACAAGGGGGTCAACGGCATCTCAGCTGACCCCCTCCGGCCCGCTTCGCGGTCCACCTCCCCCTGGGGGGAGGAATTACAGCGCCAAATTGCTCCCCCAAGGGGGAGCTCCCGGCGAAGCCGGGTGAGGGGGTCTACGGCGGCGAAGTTGGGGGCCTAGAACCGCAGGATGCGGGCTTCCTTGACGTGGGGCAGGGCGCGGATGCGGCCCACCAGGGCCTCGCCGGGCTCCTGGTCCACGCCGATCAGGCAGATGGCGTCCTCGCCGGCGGCCACGCGGCCCAGGTTGAAGGTGGCGATGTTCACCTGCGCCTCGGACAGCAGGGCGCCCACCGCGCCGATGAAGCCCGGCTTGTCCTGGTTGTTCACGTACAGCATGGTCGGACCGAAGGGCGCGTCCAGCTCCATGCCCTTGACCTCGACGATGCGCGGGGTCCCCGCCACCACCGTGCCGGCGAAGGAGCGCTTGCCCATGGTCGTGGTCACGGTGATCCGCACCAGGCTCTCGAAGACCGGCGAGTCGTCCTGCTTGGACTCGGTCACCGTCACGCCCCGCTCCCGCGCGGCGGCGGGCGCCGAGACCATGTTGATCTCGGCCAGGACCGGCCGCATCACCCCGGCCAGGGCCGCGGCGGTCAGGGGCCGGGTGTTCAGTTGCGCCACCTCGCCCTCGTAGGCCAGCTCCACGGCCTTGATCTCCACGTCGATCATCTGGCCGGCGAAGGCGCCCAGGCGCTCGGCCAGGGCGACGAAGGGCTTCAGCTTGGGGGCCTCCTCGGCGCTCACCGAGGGGCTGTTCAGGGCGTTGGTCACGGCCCCGGTCAGCAGGTAGTCGCTCATCTGCTCGGCCACCTGCAGGGCGACGTTCTCCTGCGCCTCCAGGGTCGAGGCGCCCAGGTGGGGCGTGGCGATGAAGTTGGGGGCGCCGAACAGGACGTTGGCCGTCGCCGGCTCCTCGACGAAGACGTCGAAGGCTGCTCCGCCCACGTGTCCGGAGTCCAGCAGGGCGCGCAGGGCCGCCTCGTCCACCAGGCCGCCGCGGGCGCAGTTGACGATCAGCACGCCCTTCTTCGTCCGGGCCAGGCTCTCGGCGGACAGGATGTTGCGGGTCTTGTCCGTCAGGGGGGTGTGCAGGGTGATGATGTCGGCCCGGGCCAGGAGCTCGTCCAGCTCGACCTTCTCCACGCCGATCTCCACGGCCCGCTCGGCGGACAGGAAGGGATCGTAGGCCACCACCTTCATCTTCAGGCCGTTGGCCCGGTCGGCGACGATGGAGCCGATATTGCCGGCCCCGATCAGGCCCAGGGTCTTGGCGTAGAGCTCAATCCCCATGAACCGGTTCTTCTCCCACTTGCCGGCCTGGGTGGAGGCGTCGGCGGCGGGGATCTGGCGGGCCAGGGCGAACATCATGGCCACGGCGTGCTCGGCGGTGGTGATGGAGTTCCCGAAGGGGGTGTTCATCACCACGATGCCCTTGGAGGTCGCGGCGGGGATGTCGACATTGTCCACCCCGATCCCGGCCCGGCCGATCACCTTCAGCTGGCCGGCGGCGGCGATCACGTCCTTGTCGGCCTTGGTGGCCGAGCGGACGGCCAGGCCGTCGTACTCGCCGATGATCTTCAGGAGTTCGTCCTTGGACAGGCCGGTCTTCACGTCGGCCTCGACCCCCCTCTGGCGGAAGATGTCGACGGCGGCGGGGGAGAGTTTGTCAGCGATGAGCACGCGGGGCATGGCGGTGTCTTTCTTCACGGGGAAGGCAGGGGAGTGTCGGAGGCGAGGCGGCGCGGCGCGGGCTCAGAGCCCGGCGGCGGCCGTCTCGAAGGCCCAGTCGAGCCAGGGGGTCAGGGCGCGCAGGTCGTCCGTCTCCACCGTGGCGCCGCACCAGATGCGCAGGCCGGGCGGGGCGTCGCGATAGCCGCCGACGTCCAGGGCCGCGCCCTCCTTCTCGAGCAGGGAGGCCAGGGTCTTGGCGAAGTCGGCCTGGGCGTCGGCGGACAGGGCCGCCACCCGCGCGTCGACCACCTTCAGGCAGACCGAGGTGTTGGACCGGGTCGCCGGGTCGGCGGCCAGGAAGTCCACCCAGGGGGTCCGGCCCACCCATTCGGCCAGGACGGCCAGGTTGGCGTCGGCCCGGCCGCGCATGGCCGCCAGGCCGCCGATCCCCTCGCCCCAGGCCAGGGCGTCGATCACGTCCTCGACGCACAGCATGGAGGGGGTGTTGATGGTCGCGCCTTCGAACAGGTCCAGGGTCACCTTGCCGTTCTTGGTCATGCGGAACAGCTTGGGCATGGGCCAGGCCGGGGTGTGGCTTTCCAGCCGGGCCACGGCGCGGGGCGACAGGACCAGCACGCCGTGCGCGCCCTCGCCGCCCAGGGCCTTCTGCCAGGAGAAGGTCACGACATCGAGCTTGGCCCAGTCCAGATCCTGGGCGAAGGCGGCCGAGGTGGCGTCGCAGATCGTCAGCCCCTCGCGGTCGGCCGAGATGAAGCCGGCGTCCGGCACGCGCACGCCGGAGGTGGTGCCGTTCCAGGTGAAGACCAGGTCCGCGGCGGGATCGACCCGCGACAGGTCGGGCAGGGCGCCATAGGGCGCCTCCAGCACCTCGGCGGGCAGCTTCAGCTGCTTGACCACGTCGGTGACCCAGTCCTTGCCAAAGCTCTCGAAGGCCAGGAGCTGGACCTTGCGCGGCCCCAGCAGGGACCAGAGGGCCATCTCCACCGCCCCCGTGTCCGAGCCGGGAACGATGCCGATCAGGTGGCTGTCGGGAACCTCCAGCACCCGGCGGGTGCGGGTGATGGCCTCCTGCAGGCGCGCCTTGCCGGGCTTCGACCGGTGCGAGCGGCCGAGAACGGCGTCCTTCAGGGCTTCGGGGGTCCATCCGGGGCGCTTGGCGCACGGGCCGGAGGAAAATTCGGGACGGGCCGGGCGCACGGCCGGCCGCGGGAACGTAGTCATTGCGATGTCTCCCATCCTTGCAGATGGGCAGCGCCCCGTTGGGGGGGCGTGGCCCGCCGCGCAGAAACGCCGGTTTGCGCGGGAAGGCAAGGGCGAAGTGGGCTCAGCCCTCCTCGGCTGCCCGGTTCCGAGAGGTCCAGACGCCGATGGCGATGCTGAGGAGTGCAACCAGGGTCGCAACGTTGCTCATCAGGGCGAAGGTCTTGTCCAGCGGTTTGTTGATCATGAGGTAGTAGGCATGGACTGAAAAGACGCCCGCCATCGCGCCCATCATGAGGGCAATCCAGAGATAATTATACCTGAGAGCCAACAGCAGGAGCGAGAGGGCCATCCCGCCGTCGATCGCCAGCAACAGGTTTCCGATGTCCTTGAATTTCCAGAAATGTCCGGAAAAATTCGTAATCGCGATCGCGGCGAGGAAGATCACCGCCGCCAGCCGCTCCGGCGTCTTTCCAGCAACCAACGCGATCAGCGGAATCGCAACGGATACTGCGACGAGGAAAAGTTCCAGAGCGGACATGAAAAAGGGGCTCCTCTCTTTCGAGAGAAACCCCAAATCCATTAACGCATGATGATCGTGGTTAGGCGGCGCCGCGCTCTTCCGACGAGAGGAACAGCTCGAAGTCCTTCTTGCGGTAGGGCCCGATCATGCGATGGCGGATGCCCAGGCGCAGGGCGGCTTCTTCCAGGCCGGAATGGACCTGGCCCATCGTGGTGCGGGCCGAGCTGAGGGCCGCGACGGCCTCGGTCAGCTTCACCTGCACGTCGTCGGCGAAGGACACGGGCGCGCCCAGGTCGGCGCGGGCCTGGAGGAGGTCGGCGAGCAGCTGGGTCGTCTCGATCAGCGCTGCATCAATGGCCGCCTCGGTGGCGATGAGCTTTTCCTGCGAACGCTTGGCGATGAAAGCCTTATCCATGGGATCCCCCTCAACAGGCGCAATAGCCTCGTCGTTAAGGTAAATCGGGGGTTAACGTCCGTCTTGGGGATTCACACTTTGTTAACCGTGGCATTTTGTCGCACCTGTCGCGATTCGCACCCATTTTCAACCTGAATCGCTCTGAAGCGTCTGTTTTTCAAAAGGTTAATTCAGGGAAACGTTAGGACACTCGTGGGACTGTGGTCGCCTGACGCCGACGGGATCGCAGAAGGCCACCCGAATGAAGCCGCCCGAGTTCCGACCGAAGACGCTGCCGACGACCGGCTTCCACGCCCGGATCACGGCCGCCGCCCTGGTCACGGCCCTCAGCGTCCTCGTGATCGCCAGCATCGCCTTCATGGGCCAGCAGTGGGCCATGGTCCACGCCCAGAACCGCAATCTCCAGGCGACCCTGGGCGGCATGGCGGCGATCAGCATCGCCGACGCGGCCAGGGCGCGGGACGACGCGGCCGTGGAGTCCGCCGTCCGCTCCCTGGGCCTGTCGCCCGCCCTGATCTCGGCCGAGTACTTCGACGCCCAGGGGCACCGCATCGCCGGCTTCCGCCGCCAGGCGCCCGAGGCGGAGTCCGCCACCGTGGTGATCCGAACCCCGGTGGCCCGCCAGGGCGAGCGCTACGGCGAGATCGTCACCGTCGGCCGGGCCGCAGACCTGTCCGACGTCGCGCCCCAGCTCCTGGCCCTGGCCGGGGCCCTGCTCTTCGCCGGCATCGGCGCCGCCATGGTCATGGCCAAGCGCCAGGCCGACCGGGTCATCGAGCCCGTGGCCGAGCTGTCCAACGCCATGCAGAGGGTCTCCGAGAGCGGCAGCTATGAGCCCATCCTCCTGAAGACCCGCGACGGCCTGTTCCGGGGCCTCAGCGCCTCGTTCAACCACCTGCTGCACCGGCTGTCGGTCCGCGAGGCCCAGCAGCAGGCCATGATGAGCGAACTCCAGGACGCCCGGGATCGCGCCGACGACGCCAGCCTCATGAAGACCCAGTTCCTGGCCAACATGAGCCACGAAATCCGCACGCCCCTGAACGGCGTGCTGACCATGGCCGAAATCATGGCCATGGGCGAGCTTCCCGCCGAGCAGAGGAAGCGCCTCGACGTCGTCCGCAAGTCCGGCGGTCTTCTCCTGGCCATCCTCAACGACGTGCTGGACCTGTCCAAGATCGAGGCGGGCCGGATGACCCTGACGGACGAGGTCTTTGACCTGGAGGCGGCCCTCAGCCCCGTCCGCGACCTCTTCGCCCCCTCCGCGCAGGAAAAGGGCCTGGAGTTCGAGATGCGCGTCACGCCGGCCGCCGCAGGCTCCTGGCGCGGCGACCCCGGCCGCCTGCGCCAGGTCCTCAGCAACCTGGTCTCCAACGCGGTCAAGTTCACCCACCACGGGTCGATCAGCGTTCATCTCGACCAGGTCGCCGACCAGCTGGTCATGACCGTCCGGGACACCGGCGTCGGCATTCCGCCGGAAAAGCACGCCATCCTGTTCGAGAAGTTCGTCCAGGTCGACAATTCCGCCACCCGGCGCTTCGGCGGCACCGGCCTGGGCCTCGCCATCTCGGCGGAGCTGACCCACATGATGGGCGGTCGGATCAGCTTCGACAGCACCGAGGGCCTGGGCTCCACCTTCCGCTTCACCGCGCCCCTGCTCCGCGCCGACGCCTCGGAGGCCGAGATCCTCGACGATGGCCTCTTCGATGACGAGGACGAGGCCTGGCCGCCCCTGCGGGTCCTCGCCGCCGAGGACAATCCCACCAACCAGCAGGTCCTGACCGCCGTCATGGCCTCCGTGGGATGCGCCCTGGAGGTGGTGTCAGATGGCGCCGCCGCCGTCGCCGCGTGGAAGACCGGCCGGTTCGACCTGATCCTGATGGACATCCACATGCCCGTCATGGGCGGGGTGGAGGCGGCCAAGGCCATCCGCGCCCTGGAGCGCAATCGCGGCCTGCCCCGGACGCCGATCATCGCCCTCACCGCCGACGCCCTGTCCCACCAGGTCGCCGAGTACCTCGCCGCCGGCATGGACGAGCACCTGGCCAAGCCCATCGAGATCAAGCGCCTGGTGGAAACCATCGGCCGGGTCACCAGCGCCCCGGACCTCGCGCCCGGACCCAGGGCCGCCCAGGCCTAGGGCTGGCTCTCCCCTTGGGCGCCCGCTGAACCGCCGTTGACCCCCTCAGCCGGCTACGCCGGCAGCTCCCCCTTGGGGGAGCAATTGGCCCTCTCCAATTCCTCCCCCCAGGGGGAGGTGGACCGCGAAGCGGGCCGGAGGGGGTCAACGGCATCTCAGCAGACCTCCTCGCCGCGCTCCGCGCGGAGCTCCCCCTAGGGGGACTATTGCGAAATGGGGTAAAACGAGAACGATATTCCCGATCTGAATCCGTTACGTTCAGCTTGTGAATCCGATCCGTTCCGCCGTGTTCCGAATATTGCAACGGTCCCCTAGGGGGCGCAATTGAGCGCCTAATTCCTCCCCCCAGGGGGAG
>JBJOJL010000111.1:0-6448 GCA_046046615.1 Pseudomonadota bacterium
TTGGCGAGGCCGGCTGAGGGGGTCAACGGCGGTTCGATTGAACACCTCTGACCCCGGGGGCGGAGCTGGAGCTAGAAGGTCAGGCCGGACCAGGCGGAGCGGCAGAGGTGCTGGTCGCGGAAGGCGTCGGCGGTCATGCCGGCCACGCCGCCGCCGCTGGCCACGTCCAGGGCCTGGACCGATCCCCTGGCGAAGTCGGCCCAGGCGGGGGCGCCGGCGCCGTTCGGGTCGCCGGAGCGGGCGAAGTTGGTCCAGTAGGTCGCCATGGTCGCCTGCAGGGCCTTCTGCTCGGCCGTGGGGTTCGCGCCCTTCGGGAGGAACAGGTAGGACAGCTCGGCGGCGTGGGCCGCGCCCTGGGGCAGGCTGAGGATGTAGCGGCCGCCGAAGCTGCCGACGAGGGGCGGGGCGGTCTGGTCGCGGAACTCGTACATCCAGGTCGGCTTGCCCTGGGCGGCGATCCGGGACGAGACGTTGATCCCGTTGCAGGAAAAGGTGCTGTCGGTGGAGGCGGCGGCCGAGGCGAGGCTGGGCGCCAGGGCCGGGTCGTCGCCGAAGCGGCTGAGGGGATAGTAGCGCTCGGTCAGGGCGCCGACGGGGATGCCCTGGCTGGACTCCGCCTGGCGGGCCGAGGCGGCGTAGCCATCGGCGGTCAGGAGGAAGGACTTGTCGGCGGGATTGAAGTTGGGCGGCTTGCTGCGCAGGCGCGCGCCCATTTCGCTGAGGGCCAGGAAGAGGCGCATTTCGTCCTCGTTCGCCCCGTTGATCACCGGGACGCGGTTGTTACGCCCGGCGGCGTAGATGTCCTTGACCGTCGCGGGGAGGACCCGGCCGTCCACCGAGGGCACGAGGTTGCCGACGCCCTTGCCGAAGCCGGACATGAGCCGGCTGCGAACGAGGCCGTCGGGCAGGCTGCGCAGGCAGGCGGCGGAGGCGGGGTCCTTGGCGCAGGCGGGGCCGGCCTCCTGGCCGGACATGGCGTCGGAGAGGGCGGCGGCGCTGGCGGCCTCCATGGCGGCCTGGGTCTTCTGGCCGTCGACGCCGTAGGCCCCGCTCTGGATGATGGCCTTGTCGAACAGGCCCTTCGAAAGGGGAGAGGCCAGGTGGGTCAGGACGCTGAACCCGCCGGCGGACTCGCCGAAGATGGTGACGTTGCGGGCGTCGCCGCCGAACCGGGAGATGTTGGCCCGGACCCACTTGAGGGCGGCCTGCTGGTCCATGATCCCGTAATTCCCGGCCGAGCCGCCGGCGTCGCGCAGGGCGGGGTGGGCCAGGAAGCCCATGGCGCCGAGGCGGTACTGGACCGTGACGACGATCACCCCGCGCGAGACCAGGGGGCTGGGATCGGCGTAGGTCGAGGCGTCGCCGGTGGTGAAGGCGCCGCCGTGGATCCAGACCATGACCGGGTAGCGGCCCTGGGCGGCCGGGGCGTGGACGTCGAGGTAGAGGCAGTCCTCGCTGTCGGTGCGGGACCGGAAGGCGTTTTCCCCGCCGGTCTGGAGGCAGGGGGAGGCGGACTTGCCGCGGGCGATGGGCGCCTTCCACTTGGCCGCCGGCTGGGGCGCGCGCCAGCGCAGGTCGCCGACGGGCGGAGCGGCGAAGGGAATGGCGAAGTAGGAGACCATCTCGCCCCGCGCGGTGGCCTGGACCGGTCCGCCGGCGGTCTTGACCACCGGGGGCGTCGTGGCGGCGGTGGCCGCCGAGGCGGACATGAGGCCGGCGAGAATGAGGCCTGAAGCGGCCGCCCGGATCCGGGCCGTGATCGTCTTTTGCATGTGCGTTCCCCCCGGACCCGACGGTCTTCCGACAGGGTCCGGACCCTGTATGGCCCCGGGTCGGGAGCGGCGCAATCCCGGGGCGGATGCAAAAACCCGGCGGTATTTTTTGGTCCCTCGCGGGGCCGGGACTAGGATGCAGGCCTGATCCGGCGCCGCGCCTGCGGCCCGGGCCGTGACCCCGGACCCCGAGAGACCATGACCACGACGACGGCGAAGGCCGCCGGCGCGTCGGCGACCTATTCGCGCGCGCTCGGCCTGGAAATCTGTGACCGCACGGCGGCGGGCGGCGCGCCCCGGACCCTGAGAAGCTCGCCCCTGAACGTGCTGCAGCGCGACCTGCGGGCCTGGCTGGACGGCGACGCGGAGTTCGCCGCCCTGTTCGGCCTGGCCTGCGCGGCGGGGGTGACGCCCCTGCGCTACAACCTGACCCGCGCGGCGGACTTCTGCGGGCGGATCGCCGCGGGGGCGCCGATGAGCGAGGCCTGCGGGGCGGAGGGCATGCCCTCGCTGGCCACCGTTCAGTGGTGGACCCAGAGGCGGCCCGAGTTCGCCGCCATGCTGGCCGCCGCCCTGGACGCCCAGTCCCGGCGGCTGGCGGACGAGGTGACGGCGATTTCCGACGCCGCCAGCCCGGAGACCCTGCAGATCTCGCGCATGCGCATCGCCGCCCGCCAGTGGCTGGCCGTGCGCCTTGCCCGGCAGACGCCGGAGGTGCCGGGGCGCGCGGTCGCCGACGCGGAGGGCTGGCCCCCCGGCCTGGTGGTGGAGGCGGCGGAGTTCTGATGAAGATCCCCCGGACCTGGACCCCGCGTCCCTACCAGCTGGACCTCTGGCGCTACCTGCAGGGCGGGGGCTTGCGAGCCGACGTGGCCGCCCACCGGCGCTGGGGCAAGGACGAGGTGGCCCTGCACTGGACGGCGAGCCGGATGGTCACCCGCCCTGGCGTCTACTGGCACATGCTGCCCGAGGCGGCCCACGCCCGGAAGGCGATCTGGGAGGCGGTGAACCCGCACACCGGCCGGCGGCGGATCGACGAGGCCTTCCCCCGGGCCTTGCGCGCCTCGACCCGGGGCGGGGACATGCGGATCGAGCTGAAGAACGGCGCGGTCTGGCAGGTGGCGGGCTCGGACAACTATGACCGGCTGGTGGGCGCATCGCCCCTGGGGGTGGTGTTTTCGGAGTGGGCCCTGGCCAAGCCGGAGGCCTGGACCTACCTGCGCCCGATCCTGGCGGAGAACGGCGGCTGGGCCCTGTTCCTGTGGACGCCGAGGGGCCGCAACCACGCTGTGCGGGCCTTCGAGAGCCGCAGCCGGGATCCAGACTGGTTCACCCTGAAGTCGCCGGCCACCCACACCGACGTCTTCACCGCCGAGCAGCTGGCCAAGGAGGAGGCCGACCTGGTGGCGGAGACGGGATCGGCGGAGGAGGGGCGGGCCCGGTTCGCCACGGAATACCTGGTGGCCTTCGACGCGCCCTCGCCGGGCGCCTATTACGGCGCGGCCCTGGCGGAGGCCGAGGCGGCCGGGCGGATCACCGCCGCGCCGCACGATCCCTCGCTGAAGGTGGACACCGCCTGGGACCTGGGCATCGACGACGCCACGGCCATCTGGTTCCTGCAGGAGGCCGGCCGCGAGGTGCGGGTCATCGACTATTTCGAGGCCTCGGGGGAGGGGCTGCAGGCCATTGTCCGCCAGGCCCTGGCCGACCGGCCCTTCGTCTATGGCCGCCACTACCTGCCGCACGACGTGAAGGTGCGCGAGCTGGGGGCGAACGGACGCTCGCGGCTGGAGACCCTGGCCGGGCTGGGGGTGAGCCCGGTGGAGGTCTGCCCGGCGGCCAATCCCGAGGACCGGATCCACGCGGTGCGGCAGATGATCCCCATGGCGGTCTTCGACGCCCGGCGCTGCGCCGTCGGCCTGGACCGGCTGAGGGCCTATCGCAAGCGCTGGAGCACGACCTTGCGCGGCTATGCCGGCCCCCTGCACGACGGGGCGAGCCACACCGCCGACGCCCTGGGGCTCTACGCCCTGAACCGGCGGGGCGGGAGCGCCGCAGAGCGCCCCGCCCGCCGCCGCGATCACCCCCTGGACTGGATGGCCTGAGGACCTGCGCATGGATGACGAGACGAGAGACGACGCGGCGAGGACCGCGGACGAACGGACCCTGGCCCGGGCGCGGGCCGAGTTCGCCCGGGCGCGGGAGGCGGGCCGGGAGGACCGGGAGGCCGCCGCCGAGGACCTGCGCTTCGCCCGGCTGGGCGAGCAGTGGCCCGAGGCGATCCGCCGGGCGCGGGAGCTGGACGGGCGGCCCTGCCTGACCCTGAACCGGCTGCCGGCCTTCATCCGCCAGGTGGTGAACGAGGCGCGGCAGAACCGGCCGGCCATCACCTGCCATCCGGTGGACTCCGCCGCCGACCCCGGCACGGCGGAGGTGCTGAACGGGCTGATCCGCAATATCGAGCAGTCGTCGGACGCCGACGTGGCCTATGACACCGCCCTGGACTTCGCCGTGACCTGCGGCTTCGGCGTGCTGCGCATCGTCGCCCGGCCGGCGGAGGCGGGGGGCGAGGACCTGGACCTGGCGATCGAGCGGGTGGCCGACCCCTTGAGCGTCTGGGGCGACCCGGACTCCCAGGCCGCGGACTCCTCGGACTGGGATGTGGCCTTCGTGACCCGCCAGATGCGGCGCGAGGCCTTCCTCGCGCGCTGGCCGGACGCCGAGCCGGTGGACTGGAGCGATGGGGCCACGGCGGGGGCGGGCGTCCGGGCCGAGGCCGGGGACACGGTGACCCTGGTGGAATACTGGCGGCGCGAGGCGGTGACCCGGGAGATCGTGACCCTGGCCGACGGGCGCGAGCTGGAGGCGGAGGCCTTCGAGGCGCGCCGGCCCTTCCTGGAGGCGGCGGGGCTGGCGCCGGTCGGCCCGCCCCGGGAGGCGGCGGGCGTGCGCGTGGTGCAGAGGATCCTGTCGGGCGCGGCGGTGCTGGAGACGGTGGACTGGCCCGGGCGGTTCATCCCCCTGGTCCCGGTCTATGGCGAGGAGATCCGGGTGGACGGCCGGCGGCGCCTGCGCGGCCTCGTGCGCGACGGCCGGGACGCCCAGCGCATGTTCAACTACTGGCGCACGACGAGCACGGAGCTGGCGGCCCTGGCGCCGCGCGCGCCCTTCATCGGCCGCAAGGGCGCCTTCGATACCGACCAGGCCAAGTGGGCGAGCGCCCACAGCCAGACCCACGCCTACATCGAGTACGACGGTCCCGAGCCGCCGATCCGCCAGCCGTTTGCGGGGGTTCCCGCCGGGGCCCTGCAGGAGGCGCTGAACGCCGCCGACGACCTGAAGTCGATCCTCGGCCTGCATGACGCCAGCCTGGGGGCGCGGTCCAACGAGACGAGCGGGCGGGCCATCCTGGCGCGGCAGAGGGAGGGGGATGTCTCGACCTTCCACTATATCGACAACCTGTCGCGGGCGATCCGCCACGCCGGGCGGATCCTCATCGACCTGATCCCGAAGGTGTACTCGGCGCGCCGGATGGTGCGGATCCTGGGACCGGACGGGGCGCCGGCCCTGGTGGAGCTGAACGGGGAGAGCGGCGGCGGCCGGGTCTTTGACCTCGGCGTCGGCCGCTATGACCTGACGGTACGGGCCGGGCCCTCCTTCGCCTCGCGCCGGGAGGAGGCGGCCAGCCAGATGATCGAACTGATCCGCGCCTTCCCGCCGGCGGCGCCCCTGATCGGGGACCTGCTGGCGAAGAACCTCGACTGGCCGGGGGCGGACGAGGTGGCGCGCCGGCTGGCGCGGGCGAATGGCGGGGGTTGAGGGGGGGCTGAGGGGCCGTTGACCCCCTCCGGCGCGCTGCGCGGTCCACCTCCCCCTGGGGGGAGGAATTAGAGCGCCAATTGCTCCCCCAAGGGGGAGCTCCGACCGAAGGTCGGTGAGGGGGTCTGCTGAGGGGCCGTTGACCCCCTCCGGCGCGCTGGGCGCGCCACCTCCCCCTGGGGGGAGGAATTATTCCGTTCTTTTTTTGTTCCCGTCGCGCGGTCGTGGCAGGATGTTTCCATGATGGAGGATTGCGGATGACGGACGAGATCCTGGACGAGGGGGCGGTTGAGGGGGTGGACCTCGCGGACGAGGTCATCGAGGCGGCCGAGCCTGAGGCTGAAGACGCGCCCGCGGAGGAGGAGGATCGCTCCGGGTGGGGGGAGATCGAGATTGACGGGGAGGTCTACCTGACGCCGCCGGCGCTGAAGTCGGCCTTCCTGCGGCAGGCGGACTATACCCGCAAGACCCAGGAGCTGGCCGAGCAGAGGCGGCGGATGGAGGCCGAGCGGGAGGCGGCGGGGGCCCATGTGGCGGCGCGGGCGCGGCTGCACCTGCTGGACGAGCAGGCCCGGGCGCTGGAGGGGCTGGACTGGCCGGCCCTGGAGGCGGCGGACCCGGAACGGGCGCGGGCCCTGGCCGAGCGGCGGCGCACCCTGGCGGAGACCCGGGAACGGGCGGCCTTCGACCTGGCCCGGCGCGAGCACGAGACCCGGCTGGCCCGGGAGGCGGAGGAGGCCGAGGCGGTGATGGCCACCGGCCGGGCCCTGGCCCGGGAGATCGAGGGCTGGTCGCCGGCCCTGGCGGCGGACCTGGCCGACTATGCCCGCAGCTTCGGAGTCGAGGCCGACGAGCTT
>JBJOJL010000112.1:0-6438 GCA_046046615.1 Pseudomonadota bacterium
CGCCCCAATCTCCCCAAACCCAAGCTGTCCCGTCGACTTCACAGACATCGCAAATCCTCCACCACAAACGCAGGGAATCACGATCCGGGGATTTCGCAACAGTCCCCCTTGGGGGAGCAATTGGCGCTCTATTCCTCCCCCCAGGGGGAGGTGGACCGCGCAGCGGGCCGGAGGGGGTCAAGGGCGGTTCAGCTGCGCCCTCACCCGGCCTCGCCCGGGAAACCGCAGGTCAACCCAGTATGCCGACGCCCGGGAACAGGCGCTCCAGCTGGCCCTGGGCCTGGTCGGAGAGACTGACGGTCAGGGCGACCGAGCCATCCTCGGCCTCGCGCCGCTCCAGCACCCGGCCATGGCGATAGAGCCAGGCGACCAGGTCGCCCTGGCCGGCCCCGGCGCGGATCTCCACCGGCGGAGCCTCGTCGATCAGGCCGGCGATGCGGGCGAGGAGGGCCTCGCAGCCCTCCCCCGACACCGCTGACACCAGGACAGCGGCCGGGCGGGCGAGCAGGGCGTCGGCGCTACGCTCCTCACGGGCCTCGGCGTCCAGCCGGTCGGCCTTGTTCCAGACCTCGATGACCCGCCGCTCCTGCATCTCGACGCCCAGGCGCCCGAGCACCTCGCGCACGTCCGCCGCCTCGGCGTCGCTGTCGGGGCTGGCGATGTCGCGGACGTGCAGGATGACGTCGGCCTCCTTCACCTCCTCCAGGGTCGCCCGGAAGGCCTCCACGAGCTCGTGCGGCAGGTCGGAGATGAAGCCCACCGTGTCCGACAGCACCACCGGGCGGCCGCCGGGAAGGCGCAGGGTCCGCAGGGTGGGGTCCAGGGTCGCGAAGAGCATGTCCTTCGCCTCGACCCCGGCGGCGGTCAGCCGGTTGAACAGGGTCGACTTGCCGGCGTTCGTGTAGCCGACGAGGGCGACGGAAGGGGCCGGCGCCCTCTGCCGGGCGGCGCGCTGCAGGGTCCGGGTGCGGCGCACCTCCTCCAGCTCGCGCTTGAGCCGGCCGATCCGGTCGGCGATGAGCCGGCGGTCGGTTTCGATCTGGGTCTCGCCGGGGCCGCCCATAACGCCGAAACCGCCCCGCTGCCGCTCCAGGTGGGTCCAGGTGCGGACCAGGCGCGAGCGCTCGTAGGACAGGCGGGCCAGCTCGACCTGGAGACGGCCCTCGCGGGTCCGGGCCCGGCGGGCGAAGATCTCCAGGATCAGGCCGGTCCGGTCGATCACCTTGACCTTCCAGGCCTTCTCCAGGTTGCGCTGCTGGACGGGGGTGAGGCTGTCATCCACCACGACCACGTCGGCCTCGACCGCCTCGCACAGGGCGGCGATCTCCTCGACCTTGCCCGAGCCGAACAGGGTGGCCGGCGTCAGGCGACGCAGGTTGACGATGACCCCTTCGCGGATTTCCAGGTCAAGGGCCCGCGCAAGGCCCTCGGCCTCCTCGAGCCGGGCGGCGGGACTGCGTCCCTGGCCGCGTCCCTCGCGTTCGGGATGGATGACCAGGGCGCCCTGGACGGGCGCCTCGCGACTGATGCTGCGACTGGTCAATCCGCGTCGTCTTCGTCCGGCTCATAGAGCTGGACCGGCTGGGCGGGCATGATCGTGGAAATGGCGTGCTTGTAGACCAGCTGCGACTGGCCGTCCCGGCGCAGCAGGACGCAGAAGTTGTCGAACCAGCTCACGACGCCCTGCAGCTTGACGCCGTTGACGAGGAAGATGGTCAGCGGCGTCTTGGTCTTGCGGACGCTGTTGAGGAAGGTGTCCTGCAGGTTCTGCTTCTTGTCGCCGGACATGGCTTTTCGCTCTCTTGTGTTGGGCGGGGCCTGTCCCCGCCGTCGGCCGCTAGATCGCCGCGGCCCTGGCGTCTTCAATATAGAGCCTGCGGAGGCGGGCTGCCACAGGCCCTGGACGTCCCTCCCCGACCGGCTTCCCGTCGATGGTGACGACGGGCATCACCAGGGCGCCTGCGCCGGTGAAGAAGGCCTCCCGGGCCCTGTGCGCCTCCTCCAGGCTGAAGGGCCGCTCCTCGATGCGGATGTTCTCGGACCGGGCCACCTCGAGGAGCGTGGCCCGGGTCACCCCGCGCAGGATGTTGGCGGAGGTGTCGCGGGTCACCAGCACCCCGTCCTCGGTGACGATCCAGGCGTTGGACGAGGCCCCCTCGGTCACCAGTCCGTCGGCGTCGATGAACCAGGCCTCGGCCGAGCCCGCCTCCCGGGCGGCCTGCTTGGCCAGGACATTGGGCAGGAGCCCCACCGTCTTGATGTCGCAGCGGCCCCAGCGGTTTTCCGGCGTGGTGATCACCCCGACGCCGGCGGCGGCGCGCGCCTCGGCGGCCTGGGGATCGACTCGCTTGACGGTCACCACCACGGCGGGCGGAACTGGCTCGGTCGGGAAGGCGTGGTCGCGGGGAGCGACCCCCCGGCTCACCTGCAGGTAGACCAGGCCGTCGCGGATGTGGTTCCGGCGCACGGTTTCCTTCAGCACGGTGGTCAGGGCCGCCCGGCTCATGGGCATGTCGATGGACAGCTCGCCCAGGCTGCGCTCCAGCCGCGCGAAATGCCCCTCCGGGTCGCACAGGCGGCCATCGGACATGGCCCAGACCTCGTAGACGGCGTCGGCGAGCTGGTAACCCCGGTCCTCGATGTGCACGGCGGCGTCGGCGTGCCGGACATAGGCTCCGTTGACGTAGGCGATGCGACCCATCAGCCCTCCTCCCCTTCCAGCATGGCCCGCCCGCCAGACAGGCCCAGTGACTTCAGCTTCCTGTGCAGGGCCGAGCGCTCCATGCCGATGAAGGCTGCGGTCCGCGAGATATTGCCCGAGAACCTCAGCATCTGGGCGTGGAGATAGTCGCGCTCGAAGACCTCCCGGGCCTCCCTGAGCGGCAGGGAGATGATCCGCTCGGCCCCGAAGCCGCCGCCGGTGCGCTCCTGGGCCTCGGGCTCGGGCGGGATCATGTCGGCGGTGATGGGCTCGGCCGGATCGCCCGAGGCGAGGATCAGCAGGCGTTCGATCTGGTTGCGCAGCTGGCTCAGGTTGCCGGGCCAGTCCCGCACCTGCAGGGAGGCCAGGGCGTCATCCGACAGCCGCCGGCGCGGCAGGCCGGCGCCCTCCGAGATCCTCTGGATGAAGAAGTCGACCAGCTCGGGAATGTCCTCGCGCCGCTCCGCCAGGCCCGGCACGCTGAGCGGCACCACGTTGAGCCGGTGGAAGAGGTCCTCCCGGAACCGGCCCTCGGCGATCTCCGCCCTCAGGTCCCGGCAGGTGGAGGACACCACGCGCACATCCACCTGCACGTCCGAGCCGCCGCCGACCCGGCGGAACCTCTGGTCGACCAGGACCCGCAGGATGCGGCTCTGGGTCTCGCGCGGCATGTCCGCCACCTCGTCGAGGTAGAGGGTCCCGCCGTGGGCGCGCTCGAAGACGCCGATCTTGGCCGGCCGGCCCGCCTCGCCCTCCTCGCCGAAGAGTTCGATGTCCACACGCTCCGGCGTCATGCCGGCGGCGCTGATCACCATGAACTCGTTTCGCCCCCGGGGGCTGGCGGCGTGGATCATCCGCGCCACCGTCTCCTTGCCCGCACCGGGCGGCCCGGAGATCAGCACCCGGCTGTTCGCCGTCGCCAGCTTGTTGATCAGGCCCCGGAGCTGCTGCACCACGTGGGAGCGGCCGATCAGGCCGTCCGGCGTCACCGTGCGGGCGCGCAGGCGTCGGTTTTCCCGCCGCAGGTTGGCGGCCTCCAGGGCCCGCTCCACCACCAGCAGGAGCCGGTCCGACTTGAAGGGCTTCTCCAGGAACTCGTAGGCGCCCCGCTTGATCGCGCTGACCGCCGTCTCGATGTTGCCGTGGCCCGAGATCATGATCACCGGCAAGTCGGCGTCCAGGCCCTTGACCATGTCCAGGAGCTCAAGGCCGTCCATGCCCCCGCCCTGCATCCAGATGTCCAGGATCAGGAGGGCGGGCTTGCGGGCCCGGATCTCGGCCAGGGCCGACTCCGAGTCGTTGGCGGTGCGGACGGCGTAGCCTTCGTCGGTCAGGATCCCTGCGACCAGGTCCCGGATGTCAGCCTCGTCGTCGACCACAAGCACGTCTGCGGCCATCATGCGCTCTCCACTTTCGGGGTCGTCCGGGTCGCCGGGGCGACGGACAGGGGCAGCCTGAGCAGGACGCGGGCGCCCGGCCCGGCCTCGGCGTCGGCGAGGACCAGGTCGCCGCCATGGTCCTCCATCACGCGCTTGACGATGGCGAGGCCCAGCCCCGTCCCCTTCTCGCGCGTGGTCACATAGGGTTCGGTCAGCCGGTCGCGGTCCTTGGCCGGCAGGCCCAGGCCGTTGTCCTCGATCACAAAGGCCACGCCCTGCTCGTCCAGGCGCAGGTCCGCCAGGATCCGTCCCGCCGGTTCCGGCCGGGCCGCCAGCCGCGCCCGGACGGCCTCAGCGGCGTTCTTGAGCACATTGGCCAGGGCCTGGGCCAGCATCCGGCCGTCCACCCGCAGGATCACCTCGGGCAGGGGCTCGCCGATCACCCACTCGATGTCCGGATCGGCGACCCGCCGGCCGAAGACCGCCTCGCGGAGCAGCTCGGCCGCATCCTGGTCCGAGGGCTGGGGCGCCGGCATGCGGGCGAAGGCTGAGAACTCGTCGACCATCCGGCCGATGTCCCCCACCTGACGCACGATGGTCTCTGTGCAGCGGTCGAAGGTGTCCAGGTCCCCAGGCTCGACATTGCGCCGGAACTTGCGGCGGATGCGCTCGGCCGACAGCTGGATGGGGGTCAGGGGGTTCTTGATCTCGTGGGCGATGCGCCGGGCCACGTCGCGCCAGGCCGCGTTCCTCTGGGCCGAAACCAGGCGGGTGATGTCGTCGAAGGTCAGCACCAGGCCCTCGCCGGTCCGGCTGGCCCGGACCCTCAGGCGGACGGTCTCCCGGCCCCGGCTGACGTCCACCTCGCCCTCGGCGTGGCCCGCCGTCCGGGCGGCGGCCAGGATCTCGCCCATCTCCGGGGCCGCGGACTCCAGGGAGGTGGGCGAGGCGAAGACGGGGTCGTCCGGCAGGTCCAGCAGGCGGGCGGCCTGCCGGTTCACCGCTGAGATGCGGCCGTCCGCCCCGGTGGCGACCACGCCGGCGGACACCTCCGAGAGCACGGCCTCGATGAACTGCCGCCGCCGTCGGGCCTCGTCGCTGGCGCGGGTCAGGGCCTCCTGCTGCTGCGACAGGTCCCGGGTCATGTCGTTGAACGCCCGAGACAGGACGGCGATCTCCTCGGGGTCGGACTCGGCGTCCACCCGGGCGGTGAGGTCGCCCCGCGCGACGCGCTCGGCGGCCTGCACCAGGCGCCCGACCGGCGCAGAGATCGAATGGGCCGCGCCCATGCCCAGCCAGACCGCGCCGATCAGCACCAGGAGGGCCGTCTCCACATAGGCCAGTGCGAAGGCCCTCTGGATGCGGTCCCGACTCTGGGCGGCGTCGCGGTAGGAAACCAGGGCCTGCTCGGCCTCGGACAGGTTGGCCACCACGCCCTCGCCCACCGGCCGGACAAGGTAGAGGTAGGCGTCCGGATAGGCCTTCAGCCGGAAGAGGGTCCGGGTCAGGTTGGCGGAGACGAAGATATCGCCCTCGTCCGCCGCCCGGAAGGCGGACTCCGGAGGCGTCAGGAAGGCCGGGGCCGAGGCGGTCTCCGCCCGGGCCAGCACCCGCCCCTCCCGGTCGATCAGGTAGGCCGCGGGGAAGTCATTGTCGGTCGCCTGCTGGGCGAGGAACAGGCCGAAGGTCACCGGGGAATCGCCCAGGGCCCCGGCGGCGCCGTTCAGGTCGGCCGCCATCAGGGTGACGTGCTCGCGCACATAGCGCTTCTGTTCCTCGAGATAGCTCCGGAACACCGTCGCAGAGTTCTCGACCACGGTCTGGACCCGGGTGGAGAACCAGTCCTCGACCCCCCGGTTGACCAGGACCCCATAGAACAGGGCCACCACAAGGGCGGGCGCCGTCGCCGCCGCAGCGAACAGGGTCACGAAGCGCAGGCGCAGGCGCGCGGCGGGATCGGCCGTCCGGTCCCTCAGCAGGCCCAGCACCGTCCGCCCGGCGGCGGCGAGCAGCCAGAGGATCAGCACCAGGCTGGCGACGAGGACCCAGAGGACGTTCAGGCTGGCCGGCGCCAGGGGGCCGGACTGGGGCGGCGAGGCGGCCAGGAAGATGCCCAGGCCGGTCAGGAGGGCGGCCGCCAGGTAGACCCCGCCCGTCGTCATGCTGGACCCGGCCAGCGCGCGAATCCGGCCCAGCCGGCGACCGGCGGCCTCCAGGAACGGACTCAGGCCCATCATGGGGTCATGCTAGGGCGGACTGTGCCCTGTAATCAACAGCGCGTTGCCCAAAAGCGTCAGCCGGTCCCCTAGCGGCGCGGCCGCGACATCTCCACCCCCAGGTCCTGGATCTTCTTGCGCA
>JBJOJL010000113.1:0-6351 GCA_046046615.1 Pseudomonadota bacterium
GGTCCGCCGGGGCCTGTCCCGCGAGGCCTTCGGCCGCAAGATCGCCTGGCTGGGCGGCAACGTCGAGATCATCTCCCGCGCCCGGATCGACATCGAGGCCATGCGCCTGATGGTCCTGAAGGCCGCCCGGGCCATGGACGTCCTGGGCAACCGCGAAGCGCGCGTCTGGGTGTCGATGGTCAAGGCCATGGTGCCGGAGCGGGCCTGCCAGATCATCGACCAGGCCATCCAGATGCACGGCGCCACGGGCATTTCCCAGTGGACGCCCCTGGCCTCCATGTACACCGACGTGCGCCACCTGCGGTTCGCCGACGGTCCCGATGAGGTCCATCACCTGGTGGTCGGCCGCAACGAGATCCGGGCCTACGAGGGCGGCGGCGAGGACGTCACCGCCTCGGTGGTCTGGCGGAACTGACCGGCCCCGGCGTCAGCCGGGGAAGTTGGCCGGGATCGCCTCGGACAGGGCCGGCCCGATCTCGTCGCGAAGGACGAGGTGGGCGTAGTCGTCCAGGTCCGTGGGGTCCCGGTTGACGATCACCAGGCGCGCGCCCGCCCGACGCGCCTGCAGGGGAAAGCCCGCCGCCGGCCAGACGGTGAGACTTGAGCCCAGGACGAGGAAGAGGTCGCAGGACAGGGTCTCTTCCTCGGCGCGGCGCATGGGCTCCTCGGGCATGGACTGGCCGAAGGAGATGGTCGCCGTCTTGACGATGCCGGCGCAGTCCCGGCAGGCCGGCAGCTCGCCGCGCACCTCGAAGGCCGGGCGCAGGTCCTCGATCTCGTGGCGCAGGCCGCAAGACAGGCAGGTGGCGTAGCTGGCGTTGCCATGCAGCTCGATCACCCGGTCGGCGGGCACGCCGGAGTGTTGGTGCAGGTTGTCGACGTTCTGGGTGATGATCGAGGAAAGCCGGCCGGCCCGCCACAGGCGCTCCAGGGCGAAGTGGCCGGCATTGGGCTCCCGGCCCGTCCAGCCGGCCCGGCCCTGGAAGGCGCGGGTCCAGGCCTCCCGGCGCTTCTCCTCGCTGTTCACGAAATCCTGAAACTGGATCGGCTTCATTTTCGTCCAGACCCCGCCCGGAGAGCGAAAGTCCGGAATTCCCGATTCCGTGGAGATTCCGGCCCCGGTGAAGGCCACAATGCGCTCTGCAGCGCGCAGGACCTGCGCCAGATCCTCCCGTTTTCCCGAATTTCCGTTCAATTCCGACTCCGACCGATTTCGCCCTCCGACGCCGGCCTCCCGGACCGGCGGCCGGAGCCTCGCTTTTGGGCCTTTTCAGCGACGGCTGATCCTGTAGCGAAGGACTTCAGGACAACCGCCGGAACGGCGCAAGGGGGGAAGCAGGGAATGCAGCGCGGAAGAGTCATGGGAGCGGCGAGCGCCGCCCTCGGCCTGGGGCTGGCCCTGGCGGGACCGGCCCTGGCCCAGGCGCCGGCAGGCGGGGCGAACCCCGGCGACACGGCCTGGCTGCTCAGCGCGACGGCCCTGGTCCTGCTGATGACCCTGCCGGGCCTCGCCCTCTTCTACGGCGGCCTGGTGCGCACCAAGAACGTCCTGTCGGTCCTCATGCAGTGCACGGCCGTGGCCTGCCTCGGCTCCGTGGTCTGGCTGGCCGCCGGCTACTCCCTCGCCTTCTCCGGGACCGCGCCCTTGATCGGCGACCTGGGCCGGATCGGCCTGAAGGGCCTTGGCCGCGACGCCGTGACCGGCTCGGTTCCCGAGATCGTCTTCTTCGCCTTCCAGATGGCCTTCGCCGTCATCACTCCGGCCCTGATGATCGGCGCCGTGGTCGAGCGGGTCCGGTTCGCGGGCCTCCTGGCCTTCTGCGCCGGCTGGCTGGTCCTGGTCTACGCCCCGGTCTGCCACTGGCTCTGGGGCGGCGGCTGGATGTCGGCCCTGGGAATCAAGGACTATGCGGGGGGCCTTGTGGTCCACGCCACGGCGGGGGTCAGCGCCCTTGTCCTGGCCAAGGCGGTCGGCCCCCGGGACGGCTGGCCCCGCGACCTGTCGCCGCCGCACAATCCGGGCATGACCATGACCGGGGCGGGCCTGCTCTGGGTGGGCTGGTTCGGCTTCAACGGCGGCAGCGCCCTGGCCGCCAACGCCGACGCCGGCGCCGCCCTCACCGCCACCCACATGGCCGCCGCCGCCGCGGGCCTGGTCTGGGCCCTGATCGAGCACCGCCGCTTTGGTCGGGCCAGCCTGGTCGGCCTGGTCACCGGCGTCGTCGCGGGCCTGGCCACCGTCACCCCCGCGTCGGGCTTCATCAGCCCCCTGTCCGGCCTGGTCCTGGGCGCCCTGGGCAGCCTGGTCTGCTTCGAGGCCGTGACCCTGGTGAAGGCCCGGCTGAAGGTGGACGACAGCCTCGACGTCTTCGCGGTGCACGGGGTCGGCGGGATCCTGGGAACCCTGCTTCTGGCGGTCTTCGCCCATCCGGTACTGGGCGGGACGGGCTATGCCGAGGGCGTCGGCCTGGCCGGCCAGGCCTGGCGCCAGGCCCTGGGCGTCCTCGTGGTCTGCGCTTGGTCGGCGGGGGCCAGCCTGGTCCTGGTGGCGATCGTCCGGCGCCTGGCGGGACTGAGGGTCAGCGACGAGGTCATCGATGAAGGCCTGGACCTCGGCGCCCACGGCGAGCGGGCCTACCACCTGTCCTGAGCCGACGTTGACCCCCTCTCCCGGCTTCGCCGGGAGCTCCCCCTTGGGGGAGCAATTGGGAGTCTAATTCCTCCCCCCAGGGGGAGGTGGACCGGGGCGCCAGCCCCGGGCCGGAGGGGGTCAACGGCGTCTCAACGCCCCCACGCTCCCCACGACGGTGAAATGGCGCAGGCCCCTAATCCGTGAACACCACCGTCTTGCGGCCGTTCAGCAGGACCCGGTCCTCCAGCACCCAGCGGACCGCCCGGGCCAGGACCCGGCGCTCGATGTCGCGGCCCTTGCGGACGAGGTCCTTGGGCTGGTCGCGGTGGCTGATGCGCTCCACGTCCTGCTCGATGATCGGTCCCTCGTCGAGGTCGGGGGTCACGAAGTGGGCGGTGGCGCCGATCACCTTCACGCCCCGGGCGTGGGCCTGGTGATAGGGCCGTGCGCCCTTGAAGCCCGGCAGGAAGGAATGGTGGATGTTGATGCAGCGCCCGGCCAGATGCAGGGCCATCTCCTCCGACAGGATCTGCATGTAGCGCGCCAGGATGACGAGGTCGGTCCCCGTGGCGTCGATGAGATCGCTGAGGCGCGCCTCCTGGTCCGCCTTGGTCTCGGGGCTCACCGGCAGGTGGTGGAAGGCGATCCCCTTCAGGTCCGTGTGCGGGAAGCTCGACTCCGGATGGTTGGAGACCACCGCCGAGATGTCCATGGGCAGCTCGCCCTGCCGCCAGCGCCAGATCAGGTCGGCCAGGCAGTGATCGGTCTGCGAGGCCAGGATCATCACCCGCCGCCTGCGGGCCGGGTCGCGCAGGGTCCAGTCCATGGACAGGTCCGCCGCCAGGGCCGCCAGCTCCGGGCGCACCGCTTCCGCCCCGGCCGCGCCGGGGGTGAAGACCACCCGCATGAAGAAGCGGCCGGTCTCGGCGTCGTTGAACTGCTGGGCGTCGCGGATATTGGCCCCGTGGGCGAACAGGAGGGTCGAGACCCGGGCGACGATGCCGGGCTGGTCGGGACAGGACAGGGTGAGGATCACGCGGAAGACTCCCAGGACGGGGGCGGATACCGCGAATGGCGCGGGCTGGGAAGGTTCGGGCGCTCAGGGGGGCGGCGCCGTCACGCGGCGGGCGGCGCGCCCAGCCGGGCCGCGAGGCCTTCGGCGTCCAGCCCCCGAACCTCCACCTGCTTGATCCGCGCCGAGGCGCCCGCGGCCAGGGACAGGGCCGACTTCGGCAGGCCGAGGGCGGAGGACAGGGTCTTCAGGACGGCGGCGTTGGCGGCGCCCTCGGCGGGGGGCGCGGCGACCCGCACCTTCAGCACCGGGCGTCCGGCCTCGTCGCGCATCCAGCCTTCGACGGCGTCGCGCCCGCCCCGGGGCGTGACCCGGACGGCGAGCTTCAGGACCGCAGGCTCAGAGGCCGCCAAGCAGGCCGGGCAGGATGAAGCGCTGGACCCCCTGCAGGACCAGGATGGCGATGATCGGGGTGATGTCGAGGCCGCCCAGCGGCGGAATGATGCGCTGGAGCGGCCCCAGGACCGGGGCCGTCAGGGTCTCCAGCACCCGGTGGACGCCGGCCACGAAGCTGTTGCGCAGGTTCACGACGTTAAACGCCGTCAGCCAGGACATGATGGCGCTGATGATGATGGCCCAGATCATCACGTCGATCAGGCCGTTCAGGACGAAGTGCAGGAAGCTTCCGATCATCCCCGCCACATAAGCCGCCCGCGCACGCCGGGCAAGCGCGGGTCCGCCAAGCCGTCTTGACAGCCCCGCCCCAAAACCGCTTATTCCGCGCCTTCCTTGGGGCCGTAGCTCAGTTGGTAGAGCGCATCGTTCGCAATGATGAGGTCAGGGGTTCGATTCCCCTCGGCTCCACCAGGAAGTCCCGGAAAACATTGGATTAGACCCGGCTTGCGCCGCGCCCGTGCGTTGCGGCGATGAACGGGCCGGGCGGGCCGGTATTCTCAGGGCATCCGGAGCGTGGCCGACCCGTGGGGCCTGACGGTCAATTTCCAGGCCCGGCCTCAACAGGCAAGGCTCCCCTCCCAGACTCACCCGGTAAGGGCGTCCAGGGCTTCCAGGGACGTAATGTGCCGATAGTCCCGGTGCGACTTGTAGCGTTCGAGAAGCTGGATGAGGTCAGGCTTGAGGTGTTGATCGATCTGCCAGATGCCCTCGAAGATTCGCCGGGTGATCTCAAGGTCGTTGCACCCCTCGATCGGATCCACTCGCCCTTCGCCACGCGCAGCAGCCATCTGCCGTTCGGCGGCGAGCCAGAAGTGAACCCACAACGGCAGATCGATGAAGATAATCGTGTCGGCAGCCTCCAGCCGCCGCTCCATCGACGCCCTCGGGCCCCAGCCGTCAACCACCCAGCGATCGCCGGCCGTGATGCGGTCCAGGTGTAATCCGACCTCGGGCTCTGGGGCGGCGACCCAGCCAGGCCGCCACTGGATCTGGTCGACAGAATGGTAGGACAGACCATGGAGTTGGGCCAACTTCCGCCCAAGCGTGGACTTCCCGCCCGCCGTATTCCCGACAATTGCGACCCGTCTCATCCTCTGACGATATCGCCTGAGCCCCCCCGATGCGACCGTTTTCGGGGATCCGAGGCCAGAGGTTCGATTCCCCGAGGCTCCACCCGGAAGCTCTCCTCAGCCTGACGCTATCTCCGGCCGGTGACGCGCGGTCCGTCGGCGTGTTACCGCTTCGGCGGGTGTTCCGCAGAGGACGACCGCCATGGTGGCCATCAGCCGCGCCGACTTCCTGGCCTCGAAGGGATACCGGCGGAAGTTCGAGACCCTGTCCAACGTCGATGACTGGTACGTGCGGACCTACTGACCCCGCCCTGCACCCGCTTGACTTCCCCCGTCCCGCGCCCCGAGGATGGGACATGCGCGGCGCCCTCCGGCTTGAGCGGCTCCAGCCGTGGATCGATCCCCTCCTGAAGGTCGGGCTGGCGCCCGCCGTCGCCGTCTGGGCCCTCAGCCTGGGGACCCCCGTCGGCGCCCATGCGCCCGGGTGCCTGTTCAAGATCTTCATGGATCATGAGTGCTGGGGATGCGGGACCCTGAGGGCCATGGCCGCCCTCCTGCGCCTCGACCTGTCCGCCGCCCTGGCGCTCAACCCCCTCAGCCCCCTGGTGGCGGCGACCCTGGTCGCCCTCTCCGTCTCCGGGCTCCTCAACCTTCACGCCGTCTTCGGGAGACCCTCACATGGCTGAATTCACCTTCATGGAGCAGCAGATGCTGATCCAGGGGCTCACGGAGCAGCAGCAGGTCCTGTTCCAGTCCCAGTTCGCCTCTGAGAAGAAGGACCGGACCCTGATCTTTGTCCTCTCCGTCCTGTTCGGCACCCTGGGCGTCGACCGCTTCATGGTGGGTGACATCGGCTTCGGGATCCTGAAGCTGCTCACCTTCGGCGGCTGCGGCATCCTGTGGCTGGTGGACCTGTTCCTGATCTGGGGCCGGGTGGACGAGTACAACCGCCGCAAGGCGCAGGAAATCGTCAGCACCATCAAGATGATGACCCCGGCGGCCCCCGCGGCCTAAGGGGGGCTGTTGCGAAATCCCCGGATCGTGATTCCCTACCTTTGTGGTGGAGGGCTTTCGATGTCTGTGAAGTCGACGGGACAGCTTGGGTTTGGGGAGATTGGGGCGGCCCGGCGGAGTGGGGTTCCGGCCCTGGACCGGGTGTCGGCCCTGGTGGACTGGGCGGG
>JBJOJL010000114.1:0-6035 GCA_046046615.1 Pseudomonadota bacterium
ACCTACGCCGGACGCCGGGCATCCGTTGGATACGGGCCGACGTGCGGTCAGCTGAAAAGCGCCTCCTTCTGGTGGGCAATCCTGTCCATTTGCAGAACTGACACGACCCTGACATGACCTCTTCGTCACTGCGTAAAGGAACATACGCAAAGGCTGGCTAACCCCCTGACCAAGGCCGAATCCGGCCGTTCAGATCAGGGGATGATGATGCGCCTTTCGAACCTCCTTCTCTCGGGAACCGCCGGTTTCGCCGTCATCATGGGCCTGGCCCCCGCCCACGCGGAGACAGCTCCAGCGGGGGGATCTCAGATCGAGGAACTCATCGTGACGGGCCGGGCCGGCGCTCTTGATCGCCGCCGGGTCGAGGCCAGCTATGCGGTCACCACCCTCTCCGACACCGCACTTCGGCTTCAGGCGCCCATGTCCACCGCCGAGGTGTTCAAGGCCATCCCGGGCTTCTGGGTCGAGGCTTCTGGCGGTGAAGCCTCCAATAACATCCGCACCCGCGGCATTCCGACCGACGGTTACTCCTCGGTGACGATCCAGGAAGACGGCCTGACCATCCAGCATGACGGCGGCCTGGGCTGGCTGAACGCCGACCAGTCCTTCCGCCTCGACGAAACCATCGGACGGGTCGAGGCCGTGCGCGGCGGCCCGGCTTCCATCTTCGCCTCCAACTCGCCCGGCGGCACGGTCAACTTCATCACCCGCAAGGCCGGCGACACAGCCGAAGGTCTCATCAAGGGCGCCGTCGGCGACTACGGCATGTACCGCGCTGACTTCTGGTACGGCGCACCCCTGGGCGACGGCTGGGGCCTGACGGTGGGCGGCTTCTACCGTTCGGACGAGGGCGTCCGCAGCCCGGGCTTCACCCAGAACAAGGGCGGCCAGATTCGGGTTGGCCTCTCGCGCGAGTTCGAGACCGGCCGGATCGACATCAACGTCAAGCACATCGACGACAATGTCGGCTTCCTCCTTCCGGTTCCCCTGACCTTCAACGACAAGCAGGAGCCCGCCGGCGTTCCCGGGTTTGATCCCAATTACGGGACCCTCGCCGGACCGGACAATCGCCTCCTCAGCTTCCGGAACGTCAACGGGCCTTTCCCCTTCGATCTCGGCAAGGGCACGGACGTCAGCCTGACTGCAATCACCGTTAAGCTGGACCTGGAGATTGGCGCCGGATGGAAGCTCCAGAATACCGGCCGCTACCGGACCAGCGACATCCTGCGCAACGGCCTGTTCCCCACAGGCAACATCGAGACGGCGACCGGCCGTCTGACTAGCCTTCGCGCCCAAGCTCTCGCCGCCTATCCCGGGGCTGTGGATGTCCAGTACCGCTACGCCAGCTCAGGCGCCGCCTTCGATCCTGCGACCGCGAATGGCAACGGGCTTGTCGTCAGCGGCAACCTTCTCAGCGTCTCAGTTCCGCTGAAGGAGTTCACCAACGACCTGCGCCTGGTCCGGACCTTCGACCTAGCCGGCCAGACCCACGACGTGGCCTTCGGGGCCTATGTCTCCGACTTCAACTACGACTACGACCGGTTCATGGCAACGTCGAACCTGGAAGTCCGCGACCAGGCCCGTCGTCTGGATATCGTGGCGGTGAACGCGACCGGGGCGATCGTGGGCCGGGTGACCGAGAACGGCATCCTCCGCTACGGCTCGCTCTTCGATAACGCCGCCATCGACGCGAGGGTGTACGCCTTCTACGCCTCCGATGAGTGGCAGGTGACCCCCCAGCTCCGTATCGATGCAGGCCTGCGCCAGGAGCGGATCGAGTTTTCCGGCTCCGTCGAAGGCAAACAGACCGTGGACCTCGGCGTCGCCGGCACCCTTGCCGACAACCAGGTGATAACCGGGACCGGCGCCTTCACCCCGATCGACCGGTCCTATTCCGGCCTGAGCTGGACCTTGGGCGCCAACTATCAGTTTGACCCGGGTCTGGGCGTCTTCGCCCGCTACACGGACACGGTTCGCCTCCCTTCGCCCTCAGAATTCCAGGGCAGCCCGGGCGACGCCCTTCGGACCGACATCAAGAAGACACCGATCAAGATAATTGAGGCGGGACTCAAGTGGCAGACGGACGCCTTCGACCTCTACGCTACGGCCTTCGAGACCCGGTTCGAGAACATCCGGTTCAACGACAACGTCTTCAACCCCGCCACCAATAGCTTCACCACCCGGGTGGCGTATGGCGAGACCCAGACCCGAGGCGTGGAGCTGGAGGGCGTCCTGAGGCCGATGGACATCTGGGACGTCTCGGGCGCCATTTCCTGGCAGAACCCCGAGTACAAGAGCTTCCGCTTCACGGAAAACGTGGGCGGCGTCGCGACCGTCCGTGACTTCGCCGGAAACCAGCTTATCCGGGTCCCGAAGGTGGGGGTCCGGCTCGTCCCGGGGGTCAACCTCCTGGAGGGTGCGGTCCGTCTCGAACTGCCCTTTGAGTACTACAGCAAGCGCTTTGCGGATGCGGCGAACAGTCAGTCGCTGGCCGAGTACACGGTGATCAACCTCAATGCGCGCTGGAATGTCAGCGACCGGTTGGCGGTATCGCTCGCCGGGGTGAACCTGACCAACGTGATCGGTCTGACCGAGGGCAATCCACGGGCCGGCCAGTTCATCTCCGGCGATGCCGGGGCCCGCTACTACCTGGCTCGACCCATCCTCGGGAAATCCTGGCGCGCTGCGCTTACCTATCGGTTCTGACCCCGGGCGCTGGCGGACGAGAGCGACGGCGCCTCCTGTTGGGGGCGCCGTTTCTGCTTGGGATCAGCGCGGCGTGACGCAGCGGCGCTGGATTTCCTTGTTGATCAGCTCGCGCTTGTCGTTCTGGCTCATGTCGGCGACCCCGGCCAGGGGGATGCCGAAGGGGCCGAGCAGGAGGCCGAGGCCTACCCCCGTGCCCATGCGCGACAGGGTCTTGTCGTCGTACTTCAGGGCGATGTTGCGCGCGTCCAGGCACTCCTGGGAGGCGTACTTCGGGTCCCGCTCGTCGAGGTGCGAGATCGTCTTCTGCGGCGTTGAGGCGCAGGCCGAGGCGGTCACCGAGAAGAGGACTACGGCGACGGCGGCGCGGTGAGGCCGGCGAAAGGGCTGCGTGACGGTCATTCCAGGATCTCCCCCTCCTGAGGTTGAGGCTCAAGGGTCAGTCATCCGGCTGTCCGGATCAAGCCTCAGCGCCAGTAGGTATACCGCCAGAGGTCCCGGAAGCCGACGGAGCGGTAGAGGCTCCGGGCCGGATTGTCCGCTTCGACCTGGAGGAAGATTCCGGGCAGGTCCCATTGCACGGTCTGGCGTCCGAAGGCGGCGAGGAGGCGGCCCGCATGGCCCCTGCCCCTCTGGTCCGGCGCCGTGCGAAGGCCGTGGACGCCGCCCAGCCCTCCAGCCTGGGAGAGGACGCCCACCGCCAGCGTGCGCCCCGCCTCACGCACTGCGCCGAACCGGGCGCCGGGAGACCGGGCCAGCTGGGCCACCCTGCGGGCGCCCTCCTCCGCATCAAAGCCCGGCCCGCAGAAGACCGCAGACCAGTCCGCATCCGGGGCCTCCAGGAGGAGGACGCCAGGCCCTTCCGGGCCCGGGCCCCGATAGCGGCTGACGCTCGCAGGACCGGCGGCCATGACCCAGGTCGGCTCTGAGGCCCGGTATCCCTCCGCCGCCAGTTGGCCGCGCACCGCCTCGAACTGCGGAAGATCCGGCAGGCGGAAGGCAGGGGGAAGGCCGGCGGCCACATAGGCCCCCGCAAGACCAGGGGTCAGGCCTGGCGGCGGATCATGCGACAGGGGTGCGGCGGAACGGGCCCGTCCCATGGGTCCGGAATCCAGGGCGAGGATCCAGCCTTCGGCTTCGAGGACCTGACGCGGGGCCACGGAGGCGACGGTGGCCCGCTCCAGCCGCGCGATGTCCGCGGCCTCCACCTCAGCCCTTGTCCCGCAGGAGCCGGGCCTTGTCCCTCTGCCAGTCGCGCTCGGCCGAGGTCTCGCGCTTGTCGTGCAGCTTCTTGCCCTTGGCCAGGGCCAGCTCCAGCTTGGCCAGGCCCTTGTCGTTCCAGTAGAGCTTGGTCGGGATCAGGGTCCGCCCCTCGCGCTGGACCGCGCCGATCAGCCGGTCCAGCTGCTTGCGGTGCAGCAGCAGCTTCCGGTGGCGCCGGGGCTCGTGGTTGAAGCGGTTGGCCTGGGCGTAGGGCGGGATGTCGGCGTTGATCAGGTAGATGTCCTGCCCCTCCACCGCCGCGTAGGACTCGGCGATGTTGGCCCGGCCATTCCGCAGGGACTTCACCTCGGTGCCGGTCAGGGCGAGGCCCGCCTCGAAGGTCTCTTCCAGGAAATAGTCAAAGCGCGCGCGGCGGTTTTCGGCGATGAGCTTGCCCATGGCTGGCGGCGTCAGGCGACGCCGACCTCGGCCAGGGCGGCGTCCACCTCGCGTCGCGAGGCTTCGGAGGCCGGGGTGATGGGCAGGCGGGCGGCTTCCTCGCACAGGCCCAGCCGAGAGAGGGCGTATTTGGTCGGCGCCGGCGAGGCGTCGGTAAAGAGGGCCCGGTGCAGGCGAAGAAGGCCGTCCTGCCAGCTGCGCGCCGTCTCCCAGTCCCCGGACAGGGCCGCATCGTAGAAGGCCGAAACCTGCCTGGGCGCGACATTGGCCGAGACGGAGATGCAGCCATGGCCGCCGTGGGCCATGTAGCCAAGGGCCGTGGGATCGTCGCCCGAGAGCATGACCCAGTCGGCGCCACAGGTGATGCGCTGCTGGGTGGCCCGGACGAGGTCGCCCGTGGCGTCCTTCACCCCGATGATGTTGGGCAGCCGGCTGAGCCGCGCCAGGGTGGCGTCGGAAATGTCCACGCTGGTTCGCGCCGGCACGTTGTAGACCAGCACCGGCAGCTGCACCGCCTCGTTGATGGCGGCGTAGTGGGCGTAGAGGCCCTCCTGGCTGGGCCGGTTGTAATAGGGCGTGACCACCAGGGCGGCGTCGGCGCCGATCTGCTTGGCGTGGCGCACCAGCTCGATGGCCTCGGCGGTGGAGTTCGAACCGGCGCCGGCGATGACGGGAACCCGCCCCGCGGCGGTCTGCACCGCAAGCTCGACCACCCGGCGGTGTTCGTCGTGGCTGAGGGTGGCCGTCTCCCCGGTCGTGCCGACGGGCACCAGCCCGTGCACGCCGCCCTCGATCTGGCGCTCCACCAGCCGGATGAAGGCGTCCTCATCGAACTCGCCGTCCCGGAAGGGAGTCACGAGGGCCGGGAACACGCCCCTGAACAAGGGATCGGACATGGGATGCAGAATACCGTAAGAACGCGCCGCCGGTTGCGGCAGGAGGTCGGACACGGACAATATGGCCGACAGCCCCCCCGCCGCAACCGATTGAGTCGGGGTTCGGAGACGCCGCTGGCGGAGTGCGTATGCTGGAGCGAAGGGTGAAGAGCATTGTCACGGCCGGTCTGGTCGTGGGTTTCGCCGTCGCGCCGGTCGCTTCGGGAGCCCAGGTCGCACCTGCCGGCCCGCCGCCGGCGGCCCCCGCCGCAGAGGCGCCCCGCCCCGCCGTCCCGGACGCCGCCCCGCCTGCGGCCACCGTCCCGCCTGCGCCTGCTCCGCCCCGTTACGCCTCCATCTCGAACGCCGACGCCGACGCCCTCCAGGAACTGATCGGCGACGCCCGCCGGGGCGACGTCAATGGCGGCCGGGACGCCCTGGCGCGGATCGTCGATCCCTCCGCCCGCCGGCTCGGCCTGTGGCTGCTGCTCGACACCAACGGCCCCAGCCTGGGATTCGCCGAGGTGGACCGGTCGCTCCGCGACATGGCCGACTGGCCCCGTCCAGCCCGACGCCGGCTGGCCGCCGAGCGTCTGATCGCCACCTCCGGCCTGACGCCCCGCCAGGTCATCGCCTGGTTCGGCCGCGAGGCCCCCGACACGCCGGAAGGCGCCATGGCCCTGGCCTCGGCCCTGAGAGGCGTCGGCGACAGCAAGGCGGCGACGGACCTGATCCGGCGGACCTGGCGCGGCAAGCCCTTCGACATCGACGCCCAGAGGACCATGATGGACC
>JBJOJL010000115.1:0-5710 GCA_046046615.1 Pseudomonadota bacterium
CCGCGCCGGCAAGTCCCGCAGCGACGTCTCCCTGGCCCCGGCCCTGGAGCGCCTGGCCGTCGGCTCGGCGGACGAGCTTTTCGAGCGCGTGGGGCGGGGCCGGATCGGCCCGGCGGAGGTCCTGGACATCCTCTTTCCGCGGCTGGACGCCGCCGCCCGTGAGGCCGCGACGGCGGTGCGCCGCATCGAGGGCGGCGCCGGCGCGCGTCTCTATGTCCGTGGCGGCGGCCTGACCCCAGGGGTCAGCCTGCACTTCGGGGCCTGCTGCACGCCGGTTCCGGGCGACCGGATCGTCGGCATCCTGGAGGGCGACGGACAGGGCCTGACGGTCCACACCATCGACTGCGCGGAACTCGCCGCCTTCGAGGAGAAGGAAGACCTCTGGCGGGACCTCCAGTGGACCCCGGAGGCCGAGCGCGACACCCTGACCCAGTCCCGCCTGACCGCGACCATCCGCAACGCCCCCGGGGTGCTGGGACAGGCCTGCACCACCATCGGCGAGGCGGGGGGCAACATCGTCAACCTGCGCATGCACCGGCGGATGACGGACTTCTTCGACGTCGACTTCGACATCGAGGTCAAGGACGCCCGGCACCTGACCAATATCGCCGCCGCCCTGCGCGCCAATCCCGCCATCGAGACGGTCGAGCGCTCCAAGCGGGCCGGGTAGGGCGGCTCAGGCCGGATCCACCGTCACCCGGCGCATGTGCCGGCGCTGGCCCGGATAGTCGTTCAGGGCGAAATGCCAGACCTGGCGGTTGTCCCAGAAGGCCACCGAACCGGGCCGCCAGTTGAACCGGCAGGTGTAGCCCTCGTACCGGCAGTGCTCGAACAGGAAGTCGAGCAGGGGCCGGGACTCGCGCTTGGTCCAGCCCTCGAACCGCATGGTGAAGGCCGGGTTCACATACAGCGCCTTCCGCCCGGACTCCGGATGCACCAGGACCACGGGATGGACGTACTCGCCGACCGCGCCCTCGGCCTCGACCACGCTCATCGAGGCGCGCTTCTGGGCCGAGTGGCCCTGGGCGGAATACTCGCGTCCAGCCGAGTGGACGGCGCGCAGCCCCTCCAGGGTGGCCTTCATGCCCGGGGACAGGGCCTCCCAGGCCGCGACCTGGCTGGAGAAGAGGGTGTCGCCCCCCCATTCGGGCAGCTCGATGGCGTGCAGGATGGAGCCGATGGCCGGACGCTCCAGAAAGGAGGTGTCCGAATGCCAGCCCCCGCCGAAGTTCGTCTTGTCGCCGGGCTCCTTGATGATCTCCATGACCTCAGGATGTCCTTCCATCCCGCGCACATAGGGATGGATGTTCAGCGGCCCGAAACGCCGGCCGAAGGCGACCTGGCGCGCCGGGCTGAGGGCCTGGTCTCTGAAAAAGATCACCTGGTGCTCGACCAGGGCGCCGCGGATTTCAGCGATCACCGCATCGGGGAGGTCCTGGGACAGGTCGACGCCGGAAATCTCTGCGCCCAGCGCGCCGGCGACCTTGCGGATGGTCAGGCTCATTCGGTCCTCCCTCAGACGGCTGTGCACCTTGCCCGCAAGCGCGAGGCTTGCAAAGCCGGGCGAAAGCCGCTTTCTCGGCCCTGGCGCGGGGAGGGCGCGACATGACCGGACTGTCCTGGAGACAAGCCCTGCTCGCCCTCGCCGTGGTGGCGGTCTGGGGGACGAATTTCGCGGTCATCAAGTCCGCCCTGTCGCACTTCCAGCCCTTCACCTTCGCCACCCTGCGGTTCCTCTTCGCCTTCCTGCCCGCGGCCTTCTTCCTGAAGCGGCCTCAGGTTCCCTGGCGCAACCTCGCCGCCTACGGCGTCCTGATCGGGGTCGGCCAGTTTGGAGTGCTCTATTTCGCCATGAACGGCGAGATCTCGCCGGGGCTCGCCTCGCTGGTGGTCCAGAGCCAGGTCTTCATGACCATTGGCCTCGCCATCTGGCTGAAGGGAGAGAGGCTCACGCCGCGCCAGGGCCTCGCCCTGCTGCTGGCCGCGGCGGGCCTCGCCATCATCCTGCTTCACGTGGACGCCGTGACGACCCCGCTGGGCCTGGCCCTGGTGCTGTTCGCGGCCCTCAGCTGGGCCCTGGGCAACATGGTCCAGAGGGCGACGCCCGAGGCGCCCAGCCTGGCCTTCGTGGTCTGGGCCAGCCTGTTCTCCGTGCCGCCCCTCCTCGTCCTGGCCCTGGTCTTCGAGGGCGCCCCCGCCATGGTCGCCTCGGTCGCCACCATGACGCCGGTGGTCTGGGCCGAACTCCTCTACCAGTCCTTTGGGAACACCCTCTTCGGCTACGCCGTGTGGGGCTGGCTTCTGGCGCGCAACCCGGCCGCCGTGGTCTCGCCCTGGGCCCTTCTGGTTCCGGTCTTCGGCCTCACCGCCTCGGCCCTGGCCCTGGGCGAGCCCTTGCCGCCCTGGAAGCTGGCGGCCGCCGCCCTGGTCATCGGCGGCCTGGCGCTGAACACCCTTCCGGGCTTCCCCCTGCGGCGTGACAGGACCGGCGCCGTGGGCTAATCCGGGCGCGCAAGGAGCGCCCCATGAACACCGAACAGGTCCTCGACGAATTCCGCGCCGCCGGCGCCCTGCGCGAAGGCCACTTCGTGCTCTCGAGCGGCCTGCACTCCGGCGTCTTCCTGCAGAAGAACCTGGTCTTCCAGCACCCTGACCGGACCGAGCGCCTCTGCCGCGCCCTGGCCGAGAAGATCCGCGCGGCCGTCGGCGAGGTCGATATCTGCGTCTCGCCCGCAGTGGGCGGCATCATTCCCGGATACGAGACCGCCCGCCACCTGCGCGTGCCCTCCGTCTATGTCGAGCGGGAAGGGGGCGAGTTCCGCCTGCGTCGCGCCTTCGAGATCCCCGAGGGGGCCCGGGTGGCCATGGTCGAGGACATCGTGACCACGGGCCTGTCCTCCCGCGAATGCGTCGAGGCGATCCGCAAGGCGGGCGGGAACGTCGTCGTGGCCGCCTGCATCGTCGACCGGTCAGGCGGCCGGGCCGACCCGGGCGCGCCCCTGGTCTCCCTGGCCCAGCTGGACGTGCCGGCCTATCCCGCCGACCAGCTCCCCCCCGAACTGGCGGCCATCCCGGTGGAGGATCCGGGCAGCCGGCGGCTTTCGAAATGAGCCGCCTCCGCCTCGGGGTGAACATCGACCATGTCGCCACCCTCCGGAACGCCCGGGGCGAGAGCTATCCTGACCCCCTGAGAGCGGCGGAGACCGCCATCGCCGCAGGGGCGGACGGGATTACGGCCCACCTGCGCGAGGACCGGCGGCACATCCGGGACGCGGACATCGCCGCGCTGGCCGCCCTCTGCGTGCGCCTGGGCCGTCCCCTGAACTTCGAGATGGCGGTGACGGCGGAGATGGAGGCCCTGGCCCTCAAGCTCCTTCCCCACGCCGCCTGCCTGGTGCCCGAGCGCCGGGAGGAGGTCACCACCGAAGGGGGGCTGGACCTGGCCGGCGGGTTCGACCGCATCGCGCCTGTGGTCCGTCGCCTGGCGGCGGCGGACGTGCGCGTCAGCTGCTTCATCGACGCCCGTGACGACCAGGTGGACGCCGCCGCCGCCGCCGGGGCCCAGGTGGTGGAGTTCACGACCGGACCCTACTGCGACGCCGTGCGCGCCGGCGATCCGGAGGCCGCGTCCCACCTGGCCCAGTTGGCCCGGGCTGCGCGCCGGGCCGACGCTGCGGGGCTTGAGGTCCACGCGGGCCACGGCATCGACTTCGACACGGTCGGCCCCGTCGCCGCCCTGCCCGAGATGCGCGAGCTCAACATCGGCCACTTCCTGATCGGGGAGGCGGTCTTCATCGGGCTTCCCGCCGCCATCCGAGGCATGCGCGAGCGGATGGATGCGGCCCGTGGGGGCGTCCCGGCGTGATCCTGGGGATCGGCTCTGACCTCAGCGACATCCGGCGCATCCAGGCCAGCCTGGACAGGTTCGGCGACCGCTTCCGCAACCGCTGCTTCACCGAGATCGAGCGTCGCCGGTCCGAGGCCAAGCCCGACGCCGCCTCCAGCTACGCCAAGCGCTTCGCGGCCAAGGAGGCCTGCGCCAAGGCCCTGGGCACGGGCTTGCGGCGCGGGGTTTTCTGGCGGGACATGGGCGTGGTGAACCTGCGTTCCGGCCAGCCGACCCTGGCCCTGACCGGGGGCGCGGCGGCCCGCCTGGCGGAAATGACCCCGCCGGGTCACCGGGCGGTCATCCACCTTTCGATGACCGACGACCATCCCTACGCCCAGGCCTTCGTCATCATCGAGGCCCTGCCCGAGGTCTAGCACTTGCCAAGTTTTCACGTGCGGGCAGGCCGGTTTGCGGTATGTCCGGGCGGAAACCTGATCCGGAATCCCAATGACCGAGACGACCGCCACGCCTCCGGGCGACCGCAACGAGACGATCGAGATCCTCAAGACCGTCGCGGTGGCCCTGCTGATCGCCCTTTTCCTGAGGGTCCTGCTGTTCCAGCCCTTCACCATTCCCTCGGCGTCGGAGGAACCCAACCTCTACGAGGGCGACTACGTCATCGTGACCAAGTTCGACTATGGCTGGTCCCGTCATTCCATTCCCTTCAGCCCCGCGCTGTTCGACGGCCGGATCCTGTCCCGGGCGCCCGAACGCGGCGACATCATCGTCTTCAAGCTGCCGAGGGACGGCCGGACCGACTACATCAAGCGGCTGGTGGGAATGCCCGGCGACCGGGTCCAGATGCGGCAGGGACTGCTCTACCTCAACGGCCAGCCCGTTGAGCGCGTGCAGAAGGAGATCGTCACCGAGACCGGCGGCAGCGGCATGATGCGTCCCGTGGCGCGGGTCGAGGAAGTCCTGCCCGGTGGGCGGCGATACATGACCAATGACTTCGGGGCGGGCGGCGACCTCGACGATACCCCCGAGGTGATTGTCCCGGCCGGGCACTACTTCTTCATGGGCGACAACCGCGACAACTCGGCCGACAGTCGCCTTCCGCCGGAGATCGGCGTCGGCCTGGTGCCCGAGGAGAACCTGGTGGGCAAGGCGCGGCTGGTCCTCCTGTCCTGGTCGCCCGGCGCCTCCATCTTCAAGCCCTGGACCTGGGTCCTGAACCTGCGGCCCAGCCGGTTCGGAAAGGTGCTGCACTGACCCGGCCGGACAGGCGCAAGGCGGCCGTGGAGGCCCTGGAGTCGCGGCTCGGCCATGTCTTTGCGGACCGCGACCTCCTGGAGCGCGCCCTGACCCACGCCAGCGTCGGGAATGGCGGGGCGCCGGGCCGGGACAATGAGCGGCTGGAGTTCCTGGGCGACCGGGTGCTGAACCTGATGGCGGCCGAGCATCTGCTCGCCGCCTATCCTGCGGCCCGTGAGGGTGACCTCGCCCGACGGCTGAACCGCCTGGTGAATTCCGGGGCCTGCGCCGAGGTGGCGCGCGCCGTGGGCCTGCCTGACGCCCTGCGACTGGACGCCAGCGCCACCAAGGTCGGCGCACGGGACAGCGAGCGGGTCCTGGGCGACGCCTGTGAGGCCTTGATGGCGGCCCTCTACCTGGATGGCGGCGCGGAGGCGGCCCGGGCCTTCTTCCGCATGGGCTGGCGCGACCTCGCCGACTCCCTGGACCGGGAGCCGGACCGCGATCCCAAGACCCGGCTGCAGGAGTGGGCCATGGGCTTGGGCCTGCCGCCGCCGGACTATGTCGTGGTGAGCGCCGAGGGGCCGCCTCATGATCCCCGCTTCACCATCGAGGCCCGACTGCCGG
>JBJOJL010000116.1:0-5674 GCA_046046615.1 Pseudomonadota bacterium
CGTTCTCCAGGGCCGCCGCGTAGACGAAGGGCTTGAAGGTCGAGCCCGGCTGGCGTTGGGCCTGGGTGGCGCGGTTGAAGCTGGAGAGGGAGAAGGAATAGCCGCCGACCAGGGCCAGGACCCGACCCGTGTTGGGCTCCACGACCACGAGGGCGCCATTGACTGCAGGGACCTGGCGCAACCGGAAGCCGCCGCCCTGGCGTTCGACGAAGACGAGGTCGCCGGCCTTCAGCCCCCGGCCCGCGCGCGCCCAGGCGACGTCCGCCGGCGCAATCCAGCCCTTCTCGGCGTCGGTCCGGGTCTCCACCCGCACCCCGCGCCCCGTCGCCTCGGTGACGATGGCCACCCGCCAGTCCCTCCGTTCCGAGGGCGCGCGGAAGCTGGCGGCGGCCGCCTCCCAGCCAGGGCCGTAGGTCGTCCGGGCGAAGGCGCCGCGCCAGCCATGGCGCCGGTCGTAGGTCTCAAGGCCGCTCATCAGGGCGCGAAGGGCCTGCGTCTGGAGCTCGGGGTCCAGGGTCGTGCGGACATAGAGGCCGCCGGCGTCCAGCTTGTCACCCAGCGCGGCGCGACCCTGCCGGCGGACCTCCTCGACAAAATAGTCCGCGTCCCTGTAGCGGGCGCGGGTTGGCGCAGCCTGCACGACCAGGTCCTCGGCCTTGGCCCGGGCGGCTTCGGCGGCGGTGATCCACTGCGCCTCGACCATCTGGTCCAGAACCCAGTTGCGGCGGGCGATGGCCTGGGCCTTGCGGCGCGTCGGGTGGTAGTTGTCAGGCCCCTTCGGGAGGGCGGCGAGGTAGGCCGCTTCCGACAGGGTGAGCTCATTGAGCGACTTGCCGAAATAGTTGTAGGCGGCGGCGCCGACCCCGAACGACCGGTATCCCAGCCAGATCTCGTTCAGGTAGAGCTCGAGGATCTGCGGCTTGGTGAGCGTCTCCTCCAGGCGCCGGGCGATCAGCGCCTCCTTGAACTTCCGGCCCAGGGTCACGTCGTTGGTCAGGAGGACGTTCTTGGCCACCTGCTGGGTGATGGTCGAGCCGCCCTGAAGCCGCCGCCCCTGGATCAGGCTCGGAACGGCGCGACCGAGGGCCCGGGCGAGGCCTGCGGGATCCACGCCCTTGTGCTTGAAGAACGACTTGTCCTCGGCCGCGAGGAAGGCCAGGGCGAGGTGTGAGGGAATGCTGTCGTACGGGACGAAGATCCGCCTCTCCCGGCTGAACTCGCCAATCAGGGTGCCATCCCAGGCGTAGGCGCGGGTGGAGGTCGGCGGCCGGTAATCCACAAGGTCCCCGGCGTCGGGGAGATCATGGAACAACCAAGCCGTGTAGATGGCGATGGCGAGTCCCCCGACCGCCACCAGGCTGAGCAGGGTCACCCCAGCAATGGCCAGCCATCTTTTCGGGGACTGCACGTCAGACACGCCTCCGCGAGCCGCCCTCGCGCCCGCAAGGCTCATCGTCTAGGGCGCGTTTCCGAAAAGGGGAAGCCGGATTCTGGCCTCGCCCGAGCTATCGGGTCGCAACCCTCAGATCATTCCGGAAGTAGGTCTCGATGGCCGAGGCCACCGCCGCTACGAGGCGGCCCCGCGAGGCCGGGTCCGCGAGGAAGGCCTGGTCATCGGGATTGGTGATGAAGCCCATCTCCAGAAGCACGGCAGGCACGTCCGGCGCCAGCAGGACCGCAAGACCGGCCTCGCGGTGGCTGCGGCGAAGCAGGGCCTGCTCGTCTCCGACCTCGTCGAGGAGGAGTTGGGCGAAGGTCGCCGACCTATTCTTGGTGGCGCGTTGGGTCAGGTCGAAGAGGATCCCCGAGACGCTCTGGTCCGAGTGGTAGCCGGCCTTCATGAACCAGTCGTCGCGGGTGACCAGCCGGGCCGAGCGCCCCACGGCGCGGTCTGCGAGGGTGTAGACGCTGGCGCCGCGGACGGATTCGTCCGGACCGGAGTCGGCGTGCAGGGAAATGAAGAGATCGGCGTTCGCCTTGCGGGCGATCTGGACCCGCGCATCGAGAGGCACATAGACGTCACGGTCGCGAGTCAGGACGACCCGGTAGCGCCCTGTCCGCTCCAGGCGGTCGCGAAGGCTGAGGGCCGCCGCCAGGGTCAGGTCCTTCTCCTGGCGATCCCCGCCGATGGCGCCGGGATCCTTGCCCCCGTGGCCGGCGTCGATGACCACGATCCGGCGGGAGTCGGATTTGGAACGGGCGCCCTTTCGGCTGGCGGCGGCGGGCGCCGGAGTCTTGAGCGAGGTCAGCTGGGCGCCGGCGGGCGCCGGCGTTGTCCGTGCGGCGGCGGGCGCAAGGTCGATCACATAGCGGTAGCCCGGGGCGCCATCACCGGGAGGCAGGAGGAAACGGCGACGGATCTGGACGCCGTCGGCCACCTCGATTGTCAGGCGGGCCCCGCCGGCCTGGGGCGCGACGCTCCAGCCCCGCACCAGCCCCTGCCCCGAACCGCGCATCGGCGCCGCAAGCTCGGCGCCGGCCAGGGCGACCACGACCTTGCCCCCGGATTCGGAAACCAGGCGGCCCGACGCCTCGTCAGAGAGATCAATCACAAGGCGGGTGGCGGTCCTGTCGCCGCCGAGCCGGACGGCGTTCAGGTCTCCGGCCCAAACCTGAGGCGGCGCAAGGGACATCACGCCTCCGGCCACCGCCAGGAGGAGAGCGCCCATCCACCGCCTGAAAGACATCCGCACCACGAAGACTTCGTCCATTTCCCCCGCCTGCTGCGGGTTCTGGTAAGGATAACGCAAGGACGTAGTGAAATCGTTAAGGCCAATCCGCCGGGCGCCCGTCCCGATCTTTTGCTGGCGCCCGAGAGGTTTTTGCTGCAATTGAGCGGTTCCGGACGCGCTGCGGCGCGGTCGGACAACGGGGCCTTTGACGGCCTGCCCGTGGCCCCGCGCCCGGCAGACGGAAGGCTCCCGCTGCGGACGGCGAGCGTCCGCAACTTGGAAAAACGCCATGGGCTGCGCAGCTCGAGCCATTATCCGGCCGGTCGGAACCCGCGTTCAAGACGCGCGGTGCGGCCTCCTGCGCGGTCCTCGCCACAATCGGCGCAGCCCGGGTCAAGGCCCTGAGGCGCGCCTCGGAGACCTGCATGTCAAGGAAGATGCTTATCGACGCCGCCCACGCCGAAGAGACGCGCGTGGCGGTGATCGACGGAAATCGTGTTGAAGAGTTCGACTTCGAGAGCCAGAGCCACAAGCAGCTCAGGGGGAACATTTACCTCGCCAAGGTGACGCGGGTCGAACCCTCGCTCCAGGCCGCCTTCATCGAGTACGGCGGCAACCGGCATGGCTTCCTCGCCTTCAACGAGATCCACCCCGATTACTACCAGATCCCCGTCGCAGACCGTGAGGCCCTGATGGCCGAGGCGGCCGCCGACGACGAGGAGGACGAGGTCGAGGTCCCCCGCGAACGCGACGCCGAAGACGATGGCGAGGACGCCGCAGAGACCCTTTCCGGCGATGACGATGATGTCGTCGAGCAGGAGCTGGCCCGGCGCCGCCGGCGCCTGATGCGCCGGTACAAGATCCAGGAAGTCATCCGTCGCCGGCAGATCATGCTGGTGCAGGTCGTCAAGGAAGAGCGCGGCAACAAGGGCGCGGCCCTGACCACCTATCTCTCCCTGGCGGGACGCTACGGCGTCCTGATGCCCAACACCGCTCGGGGCGGCGGCATCTCGCGGAAGATCACCTCGGCCACGGACCGCAAGCGCCTGAAGTCGGTGGTCCAGGGCCTGGATGTGCCGGAAGGCATGGGCCTGATCGTCCGCACCGCCGGCGCCAAGCGCACCAAGGCCGAGATCAAGCGCGACTACGACTACCTCCTTCGCCTGTGGGAAAACATCCGCGAGACCACCCTGCATTCGGTCGCCCCCTCCCTGATCTACGAGGAGGAAGACCTGGTGAAGCGGACCATCCGCGACCTCTATGACAAGGACATCGACGAGGTCCTGGTCGAGGGCGAGGCCGGTTTCCGCGAGGCCCGCGAGTTCATGCGGATGCTGATGCCCTCCCAGGCCCGCAAGGTGCAGGCCTACCGGGAACCGACTCCCCTGTTCGTCAAGCACAGGGTCGAGGATCACCTGGCGCAGATCTACTCGCCGGTGGTGCCGCTGAAGTCGGGCGGTTACCTGGTGATCAACCAGACCGAGGCCCTGGTCGCCATCGACGTCAACTCCGGTCGGGCGACGCGCGAGCGCAATGTCGAGGCCACGGCCCTGCGCACCAACATGGAGGCCGCCGAGGAGGCCGCCCGCCAGCTCCGACTCCGCGACCTCGCCGGCCTGGTGGTGATCGACTTCATCGACATGGATGAGTCGAAGAACAATCGCGCGGTCGAGAAGAAGCTCAAGGACGCCCTCAAGGACGACCGCGCCCGCATCCAGGTGGGCCGCATCTCCAGCTTCGGACTTATGGAGCTGTCGCGCCAGCGCCGCCGCTCCAGCCTGCTGGAGGGCACCACCCACGTCTGCGAGCACTGCGCCGGCACCGGCAGGGTCCGCTCCATCGAGTCCGCCGCCCTGGGCGCCCTGCGCGCCGTGGAGATGGAGGCGCTGAAGGGCGCCGGCGAGGTCACCCTGCGCGCGCCGCGCGCCGTGGCCCTCTACATCCTGAACGAGAAGCGCGGCCACCTCGCCCGGCTTCACGCCGACCAGGGCGTCTTCGTCGCCGTGGTGGTGGATGAGGCCCTGCCCCACGCCGAGTTCGTTCTAGAGCGGACCTCCGACGAGGCGCGGCCTTCGGACATTCCTTCGGCCCGCAAGCCGCTGGAGCCCTATGTCCCGGCCGATGATGACCTGGACCTTGTCGACGAGGATGAGGCCGAGGACGACGAGGAAATCGATCTCGGCGACGCTGAGGACGAGGACGAAGACGAGGACGACCGGCGCAGCGCCCGGTCCGATCGCGACGACGAGGGACGGGAGGACCGGGGCGATCGCCGCGGCCGCCGCCGCCGCCGCCGCGGCCGCCGCGACGGCGAGCCCCGCACCGCTGCGCCCGAGGGCGCCGAGGAAGCCCGCGACAGCCGTCCGGACGACGAGGACGACGGACAGGGCGGACGGCGCCGTAGGCGCGGACGCCGCGGTGGACGCCGGTCGCGGGACGAGGGCCGTCCGGCCGACGCCTATGCCTGGACCCGGCCCTGGGTGCCCTACGAGGACGACCCCTTCATCTGGTTCGATCCCTCGCAGGACGTCCGTCGTGCGCCCGAGCCGCGCCCGGCCGGCGCCGGCGTCGCCGAGCCGCCCCTGGCGGCGCCCGAGACCCCCGAGGTCGACATCTGGGTCGAATTGCCCGAGGCCGAGCCCGAAAAGCCGCGTCGCGCCCGCAGGACGCGGGGCCGCGGTCGCCGGGGCGATGATGCAGGCGCCGAGGCCGTCGCCGTCGAGGCGGAAGCCGCCGAAGCCGCTCCTGCCCCCGAGGCCCTGGCCGAGGTCGAGACGCCCGCCGTCGAGACCGAGGCTCCGGAACCGCCCGCCAAGCCCGCCAGGGCGCGACGCTCCCGGGCCCGGGCCGCAGAAGCGCCGCCTGAGGCCGCCCCTGAAGTCGCCGCCGAGGCCGCTCCCGTTCCGCAGGAGCCGGCCGGGGAACCGGTCGCGGCGTCCGAGCCTGCGCCCCAGCCGGAACCGCCCGCCCCGCGCGAGCCGGATCCGGCCGAGATCACCACG
>JBJOJL010000117.1:0-5590 GCA_046046615.1 Pseudomonadota bacterium
CCACGATCAGGGCGACGGCGGCGATGAGGATGTATTCAAGCCCGCCGACTTCAGGGAGCATGGCCCGGTCCTAGCAATGTACCCACGCCCGCGGCCTGGGAGGTGTTCAGGTCGACCGGGTCAGCCCCGGGCGTCCTCCTTCGGCGCCTCGACCTTTGCCGCCGCATCTGCAGGGGCGTTCGGCTTGCCGTCGTCCTTGAGGCCTTCGCGGAAGGCGCGGATGCCCTTCCCGGCGTCACCGAGCAGGCCCGACAGCTTGCCTCGCCCGCCGAAGAGCACGAGGACGACCACTGCGACGATGATCCAGTGGACCGGAGACATCCCGCCCATGTGCACACTCCTTATCGGGTCCCGGGCGACCCGACGGGCCGCTCCGGGGCCTATATAGACGTCCAGCCGCCGCAGCGCCAAGGGTCAGCCGCCGTCCTGGCTTCCCGGCTCTGCTTCGGGGGCCTCGCCCAGGAAGTCCAGGTGGAACTCCGGCGCCTCCCCATCGTCCTCGATCGGGTCCTCCTCGGGAGCCGCGAGCCCCGGGGTCGGCACGTTGAAGTCGGCGGGCAGGTCGAGGCTGAGCAGGCCGGCGGCCCGCATGTCCGCGGCGCCCGGCAGGTCCGCCAGGCTGGCGAGGCCGAAATGCTCGAGGAAGGCGTCCGTGGTCCCGTAGGTGACGGGACGGCCCGGCGTGCGGCGCCGGCCGCGCATTCGGACGAGCTTCAGCTCCAGCAGGACGTCGAGGGTGCCCCGGCTGGCCTGGACGCCCCGCACGGCCTCGATCTCCGCCCGGGTGACCGGCTGGTGGTAGGCGATGATGGCCAGGGTCTCCTGGGCGGCGCGGGACAGCCGCCTCGGCTCCTCCCGCTCGACCGTCATCAGGAAGGCGAGGTCTGGGGCGGTCTGGAAGCGCCAGCGGTCGGCGACACAGGCCAGCTCCACCCCCCTCCCCGCGTACCGCCGGGACAGGGCCGCCACCGCGCCTTCGACATCCGACCCTTCGGGCAGGCGGCGGGCGAGGTCGTCCAGGCTGAGCGGCCCCGCCGCAGCAAAGAGCAGGGCCTCGACCCTTCGCTCGGTTTCACCAGGATCCGGCGCCGAAGGCAGATCATCGGCCGCCGTCATGCGGCGGCCCCCTTCCGGGTCCGCAGGTAGATGTCGGCGAAGGCCTCGAGCTGGCGGGCCTCCAGGGCGCCCTCGCGCACCAGTTCGAGGCTGGCCGAGAGGGTGGAGGCGACATAGGAGGCCCGGCTCGGCGCCGTCTCGACCCCTGCAGGCGGCTGGGGCGCCACGCCGGCCAGGGCGGTCCATCTCGCCAGCTCCGGCAGGAGACTCCGCAGCCGGTCGCGGGCGGCCTCCAGGGCGTAGGCCTTGGGCTGGGCGGGGGTGTAGCTGCGGGTGTCCGACCGACGCCTCTGGTCCACATAGGCCTGCATAAGGGCGTAAAGGTCGCCCTCCAGCCGGGTCGAGGGAAGGATGCGGATCGCGTCCGGGTCGCCCCGGACAAAGACGTCCCGGCCAAGCTGGGGACGGGCGCGGAGGGCCTCCGAGGCGCGCCGCATGGCGTCGAGCTTGGCTAGTCGGAAGGCCAGCTGGGCGGCGACCTCCTCGGCCGGCGCCTCCTCGGCCTGGGGCCGTTCGGGACGGGGAAGCAGGAGGCGCGACTTCAGGAAGGCGAGCCAGGAGGCCATGACCAGGTAGTCCGCCGCCAGGGCGAAACTGCGCCGCCGCGCCTGCTGGACAAAGGTCAGGTACTGGTCGGCCAGCCGGGTCACTGAAATCCGCAGCAGATCCACCTTCTGGCTCCGGGCCAGGGCGAGCAGGACGTGGAGAGGCCCTTCGTAGCCATCCACGTCGACGATCAGGGCCTCGCCATCGAGGGCTGCGCCCTCAGCCGCCTCGAAGTCCAGGCGGGGCTGGAATCCAGGCGCCTCGCTCACGGGGCCGCCCCGGCCAGAAGGGCGTCGAAGCGGGCCTCGGCCTCGCGCCGGTCCAGCGGCTCCGGGCGACGGGGAATCCGGGCCAGGGCCGCCTCGGCCCTGCGGGCGGGCAGGCCCGAAAGGGCGCCGGTCCCGGAGGCCACGGCCTGCATCTCGGCCATGTCTCCGTTGCAATGCAGGACCACGTCACAGCCTGCGGCAAGGCTCCGCCGCGCGCGCTGCTTCAGGTCGCCGTCCAGCGCCTTCATGGACAGGTCGTCGCTCATGATGAGCCCGGAAAAGCCCAGTTCGTCGCGAAGGACGCCCCGGATCACCTTGCGGGAGGTGGTGGCCGGCCGGCGACGGTCCAGGGCCCGGTAGAGGACATGGGCGGTCATGGCGAGCGGCATGTCGGACAGGGCCTGGAAGGGCGCGAAGTCCGTCTGGCGAAGGGCTTCGGCGGACGCCTCGACCACGGGCAGGTCGAAATGGCTGTCGGCGCCCGCCCGGCCATGCCCGGGAATGTGCTTGATCACCGGCAGGACACCGCCCGCCAGCAGCCCCTCGGCCACGGCGCGTCCGAGGACGGCCACCTCCTCCGGCGTCTCGCCATAGGCGCGGTCGCCGATGATGTCGTGCGCTCCCGGCTGGGGAACATCCAGGACCGGCGCGCAGTCCACATTGACCCCCAGGGCATGGAGGTCGTCCGCCATCAGGCGGGCGCCCAGACGTACGGACTCCCGCCGCGCGGCGGGGCCGCCCGGCAGCCGGGCCAGGGTGCGGGCCGGTGGATATTTCCGCCAGTGCGGAGGCCCGAACCGCTGGACCCGCCCGCCTTCCTGGTCGATCAGGACAGGCGCATCCGCCCGGCCCACCGTCTCGCGAAGGGCGGCGATCAGGCCGCGGACCTGGTCCGGCCCCTCGATGTTGCGGGCGAAGAGAATGAAGCCCCAGGGCTGCACGTCCCGGAAGAAGGCGATTTCCTCCGCCCCGAGGCGCGGCCCGAGACAGCCGTAGATGGCGGCGGAGGTCCTCATCGCACGAAGCACGACTTGCCGGCCGCCTTGAGCCGATCGCAGAAGACCTGGGCGGCGGCCTTGTCAGGAAAGCCTGTGACGGTGGTCCGGAACAGGGTCGCGCCGTCGCGCTCCACCTTTTCGATGCGCTTGCCGCGTCCGCCGCCGCCGCCCTTGGCCACGGCGGCGCTCCATTCCTTCTCGGCGATCGCCGCCGACGAGAAGGCGCCGATCTGCACGCTGGACGGACCGCTGGAGGCGACCGGCTTGGGCGCCGCGGCGGGCGGCTTGGCCTCGGTCTTGGCTTCCGGCTTGGGCTTTGGCTCAGGCTTGGGCTCGGGCTTGGCCGGCGGCGGCGCCGGCTTGGCCGGCTCCGGGGCCGGGGTCTTGGGAAGGACGGTCACGGGGGCCGGCGGCGGCGAGGCGACCGGCGCCGCAGGGGGCGGGACCGCCACAGGCGCGGGGGCGACGGGCGCCGGGGCGGCCGGCCGGGGAAGGGGCTGTTCGGGCGGCGGGGTGAAGTTGGGCTGCAGGGGCGGCGGCTCGCCCTCGGCCTGCTGGTAGATCTTCAGGCCAGCGGCGGGATCGACGTCGCCCTCCCCCGCTGGCGGCGCCGCGCGGAGGTCGCCCACCGGCGCCCCGATGGCCTTGGGCGCACGGGCGCCTTCCGAAAGCCCCCCGCGGTAAAAGGCGAAGATCGCCGCCGCGAGAGCCAGGAGGAGCAGGACCGACAGGATCAGGGTCAGGGGCGCGGGGCCCCGGGCCGCCGGCCGGTCCCGTCGGTCAAACGCCAGGGGTTCGTCGTGCGGCGGGCCGCCGCGATCATGGTCAGACATGGCCCTTCCCGTCCCGGCCGCGCGAATCATCAGGAATCGCAGCCTGGCGGGCAGTCTAGACGCCCAGGGGCGCCCCGCGCACCCCGGCCGACCTCAGGTCCAGGCTTCCAGCTGGAAAAGCCGGCGGTGCTCCTCGATGGCGAACCGGTCGGTCATGCCGCCGATGTAGTCGCAGACCGCCCGTGCGCGGGAGGCTTCGTCCCTTCCCTCCAGCGCCGCGTAGATGTCGGCGGGCAGGACGTCAGGCTCGGTCATGAAGAGCTGGAACATCTCGGCCAGGATGCGCCGCGCCTGGCTGCGCGTCCGGTTGACCCGCCAGTGGCGGTACATGCGGTTCATCAGGAACTCCCGCAGGGCGGACAGGTCCTCCAGCATGGGCCGCGAGAAGGCCACCAGGGCGTGGTCGAGGGCCCGCACCGCGTCGGCCGAGGCCACCCCGGTCTGGGCCACACGGCGGTTGGTCTCGGCGATGACGTCGTCCACCATGGCGCCGATCATGCGGCGCACCGCCTCCATGCGCGTGATCGCCGGGTCCAGGTCGGGATAGTCCCGCTTCACCCCGTGCAGGATCGGACCGATCAGGGGCACGTCCATCAGGTCCCCCAGGGTGAACATGCCCGCCACCAGGCCGTCGTCGACGTCATGGTTGTTGTAGGCGATGTCGTCCGCCAGGGCGGCGACCTGGGCCTCGGCGGAGGCCCAGCCGCCCAGCGCCAGGCTGTAGCCGCGGTCGAACTCCGCCACCGCGCTCCAGGAGGGCCGCTCCAGCCGGGCCGTGACCGGGCCGTTGTGCTTGATGATCCCCTCCAGGGTCTCCCAGGTCAGGTTCAGGCCCTCCCAGCGCGGATAGCGACGCTCCAGCAGGGTGACGACCCGGAAGGTCTGGACGTTGTGGTCAAAGCCGCCAAAGGGCTGCATGGCGCTGTCCAGCTCGTCCTCGCCAGCGTGGCCGAAGGGCGGATGGCCCAGGTCGTGCGCCAGGGCGATGGTCTCGGCGAGGTCGGCCTCCAGGCCCAGGGCCGTCGCCACCGACCGGGCGATTTGCGCCACCTCGAGGGAGTGCGTCAGCCGGGTGCGGTAATGATCGCCCTCGTGGGCGACGAAGACCTGGGTCTTTTCCTTGAGCCTCCGGAACGCCGTGGTGTGGATGATCCGGTCCCGGTCCCGGGCGAAGGGCGTGCGCGTCCGGCTCTCGGGCTCGTCATGACGGCGACCGCGCGAGGCGGCGGCGCTCTGGGCGTAGGGGGCGCTGGGAACGACCATGCGGGCGACGGCTCCTTGGGATCGGCCCCTTCCAAGGCGGCCAAACCCGGCTCATATAGAGGACTATGGCCAAGGATGCAGTCTTGAACGCCCCGGACCTCTCCCTTTCCCCCGCTGCGGCGCGGCGGATCGCCGAGCTCTCACGGATCGAGGGCCGCCCCCTCATGCTCCGCGTCGGCGTCGACGCCGGGGGTTGCTCGGGCTTCCAGTACCAGTTCGAGCTGGTCGAAGCGGCCGCGCCGGACGACCTGCGGATCGAGCGCGACGGCGCCGCCGCCCTCGTGGACGAGATCAGCCTGGTCCTCCTGAAGGGATCCGAGATCGATTTCGTCGACGAACTGGCCGGCGCCGAGTTCCGGGTGCGCAACCCCAACGCCCGGTCCAGCTGCGGCTGCGGCGTCAGCTTCTCGATCTGACCCCGTGCGGATCGCCACCTGGAACGTCAACTCGGTCAACGCCCGCCTGGAGACGGTGCTGCGCTGGTTCGAGGCCGAGCGCCCGGACGTCGCCTGCCTCCAGGAAATCAAGTGCATCGACGAGAAGTTCCCGGCCGAGGCCTTTGAGC
>JBJOJL010000118.1:0-5399 GCA_046046615.1 Pseudomonadota bacterium
AGGGCGATGGGGTGGGAAGCCCCGGCGGCGACAGCCGGCGCGAAGCAGGCTAAATCCGCAAGGAAGCCGGGGGGAATTCATGGCGCACAACCCGATTGCAGACCGTTCGCGCCTGCGCTCCATCCTGGCCGGTTCGGCCGGGAACATGGTCGAGACCTTCGACTGGTTCGTCTACGCCGCCTTCGCCCTCTATTTCGCGCCCGCCTTCTTCCCCAAGGGCGACCAGACCGCCCAGCTCCTTGGCTCGGCGGCGGTCTACGCCGTCGGTTTCCTCGCCCGGCCCTTCGGCGCCTGGATCATGGGCCTCTATGGCGACCGCTCAGGCCGGCGTGCAGCGATGATCGCCTCCGTGGGCCTCATGTGCCTCGGCTCGCTGATCATCGGCCTCTGCCCGGGCTACGCCCAGATCGGGATCGCCGCCCCGGCCATCCTGGTCTTCGCCCGCATCCTGCAGGGGGTCAGCATGGGCGGGGAGTACGGCGCCAGCGCTACCTACCTGTCCGAGATGGCGTCGCGCGACCGGCGCGGCTTCTGGTCGGGGGTCTTCTATTCGACGCTGATGAGCGGCCAGCTCCTGGCCCTCTTCCTTCTGCTCGCCCTCACCGCCCTCCTGCCGCCGGACCAGATGAACGCCTGGGGCTGGCGGGTCGCCTTCATTGTCGGCGCCCTGATGGCGACAGCGGTCCTGTTCATGCGGCGGGGGATGGAGGAGACGCCCTCCTTCAAGGCCCGCGACGGCTCGCGCACGGCCACCTGGCGCCTCCTGGCCGAGCACCCCCGGGAGACCATGATGGTCTTCGGCCTGACCGCCGGGGGCACCCTCGCCTACTATACCTTCGGGACCTACATGCAGAAGTTCCTGGTCAACACCTCGGGCTTCTCCAAGGACCAGTCCAACCTCATCACCACGGCCGCCCTGGCCTGCTTCGTGCTGATGCAGCCGGTCTCCGGCGCCCTGTCGGACCGGCTTGGCCGGCGGGCCCTGCTCCTGGCCTTTGGGGTCGGCGGCGTGCTGATGACCTGGCCGGTGCTCTCGACCCTGGCGGTGACGCGCGAGCCCCTGACCGCCTTCCTGCTGGTGCTGGGCAGCCTTGCCGTGGTCAGCGGCTACACCTCGGTCAGCGCCATCGTGAAGGCCGAGATGTTCCCCACCGAGATCCGGGCCCTGGGTGTCGCCCTGCCCTACGCCATCGCCAACGCCCTGTTCGGCGGCACGGCGGAGTTCATCGCCCTCAGCTTCAAGAAGGCGGGCTTCGAACCCGGCTTCTACATCTACGTCACGGCGGTGATCGGGGTTTCCCTGCTGACCTACCTCCTGATGCCCGACACCCGGCGGACCAGCCGGATCCTCGAGGACTGACAGGCCTCAGGCGTCGTCCGGCACGTCGAAGCTGCGCGGGGCCAGGCCCGCCATCCGGCGGCGCCAGGCGATCTGGTAGGCCGCCTCCACCTGCCGGCGGGTCCGGTCGGTGTCGAACAGGGGCGCGTCCGGAAGGTTGGCGGCCAGGCGCGCCTTGAGGGCGGCGAGGCGCTGCGGATCGCGCGCCAGGGCCAGGGCCAGGGTCCGGTAGTCCTCCAGCGACGTCGTCACCAGGTCCGGCAGGCCCGTGGCGGACAGGAGGGAGGCGGCCACCCGGGCGGCGAAGCTGCGGCCTGCGCAGGTCACGAGGGGCAGGCCGGCCCAAAGGGCGTCGCTGGCCGTCGTGTGGGCGTTGTACGGCAGGGTGTCGAGGAAGAGGTCGGCCAGGCGATGGCGGGCCAGGTGCGCCTCCAGCGCGACCTTTGGAGCGAAGACCAGGCGGTCCGGCGCCACGCCCCGCTCCGACGCCGACGCCCTGAGGTTTCGCTCGATGCGATCGTCTCCGCCCAGCAGCCAGAGGACCGAGCCCTCCACCTCGCGCATGAGACCCATCCAGACGTCGAAGACCTCGGGCGTGATCTTGTAGCTGGCGTTGAAGCTGCAGAAGACAAAACCGGTCCCCGGCAGGCCCGCTTCGGTCCGGGTCGGCGTCTGCGGCGCGATCACCCGGCGGTCGTCATTGGGCTGGTAGGCGAAGGGTAGCCGGATGATCTTTTCGTCGTAGTTCACGGATTCTGCTGGAGGAATGACCGTCCGGTCCGCCAGGATGTAGTCCGCCGCCAGGCTGCCCATGGCGCCCGGATAGCCCAGGTAGTTGATCTGCACCGGCGCGCAGCGGCGAACGAAGATTCCCGGCCGGCAATGGGTCGTGAAGCCGTTGAGGTCCACCGCGATGTCGATCTCCGCAGCCCGCAGGGCGGCGGCGATGGCCGCATCGTCCAGGCCCGAGACGTCGGTGAAGACGTCGCAGGCTGCGCGGACCCGGTCGCGCATGTCGTCTTCGACCTGGGGCGGGAGGGCCAGGCCATGGATCTCGAACCGGTCCCGGTCATGCCGCTCCAGCAAGCCGACCAGGAGCTGGGAGACCGCATGGACGCGGAAGTCGGAAGAGACATAGGCCACCCGGATGCGGTCGTGGCGATAGGTCTGTCCCGTCCAGAGCGGCGCGGGGACCTGCGGGAACCGGCCCTTCACGTGGGTGCGGACACAGGCCATCTGGTCGGCAGGATCGTCGTTGTGCGCCAGGAAGGTGAAGGGGATGGTCACCGGCTCGCCGCGCCGGACCCCGTCGCGCACCCGCAGCTGCAGGTCGCCGAAGTCCCGCCAGTCGCAGCAGCGCATCTGCTGGTCCAGGAGGGCGCCGGAAAGGTCGGGCAGGTCCGGATCCAGGGCGAAGGCGGCGCGGTAGGACTCCACCGCCTCGGCATGTCGCTTCATCGCCGAAAGCAGGTGTCCGCGGTTGGCGTGCCCCAGGGCGTAGGATGGATCCGCCTTCAGGGCGAGGTCCAGGGCCTCCAGCGCTTCGCCATTGCGGCCGAGGCTGCGAAGGGCGTTGGAACGCAGGTTCTGGGCGTCCGCGGACGCCGGATCCACGGCGGCGGCCCGGTCCGCGAACGCCAGGGAGCGGATGTCGTCACCCAGGGACCGGTAGGCCCGGCTCAGGGCGAGAAGGGCCTCGACGCGCCGGGGCTCGGCCTCGACCAGGCCCGACCAGAGACGGATGGCCTCGCCGACCTGGCCCAGGGCCCGCTCGGCGACCCCCAGGTTGTAGAGGGCGTGGCCATGGCCCGGCGCGACCTCGAGGACGCGGCGATAGCCCTGGCGCGCGGCGTCGAGGCGGCCGGCCCTGTGGTCTGCGACCGCGGCGTCGAACTGGGCCGCCGGGTCCGCCGACGTCACGCGCCGGCGGGGGCCGCGAGGGCCGATTCAACCGCAGAGATGATCTCGGGGGCCTGCGGGTCGGTGCGCGGGCCGAAGGCGGCGATCAGCCGCCCGTCGCGACCGACCAGCAGCTTGTGGAAGTTCCAGGCTGGATCCGCCGCCTCTCCCAGGGTCTCGAGGGCCCACTTGTAGAACGGGTGGGCCGAGTCGCCCTTCACGTCCGCCTTCGCGGTCAGGGGGAAGTCGATCTTGAACCGGGTCTCGCAGAATTCCTTGATCTCGGCCTCGGTGCCCGGCTCCTGTCCCATGAACTGGTTGCAGGGCACGCCGAGCACGGTCAGGCCCTGGTCCCGGTACTTGGCGTAGAGGGCCTCCAGGCCGTCATACTGGGGCGTGAGACCGCACCGCGAGGCGGTGTTGACCACCAGGACGGCGCGGTCCCGGAAACCGGTCATCGGCAGGGGCTCGCCGTCGATGGAGGTGAAGCTGAAGTCGTAGAGGCTGGTCATGGGGCTCTCCTGTTCCGCACTCAGACGTGGTGACGGGGACCGGCTTCGTCCACCGCCCTTTCGATGGCGAGGGCGAGATCAAGGGCCCGGGCGGCTTCCTCGCCGGTCACGACGGGCCGGTCTCGCTCGCCTCGGACGCAGGCCAGGAAGGCGCCGACGCTGGCGCCCAGGGGATCGCGGGCGCCGGGCGTCTCGGCGAAGTCCGGGTTGAGGTCGAAACCGGTGGTGTTCCGGAAGGTCCGGGCCAGGAAGTCGATCTCCAGCTCGCCGGAGGGATAGACCACCTTCATCGTCCGCCGCCGCTCGGGCGCCATGCGCGAGGCGTCGAAGATGGCGGTGAAGCCGTCATCGAAGGTCACTTCGGCGCGGACGGCGTCCAGGCCGCCGCTGTAGGCGATATCGCCCTCCCCCTCCGCCGCCAGGGGCGCCCCCGCAGACAGGGCCAGGGCCAGGTCGAGGTCATGGATCATCAGGTCGAGGATGACGGAGATGTCGAGGCTCCGCTGGCTGACGGGCCCCTGCCGCACGGCCTCCAGCCTCAAGGGCCGCTCGGGCGCGCTGAAAAGGCCGATGGCGTCGAAGACCACCCGTTCCTGGTGCCCGCAGGCAACCACCAGGCCGCGCCGCGAAGCCTCCGCGAGGATCCGGTCGGACTCGTCCAGGCTCACCGCCAGGGGCTTCTCGACATAGACCGGACGGCCGGCCCTCAGGGCCGCCAGGGCGCCGTCGGCATGGCGGACCCCTGGCGAGGCCACGGTCACCACATCGACCGCGTCAAGGAAGGCCGACAGGTCGGAAAAGGCCTCGGCCTCGTGGCGGGCGGCAACCTCTCGGGCCCGCTCAAGGTCCGGATCGAAGACGGCGGCCAGCCGCGCGCCCGCAGCCTGGGCGTACTGGCGGGCGTGATAGCCCCCGAACACCCCCGCGCCGATCACCCCGCCCCTCAGGACCTTGTCCATTCTTTGCTCCGGAATCCTCCCTTGCGCCTAGCATTCCCGGCCCCCGGGCGCCACCTTGGCGGCAGTCACCGACCAGAGGCCTGACCGCCATCCACGTCATCCAAGGGGGAAGACATGACCACGTCCCGGGAAATCCGACTGCACAGCCGCCCGCAGGGCCTGCCCGCCGCCGCCAACTTCGAGCTCGCCACGGTCGAGCTTGCCGCCCCCGGTCCGGGAGAGGTCCAGGTCCGCAACACCTGGATGACCGTCGATCCCTACATGCGCGGCCGCATGAACGACGTGAAGAGCTATGTCCCGCCCTTCCAGCTGGGCAAACCTCTCGAGGGCGGCGCCATCGGCGAGGTCATCGCTTCGAACGACCCCTCCCTGAAGCCCGGCGACCTCGTCCAGTCCAACTTCGGCTGGCGTGAAGCCTTCAACGCCCCGGCCGGCGCGGTCCAGAAGCTCGACACCCATGGGTTGCCGGTCGAGGCCTTCCTCGGCGTGGCCGGCATGCCGGGCCTGACCGCCTACGCCGGCCTGCTCCGCGTCGCCGCCCTCAAGCCTGGCGACGTCGTCTTTGTCTCCGGCGCTGCGGGCGCGGTGGGCTCCCTGGTCTGCCAGATCGCCAAGCTGAAGGGCCACAAGGTCATCGCTTCGGCCGGCGGCGCCGAGAAGGCCCGCTTCCTGAAGGACGAGATCGGGGTC
>JBJOJL010000119.1:0-5389 GCA_046046615.1 Pseudomonadota bacterium
CATGGCCCTCGCTCCGCAGGCGGACGCGGCGGGTGTAGAGCTGGTCCTGGAGAGGGCTGCGACATGACCGACACTTCGACCGGGCTTCCCGGGGACGAGAACCTGGCCCTGGCGATCGTCATCTACGGTCTCTACATCGCCTCGCTCCTGGGCTTCGCGCCCGCCGCACTGGTCGGCGTCATCATGGCGCACGTAGCGAAGTCCTCGTCGGGGCCCATCGCCGCCAGCCACTACGGATTCCAGATCCGGACCTTCTGGATCGGCCTCGCCGCCTGGGTCGTGGCCGCGGTCTCCATCTTCTGGGGGACGCTGCTCTCTGCAATCCTGATCGGAATTCCGTTCCTGATCGTCGCCATGGTCTCGGTGGGCGCGATCTGGGTCTGGGCCCTGGCCCGCAGCGCTGCGGGAATGGTCTGGGCCGTCCAGGGATCCCGATGCCCCCGGCCGGAGAGCCTGTTCCTCTGAGCTCAGTCTGAAGCCGGCTTGATGTCGGCCGTATCCCTCATGGCCGAGTCGACCAGCTCCAGGGTCCTGGCGGCAGACCTGCCGAGTGACCGAAGGCCATGGTCGGAGAGGACATCCAGGGCCGAGGACAGGGCCGCGCGGGCTCCGGCCCGCTCTCCGCGGTCCTTGCGCGTGATCTCCAGGCGGGCGAGCAGCAGGCGGGCGAGGTTCAGCTGAAGCAGGGCCCACGACTCCCTGTCGCGGACCACAGAGGCGTTTGCGAGTTCGCTCCGGAAGGCCTTCTCGGCGGAGTTCAGGACAGCGACATCGCCCGAGATCTCGGCGGCGCGCGCCAGGCAGAGCGCGCGATGCGCCGCAGCCTTCGCCCTCAGGACCAGGCCGTCCCGGCGGGCCGTTATCTTCAGGGTGTGGTCAAAGGAATCAATCGCGCGCTCGAAACTTCCCTGGTCACCGGAGATATCCCCCAGGACCTCCAGGCCAAGGCCCAGGATGAATTCACCCTGGGCCCGGTCGAGCGGACTGTGTTCCAGGGACAGTTCCGCCAGCACGTCCTTCACGAGGCTGATCCCGGCGATCGCCGCGTCGCCGTCACCCTCGACTTCCGCCAGGGCGATCTGCGCCCGCGCCCGGGCGAAGCCGATCCGCGCGATGGTGAGGGGTTCAAAGTCCGGCGTCAGTCCCGAGGCTGCGGACACGGTGTCGCGGACGGCCGCCTTCAGCAGGGGGGCGTCCGCCAGACGGGAGCCCCAGTCGCACAGAAGCTCAGCGCGGAGGATGTGGCCATCGACAGACAGCATGCGGGCGGCCCGGATGCGACTGGTCATGGCCTTCAACGCGGCGATCGGCTGGGCGAAGCGGGCCGCCGCCACCCGCGCGGCCTGTGCGTCTCCCGTGGCCAGCGCGCGGCGGCCGGACAGGGCGAGAAGTCCGATCTCCGCCAGGGGCGCCACAAGGCCTCGCCTGGGTCCTGACAGGCTGTCCCGGAAGGCTGTCTCCGCGGCGTCCAGGAGCCCGGTGTCGCCAAAGAGCTCCGCCCCGAGCAGGGCGGCGAAGGCCTGTTCGCAACGCGCCCTGGCCCATCCCGCCGACCGCTCGCCGTAAAGCTCCAGTGCAGCCTCCGCCGCAGAGGCCGCACGGCTCAAGGCCCTCACCTCGCCGCTCCGGCGCGTGACCTCACGCCAGAGAATGGCGGCGTCCAGTCGAAGCTGTGACCGCTTTCGGCCAGTGGCGCGGCCGGCGGCGTCGTCCGCCTGCCTGGCCTCATTGAGCAACATGGAAAGGGGCAGGACCTCGACCAGGGACATGTCGTCGGCGCTCAGCCCATCGCGCAGGGCGCCGCCCTGCTCTTCGAGCAGCTTCCTGACCTGACGGTTCAGTCCAAACATCCGCCGTCCCCGACCAGCAGTGTCCCGAAGCGGGCCGAAAGACTGCAGGCTAGGGTTATGAAGCAAGGATTATGCCGGTCCGGGAGGCCCTTCTATGTCTCCGGACAGGACGGCGGCGCAGGCTTCCGGAGTCAGGCGCCGCCAGGCCCCAGGCGGAAGGTCCGGGGGCAGGTCCAGGGCGCCCATCCGGTCCCTGTGGAGCTTCAGAACCTGGTTTCCCACGGCGGAAAACATCCGCCGCACCTGATGGTAGCGGCCCTCCGTGATCGTCAGGCGCGCGAGCGCGGGCCCGAGCACCTCGAGCCGGGCCGGCGCCAGCGGACGTTCCTCTCCGTCCAGCATCAGGTCACCCCGCCCGAAAACCTCGGCCTCATTGCCCCGAAGTGGGTCCCTGAGGGTTGCGATGTATCGTTTCGGGGCATGAGAGCGTGGCGAAATGACACGATGCAGGAAGGCGCCGTCATCCGTGATCAGGAGAAGGCCCGTTGTGTCCCGGTCCAGCCGGCCGATGCTGGAGAGTGCGGGGGTCCGGCTTCGCCAGCGGGGAGGCAGCAATTCGTAGATGCTGCGTCCCGGCTCCCGGTGCGAGCAGACCACGCCCTCGGGCTTGTGCATCATCAGGACAAGGGGCGCCGGAGGATCCAGGGGCGCGCCCTTCACCGTCATCCGCTCAAGGAGATCCGGCGTCAGCGGGATCCGCGCACCTGCATCGGTCACGGCGTGTCCGTCGAGGACGATGGCGCGGTCGCGGACCATGGCGTGGACCTCGCGCCGCGACCCATAGCCAAGGTTGGCGAGGAGCCGGTCCAGTCGGACGGCGGGGGGGCGGCTCATCGGATCGCCTCGTAGACCTTGAACCCCCCCGTCTCCGCGCGCAGTCGGACGCTGGAGAAGGCCTGGGCGAGCGGCGCCTCGTAGGGCAGGTGGCGGTTGGCGGTCAGCCAGCAGACGCCTCCGGCCCTGAGCCGCCGGGCGGCCGCGAGAATGAAGGCCGCGCCAAGGGCCCGGTCCTCACGACCCCCGTCATGGAAGGGCGGGTTCATGAGGACGAAGTCGAGATCCCCGCCCTCCAGGGCCATCCGCCGGACATCGCCGTGGTGGAAGCTGGCGCGCGGGTCCGGGACATTGCGGCGGGCGCAGGCGATGGCGCGCCGGTCGAGGTCCCAGAGCTCGATGGAAGCGACCTCCGGGCTCTCCAGGGCGTGGAGGGCGAGGACGCCCAGGCCGCAGCCGAAGTCGGCGCCGCGCCCCCGGAGCGAGGGCGCCGTCCCGAGCAGGAGCGCCGTGCCGGAATCCGGCCTGTCCCAGCTGAAGACCCCCGGCTGGGTCCACAGGCCCATGCGGGGGTCTAGCCTGGGCCCGCCGGCCTCGAGGGCGGCCTCAAGACCTACGGGATGGACGGGCCGGACCGTCCGGCAGATGCGGTGACGCCGGCGGGGCTCATCCGTGACCTCGCATCCGAAGGCCCGGAGTGCGGGGGCGATGCGCGGTCCGCCCCGGTCGTTCGGAGCCAGGGCGGTGAGCGGCGCGCCTGCAGGCAGGATCTGGAGGGTCCTCGCCAGGACCCATTCACGCTCAAGGCGGCCGGGGGGCGCCAGGATGAGGGCCGAGACGAAGGTCCCTTCCGGCGCCTCGGCGAGGTCAAGGCCTTCGGGCTCGAGGGGCGAGGCCTGGATCGCCCCCTCAGGCTCCCGGAACAGGGCGGGCGGGGGATGTCCGTAGAGGAGGACCGGAGGCGTCATCCTGTCCTCAGCCGCGCTCGCGGGTCCGCGCAAAGCCGATGGCCGGATAGCGTTCCGCTACGTAACCGGTTTCCCAACCCGACTTCGACAGGAAGACCGGCTGGGAATCGATGTCCTCAGCCATGGCGGTGCGATAGGCGGCGGAGAAGGCGGCCAGGTCCGCGTCCGTCCCTGAGACCCACCGCGCCTCGGCGTAAGGGCTGGCTTCGAAGATCACCTCCAGCTGGTACTCGCTGGCGAGACGGTCGGCCATGACCTCGAACTGGAGCTGGCCCACGGCGCCGACGATGAAGTCCGAACCGATCACGGGCCGGAAAAGCTGGGTCACGCCTTCCTCGGCCAGGCCTTCCAGGGCCCGCCGCAGGTGCTTGGCCTTGAGCGGGTCCTTCACCCGTACCCGCTGCAGGATTTCTGGCGCAAAGTTCGGCAGGCCGGCGAAGCGCAGGGCGCCGCTTTCCGAAAGGCTGTCGCCCACCCGCAGGACGCCGTGGTTGGGAATCCCGATCACGTCGCCGGCGAAGCCCTCCTCGGCCAGTTCCCGGTCGGACGCGAAGAACATGATCGGGGCGTTCACCGAAAGCTGCCGTCCGGTGTTCTGGACCTTGAGCTTCATGCCCCGCTGGAAACGGCCGGAGCAGAGCCGCAGGAAGGCGATCCGGTCCCGGTGGTTGGGATCCATGTTGGCCTGGACCTTGAAGACAAAGCCGCTGACCTCCGAGTCTCCCGGCGCCACATGGGTCTCGGCGCCCGAGCGGACCGCCGCGACGGGCCGCGGCGGCGGCGCATAGGCGCCAAGGCCGTCCAGCAGTTGCTCCACCCCGAACCGGCGCAGGGCCGAGCCGAAGAAGACCGGCGTCATGTGGCCCTCGAGGAAGGACTGGGGATCAAAGGCAGGGGAGGCGCCCTGGACCAGCTCTGTGCTCTCCAGGAGCTCGTCCCGCTCTTCCGGAGACAGGTAGGCGTCGATGGCCGCGCCGTCGGCGGGAATGGCGGGGGGGTGCCCCGCCTGCTCCCGCTCGGTCGCCGAGCGCTCGAAGGGCAGGAACTGTCGCGACCTCAGGTCAAGCATACCCTTGAAGCGGCCGCCTGAGCCGGCCGGCCAGAACAGGGGCGCCGGATCGAGGGCCAGCTTGGCGGCGATCTCGTCCAGCAGCTCCAGGGGATCCTGCGCCTCCCGGTCCATCTTGTTGATGAAGGTCACGATCGGGATGTCCCGCAGGCGGCAGACCTCGAACAGCTTGAGGGTCTGGGGCTCGATGCCCTTGGCGGCGTCCAGCACCATGACCGCGGCGTCGGCAGCGGTCAGGGTGCGGTAGGTGTCCTCCGAGAAGTCCTCGTGGCCCGGCGTATCCAGCAGGTTGAACATCAGGCCGTCGTGGTCGAAGGTCATGACGCTGGCCGAGACGGAGATGCCCCGCTCGCGCTCGATCTTCATCCAGTCCGACCGGGTCCGCCGGTTTTCGCCGCGGGCCCGCACCTGTCCGGCGGCCCGGATCGCGCCCCCGGAGAGGAGCAGGGTCTCCGTCAGGGTCGTCTTGCCCGCGTCAGGGTGGGAGATGATCGCGAAGGTGCGGCGGCGGGCGGCCTCGGCGGCGGGGGACTGGCTCATGCGCGGGAGGTAGCCCGGGGCCGTGCCGGGCGCAATTCACCCAACCGGACTCCGGGCCGGAAAAGCCTCAGGCCCGGGCGGGACGCCCCAGCTTGTTCCAGACTTCCTTGTTCGCCCAGGCGCCGCTCTTCCGGGTTTCCTGGACCTTCAGGAGCTGGGCCAGCATGTCGAAGGCGACGTTGCAGTAG
>JBJOJL010000120.1:0-5383 GCA_046046615.1 Pseudomonadota bacterium
CGTCGGCCTTCATCGACGACATGATCCCCAACCTCGATTCCGTCGCCGAGCACGCCCCGGAGATCGCCCGCTTCCAGACCGTGGCGGACCAGCGCCTGCGGCCCATGGCGCCGAGCCGGCCAGACCTGCACCCTCGGGTGGACGGCTGGGAGGCGCTTGAGGCCGCCATCGCGCTTTCCCTGGAAGCCGGCGGGCGATGATCGCCTTCGGCCTCGACCTGGGAGGAACCAAGATCGAGGCGGCCGCGCTCTCGCCGGAGGGCGGCTTCCTGGCCCGGGTCCGAAGGCCCACCCCCGGCGACTATGAGGCGGGCCTCGAGGCCATCGCCGAGGTGTTGGCTGAGGCCGAGCGCCAGGCCGGCGCCCGGGCCGGACGGCTGGGGGTCGGCGGCCCCGGCTCCGTGAACCCCCGAACCGGCCTCCTGCGCAACGCTAACTCGACCTGGCTGAACGGCCGGGCCTTTCCCGAAGACCTCGCCCGTCACCTGGACAGGCCCGTGCGCTACGCCAATGACGCGGACTGCCTCGCGGTCTCGGAGTCCCGTGACGGGGCCGCGGCGGGCGCCGATCCGGTCTTCGCCGTCATCCTCGGGACCGGTGTGGGCGGCGGCCTCTCGGTCCGGGGTGGCCTTTCCACCGGCGCCAACGGGATCGCCGGTGAGTGGGGACACAGCCCCCTCCCCTCCCCCACCCCGTCCGAGACGCCGGGCCCCGCCTGCTGGTGCGGTCGCAAGGGATGCCTCGAGACCTGGCTCTCCGGCCCCGGCCTGTCGCGGGACGACGGCCGCGGCCTCACGGCGAAGGCCCTGGCCGACCTCGCCCAGGGCGGCGAGTCCCGCGCGCTCCAGGCCCTTGAACGTCATGCCGACAGGCTGGCCCGGGGGCTGGCCGGGGTGGTCAACCTGCTGGACCCGGCGGTGATCGTCCTCGGCGGCGGGGTCGGCGGCCTGCCGGGACTGGCCGAGGGACTGGAGGCGCGGATCCGGCCCTGGGTCTTCGCGGACGACTGGCGCTGCGACATCGTCCGGCCGCGGTTCGGGGACTCCTCGGGCGTCCGCGGCGCCGCCTGGCTGTGGGACCGGTGAAGGCCCTCTGCCGCGACTGCCTGTCGCCGGGCCCGCCCGCGCCGCGCTGCCCGGCCTGCGGCTCGCCCCGGCGCATCGCCCACCCCGAGCTCGACGCCCTGTCCATCGCCCACATCGACTGCGACGCCTTCTACGCCTCCGTGGAGAAGCGCGACCGACCTGAACTGCGGGACCTGCCGGTCATTGTCGGCGGCGGACGGCGTGGGGTGGTGACCACCTGCTGCTACATCGCCCGCACCTTCGGCGTGCGCTCGGCCATGCCCATGTTCAAGGCCCTGGCCGCCTGCCCCCAGGCCGTGGTCCTGCCACCCGACTTCGCCCGCTATCGCGCCGAGAGCCGACGGCTGATGGACATGATGCGCGACCTGACCCCCCTGGTTCAGCCCCTGTCCCTGGACGAGGCCTGGCTGGACCTGTCCGGCACGGAGCGCCTGCACGGCGCGCCGCCGGCCCTGACCCTGGCGCGCCTGCAATCGCGGATCGAGGCCGAGACCGGCCTGACCGTCTCGGTGGGCCTGGCCCCCAACAAGTTCCTGGCCAAAATCGCCTCGGACCTCGACAAGCCGCGGGGCTTTTCGGTCATCGGCGCCGCCGAGGCCCAGGACTTCCTGGCCGGGCGCTCCGTGCGCATCCTTCCGGGCGTTGGGCCGGTCATGGCCCGCAGCCTGGAGAAGGCCGGCTTTGAACGGATCGGCCAGATCGCCCGGGCGGACCTCCGCACCCTGGCGAGCCGCTTTGGCGACTTCGGCCTTCGCCTCCACGCCATGTCCAGGGGCGAGGACGCCCGGCGGGTCGACCCCGGCCAGGTGCGCAAGTCGATCAGCGCCGAGACCACCTTCGAGACCGACCTGAGCGCGGCGGAGGACCTCGACGCCCACCTCGTCCGACTGGCCGAGCGGGTGGCCCGGCAGGCTCGGGCGGCGGGCCAGGCCGGACGGGTCGCGACCCTCAAGCTCAAGGACCCCGCCTTCCGCATCCTGACCCGCCGGCGAACCCTGGAAGCCCCGACCCAGACCGCCCGGACCCTTCTCGCCGCAGCTCGGGCGCTTCTGGCGGTGGAGACCGCGGCGGGCGGGCGGCGGGCCTTCCGGCTGATCGGGGTGGGGCTTTCGGACCTCCAGGCGGCCGAGGCCACAGGGGGCGACCTCTTCGCCGCCGAGGACCCCCGGACCCTGGCCGCAGAGCGGGCGGCGGACGCCATCCGGGCGCGATTCGGCCCGGGAATCCTGGCTTCGGGCCGGGACCTCGCCTCGCGCCGCCGGCCCGGCGGCGAGGGCTGAGCCCCTGCCCGGGGCCGAGCGAGGTGTGGAAAACTGAGGCGCCGGGCTCCGCATCGGTCCGGAGGAGCCGCCAAGGCCCTTTCATTCCTGGGGGGTTGGCATATCTAATCGGACTCTGAGGGGCGCCGTGCGGCGGCGCCCGTGGAGACGTATCGGATGGCCGAGCGCAAGCAGGGGGATCAGGGGACGGGCGATCGCTCTGCGGTGATCACCCAGACCAAGACCCGCACCCAGCGGCCCTCGATGTATCGGGTGCTGATCCTGAACGACGACTACACGCCTATGGAGTTCGTGGTCTACGTTCTGGAACAGTACTTCCACAAGTCGCGGGAGGAGGCGACGCGGATCATGCTGCACGTCCATCAGACGGGCGTCGGGGTCTGCGGCGTCTACACCTACGAAGTCGCCGAAACCAAGGTGGCGCAGGTGATCGACACCGCCCGCCGCCACCAGCACCCCCTGCAGTGCACCATGGAAAAGGACTAGCGACCGTGCCGTCATTCTCGCGCCAGCTCGAAGAGTCCCTGCACAGGGCCGTCGCCCTCGCCAACGAGCGGAAGCATGAATATGCGACGCTTGAGCACCTGCTCCTGTCGCTCACCGACGACGAGGACTCGGTCGGGGTGATGAAGGCCTGCGATGTCGACCTCGACGTCCTGAAGACCACCCTGACCAACTATGTCGATAACGAGCTGAAATCGCTCATCGTCGACGACGGCGAGGACGCCAAGCCCACGCCCAGCTTCCAGCGGGTGATCCAGCGGGCCGTGATCCACGTCCAGTCCTCCGGACGCGAGGAAGTGACCGGCGCCAACGTGCTCGTGGCCATCTTCTCCGAGCGCGAGAGCCATGCGGCCTATTTCCTGCAAGAGCAGGAGATGACGCGGTACGATGCGGTGAACTACATCGCCCACGGGATCGCCAAGAAGGCCGGGGCCGGCGAGGCCAAGCCGGTCAAGGGGTCCGAGGACGAGGAGAAGGCGGCGGTAAAGACCGGCGGCGAGGCCCTCGACGCCTACTGCGTGAACCTCAACGAGAAGGCCAAGCAGGGCAAGGTCGATCCCCTCATCGGCCGCTCGGCCGAGGTCGAGCGCTGCATCCAGATCCTGTGTCGGCGGACCAAGAACAATCCCCTGCTGGTCGGCGATCCCGGCGTCGGCAAGACCGCCATCGCCGAGGGGCTAGCCCGAAAGATCATCAACAAGCAGGTGCCGGAAGTCCTCGCCGGTTCGACCATCTTCTCCCTCGACATGGGCGCCCTTCTGGCCGGCACCCGGTATCGCGGCGACTTCGAGGAGCGGGTCAAGCAGGTGGTCAAGGAGCTGGAGAACCACCCCGACGCCATCCTGTTCATCGACGAGATCCACACGGTGATCGGCGCCGGCGCCACCTCGGGCGGGGCCATGGACGCCTCGAACCTGCTGAAGCCGGCCCTGGCCTCGGGCACACTGCGCTGCATGGGCTCGACCACCTACAAGGAGTTCCGCCAGCACTTCGAGAAGGACCGGGCCCTGGTCCGGCGGTTCCAGAAGATCGACGTGAACGAGCCGACGATCGAGGACTCCATCAAGATCCTCAAGGGCCTGAAGACCTACTACGAGAAGTTCCACAAGCTCCGCTACACGAACGACGCCCTCAAGGCGGCGGTGGAGCTGTCGGCCCGCTACATCTCGGACCGCAAGCTGCCCGACAAGGCGATCGACATCATCGACGAGGCCGGGGCCAGCCAGATGCTTCTGCCCGAGAGCCGTCGCAAGAAGGTGATCGGCCTCAAGGAGGTCGAGGCCGTGGTGGCCAAGATCGCCCGCATCCCGCCCAAGTCGGTCTCCAAGTCCGACACCGAGGCCCTTCTCCAGCTGGAGTCCGACCTGAAACGGGCGGTCTACGGCCAGGACGACGCCATCGAGCAGCTCTCCGCCGCCATGAAGATGGCCCGGGCCGGCCTGCGCGATCCCAGCAAGCCCATCGGCTGCTACCTCTTCTCGGGCCCCACCGGCACCGGCAAGACCGAGACGGCCCGCCAGCTGTCCTCGACCCTGGGGATCGAACTCCTGCGCTTCGACATGAGCGAGTACATGGAGCGCCATACCGTCAGCCGTCTGATCGGGGCGCCTCCTGGCTATGTCGGCTTCGACCAGGGCGGCCTGCTGACCGACGCCGTCGACCAGCATCCGCACTGCGTGGTCCTCCTGGACGAGATCGAGAAGGCCCATCCGGACGTCTTCAACATCCTTCTGCAGGTCATGGACCACGGCGTGCTGACCGACGCCAACGGCAAGAAGGTCGACTTCCGGAACGTGGTCCTGATCATGACCACCAACGCCGGCGCCTCGGACGCCCAGCGCAACGCCATCGGCTTCGGCCGCGGCAAGCAGGAGGACGAGGTCGAGGAGGCCCTGAAGCGGCTCTTCACGCCGGAATTCCGCAACCGCCTGGACGCCATCGTCCAGTTCCGCCCCCTGACGCCGGAGATCATCCGCCAGGTCGTGATCAAGTTCGTCATGCAGCTGGAGGGCCAGCTGGCAGACCGGCATGTGACGATCGAGACCACGGACGAGGCGGCGGACTGGCTGGCCAAGAACGGCTTCGACGAACTCTATGGCGCCCGCCCCCTGGGCCGGGTCATCCAGGAGCACATCAAGAAGCCCCTGGCCGACGAGATCCTGTTCGGGCGCCTCACGCGCGGGGGTCACGTCAAGGTGGTGCTGCGCGACGGCAAGCTGGCCTTCGACATCGAGGGCGAGAAGCGCGAGCCGGGCGCGCCGGTCATCGAGACGCCCCGCAAGGGCCGCTCGCCAGCGCCTGAACTGGCCGACTGACGGGACGGGGCCGGGCAGCCGCCGGCGCCCCCCTCGGTCAGTTCCCCCTTGGGGGAGCAATTGGCGCAAAAAATTCCTCCCCCCAGGGGGAGGTGGCGCGCGCAGCGGGACGGAGGGGGTCAACGGGATCTCAGCAGACCCCCTCACCGACCTTCGGTCGGAGCTCCCCCTTGGGGGAGCAATTTCGCGCGCTCCAATTC
>JBJOJL010000121.1:0-5368 GCA_046046615.1 Pseudomonadota bacterium
TCTCGGCGACCGCGAGGGGCGGGCGTCCTGACCTTCTATCGAACCGGAGCCGGCGCGAACACGGGGAGCGCCCCCGACCCGGACACAACGGCGTGATGCCGAAGGCCGGTCCCCGCCGACTGACCTCCGGACGGCGCAGACTCGCCGAAACCGGATTCGGCATCTTGTAACGGGGGGCGGCTGGGGTCACAAGCAGGGCCATGAACCTGACCCTTGTCCTGAACGGCGAGCGCCGCGTCATGGAGGCGGTCCGCACGGTCGCCGAGCTGGTCGCCGCCCTGGGCCTCGATCCGCGAAAGGTTGCGGTCGAGCGCAACCTGGAGATCGTTCCGCGCTCGGCCTACGGCGCGACGGAGCTGGCGGACGGGGACCAGGTCGAGATCGTCCACTTCATTGGCGGAGGCTGAAATGGCCGGCGAAACGGCATCCTCAGGGACGACCCGGGACACCTGGACCGTCGCCGGCCGCACCTTTCGCTCGCGGCTGATCGTGGGCACGGGCAAGTACGCCGACTACGCCCAGAACGCCGCTGCCGCAGAGGCCGCGGGCGCCGAGATTGTCACCGTGGCCCTGCGCCGGGTGAACCTGTCCGACGCGTCAAAGCCCATGCTCGCGGATTTCGTGAAGCCTGAGCGCTTCACCTACCTGCCCAACACCGCCGGCTGCTACACCGGCGAGGACGCCGTGCGCACCCTTCGGCTGGCGCGAGAGGCCGGCGGCTGGGACCTGGTCAAGCTGGAGGTCCTGTCCGAGACCCCCCACCTCCTGCCCGACATGGAAGAGACCCTGAGGGCCCTGAAGATGCTGGTCGCCGACGGTTTTCAGGTCATGGTCTATTGCAGCGACGACCCTGTCTACGCCCGCAAGCTCGAGGACGCCGGCGCCGCGGCCATCATGCCCGCGGCGGCCCCGATCGGGTCCGGGCGCGGCATCCAGAACGCCCTGAACCTGGGGCTGATCCTCGAGCAGTCCCGCGTGCCGGTCCTGGTGGACGCCGGGGTCGGGACGGCCTCGGATGCGGTGATCGCCATGGAAATGGGCTGCGACGCCGTCCTGATGAACACCGCCATCGCGGAGGCCAAGGATCCGATCCGCATGGCCGACGCCATGAAGCACGCGGTCATCGCCGGCCGGCAGGCCTTCCTGGCGGGCCGGATGGCCGAGCGCCGCTATGGGGATCCCTCCTCACCCCTGGCCGGGCGCATCTGATCCGCCCTGGGTTCGGGACCCGAGGGGTCGCGGAGCCGGGCCCTGGCGCCTATATCCCGGAGGCGGGCCCCCACGGCCTGTCGCCCCGGGTCGCCCTCGTCGTCAGGCCGCATGGAACGGAAGCCCCTCATGAAGCTGCCCCTGGGAAAGCCCTGGTTCGGTCCGCGCCGATACGGCTTCGGCGTCACGCCCGTTACGGGCCAGGGCTGGGCCTGCGTGGGTCTCTACGTCCTGGTCATGGCCCTTATCCCGACCCTGATGGGGCGCGACCTGAGGGGTGTCGAGGCGCTGGGGACCCTGGCGGCGCTCCTGGGGTGCACCGTCCTCCTTCTGGTCGTGACCTGGCTCAAGATGGACAGGTCCAAGCCCCTTCGCTGGCGCTGGGGCGAGGACTGAGGTCCTAGCCGGCCATCACCCTTGCAACGTCGAGCTGGGGGTCAAGGCCCACAGCCCGCATGAGCTCCGCCCGCCCGGGCCCGGCCTTGGGCGGATAGACGTCCGCCTTGGCGAACCGGGGCGTCATCCAGTGCAGGAGGACCTTGGCGAGGTTGCCCGGGCGCTTGAGCCAGTCCGCAGGCGGCTCCAGCATGTGAAAGCCGCGCATGGCCTCGCGCAGGAGGTCTGGGTCGGATCGGATGGCGATGGCCACGCCGTCCTCTGCGAAGCTCTTCAGGATGCGGCTGCGCAGCGAGGGGCGATGGGTGGAGTCAAGGGCCTGCCGCGCCCGGCGGACCGCGGCCCGGTCGTCCTTCTGCATGGCCTCGAAGAAGGGATGGACCTCCCGCTTCAGCCCCGCCTCGTAGGCGACGATGCGGCCTGCGGCATCCGGCGTTGACTCCAGGGCGGCGCGCAGGAGGGTCGCGCTGACGGCTGCGAAGGCGCAGCCCCGTCCGTAGAGGGGATTGGTCCGGATCAGGCTGTCACCGACCGGGAAGAAGCCGGTCACCGCCGCCTGGCCGCCCGGCGCAAGGGTGCGCCAGCGGCTCTTCAGGTCGCCCATGCCGTAGACCTTGCTGACGGCGTCCGTGCGCTCCGGCTCCAGCCAGGGGCGCATGCCGGGTATCTCGCGGCAGATGCTGTCGAAGACCTCGGGGTTGACGATGGTCTTGCGGATCTCGAGCTCGATCTCTGGCACGCAGAGGGTGATCGAGAAGCAGCCGTTGTCCGCCGGAAAGACCCCGAACTTGATGAAGCCCAGGTCCCCGGTGGAGGGCGCCCCGCCCCGGGGCGGCTCGGCCTGGCCGGGCTTCAGCCGGTAGTGGCGGGTGAAGTAGAGGATGCCGGCGTCCTCGGCGGTCTCACCGACCGGGGCGCCCATCTCGGCCAGCTGATCGAAGCACGAGGAGGTCCGGCCGCCGGCGTCGACCACCACGTCCGCCGTCACGGTCTCCCCGCCGCGGAGGTGGACCCCCGTGACCTGCACGGGCGCCGTCCCGGAGGTCGCCAGTCCCTCCACGAAGCATTCGCTGCGGATCTCGACGTTGGGCATGGCCTCGACATAACGCCGGATGACGAGCTCGAGCGTCGTGCGACGGCTGGTCAGGACGACCAGGTCGGCGTCCTCCGGGCGCGGGGTCCAGCGTCGGCGGTGGCGGTCGGTCAGCATGCCGTCCAGGCCCAGCTCACGACAGCCGGCGGCGCCTAGGGCCTCCAGGAGGGCGGGATGCTCATCCCGGATGATGCCCCGCAGGCGGGCCAGGAAGGCGTGGCTGTGCCGCAAGTGCGTGACGCCCCTGTGGGCCCAGTCATTGAAGGCCGCGTCGGCGTCGCCCTCGGGCGGCGGCGGGTCACGGTCGAGAAGGATGACCTTGCGCCCGGTGGGGGCCAGGGCCAGGGCGGTCCACAGCCCCGCCATGCCGGCCCCGATGACGGCGACAGACTCTGACATTCTATTCGGGCCTCTTCAGGGGGCCGCGGCGGGCGTCCTCGATGGCGGCCTTGAGGGCCTCGAGGTCAGCGCCGGGGATCATGCGGTCGCCGACGATGAAGGCCGGCGTACCCTCGATACGGAGGTTCTGGGCCAGCTGCCGGGTGTCGGCCAGCTGCCGGGTGATGGCTTCGTCCCGCATCGCTGCGGAGACGGCGTCGCCCCGCACGCCTGCGGCGGCGGCGATCCGCAGGATGGCGGATTCGTTGAGGGTCTTTTCCTCCATGAGCGCCTCATGGAAGGCCAGGCCTCCCGCCCGCCCGGCGGGAGTCAGGGCCGCCCTGGCCGCCAGGTCCGAGGCGCCGCCGAAGATCGGGAACTCCTTGAGGACAAGCCGGATGTCGGGATTTTCCCTGACCAGGGCCGCCACTTCGGGAGCGATGTTCTTGCAGTAGCCGCACCTGTAATCGAAGAACTCCACCACGGTGATCTTCCCGTTCGGGTTGAAAACCACGTCGCGGGGGTCGCGCTCAAGGGCCGTCCGGTTCGAGGCGATGGCCTTGCGGGCGTCCTCGGACTGCTGGACGAGCTTCTTCTCCTGGAGCTTGGTCGCCATTTCCTCGAGCAGTTCAGGATGGGCGAGGAGATAGGCTCGGAGCGGGTCGCCCAGGACGACGTCAAAGGCCTTCTGGCACCCGCCGAGGAGCAGGGCGCAGGACAGCAGGGCGGCGAGGGGAGCGGCTTTCATGGGCGCAACATAGGGGGGTTGGCGGCGGTGTGAAGCCCTAGCCGCCCCGTCCCGCGCGGATCACACGGGGGTCATTCTCGGTGGCCAGGACTATGTCGTTCGCTCGCCGCCATTCCGGGGTGTTCCGCTCCAGGAGGTCCCGCGCGCGGAGCGCGAAGATGAGGGCCTGGCGACGGTCGCCTTCGATGTAGTTGTACTCGGCGGTGGCGTAGCGGGCGAGGCCGTCCTTCTTCCGGGTGTCGTAGGCCTGGGCCAGGAGTCGCCAGGCCACGGAATTCTCGTCGTCCTGGTCCAGCGCGGCCTTCAGTTCGCGGATTCCCTCGTCCACCTTGGAGTCGTCGGGCATGGCGATCAGGGTCTGGCCGAGGTTGACCCGCAGGAGCGGCGCGTCGGGCTTCAGGGCGACCGATCGCCGCTGGGGCGCCTCGGCCTCGGCGGTGCGGCCGAACTCGAAGAGGATCTGGCCCTTGAGTTCCCAGAGGTAGGGGTTTTCCGGCTGCTCGGCGAGCAAGGCGTCAATCAGCTTGAGGGCCCGGTCGGGCTCCTTCAGCTGGTATTGAGCGATGGCGCAGGCATAGCGGGTCGGATAGTCGGCCTTGGGGTCCGCGCACTTCACGATCGCCACGCCGGGATTGATGAAGCCCTGCAGCTTCGCCTTCATGATGGCGTGCCGCCGCACGCTCTCGGGATCATCCGGGGCGTCGACGTTCGACATCCGCTCGACCCGGGCGCGCAGGGCCTCGATCCGGCTCGCGCTGAGGGGGTGGCTGCGGAAGTAGGAGAAGCGGCGCGCCTCGGCGAAGACTTCCTGGTAGCGGAAATTGTCGAAGAAGGTCACCAGGCCGCGCCCTGAGAGGCCCGCCGCCTCCAGGTAGGAGGCGCCCGCCTGGTCGGCCCGGCTTTCCTGCTCGCGGCTGTAGCCCATCGCGCCCAGCGCCCCGAAGAAGCTGGCGTTGGAGGCCAGCACCGCGCCAGCCTCGACATTGCCGGAGAGGGCCGCCAGGACGCCGAGGCCCATGGTCAGCAGGAAGGGCTTGAGCCCCGCCTGGGACATCTCGCCCGACCGCGCCGAGTGGCCCCCGGCCAGGTGCGCCACCTCGTGGGCGATCACGCCCTGGAGTTCGTTGGGCGACTTGGATTCTAGGATCAGGCCGGTGAAGACCGCCATCACCCCGGGGCCGGCGAAGGCGTTCAGGTCCCGCGATCCGATCAGGAGGATGCGGATCGACTTCGACTCCAGGCCCGCCGCCCGGAACAGGGGTTCGGAGTCGAGGCGCAGGGTCTCCTCGATCTCGGTGTCCCGGATCAGGGTCATGGGCTCGGACGACTGGGCCCGGGCCGGTGAGGGGGCGAGCAGAAGGGGAGCGAGAGCCGCGACCAGGCACAAGGCCGTGGCGGCTCCCTTCCTGAGGTGCGCTAGGCGACGGCCGCCCATGGCGTATCTCCTGATGGTGCGCCCCGTCCCCAAGGTGAACCTAGCCCGTCAGCCCCGGCGCCACCAGCCCTTGCGGGGCTGGGCGGGCGGCGTGGTGATCTCGGCCGGA
>JBJOJL010000122.1:0-5357 GCA_046046615.1 Pseudomonadota bacterium
GGTCGCATGACATAAGGTCGCCCCTCCGCCGCCGGCTTCCGGCGGCGCTCATTTTTCCGGAAGAAGGCGGATCCGTCCTGCGCAGCACGCGGAGGGTCCGGTGGGTTGAATGTCGATGCAGATCGTTGAGAAGTCCGTTGAAGGTCTGAGCCGGGTCTACGGCGTGACCGTCCCCTCCGCCCTGCTGGCCGAGAAGGTCGAGGCCCGGATCGCCGAGATCACGCCCACCCTCAACCTCAAGGGCTTCCGCCCCGGCAAGGTGCCGCCCGCCCATGTGCGGAAGATGTTCGGCCGCTCGCTGATGAGTGAAGTGGTCGAGCAGACCATCACCGAGACCACCCAGAAGGTGCTGTCCGACAACAACCTGCGCCCGGCTGGCGAGCCGGACCTTCGCCCCGAGGGCGACATCCAGCAGGTGGTCGAGGGCAAGGCGGACCTCGCCTACGAAATCGCCCTGGAGGTCATCCCGGAATTCGAGCCCGCTGACTTCTCGGCCATCTCCCTGAAGCGTCCGGTCTACGAGCCCACCGAGAAGGAAGTCGATGAGGCCGTCGCCGAGCTGGCGGAATCCTCCAAGACCTACGAGCCCCGCAAGGGCAAGACGGTGAAGGCCAAGGACGGCGACCAGCTGCTGATCGACTTCGTGGGCCGCGTGGACGGCGAGGTCTTCGAGGGCGGGTCGGCTGAGGACGCCACCCTGACCCTGGGCTCCGGACAGTTCATCCCGGGCTTCGAGGAGCAGCTCGTGGGCGCGAAGCCGGAGGACGAGGTGCTGGTGAAGGTGACCTTCCCCGCCGAGTACCAGGCGGCCCACCTGGCCGGGAAGGACGCGGAGTTCACGGTCACCGTGAAGGAAGTCCGCGCCCCCAAGGCCAGCAAGATCGACGACGAGCTGGCCCAGCGCCTCGGCATCGAGGACCTGGAGAAGCTGAAGGAGCTTCTGCGCTCCAACCTCCAGTCTCAGTTCGCCGGGGCGACGCGGTTCAAGCTGAAGCGGGCCCTGCTCGACATCCTGGACGAGAAGCACGACTTCCCCCTCCCGCCCCGCATGGTCGAGGCCGAGTTCTCGCAGATCTGGGAACAGGTCCAGCAGGACAAGACCGCCGGCAACCTGCCGCCGGAAGACGCCGACAAGTCCGACGACCAGCTGCGCGACGAGTATCGCAAGATCGCCGAGCGCCGGGTCCGTCTCGGCCTGGTTCTCGCTGAGGTGGGTCGGGTCAACAATGTCCAGGTGACCGAGCAGGAACTGGCCGAGGCCATGCGCCAGGAAGCCATGCGCTACGGTCCCCAGGCCCAGCAGATCTTTGAGTTCCTTCGCCAGAACCCGTCGGCCCAGGCCCAGATCCGCGCGCCGATCTTCGAGGAGAAGGTCGTCGACCTGATCGTTTCCAAGGCCAAGGTCGAGGACGAGAAGGTCTCCCGCGAGGAACTCCTCAAGGAAGACGACATGCCTTCGGCCTACAGGTCCTAGGCCGGGGACAATCCCGGGCGCGGCCTTGCCATGGCCCGGGCGAAACGCGATATCGGAGGCTGGCGATTTCGCGGAGGAGTCGCCGCTCCAGCCTGAAGGTGCACGCCAATGCCGGATATGGTGACGACCGCCCTGAACCTTGTCCCCATGGTGGTCGAGCAGACCAGCCGGGGCGAACGCGCCTTCGACATCTTCTCGCGGCTCCTCAAGGAGCGCGTGATCTTCGTTTCGGGGCCGGTCGAGGACGGGATGGCAGCCCTGGTCTGCGCCCAGCTGCTCTATCTTGAGGCCGAGAACCCCAAGAAGGAGATCCAGATGTACATCAACTCCCCCGGTGGAGTGGTGTCCTCGGGCCTCGCGATCTACGACACCATGCAGTACATCCGCAGCCCCGTGGCCACGCTCTGCATGGGCTATGCGGCGTCCATGGGCTCCTTCCTGCTGGCCGCCGGCGCCCCGGGCCACCGCATCAGCCTGCCCAATGCGCGGATCATGGTGCACCAGCCCTCGGGCGGTTACTCCGGCAAGGCCTCGGACATCGAGCGTCACGCCGAGGACATCCTGAAGATCAAGCGTCGCCTGAACGAGATCTACGCCAAGCACACCGGGCGGACCTACCAGGAGGTCGAGGACAAGCTCGACGCCGACACCTTCATGACCCCTGAAGAGGCCCGGGACTGGGGCCTGGTCGACCACGTCCAGGAAAACCGCGGGGACGACTGACCCCGTTCAGGGGCGTTCCCGGAACTCCCGGAAGCCGGCGTGGGCGGCCCGGGCCAGCATCTCGGCGTCTCCCGACGTGTCCCCGTAAGCGGCCGCCAGCTTCAGGTCGGGCCCGAAGACCTCTGTCAGCCGACGCATCTTTTCAGGCCCGCGGCAGTTGGCGCCGTCCAGGTCGCCGGTGATCCGCCCGTCCGCGTCCTCGACCAGGCGCGTTCCCAGCAGGTGATCCGCACCCAGACCCCGGGCGAAGGGCGCCACCAGGATCTCGGGCGAGGCGGTCACGATGGCCAGGGTCGCGCCCCGGGCGCGCCAGTATCTCCACGATCGCAGGGCGTCTGGTCGCAGGAGGCGCGTGGCGTGAGCCTCGGCGAAGGCGCGGGCCTGGGCTTCCAGGTCCTGGCGCGTCATTCCGGCCAGGAAGCGCCGGACCGTCGCGGCCTTGAGCAGGCCGCGGTCGCGGTCGACGAGGTAGCGGCCGGCGGAAGGCGCAAGGGCTGCAAGTCCTTTCGCCCAGCCGGCGGCTCCGGCCCTCCAGGCGAGGAAGGCGGTGAAGCTGTCACGGACCGTCAGGGTCCCGTCGAAGTCGAAGGCGACCACCCCGACCGGCTGGGCCGGATCCTGGGGGAAGTCCTCGGGCGCGAGGTCGACCGGGACTCTCTCTCGGGCTTTGGGCTTCGGCACGTCCGGGATTTCGACCACTGCAGTTTGGAAGGAAGAGCGGAATCCCCGGATTCGCCCCATGACGACAATGCCACAGGTTTGGGGTATAGGCCCTGTGTACGGACCCGCAGGCTTGTGGTCGGCGTCGGGATCGGGGACTGTCAACACTTCGACAACCCGGCCCCGGTAGGCTGAATCAGGCCTTAACGGGCGAACCGGGGTTCGACGGCGCGACGCAAGGTCGCCCGCCGAAGGAGTGAGAGACGCATGACCAAGGCCGCCGGCGGGGATTCCAAGAGCACCCTCTATTGCTCTTTCTGCGGCAAGAGCCAGCACGAGGTCCGCAAGCTGATTGCGGGTCCGACCGTTTTCATCTGCGACGAGTGCGTCGAGCTCTGCATGGACATCATCCGTGAAGAGCACAAGATTTCCTTTGTGAAATCAAAGGATGGCGTGCCGACTCCGAAGGAGATCCGCGAGGTCCTCGACGACTACGTGATCGGCCAGGACCACGCCAAGAAGGTCCTCTCCGTCGCCGTCCACAACCATTACAAGCGCCTCAACCACGCCTCGAAGAACAACGACGTCGAGCTGGGGAAGGCCAACATCCTGCTCATCGGGCCGACCGGCACCGGCAAGACCCTTCTGGCCCAGACCCTGGCCAGAATCATCGACGTGCCCTTCACCGTCGCCGATGCGACAACCCTGACCGAGGCCGGCTATGTCGGCGAGGACGTCGAGAACATCATCCTGAAGCTGCTGCAGGCGGCCGACTACAATGTCGAGCGGGCCCAGCGGGGCATCGTCTACATCGACGAGGTCGACAAGATCAGCCGCAAGTCGGACAACCCCTCCATTACCCGCGACGTGTCGGGCGAGGGGGTCCAGCAGGCCCTGCTGAAGATCATGGAGGGCACGGTCGCCTCCGTGCCGCCGCAGGGCGGGCGCAAGCATCCCCAGCAGGAGTTCCTGCAGGTCGACACCACCAACATCCTGTTTATCTGCGGCGGCGCCTTTGCGGGCCTCGACAAGATCATCGCCGCCCGGGGGCAGGGGACCTCCATCGGCTTCGGCGCCCGGGTCGCGGACCCGGATGAACGCCGCACCGGCGAAATCTTCCGTCAGGTGGAGCCTGACGACCTGCTCAAGTTCGGCCTGATCCCTGAGTTCATCGGCCGCCTGCCCGTGCTGGCGACCCTGGACGACCTGGACGAGAAGGCCCTGGTGAAGATCCTCACCGAGCCCAAGAACGCCTTCGTCAAGCAGTACCAGCGCCTGTTCGACATGGAGAATGTGGGCCTGACCTTCACCGAGGACGCCCTGATGTCGGTGGCCCGCAAGGCCATCGCCCGCAAGACCGGCGCCCGCGGACTGCGCTCCATCCTCGAAGGCATACTGCTCGACACCATGTACGAGCTCCCCACCTGGGAAGGCGTCGAGGAGGTCGTGGTCAACGCCGAGGTGGTCGAGGGCCGGTCCCAGCCGCTGGTGATCTACGCCGAGCGCCGCGACAAGGGCGGCGCAGCCTGATCACTTGCGTGGGGCAAGGGTCTTCACCCGCGCCATCCAGTCCAGGCTGTTCAGCCAGTAGGCGTCGGTTGAAGCGAGGAAGCCGTCGCGCTTGCGCGCCGAAATCCATCCGTTCAGGAAGTTGAGCATGTTGGCGTCGCCCTTGCGGAGGGCGAAGGCGTCGGCCGTGCGCCCGAGCGTGTCGCCGGAGGCCACGACATAGCGTTGCGGCGCCGAGGAAGCCACGGTCAGGCTGGGGATCGGCTCCTTGAAGGCCAGCGCGTTCACGGCGCCGTCATCGAGGGCGCGTTGGGCGCCCGCCAGGTCGGCGAACTCCCGAAAAGTCGCCTCGGGCAGACGGGAGCGAGCGGCGTCCGCGGCCATCGTCCCGCTCACGATCCCGATGGCCGTGTCAGGAACATTCAGCTGGTCAATGCGGATCGGCGCCTTGGAGCTCGCCACGATCTGGAGGTCCGTTTCCGCGTAGGGGTCGCTCATCCAGACCTTGAGAAGCTTGTCGGGGGAAACCGCGAGGGCGGCCGCGGCGAGGTCGCATTCGCCGGCGTTGAGCCGGTCCAGGACCTCGCCCATCGGCAGGACGCGAAGGTCGAGGGTCAGGCCGGCGTCGCTGGCCAGTCGTCCGGCGATGTCGACCTCGTGGCCGATCAGCTCGCCGCCCGGCGTCCGGATTACGAAGGGCGGCGCTTCAGATGTGCAGACCCGCAGCGCGCCGCGGCCCAGGGCGTCCTCAAGCGCTCCCGCCGCAGCCGGGGAGGCCGCCAGGGACAGCGCCAGAATAAGTCCCGAGAGATTCGCCTTCATGTCACCCTCCACGCTGATCCCAGTCAGGTTGCATTCAGCTTGCCGTGTTCACAACCACCTGACTAGATTGTTGCAGTCCGTGCAAGGAGACGCGCCATGCGCCCGTTACTGGTTCTCGCCGCCGCCGCCACCACCGTGGCGGGGATCGCGCCGCCGGTCCCCGCCCAGG
>JBJOJL010000123.1:0-5248 GCA_046046615.1 Pseudomonadota bacterium
GGAGCTGGATGACGGGACCTGCATTTCAGAGACGGTGGCCATCTGTCGCTATTTCGAGGAGATTCATCCCGAGCCGCCGATGTTCGGCCGCACGGCGGTGGAGAAGACACTGGTGTAGAGGTGGATTTATCGGATCAGGATTGTAATTATGATGCTGATTATCTAAGTAAAAATGGCACGCTCAATCGAGCACACTCCCGCAATATCTACATTTTACGGCTTCGAGCATAACATTCTCGGCACAAGATGGGCATTTTTTTGTTTTTCGAAGCGGAGAAATTCCGGAGAATCCAACTAATGACATAATAACTCCGACGATGGCAATTATTCCGCCGACCATTCTTTTATTAAACAAATCTCTATATATATTCCTTGCAGGCTGGTAACTTCCATCAATTTGATCGATCGTGTAATTCAAATTGCTCTTCGCCTCTAAGACATCTAATCCCGTTACTGCATCAACGAATTGCGTCGTGTTTAAAATAAAAATTGATACACCTATTATTGTCAGGCCTATTCCGAATTTAGAAAGATTGCTATAATTCATCTTGTTCATCCTTTCTTCGGAAATTCGCGCGCGATTCTGTATGTCTGAGGACATCTGGATTGAAGCCCTATTTTCCGTACAAAATCTATCTAAAAATCATCTATAGTGCATCGCTCCATTTATTGCCATCGATTCCTTGAAATTCGGAATCGTGAATCCTCCATCTTTGCCCATACCATCTGTCGATCGGTTAAGGCGGTTAACTTGGAGAACGTAATTGTCGATTCCGATCCAGGCCGTGGACCTATGCCCGCCACTCAAATCTGAATTCACTCAGCTACAGATGATCCCTGATACTGCCCCTCTGCCGGGATTGGCAAATCCACAGGTGAGTTCCTCCCGCTAGCTTACGCATATTGCACCTGCGGTCCGCTGGAAGGGGTAGCCGCCGAACCGGCAAGCTGGACGGAACGCTATCTGGCCGACATTCTGGCGCGACACGAAGAGAGGCGTTTGGCCCGGCGCCGGGCCGTCACCGCCTGATCCCACAACGGCGCCTGCGGAGACCCGGAATGAAGCTCTATGGCGCGCCGAACCCGGCCCCGAACCCGCGCCGCGTGCGCATCTTCCTCGCGGAGAAGGGGATCGACCTGCCTGAGACGCGCATCGACATGATGAAGCGCGAGCACAAGTCCGAGGAATTCCGGGCCCGCAACCCCCTGGGCCAGATCCCCACCCTGGAGCTGGATGACGGGACCTGCATTTCAGAGACGGTGGCCATCTGTCGCTATTTCGAGGAGATTCATCCCGAGCCGCCCATGTTCGGCCGCACGGCGGTGGAGAAGGCGCTGGTGGACCAGTGGATCCGCCGGGTGGAGTTCGTCGCCATGATGCCGGTGGGCAATTTCTGGCGTCACGCCCATCCGCGCACGGCGGCCCTCCTGACCCAGTACAAGGATTTCGGGGAGTCGAACCGCGAGACCTGGGCCGGCGCCCAGCGGTTCTTTGACCGCTCACTTCAGGGCAGGGAGTTCCTGGCCCTCGACACCCTGACCATGGCCGACATCTGCCTGCAGACCACGGTGGATTTCGCGGACTGGATCGGCCTGCCCTGCGATCCGGAGCTCAAGGCCCTCGCCGCCTGGCGGGAGAAGCTGGCCGCCCGTCCGAGCGCCGGCGCCTGACCTCAGGCGGCGGCGCGGCGAGCGCGGATCTCGCGGTAGATCACCGCGGCCGGAGCGGACATGACGGCGTTGTAGACGGCGCTCATGAAGGCCCCGAACATGATCATCAGGACCTGCCCCGGCGTGAAGAAGGCCTGGATCGAGCTCATGTCCGGGTTCATCAGCCGCCCCACCGTCTCGATGTCGCCTCCGGAGAGGATGGCTCCGAGGGCCGCGACCAGGACCATCGCCAGAAGGTAGAAGACGGCGATGGCGATGACCGCGAGGACATAGGCGCCCAGGATCGGCCAGAAGAGCCCCCGGGTGCAGGCCCAGGAGTCGAACAGGGCGATCCGGCCTTCGGAGAAAGTGATGACCGGCCCCAGCGACATCCGGATCGCGACGAAGACGAGCCCGCCCATGAGAGCGAAGCTGACCATCAGGCCCACCAGGGGACTGGCCCCGAGGGCCGCCGAAGCGCCAGCGAAGATCCCCCCGACAAGAACCGCGACGACGACCGCCACGATGAACATCAGGGTGTAGGCGAGGGCCAGGACAATCTGATGGACCTCCTCCCGTCCGAACTGGACGGGGTGGATCCGGGAGTCTTCGGGGTCCAGCACGAGGCGGAAGACGGCGGCGGCGATCATGGCCTGCACGACCAGGCCCACCGGGATCAGGACAGCATAGATGGGCGCGAGGGCGGCGAGGCTTTCCATCACCGCCGTGGGATCCTGCGAGGGATTACCGCCCGCCGCCTCGAGTTCCGCCACCTTGGTGTTCAGGCCCAGCCCAAAGAGGGTCAGGGGCATCAACAGGTTGACGACCAGAAAGAAGCCCGACCAGATCAAGAGGGTCTTTGGCTTCTCCCAGGTGACCCGGAAGCCCTCGAAAGCCGCATCGACCGCGGAAAACACCGTCATTTCGCGCACCTGAACCGTGACCCGGCGGGTCCTGAATCGGTCCTTCCCCGCCCCCATTTGGCTATCCGGCCCTCTCCAGTGCAAGCGCTGCGGAGGTTCGGCTCGCGATCCGGCGGGATCGTTGCTAGTTAGCCACGCATGTCACCTGCACCCATTCACGTCATCGGCGGCGGGCTCGCCGGTTCGGAAGCGGCCTGGCAGATCGCCGGGGCCGGAGTCCCGGTCATCCTGCACGAGATGCGGCCCGTCCGGGGCACAGACGCCCACCACACCGACGGCCTTGCCGAGCTGGTCTGCTCCAACTCCTTCCGGGCGGACGACTGGACGGCGAACGCCGTGGGCCTCCTCCACGCCGAAATGCGCAGCCTGGACTCGTTGATCATGGCCTGCGGCGACGCCTGCCAGGTTCCGGCGGGCGGCGCCCTGGCTGTGGATCGCGACGGCTTCTCGGCGGCGGTGACCGCGCGGCTGACCGCCCATCCCCTGGTGACGATCGAGAGGGGCGAGGTGGCGGGCCTGCCGCCCGCCGAGTGGGACAGCGTGATCGTGGCCACCGGCCCCCTCACCTCCCCCGCCCTGGCCGAGGCCATCCAGGGCCTGACCGGCGAGGACGAACTATCCTTCTTTGACGCCATCGCCCCGATCGTCACCCTGGAGTCCATCGACATGGACACCGCCTGGCGGCAGTCGCGCTACGACAAGGCCGGGCCCGGCGGCGACGCCCAGGCCTACATCAACTGCCCGATGGACCGGGACCAGTACGAGGCCTTCATCGACGCCCTGCTGGCGGGTCCGAAGTCGGAATTCCGGGAGTGGGAAAACGTGCCCTACTTCGACGGTTGCCTGCCCATCGAGGTGATGGCGGAGCGGGGACGCGAGACCCTTCGCCACGGCCCGATGAAGCCCGTGGGCCTGACCAACGCCCATCGGCCCGACGAAAAGCCCTGGGCGGTTGTCCAGCTGCGCCAGGATAACGCCTTGGGCACGCTCTGGAACATGGTGGGCTTCCAGACCAAGCTGAAGCATGGCGCCCAGACGGACATCTTCCGGATGATCCCTGGCCTGGAGAAGGCCGTCTTCGCCCGGCTGGGCGGCCTGCACCGCAACACCTTCCTCAACAGCCCGCGCCTCCTGGACCGCAGCCTGCGGCTGAAGGTCCAGCCTCGGCTCCGTTTCGCGGGGCAGGTCACCGGGGTGGAGGGGTATGTGGAAAGCGCCGCCATGGGCCTGCTGGCCGGACGGCTCGCAGCGGCGGAGCGACTGGGGCGCCCCCTCGAGACGCCGCCGGGGACCACCGCCCTGGGGTCCCTGGTGAACCACATCACCGGCGGGCATATCGACGGCGGCAAGGGCTCCTTTCAGCCGATGAACATCAATTACGGCCTGATGCCGCCCGTCGAGGCGCCCAAGCGGGACGCCGAGGGCCGCCGGCTGGGGGCCAAGGTGAGGACCCGGGGCCGCAAGCTGGCCATGGGCGAGCGCGCCCTCGCGGACCTCGCGACCTGGGCCTCAGACGCGCCCGGTCAGCACCGCCCGCATCAGGCGAAGGCGATCGCTGAGGGGTGAGGCCCGCCGCCCCCTCGCCCGGGCCCGGGCAAGGGCGGCGTGGGCGACGGCGGGAAAGGCCGTGGCGGTCACCCCGCGCGCCCTCGTGAGGCGATCTTCCAGGGCCTCCTGCGCCGCCTCGACCGAGAGTCCCGCTGTCAGGATCAGCCGACCGATGGACCAGGCCGCCCCGCCCGCCGCGGCGGCCTGAGGGGCGCACCCAGGGTCGAGGACCGAGGCGGCCAGCCGGGCGCAGGCGCCGCCGGTGCCCTCGGCCCACTCCAGGGCCTCCTCGAGGGTCATGGGGCGGGGGTCAAGTTCCCGCAGGCGCGCGTCGATGAGGGTCTCGAGCAGGTCCAGGTCCAGACCATGCCCGCGCACCCCGGCGCCGAGGGCCAGGGCGACTGGATGGCGACGGACAGGACCGCCGGCGCGGATTTCCTCCAGGGCCTCGCGCCACCAGGCCAGGCGCATCTCGGCGACGAGGGGCGTGGAGGCCGCACGGGGCGCGCGTCCCAGTTCGTTGTCGAAGGCGTAGATGGCCACCAGGGCCCGGCGACCGGCAGCAGGCGCAAACCGGCTTGAGAGCCAGCGGTCGGGATCGGTGCGCGCAAGCGCCCCTTCCAGGTCCTCGTCGGGAACGGGCTCTGTCGTCTGCAGACCTTCCGGGCTCACGGCGTCCTCACATGGAAACGGGCCCGCAGCGGGTGCGGGCCCGTCCGTCCGGCGTTGATCCTGGGGATCAGCCGAAGATGGTCTGGTTCATGCCCATGGTCGCGAGCATGGGGATGGAAAGGAAGGTGTTCAGCCGCGAGAACAGCATGGCCGTCTTCGCAGCCTTGGCCTTGGCGTCGGCGTCGCCTTCGACGATCCCGAGGGCGATCTTCTGGTTCGGCCAGATGAAAACCCAGACATTGAAGAACATGATCGTCGCCAGCCACATGCCCAGGCCGATGAAGCTGTGCTGCGGATTGCCGCTGGTCAGGCCCAGGGCGAAGGCGTCGAACAGGTAGTTCCGGTTGTAGGCCAGGAGCACGCCCGCCACCCAGGTGAGAAGGGCGGCCCAGCGGAACCAGAACAGGGCCTCAGGCGCGATGTACTTGGAGACCGCGGGCTTCAGCTCAGCCGGG
>JBJOJL010000124.1:0-5236 GCA_046046615.1 Pseudomonadota bacterium
GAAGACGGCGGAATAGGTCGAGGCGGTCATCTCGCTGACGATCTCCACCGCCGCGAAGAGGTCGCCCAGCCCCGAGGCCGCCAGCTTCTGCTCCTGGTGCAGGAGGTCGCCCTTGGTCACCAGGACAAGGCGATAGTCCTGAGACAGGGCCGCCAGCGCCGACTCCACGCCCGGCAGGGGCTCCACGGGCTCGTTCAGCATCTCGCGCCCGGCGGCCAGGATCTCCCGCACCACCGAGGCGGGCGCCTCGCCGTGGGTCAACTCCATGGCGGTCTCGATCATGGACAGGGTGAAACCCTTCACCCCATAGCCGTAGAGCCGAAGGTTGCGGGTCTCCACCTCCGCCAGCCGGGCCATCAGGGCCTCGGGGTCGGCGCGGTCCGCCAGGAGGTCGCAGAACCGCTCCTGGGTCAGGCGGAACAGGGTCTCGTTGTGCCAGAGGGTGTCGTCGGCATCGAGGCCGACCGTGGTGATGCGGATGGACATGGCGGCGGCGCTATTCCCCGAAGCCTTCGCCGGGCTCCCGGGGCGACATGCAGATGAGACGGGAGTCGGCCACCCCGGCCGTCCGGTGCGCCACCAGGACCCGGTACTCCGCATCCCGGACCATGTCGATGAAGGCCTGGGCGGAGGGATACTCGGCGATGAAGGCCAGGTCCCAGGCCTCGGACCGTGGCCCGGTGACCGTGACCTCCGGCCTGCCCACCCAGACCTGGCGCCCCCCGACCCGGGCGAAGATGTGGGCGGTGGTGCGGCCATAGGCGCGGTAGGCCTCCAGGCCGGACAGGCCGCGCCCGTGGTCCGGGTGTCCCTCGGGATAGTCGGCGCGTTCCCGCAGCCGGATGAGATTCAGCATGTGGATCGGGGCGTCCGCCGGCAGGCCCTTGAAGATCGCCCAGGCCTCGCGGTCGGGATCGATGAAGACGGTCTCGGACATGGGACTCTCCCGGAGGCTGCGGCCGGTGCGCCGCATTGACCGGCCCGCCGCGAGTCATTACCAGACCCGGAACGGCCGAAGGGCGGGCAGGATGCATCCTCGCCCGCCTTTTTGCGAGCCCTCAACCCTGCCCCTGGAGCGGCCTGCCATGAGCGATCTCCTCCCCGGCGTCACGGGCGTCCTGGTCCTTGCGGACGGGACCGTCCTCCAGGGCTTCGGCTGCGGCGCGACCGGCTCGGCCGTGGGCGAGGTCTGCTTCAACACGGCCATGACGGGCTACCAGGAGATCCTGACCGACCCCTCCTACATGGCCCAGCTCGTCGCCTTCACCTTCCCCCACGTGGGCAATGTCGGGGTCAATTCCGAGGACCTCGAGCAGGTGGCCGGGGACTCCGCCACCGCCGCCCGCGGGGCGATCTTTCGGGACGCCCCCACCGCGCCGGCCAACTGGCGCGCCGAGACCGACCTGGGCGCCTGGATGGCGCGCCGGGGCGTCATCGGCCTGTCCGGCGTCGACACCCGGGCCCTGACCCGGCGCATCCGCGAGGAGGGCATGCCCCACGCGGTCATCGCCCACGATCCCGAGGGCCGCTTCGACCTCGACGCCCTGCGCCGCCAGGCGGCGGAATGGAACGGCCTGGTGGGCCTTGACCTGGCCCGGGACGCCACCTGCCGCCAGGCCTTCACCTGGGAAGAAGGCCTCTACGGCTGGCCCGCCGGTTACGCCCGCCCCGCACCGGACCGCTATGAGGTCGTCGTCGTGGACTTCGGGGTGAAGCGGAACATCCTGCGGGCCCTCGCCTCCCTGGGGGCGAAGGTCACCGTCGTGCCGGCCTCGACCTCCGCCGAGGACATCCTGGCCCGCAAGCCGCATGGCGTCATGCTGTCGAACGGCCCCGGCGACCCGGCCGCCACCGGGCAATACGCCGTGCCCGAAATCCGCAAGCTGGTCGCCTCGGGCGTCCCGGTCTTCGGCATCTGCCTCGGCCACCAGATGCTGGCCCTGGCCCTGGGCGCGCGCACCGAGAAGATGGAGCAAGGCCACCACGGGGCCAACCATCCCGTGAAGGACCTGACCACCGGCAAGGTCGAGATCGTCTCGATGAACCACGGCTTCACGGTCAGCCGCGACAGCCTGCCCGAGGGCGTGGAGGAGACCCATGTCTCCCTGTTCGACGGCACCAACGCCGGCATCGCCCTGACCGGCCGGCCGGTGTTTTCGGTCCAGCACCACCCCGAGGCCTCGCCCGGGCCGACGGATTCCCTCTATCTCTTCCGCAGGTTCGCCGACCTGATGGACGCCGCCCGGGCCTGAGCCCCGGGCCCGGCTTGCCAGACCGACGCCCTTCCGTCATAGTGACGTGTCAAATCTCGTAGGTTCGGCTGCTTTTTCGACGCTTCTTCTGACGCAGCGGGCCTGCTACCGACCTCCTTCGATTTTTGATCCCGTGCGCCCCAACTCCGGGGTTGCGGGCCTATCTATCAAGGACGATCGATCAATATGGCTACCGGCACCGTGAAGTGGTTCAACGGAACCAAGGGCTACGGCTTCATTCAACCTGACGAAGGCGGCCCGGATGTGTTCGTGCACATCTCCGCCGTCGAGCGTGCGGGCCTCCGCTCGCTCAACGAAGGTCAGAAGGTGAACTACGAGCTCGAGCGCGACAAGCGCAGCGGGAAGATGTCCGCGGGCAACCTGTCCGTCTGACCTCGTCCCGAAAGGGAACCTCTTCAACGGGTCGGCGGAAACGCCGGCCCGTTTTTCTGTGGGCGGAACCCGGCGCGCGCGGGCCCGCGGGCATCCATGCTTGCGCCTCCCCGACTCCCCCTCTAAACGGGCGGCTTAGCCTTCAATCCGGCCGGGACGCAGCGCGCAGGCGCGCGCGCTGGCCCTGCGCGCGAGTGTTTCCATGCCCAAACGCACCGACATCTCCTCGATCCTGATCATCGGCGCCGGGCCCATCGTCATCGGCCAGGCCTGTGAGTTCGACTATTCGGGCGTCCAGGCGTGCAAGGCCCTGAGGGCCGAGGGCTACCGTATCATCCTGGTCAACTCCAACCCCGCCACCATCATGACCGACCCCGACGTGGCGGACGCGACCTATGTCGAGCCGATCACGCCGGAAATGGTCGAGAAGATCATCGCCGCCGAGCGACCCGACGCCCTCCTGCCGACCATGGGCGGCCAGACCGCCCTGAACACCGCCCTGGCCCTCGAGAGCCGGGGGGTCCTGGCCCGCTACGGGGTGGAGATGATCGGCGCCCGGGCCGAGGTGATCGACAAGGCCGAGGACCGCCAGAAGTTCCGCGACGCCATGGACAAGCTTGGCTTGGAAAGCCCCAAGTCCAAGGCCGCCCACACCCTGGAGGAGGCCATGGAGGGCCTGGCCTTCGTGGGCCTGCCCGCCATCATCCGCCCCTCCTTCACCCTGGCCGGCACCGGCGGCGGCATCGCCTACAATGTCGAGGAGTTCCGCGAGATCGTGGAGCGCGGCCTGGACCTGTCGCCGACCACCGAGGTGCTGATCGAGGAAAGCGTCCTGGGCTGGAAGGAGTACGAGATGGAGGTCGTCCGCGACAAGGCGGACAACTGCATCATCGTCTGCTCCATCGAGAACATCGACCCGATGGGCGTGCACACCGGCGACTCCATCACCGTCGCGCCGGCCCTGACCCTGACGGACAAGGAATACCAGATCATGCGGACGGCCTCGATCGCCGTCCTGCGCGAGATCGGGGTCGAGACCGGCGGCTCGAACGTCCAGTTCGCGGTCAACCCGAAGGACGGCCGGATGGTCGTCATCGAGATGAACCCCCGGGTGTCCCGCTCCTCGGCCCTGGCCTCCAAGGCGACCGGCTTCCCCATCGCCAAGGTCGCCGCGCGCCTGGCCGTGGGCTACACCCTCGACGAGTTGATGAACGACATCACCGGGGCCACCCCGGCCTCCTTCGAGCCGTCGATCGACTATGTCGTCACGAAGATTCCGCGCTTCGCCTTTGAAAAATATCCGGGTTCCGAGCCTTACCTCACCACGTCCATGAAGTCCGTGGGCGAGGTCATGGCCATTGGCCGGACCTTCAAGGAGAGCCTCCAGAAGGCCCTGCGCGGCCTCGAGACCGGCCTGACCGGACTGGACGAGATCGAGATCGAGGGCGCCGCCGATCCCGAGACCGGCAAGGCCGCCGTGGTCCGCGCCCTCGGCGTTCCCACCCCCGACCGCCTGCGGGTCATCGCCCAGGCCTTCCGCCACGGCCTGACCGTCGAGGAGGTCCACGGCGCCTGTTCCTACGAGCCCTGGTTCCTGCGCCAGATCCAGGAGCTGGTCCGCCAGGAGGGCCTGGTCCGCGCCGGCGGCCTGCCGGACACGGCCCAGGGCTTCCGGGCCCTCAAGGCCCAGGGCTTCTCCGACGCCCGCCTCGCCCGCCTGGTCCGCCAGCCCGAAGGCGCCGTGCGCGCCGCCCGCCGGGCCCTGGGCGTCCGCCCGGTCTTCAAGCGGATCGACACCTGCGCCGGCGAGTTCCGCGCCGACACCCCCTACATGTACTCGACCTACGAGACCGGCGCCCTGGGCCAGGTCCCTGACTGCGAGAGCGAGCCCTCCGACCGGCGCAAGGCGGTCATCCTGGGCGGCGGCCCCAACCGGATCGGCCAGGGCATCGAGTTCGACTATTGCTGCTGCCACGCCGCCTTCGCCCTGGCCGACGTCGGGGTGGAGTCGATCATGGTCAACTGCAACCCCGAGACCGTCTCCACCGACTACGACACGTCAGACCGTCTCTATTTCGAGCCCCTCACCGCCGAGGACGTGCTGGAGCTGATCGCCGTCGAGCAGTCCCGCGGGACCCTGCTGGGCGTGATCGTCCAGTTCGGCGGCCAGACGCCCCTCAAACTTGCCCAGGCCCTCGAGGAAGCCGGCATCCCCATCCTCGGCACCAGCCCGGACGCCATCGACCTGGCCGAGGACCGCGAGCGCTTCCAGCAGCTGCTGCACCGCCTGGAGATCGCCCAGCCCGTCAACGCCATCGCCCGCTCCCGCGAGGAGGCCTTCGCCGGCGCCCACAAGGTCGGCTACCCGGTGGTCATCCGCCCCTCCTACGTCCTGGGCGGCCGGGCCATGGAAATCGTGCGCGATGACGAGCAGCTCGAGCGCTACATCACCACCGCGGTCCAGGTGTCCGGCGACAGCCCGGTCCTGATCGACCAGTACCTCTCCCGCGCCACCGAGGTGGACGTGGACGCCCTGTGCGACGGCGAAACCGTCTTCGTCGCCGGCGTCATGGAGCACATCGAGGAGGCCG
>JBJOJL010000125.1:0-5222 GCA_046046615.1 Pseudomonadota bacterium
GACCAGACGGGCGGCCATGCCGCCGCCCATGTTTCCAAGGCCGATGAAGGCGATGCGGGTCATTGCTGGGTCCTTTTCAGGGGCGACCATTCCTGGTCCGCCGGCAGGGGGGCGAAGATGGCGTCCTGCAGGTCCTCCCCGACGTCCTCCAGCCGGGCCGGGTTCCATTTCGGGGCGTTGTCCTTGTCGACGATGACCGCCCGGACCCCCTCCAGGAAGTCGTGGCGCTGCACCACCCGGGCGCCGATCCGGTACTCCATGGCCATGTTGGCGGCGAAGTCCGGGGCGGCGGCGCCGAGGGCCAGCTGGCGGAAGGCGACCTTGACGGTCTGGGGCGACTTGGTGCGCAGGGCGGCGGCCTGCTCGCGGGCCCAGTCGGAGCCGGCCTCCAGGGCCGACAGGATGGCCTCCGGACCGCCGGCGGAGAAGGCCGCGTCCAGCTCCTGACGGTGCGCGGCGAGGGGCGCAGGGCCCGGATCAACCTGAAATTTCGCCAGCAGCGCCCCGATATCGCTCGGGTTTTCGACAAGCGCCGCCTTCAGCTCCGGCAGGGCTTCCGAGGGCGCAAAGTGCGTCGCCAGGCCCGCATGGAGGCAGTCGGCGGCCTTGATCCGGGCCCCGGTCAGGGCCAGCCAGAGGCCGATCCGCCCGGGCAGACGGGGCAGGAACCAGCCCCCTCCGACGTCCGGGAAGAGGCCGATGCCGGTCTCGGGCATGGCGAAGGTGGTGCGCTCCGTGGCGATCCGGAACCGGGCGGGCGCCGACAGGCCGACTCCGCCGCCCATGGTCACCCCGTCCATGAAGGCGATGACCGGCTTCGGATAGGAAAAGAGCAAATGATTCAATCGGTACTCGATGAAGAAGAACTCCCGCGCCTCCGCGCCATCGCCCGCGCCGCTCTCGGCCAGCATGCGGATGTCGCCCCCGGCGCAGAAGCCGCGGGCGCCGGAATGGTCGATCAGCACGGCCTCGACGGCGGGGTCGTCCCGCCAGGCCAGGAGGGCCGTTATGCAGGTCGAACACATAACGGTCGTGAGGGCGTGGAGGGCCTCCGGCCGGTTCAGGGTCAGGCGCCCTATCCGCCCCTCGACCCGGGCGATCACCGTCTCGCTCATCGTCCCAGCAACTCCCGGCTGATGATCACCCGCATGATCTCGTTCGTGCCTTCCAAAATCTGGTGGACGCGCAGGTCGCGCACGATCCGCTCAAGGGGATAGTCCCGAAGGTAGCCATAGCCGCCGTGCAGCTGGAGGGCCTGGTTGGCGACCTCGAACCCGCCGTCCGTGGCGAAGCGCTTGGCCATGGCGCAGTAGAGGGTGGCGGAAGGATCGCCGGCGTCCAGGGCGTGGGCGGCGCGGCGCACCATCAGGCGGGCGGCCTCCAGCTCGGTGGCCATGTCGGCGAGGCGGAACTGGAGGGCCTGGAAGTCCGCCAGGGGCCGGCCGAACTGGCGGCGGGCGGCCAGGTGCGCGCGGGCGGTGTCGAGGGCCAGGCCGGCGCCCCCCAGGGAGCAGGCGGCGATGTTGATGCGCCCGCCGTCGAGGCCGGCCATGGCGAAGCGGAAGCCCTCGCCCTCGGCGCCGATCCGGTGGGCCGCCGGAACCCGCACGCCGTCGAAGTGGACCATGGCGGTGGGCTGGGCGTTCCAGCCCATCTTGCGCTCCTGGGCGCCGAAGGACTGGCCCGGCGTTCCCGCCTCGACCACAAAGGCCGAGACGCCCCGGGCGCCGCCCTCCCCCGTGCGGGCCATGACCAGATAGAGGTCCGAGGTCCCGGCCCCGGAGATGAAGGCCTTGGCGCCCGTCAGCACATAGTCGTCGCCGTCGCGCACCGCGCGGGTGGAGAGGGAGGCCGCGTCCGACCCCGCGCCCGGCTCGGTCAGGCAATAGCTGGAGAGCAGCTCCATGGTGGCCAGCCGGGGCAGCCAGCGGTGGCGCTGGGCGTCATCGCCGAACCGGTCGATCATCCACGAGACCATGTTGTGGATGGAGATGTAGGCCGCCACGGACACATCGCCCCGGCTCAGCTCCTCGAAGACCAGGGCCGCGTCGAGCCGGCCCAGGCCCGAGCCGCCGACATCCTCGCGCACATAGAGGCCGGCGAAGCCCAGGGCCGCCGCCGCCCTCAACGTCTCGACCGGAAAGACCTTGTCCTCGTCCCAGCGGGCCGAGTGCGGCGCCAGCTCGGCCTCGGCGAAGGCGCGCGCCGCCGCCTGGATGGCCGCCTGGTCCTCGGTAAGCGTGAAGTCCATGATCCGGAGCGCTCCCTGCCCGCCCCCGCCGTCTGAAGCCTCGCCACGGGCCTGTCAACGCACGGCGCGGGACGGGGCCCGGGCTTGCACCCTTCCCGGGAATGCGCGATCTCGCTGGACATGAGCCCGACGCCCCTCGCCCCCTACCCCGCCCTGCGCCTGCGCCGCCTGCGCCAGGCCGACTGGATCCGCCGCCTTGTGCGCGAGACCGTGCTGACCCCCGCCGACCTGATCTGGTCCATGGTGGTGCACGAGGGCGAGGGCGAGGTTCCCGTCGCCTCCATGCCCGGCGTCAGCCGCCTGTCGGTGAAGGACTGCGCCCGGGCCGCCGTGGAGGCGCGCAGGCTGGGCATTCCGGCCATCGCCATCTTCCCCCACATCGACGGGGCCCGGAAGGACGCCGAGGGCAGCCTGGCGGCCGACCCGGGCGGGGTCATCCCCCGGGCGGTCAAGGCCATGAAGGACGCCGCGCCTGAGGTGGGCATCATGTGCGACGTGGCCCTGGACCCCTTCACCACCCACGGCCACGACGGCCTGATCCGCTCCGGCCGGATCGCCAACGACCCGACGATTGAGCGCCTGGTCGCCCAGGGCCTGATGCAGGCCGAGGCCGGGGCCGACATCCTGGCCCCCTCCGACATGATGGACGGCCGCGTCGGCGCCCTGCGCGGCGCCCTGGAGAGCGCCGGCCATCAGGACGTGATGATCATGTCCTATGCGGCCAAGTTCGCCTCGGCCTTCTACGGCCCCTATCGCGACGCCATCGGCTCGGGAAAGCTGGGCTCGGGCCCCGACGACAACCCGGCCGACAAGAAGACCTACCAGATGGACCCGGCCAACACCGAGGAGGCCCTGCGCGAGGTGGGCCAGGACCTGGCCGAGGGCGCCGACATGGTGATGGTGAAGCCCGGCCTGCCCTATCTCGACATCGTGCGCCGGGTGGTGGAGACCTATCGCGCCCCGACCTTCGCCTTCCAGGTCTCGGGCGAGTACGCCATGATCAAGGCCGCCGCCGCCAACGGCTGGCTTGACGAGGAACGGGCGGTGCTAGAGTCTCTGTCTGCGTTCAAGCGCGCCGGCGCCTCTGGCGTCATCACCTACTTTGCCTCTCAGGCGGCCAGGCTGCTCGGCGCCTGAGCCCCGCCCTCTCCGGAGACCCGACATGGAAATCACCAGGATGACCGCCTTCGCCCGCGTTTCCTTCCTGACGGATGATTTCCATGCCGCACCCCACCCTCACGCTCGACCGGCTGTCCTACACCGCCCCTGACGGTCGCACCCTTTTCGAAGACCTCAGCCTTTCCACCGGACCTGGCCGCCTTGCGGTGATCGGCCGGAACGGGACAGGCAAGTCCAGCCTTCTCTCCATCCTCACGGGCCGGCTTCCTCCGGCCTCCGGCTCTGTTTCCCTGTCCGGGCGCGTTGGCCTGCTGGCGCAGGACCCCGGCGATCCTGGCGTCCAGAGCGTCGGCGAGCTGATGGGGGTCATCGCAGACCTGGCCCGGCTTGCCCGGATCGAGGCCGGCGCCCCGGAGCCGGAGGACCTGGACCTGGCGGACTGGGCGCTTCCGGCCCGGTTGTCCGCGGCCCTGGACCAAATGGACCTGTCCGGCCTGCCCCTCGACCACCCCGCGGCGAGTCTGTCGGGCGGAGAACGCACCCGCGCCCGCCTGGCGGGCCTCCTGGGCCTGGAGACGGACATCCTGCTGCTGGATGAGCCCACCAACCACCTCGACGCCCGGGGCCGGGCCCAGGTCGCCGATGCGCTGGAGGCGCACCGCGGCTGCGTGGTGCTGGTCAGTCATGACCGGGCCCTCCTGCGGCGGTGCGACCGGTTCCTGGAGCTTTCGGCGCTGGCGCCTCGTCTCTTCACAGGAGATTACGACGCCTTCCGCGCCCTAAAGGCGGAGGAGGCCCAGGCCGCCCTGTCTGATCTTGAAGCCGCGCGGCGGGACCTCCGTTATGCCGAGCGCCAGGCCCGGTCGGAGATTGAGAAGGCCGCCCGCCGGGCCCGACCCGGCAAAGAGGCGCGACGCCGGGGGGAGGCGAAGATCCTGCTCAATGCTGTCCGGAACTGGGCGGAAAACAGCGCCTCCCGCCGCAGTCGCACCAGCAGCCAACTTGAGGAATCGGCAAAGGCCTCTCTCTCCGAGGCCGATGCCCGGGTCGAGCGGCTGAACCTTCTGGCGTTTGATCTGCCGCCCACGGGCCTGCCCGCGGGCCGCCGGGTCCTGGAGATTCAGGACGCCGGCTTCCACTGGCCGGAAGGCCCCTATGTCCTTGAGGGCCTTGACCTGACGATCACCGGACCTGAGCGGATCGGCCTGACCGGCCCGAACGGGTCCGGGAAGTCCACCTTGCTGAATCTCGCCAGCGGGGAACTGACGCCGACATCGGGGCAGGTGCGGCTTTCCGTCCCCGCAGCGCGCCTCGACCAGGACGCCGCACTGCCGGAGGGCTCAGTCTCCCTTGTGGACGCCTTCCGCCGCAGAAACCCCCTGGCCAGCGAGAACCGGGCCCGGGCGGCCCTGGCGACCTTCCTGTTCCGCAACTCGGCGGCGGACAAGCCGCCCGGGGCCCTGAGCGGGGGCGAGCGGCTGAGGGCGGCTCTTGCCTGCCTGCTGCTGGGAGACGACCCGCCGTCCTTGCTTGTGCTGGACGAGCCGACCAACGCCCTGGACCTCGACTCGCTTGAGGCCCTGGAGGCGGCGCTTCGGGGATTTGACGGCGCGCTCCTGGTGGCCAGCCACGATGAGGACTTCCTCGACGCCCTGGGCCTGACGCGACGGCTCCGGCTGGGCGATCAGGCCTCGGAGATGAAGTAGGCGCTGTCCTCGTCCTTCCCCGACATGGTGATGGTGAAGCCCGGCCTGCCCTATCTCGACATCGTGCGCCGGGTGGTGGAGACCTATCGCGCCCCGACCTTCGCCTTCCAGGTCTCGGGCGAGTACGCCATGATCAAGGCCGCCGC
>JBJOJL010000126.1:0-5165 GCA_046046615.1 Pseudomonadota bacterium
TCGCCGAAGAGCGCGCTGCGGCCGAAGAGACCGCCCAGGACCTGCTCGAGGGCGGGGCCGGCCAGCAGGACGGCGACTACGGGGACTGATCCCGGTCGCATTCCCGACAACGTCAAGGGCGCGGATCCCAGGGTCCGCGCCCTTTTCCGTCTGGGGCCGCCCCACCAATGCCTCAGGGAATGTTGCATTTCGGTGACATCGCTTTGTTGCAACGCACACTAGATACGGACACGGATCTCTCCGTCCGGAAGTTTCAATGGAAAACCCCATGCTTCACCGCTCTGCTCTTTTCGCGGCTGTCTCGGCCGCCTCCCTCCTGGCCGGCGCCGCCCAGGCCGCCGAACCCGCCAGCCAGGTCGAGGAACTGGTCATCACCGGTTCCCGCACCGAGGGCCGCACCCGCCTTGAGACCCTGGCCCCCGTCGACGTCATCTCGACCGAGGCCCTGACCCGGCAGGGCAACACCGAAATGGCGACCGCCCTGGCCGCCGTCGCCCCGTCCATGACCTTCCCCCGCCCGGCCATCACCGACGGTACGGACAGCGTCCGTCCGGCGACCCTGCGCGGTCTCGCGCCGGACCAGACCCTGGTCCTCGTGAACAGCATGCGCCGCCACTCCTCGGCCCTGGTGAACGTCAACGGCTCGATCGGCCGCGGCTCGGCCGCCGTCGACCTCAACTCGATCCCGACCGTCGCCGTCGACCGTATCGAGGTCCTGCGCGACGGCGCCTCGGCCCAGTACGGCTCGGACGCCATCGCCGGCGTGGTCAACATGCGCCTGCGCGAGGCTGACGAAGGCGGAGCCGCCTCGGTCACCTACGGCGTCTATGACACCCGCGTTCGCACCGCCCGCGACCTGAAGGGCCGGAACAAGAACGACGGCCCGACCTTCACCGCTACGGGCTGGCAGGGCTTCAAGCTCGGCTCCGACGGCTTCCTGACGGTCAGCGGCGAGTACCTCTTCCGCAACCCGACCAGCCGCGGCGACCTCGACCCCCGCATCACGCCCAGCAAGGTGACCTCGCGCTTCGGCGACCCCCAGGTCGACCAGATCACGGTCTACGCCAACGCCGGCAAGCCGCTGAACGAGGAATGGGACCTCTACGGCTTCGGCGGCTACCAGAAGCGCAAGACGGACAGCGCCGCCAATCCGCGCCTGGCCAACAACGCCAACAACGTCCCGGCCCTCTGGCCGAACGGCTTCCTGCCGCTGATCACCACCGACATCACCGACTACAGCGCCGCAGGCGGCGTCCGCGGAACCCTCGGCGGCTTCGAGATCGATGCGGGCCTGGTCTATGGCTACAACAAGGTCGACTACGGGGTCAGGGACTCCGTGAACGCCTCCATGGGCATCGGCTCGCCGACCGATTTCGACGCCGGCGCCATGCAGTATGACCAGCTGGTCGCCCAGATCGGCGGCGCCCGTCCCCTGGACTTCGGCCTGGCCAAGCCCGCGACCCTGGCGCTCGGCGTCGAATACCGCCGCGAGCACTACCAGATCACGCAGGGCGACCGCGCCTCGTGGGTCTTCGGCGGCGTCGCCGGGAAGGCCGCCGGCGCCCAGGGCTTCCCGGGCTTCCAGCCCGGAAACGAGGTCGACAAGGACCGGAACTCGCAGTCGGTCTACGCCGACCTCGACCTGCCCGTCACCGACGCCCTCGGCCTGGCCGCCGCCGTCCGGTACGAGAACTATTCAGACTTCGGCTCCAAGACGACCGGCAAGATCTCCGGCCGTTACGACTTCAACGAGATGCTGGCCGTTCGCGGCACGGTGGCCACCGGCTTCCGCGCTCCCGCCCTCCAGCAGCAGTACTTCACGGCCACCTCCACCAACTTCCTGTCGGTGAACGGCGTGAGCACCCCGGTCGAGGTCGGCACCTTCCCCGCCACCAGCGCTGTCGCCAAGTCCCTCGGCGGCAAGGCCCTGGAGCCGGAAGAGTCGGTGAACTACTCCCTGGGCCTGGTGTTCCGCACCGGCGCCTTCGAGGCCACGATCGACGCCTATCGCATCGAGATCGACAACCGGATCGTCCTCTCCGAGAACATCCAGTGCAGCCCGACGGGCACCCCGTCGGCCCAGGCCATCTGCGGCCTGATCAACCCGCCCGGCACCAACGCCCAGCTCGGCGCCGCCCGCTTCTTCATCAACGGCGTGGACACCGAGACCAACGGCCTGGACATCGTGGCGCGGTATCGCTGGGATCTCGGGGGCTTCGGTGAACTCGATCTCACCGGCGCCGCCAACTACAACGACACCGAAGTGACCGCGGTTCCCAAGACCTCGGTTCTGGAATCGCTGCCGGTGCCTCCCCCCCTGTTCGACCGCGCCAACCGGCTTACCTTCGAGGAAGGAACGCCCTCCTCGAAGTACGTCCTGACGGCGGACTGGACCCGGGGTGACTTCGGCCTCAACGGCAAGCTGACCCGCTACGGCGACGTGCTGTCGCCGAGCAACAACCCGGCCCTCGACTACAAGGTCGGCGAGCATGTGGTCCTCGACCTCGAGGGCCGCTGGAACAGCGAGAACGGCTTCGGCGTCGCCCTGGGCGTGAGCAACGCCCTGGACGAGTATCCGAACCGGACCCCGACCAACGTCAACACCAACGGTCCGATCGGGTTCCCGAACTTCTCGCCCTTCGGCTTCAACGGGCGCTACCTCTACGCCCGCCTGAGCTACAACTGGTAAGGCCTTGGCCGGGCCCGGAAACCCCGGGCCCGGCCTTGCTTTTCCACAGGCTGAGAATTCCTGTGCATCCCGTCTGTGCGCTCCGTGACCAGGGCGCCGCCGGCGGGTTATCCTGACGGGATGGCGCTCGCTCCGGCTCTTGATCTCGTTCCTCCCGTCAACGACGTGGACATCCCCCACCCTCCCGCGAATGTGGAGGCGGAACAGGCCCTTCTCGGGGCCCTGCTCTATGACAACGCCGCCTTCGAACGGCTTGGCGACAACCTCGAGCCGCGGCACTTCTACGAGCCCTTCCACCAGCGGCTGTTCGCCACCATCCAGACCCAGATCCGCAAGGGGCAGCTGGCCGAACCCGTCCTGCTGGCCGAGCAGTTCAGCCGCGACCCCGCCTTCGAGGCCCTGGGCGGCGTGCGCTACCTGGCGGACCTCGTGGATCGCGCCCCGCCGGCGGCCAATGCGCCGGATTACGCCCGCGCCATCTATGACCTGGCCCTGCGCCGGGACCTGATCCGCATCGGGGGTGAGATCACCGTCCGGGCCCAGGCGCCGGAAGACGCCCAGACCGCCATGGACCAGATCGAGTCCGCCGAGGCGAGCCTCTACGCCCTGGCCGAGACGGGCGGGGCCTCGAAGGGCTTTGTCCCCTTCGTGGACGCCCTCAGCGGCGCCATCGCCATGGCGGCGGAAGCTCACCGGCGGGATGGCGGTCTGGCGGGGGTCTCCACCGGCCTGATCGACCTCGACCAGAAGATCGGCGGCCTGCACCCTTCCGACCTCATCATCCTCGCTGCCCGCCCCTCCATGGGGAAGACCTCGCTGGCGGCGAACATCGCCTTCCACATTGCGCGGAACTACGCCTGGGAGCCCCAGCCCGACGGCTCGCGCAAGACGGTGTCCGGGGGCGTGGTGGCCTTCTTCTCGCTCGAAATGTCCGCCGAGCAGCTCGCCATGCGCCTCCTGGCCGAGGTGTCGGGGGTCTCCGGCGACCGTCTGCGCAAGGGGGAGATCGACGCCTCGGAGTTTGCAAGGGTGCGGGAAGCCGCCCTCGAGATCCAGGAAGCGCCGCTTCACATCGACGACACCGGCGGCCTCTCCATCGCCAAGCTGGCGGCGCGGGCCCGGCGCCTGAAGCGCCAGCACGGGCTGGACGCGATCTTCGTCGACTACCTCCAGCTGATCACCTCCGGCGACAACCGCAACGACAACCGGGTCCAGGAAGTCTCCATGATCACCCAGAGCCTCAAGGCCCTGGCCAAGGAGCTCAACGTCCCCGTGATCGCCTTGTCCCAGCTGTCCCGCCAGGTGGAGAACCGCGAGGACAAGAAGCCCCAGCTGGCGGACCTGCGCGAGTCCGGCTCGATCGAGCAGGACGCCGACATGGTCATGTTCATCTATCGCGAGAGCTACTACCTCTCGCGCCTCGAGCCGCGCGAGGGCACGCCTGAACATCTAACCTGGCAGGAGAACATGGACCGGGTCGCAGGCATCGCCGAAGTGATCATCGGCAAGCAGCGTCACGGCCCCATCGGGACGGTCAAGCTGTCCTACGCCGAAGAGATCACCAAGTTCGGCAACCTGGCCCGCGATCCCAGCCGCTACGACATCCGCTAGCCCCAGGGCGCCGGTTTGGCTATGTCGGCGCCATGCCGCACCGCGCCCGACTGACGGTTGACCTCGCCGCCCTGGACCGGAACTTCCGGACCCTGTCCGCCCTCGCCGGCGCGGCGGAGACGGCCCCTGTGGTCAAGGCCGATGGCTATGGCCTGGGCGCCCGGCAGGTCGCCCTCTCCCTCTGGGAGGCCGGGGCGCGGTCCTTCTTTGTCGCCCGCCTCGACGAGGGCGAAGCGCTGAGGCGGGCCCTCGGCCCTGAGCGTCCCGCCCGCATCTTCGTGCTTGACGGACTTATCCCGGGCGCCGCCGGCCGCTTCCGGCGCGCAAGGCTCATTCCCCTCCTGGCCGACCCCGGACAGGTCGCCGCGGCCCGGGACGCCGGAAGCGATTTCCCGGTGGGCCTGCACGTCGACACCGGGATGAACCGCCAGGGCCTTTCACCTGCTGACCTCTCCGCCCTGGTCGGCGATCCTGTCCTCCAGCCCGTCCTGCTGATGAGCCACCTGGGCTCTGCGGCGGAACCCGGGGCCGAGCGCAACCGGATCCAGCTGGACCGCTTCCGGGCGGCGCGGAGCCTGTTCCCGGAGCTGCCGGCCAGTCTCGCCGCGTCCGCCGGCCTCTTCCTTGGCCCGGAATGGCGCTTCGACATGGTGCGACCGGGGGTCAGCCTGTTCGGCGGCGGCCCCTTCGAGACACCCGATCCCCGGATCGAGGCCGTGGCCACCATGGACGCCCCCATCCTCTACGTCCGCACGGTCGAGCCCGGAGAATGGCTGGGATACGGATCGGACCTGCGGGTTACGGAGCCCCTGCGGATCGCCGTCGCCGCGGCCGGTTATGCCGACGGCCTGCTCCGAAGGGGCGG
>JBJOJL010000127.1:0-5135 GCA_046046615.1 Pseudomonadota bacterium
CGAGACCGTGCGCCTGATGACGGGCTCGGACGCAGGCGAGGCCGAGGCCCGGAAGCGGCTGGGCGGCGTCGACGGGATCGAGATCGTCCCCGGCCGCTTCGGCGACGTGTGGCTGCGTGATACCGGCCCCATTTTCCGGACGCCCGACACCGCCGTGGGCTTCACCTTCAATGGCTGGGGCGGCAAGTACGACCTGCCCTACGATGACGAGGTGGCGGCGCAGATCGCCGTCCACGCCGGGGCCGCCCTGGTGCGCAGCGACGCCATCCTCGAGGGCGGCGCCCTGGACCACGACGGCGAAGGGACGCTGTTGACCACCCGCCAGTGCCTCCTGAACCCCAACCGGAACGCCGGCTGGACCGAGGCGGAGGCGGAGGCCGTGCTGGCCCGGGACCTGGGCGTCCGCAAGGTGCTCTGGCTGGGCGACGGCCTGCAGAACGACCACACGGACGGCCATGTAGACAACCTCGCCCGCTTCGCCGCCCCCGGAGTGGTGGTCTGCCCCCTGGCCTTCGGCGCCGGCGATCCCAACGGCGACGTCTATGATGCGGCCGCCCGGGCCCTGGCCGGCATGACCGACGCGGAGGGCCGGCGCCTGAAGGTGATCCGCATCCCCTCTCCCGGGTGGGTGGAGGTCGACGGGGTCGGCGGCGCGCCGGCCAGCCACATGAACTTCATCATCGCCAACCGCGCGGTGATCCTGCCGGTCTATGGCGAGGGCCTGGCCGGATCCCTGGCCGCCCAGGGCCTGGCCGAGGCCTTCCCGGGCCGTGAGGTGATCGCCCTGCCGTCCAACGCCCTCTTGTCCGGGGGCGGGTCCTTCCACTGCATCTCCCAGCAGGAGCCGGCCTGATGTCGCGAACCCTCACCGTCGCCGCCCTGCAGACCGCCTATGGCGCCGACCGCGACGCCAACATCGCCCGCACGGCCGACCTGATCCGCCAGGCCGCCGACCGCGGCGCCCAGGTCATCCTTCCCTCGGAGCTCTTCCAGGGCCCCTATTTCTGCGTCGCCCAGGAAGAACGCTGGTTCGCAGAGGCCCATCCCTGGCGCGAGCATCCCTGCGTCACCGCCCTGGCCCCCCTGGCGGCGGAGCTGGGCGTGGTCCTGCCCATCTCGATCTTCGAGCGCGAGGGGCCGCACTACTTCAACAGCCTGGTCATGGTGGACGCCGACGGGTCCCTCCTGGGCCTCTATCGCAAGAGCCACATCCCCGACGGCCCCGGCTACATGGAGAAGTACTACTTCCGGCCCGGCGACACCGGCTTCCGGGTCTGGGACACCCGGTTCGGCCGGGTCGGCGCCGGTATCTGCTGGGACCAGTGGTATCCGGAATGCGCCCGCGCCATGACCCTGATGGGCGCCGAGGTGCTGCTTTATCCCACGGCCATCGGGTCCGAGCCGCACGACGCCAGCCTCGACACCGCCGCGCCCTGGCGAAGGGCCATGCAGGGGCATGCGGTCTCCAATGTCATCCCGGTGGTGGGCGCCAACCGCACCGGCTTCGAACCCTGGGAGGGCTATCCCGGCGGCGGCCAGGGCTTCTACGGATCCAGCTTCATCGCCGACCACAGGGGCGACCTGGTCGCGGACATGGGACGCGATGAGGAAGGGGTGGCCGTGGCGACCTTTGACCTCGACTTCCTCGCCGGCCACCGTGCGGCCTGGGGCTTCTTCCGGGACCGGCGGACGGACCTCTATGGGGCGCTGACTGCACCGAGGCCGGCGTGATTGTCACGGAACGCCTGGTGCTCCGTCCCTGGACGGAGGCCGACCGGCCCGCCTTCGCTGCGATCAACGGCGATCCGCGGGTTCATGACTGGCTGGGCGGGCCCATCACGGCCGAGGCGACTGACGCCATGATCGACCGCATCAACGCCGCCATCGCGGCGGAGGGCTTCGGCTTCTGGGCGGCGGAACAGCGCGCCGACGGTCGACTGGTGGGGATGATCGGCCTGTCCCGCGTGGCCGAGGACGGCCTGCCGGTCGGCCCCTGCGTGGAGATCGGTTGGCGGCTCCACCCGGACGCCTGGGGGCGGGGGCTGGCCTCGGAGGGGGCCCGGGCGGCCCTGGACTGGGGCCTGGGGTCGGGCGGGATGCCGGAAATCCTGGCCTTCACCGCGTCGACCAACCTGGCCTCCCAGGCCGTCATGCGCCGGATCGGAATGGTCGCCGACCCGACGCGCGACTTCGACCATCCGCGCCTCGCGGAAGGACACCCCCTCCGCCGGCACGTGGTCTGGACGACCCGCTTCTAGCGCAGGACCGTCAGGCCGTTGCGGATGACGGTGACGTTGCGGGCCTTCACCCGGGCCTCGAACGAGATGTTCTTGCCGTCCTTCCAGATGTCCACCGTGATCACGTCGCCGGGGAAGACCGGCGAGGAGAAGCGGGCCTGGTGCGAGTAGATCTGGTCGGCGTCGAACCCGGTCACCTCCTGCAGGATGGCCCGGCAGGTGATGCCGTAGGTGCACAGGCCGTGCAGGATGGGGCGGTCAAAGCCCGCCTTCTTTGCGACGCCGGGGTCCGAGTGCAGGGGGTTGCGGTCGCCGTTCAGGCGATAGAGGAGGGCCTGGTCCTCGCGGGTGGCGAAGTCGACCGAGATGTCCGGGGCCCGGGTCGGCACGGCGTGCGGCTCGGGCGCGCCCTCGGAGGGGCCGCCGAAGCCGCCGTCGCCCCGGGCGAAGGTGGAGCCGGTCAGGGTGGCGACCTTCTCGCCCTTCTCGTCGGTCCAGACGGTCTCGTTGATGATGACCGCGCCCTTGCCCTCGCCCTTGTCGTAGGCGCCGATGGTGCGGCCCTCGGCGGTGAAGGTCCCGCTGGTGGGCAGGGGCTTGTGGAGCTCGACCTTCTGCTCGCCGTGGACGACCATCAGGAAGTTGATCTGGCTGGGCCGATGGCCCGGGGGCATCTCGGGAGCGGGGCCTGATGCGCCGCGAAGGGCGGCGGCCAGCACGGTGGCGGCGGTCGGCACGACCTTCAGGCCCTTTTCATAGACGAAGGCCAGTTCGGTCTCGTTCATGGGGTCCTGCCCCAGTCCGATGCCGAGGGCGTAGAGCATCACGTCCTTGTCGCCGTACGAGAAGGTCCGCGGTGCGGTGCGCTGCTGAAGGATGTCGGGATAATAGATGGCCATGAAATCGTTTCCTCTCCACCGGCGGCCTGGCCGCCGTCTTTTATGGGGGGATTGAAGCGGGTCCGCCGGGCGGGCGCAAGCCGCGGCGGCCCGGATTTGCCGCCAATCCTGCAATCGGTTAGAAGCGGCGACCTCCGCTGCGACGGGTCCGCCGTCGCCGCGCCTGCGACATCCGCCCTCCAGACCGAAGGCACCCCATGGCGACCCCCACCCAGCTCTCCCGCGGCGGCCAGATCACCGGCAGCGTCCTCTTCTACAGCAAGCCGGAACCCCTCTCGCCCGAGCTGCACAAGGGCATGGGCGTCAAGCGCCTGGACGGCCCCTTCGGCTTTGCCCGCACCGGCCACGCCGTGCCCCTGACGGTCACCGAATTCAGCATCGCCTGCCTGACCTTCCCGATCATCTTCGTGGGCGAGGACAAGACTCCCCTGGCGGTCATGGGCCTGAACGCCGAGCAGAACATGTTCCTGCGCGACGACGGCCTGTTCGACCCGGGCATCTACGTGCCGGCCTATATCCGCCGCTATCCCTTCGTTTTCGCCAATGACGACGCCGCCCAGCAGTCGATCCTCTGCATCGACCGCGCCGCCGAGTTCATCGTGGAGGGCGGCGACCTGCCCTTCTTCAACGCGGACGGCTCGCCCAGCGAGTACACCCAGAACTGCATCGAGTTCTGCAACAACTACGAGATCGAGCGGCAGAAGACGATGAGCTTCATCCAGCTGCTCAAGGAACTCGACCTGTTCGAGGTCAAGACGGCCTCCCACACCCCGATCAATCCCGACGGCACCGCCGGCGAGCCCCAGCAGATCGCCGAGTACTTCGGCATCTCCGAGGAGAAGCTGAACGCCCTGCCGCACGCCAAGCTGGCCGAGCTCCGCGACAACGGCGCCCTGCAGCAGATCTACGCCCACATCATCAGCCTGTTCGGCTGGGACCGGCTGGTGGCCCTGCAGATCTTCAAGATGTCCGAGGCCGAGCTGAAGGCCGCCGGTCAGGCCGTCTAGCGCGTAAAGACAGAGCGGGTCAGGCAGGAAAAGACCAGCCGGCCCGCCTCGTCCAGCAGGTCGTGCTGGGCGATGACGATGCCCTTGCCGTCGCCGACGGGGTCCTTGCCCATGATGGTCATGCGGCCGCGCAGGACTTCGCCGGCCGGCGGGTTGCGCACCCAGCGAAGGGCGTCGACCCCCAGCCGCTTGGTCTGGGGCCAGCCCACCGCAGAGACGGCGTCCAGCCGGGCCCAGATGGCGTAGACCATGGCGTCCGGGGCCCCGCGGTCCGCAGGCCAGCCCGGGGCGAAGGCCTCGGTGAAGGCCTCGAGGGCTCGGGCGTCCACCCGGACCTCGCCCAGGGACGCCACCTGTCCGATCTCGATCTCGTCAAACCTGCCCGGCACGAACGGGTCTCCCTCTCGCGGATTCACGGCCGGGACGATCATGCGGCGGCGCGCCGGCGAAATCGAGCCCCCGCATCGGCCCTGGGCAGATTGCCATGTCGGGGTGCGGGGCCATATTAGTCGCGGACCCGGTCCGCGCGACCGTTGGGGAACGCCATGCTCAAGAGACTGCTCGCAGGCCTGGTGGCCCTCGTCGCCCTTGGGACGCTGGCTCCCGCTGGCCCCGTGGGGGCGGAGCCGGTCAGGACCGGCCACCTGACCGCCGAGCTGGTCGCCGCCGCCGAAGGCGCCCCCCCGGGGGGCGAGGTCCAGCTGGCCCTGAGGCAGGTCATCGACAAGGGCTGGCACACTTACTGGCGCAATTCCGGGGACTCCGGCGCCCCGACTGAGCTGACCTGGACCCTTCCCGCAGGCTGGAGCGCTGGCGAGATCGTCTGGGCGCCGCCTTCCCGCAAGCCCATCGGCCCCCTGATGAACTACGGCTACGCCGGCGAGGTCCTCCTGCCGGTCAAGGTCAAGGTTCCAGCCTCCGCCCGGCCTGGCCAGACCGCCGACCTGCGCGTGCAGGCCGCCTTCCTGGTGTGTTCGGACGTGTGCGTGCCC
>JBJOJL010000128.1:0-5133 GCA_046046615.1 Pseudomonadota bacterium
GAGGAATTGGAGTGAGGGCGAGGGGTCTTTCCCCTGCCGGCCGGAGGGGTAGTATGGCGGCGGGAGGGGATTTTCCCGACCCTGGTTTTATTGTACGTCGTAAACATTCAGGTCTCAGAACAGGAATTCGCCCGTGGCCCTGCCTCCCATTCTCTCCCAGCGCCTGCGCCTGCCCGTCATCGCCTCGCCGCTGTTCATCATTTCCGGACCGGACCTGGTCATCGCCCAGTGCAAGGCCGGGATCGTCGGGTCCTTCCCGTCGCTGAACGCCCGGCCGATCAGCCAGCTGGACGAGTGGCTGGCCCGGATCACCGAGGAGCTGGCCGACTGGGACCGCAAGAACCCCGACCGGCCCTCCGCCCCGTTCGCCGTGAACCAGATCGTCCACAAGACGAACAACCGGCTCGAGGAGGATGTGGCCCTCTGCAAGAAGTACAAGGTTCCGGTGGTCATCACCTCGCTGGGCGCCAATGTGGAGGTCAATTCCGAGATCCACAGCTGGGGCGGCGTGATCCTGCATGACGTGATCAACGACAAGTTCGCCCGCAAGGCGATCGAGAAGGGCGCCGACGGCCTGATCCCCGTGGCGGCCGGCGCCGGCGGCCATGCCGGGGGCCTGTCGCCCTTCGCCCTGATCCAGGAGCTGCGCCAGTGGTTCGACGGGCCGATCGCCCTGTCGGGCGCCATCGCCTGCGGCCGCTCCATCCTGGCCGCCCAGGCCATGGGCGCGGACCTGGCCTACATGGGCTCGGCCTTCATCGCCACGAAGGAGGCCAACGCGGTCCAGGGCTACAAGGACATGATCGTCGAGAGCTCGGGCGAGGACATTGTCTATTCGAACCTCTTCACCGGCGTGCACGGCAACTACCTGCGGCCCTCCATCGAGCGGGCGGGCCTGGACCCCGACAACCTGCCCGAGGCCGATCCGTCGAAGATGAACTTCGGCTCGGGCGGCAACACCGAGGCCAAGGCCTGGAAGGACATCTGGGGCTGCGGCCAGGGCATCGGCGTCATCCAGGACATCCCCTCGGCGGCCGACTACATCGACCGGCTGGCGGCGGAGTACGAGGCGGCCAAGGCCGAGCTGGCGGCCAAGACGGCCCTGACCTCAGGACGTCACCTGGCGGCGGTCTGAATCGCCTGACCGGAAAGGAAATCGGGGGGCGGGGCTTCGGCTCCGCCCCCTTTTTCATGCCTGCATGAAGGTCAGGCCCGGCCGTTCATCTCGTCGCCCGCGTCGCGGGGCAGGCGCAGGTAGAAGGCCAGGGAGAGGAAGGTCACTGCCCCGATCACCAGGAAGATAGGCGCGACGACCTCGGTGGTGAGGGCCGTCGCCCCGTGCGCCTGCATGGAGACATGCAGGAGGGTGGCCGCCAGGCCGATGCCGATGGACTGGACCAGCTGCTGGGCCATGGAGGAGAGGGTGGAGGCCCGGCTCATGCGGTCGGCCTCGATGTCGGCGTAGGCCAGGCCGTTCAGGCTGGTGAACTGGAGCGAGCGGAAGAAGCCGCCGACCAGGAGGATGGCGGTGATGGCCAGGTGCGGCGTCGAGGCCGAGAAGCTGGCGCAGGCCATGAAGCTGAGGCCGACGATGAGGGCGTTGATGGTCAGCACGGTGCGGAAGCCGTAGCGGCGCAGGATGGGCGGGGCGACGGTCTTCATGACCAGGGCGCCGGCGGCGCTGGCGAAGGTGAGGAGGCCGGCCTGGAGGGCGTTCATGCCCAGGGCGACCTGGAAGAGCAGGGCGAGCAGGAAGGGGTTGGCGCCCATGGCCAGGCGCATGAAGCCGCCGCCCACCACCGAGGCGCGGAAGGTGCCCACCCGTAAGAGGCTGGTGTCGAGGACGGCGTGGGGATTGCCCCGGGCGTAGCGGGCGTAGGCCCAGAGGAGGAGGCCGCCCGCCGCGAAGAGGCCCGCCACCAGGAAGGGCGGCAGGACGTCGCGCCCGAGATTCTCGAAGCCGAAGATCAGGGCGGCGAGGCCCAGGCCGGTCAGGGCGACGCCCGGCCAGTCGATGGGCGCCACGTCCTGCTCGGCCACCTGGGGCACATGGCGCAGGACCAGGACGAGGCCCACGGCGGCGATGGGCAGGTTGATGAAGAAGATCCAGCGCCAGTCCGCGAAGGTCACGATGGCGCCGCCGAGGACGGGGCCGATCACCGGACCCAGGAGGGCGGGCATGGTCAGGACCGACATGGCGCCGACCAGTTCGGACTTGGGCGTGGTGCGCAGGAGGACGAGGCGTCCGACCGGACCCATGAGGGCGCCCGCAGCGCCCTGGGCGATCCGGGCGGCCACCAGGGTGGGCAGGGAGACGGCGAGGCCGCAGGCGGCGGACGCCAGGGCGTAGAGGACGATGGCCGCCAGGAAGACCCGCCGGGCGCCGAACTTGTCGGCGGCCCAGCCGCTGACCGGCAGGAAGACCGCCGAGGCCAGCATGTACATGGTGATGGCGAGATTCAGCCGGAGGGGGTCGACCTCCAGGGCCCGGGCCATGGTGGGAAGGGCGTTGGTCAGGACGGTGGCGTTGAGGGTCTGCATGAGCAGGGCCCCGCCGATGATCGCCGGGACCCGCCAGTCCGCCTTGCCGGCGGCCCCCGGGGGCGTTTCGGATAAGGACATGGCGTCCGGATGACCTGAAAGAATGACCTGGAATGCAATCCGTTCAGGTTCTTCCTTTCGGCGCGCCGTGCCAAGTCATTCCGGCGCGGGATCGAGACGCTCCAGGGCGCGCCGGGCCGCGGCGGCGATCCGCGACAGGCGCCGGGCGGCCAGGGCGAGTTCGGCGGCCGCCTCGCGGGCGCGGGGCCCCTCCAGGCGACGCCCCGCAGCGGGCAGGGGGGCGGCGAGGGCGGCGGCCTCTTCCGACAGGCGCTGGAGCCGGCCGGCGGGACTGCGCCGCCAGGCCCTGCGGTTGGCCAGGCGCCGGCGGGCGTCCGCCATCAGGCGGGCCTCGCTGCGGCGGGACGGCGGGCGGGGATCGAAGCCGGACAGGCAGACGCCCTGCCGGCGGTCCATGCGCTCGCTCCAGGCCCGGGTGAAGGCGGCGTCGATCCGCCGCTCGATGCGCAGGCATTCGCCCAGCTCGCCGGGCGGGTCCTCGGGAAGGGTCATGGCGAGACTGTAATAAAAATACAGTCACCGGCCAAATTCCGGGTGGGATTTTCGGGCGTCAGTCCCCCTGGATCAGGATCCGGCGGGCCTGCCAGGGCGGGACGATGGCGGTGATGTGGGCGGCCCAGCGCAGGCGCGCGTCGCGGCGGGTGGGGCCGGCGACGCTTTCCAGGTCATAGCGACCGGGGGCGCCGCCCCGCAGGAGGCGCTTGACCAGGACCTCGCCCGTATCGAGCTCGACCACCACCACCTGGCCCAGCATGTCCGGGCTGGGCGGGGTGCGCTGGTCCTCGAAATAGATCAGGGCGCCGTCGTCCGCGAGGCCGCGCATGGAGTGTCCGCTCACGCGCAGGGCCACGGCGCGCTCCGTACCGCCGGGGGGAAGGGGGGCGAACTCCGGCGGGGCCTGGCCGCCGGCGAGCAGGACCTCGCCGCCGGGATCGGCGCCGACCCGGCCGATGACCGGGGCGGGGCGGGGCTGGCCGGGGCCGGAAGCCGCGCCCGGCGCCGCGCCTTGGGCCGGGCCCTGGGCGTCGTAGAGCCAGTCGGGGCGGACGCCGAAGGCGGCGGCGTACTCCCGCGCCCGGCGCCAGGAATAGGGGGCGTTGCCGTTCTCGTTGGAGGCGTAGGTGTTGCGGTTCCAGCCATGCGCCTCGGCCGCCGCGGCGGCGGTCTCGAAGCCCGCGGCGAGGCGGGCCTGGCGCAGGCGGGCGGCGCGATCATCCATGGCCGGACCCTAGCGATCCGGGAATGTATGTAAACTACAAAATTTGTTTGCGCGTTCACTGTATGTTCCATACGGTCCACAGCATGACCTACAGACCTGATCTTCCGACCCGATCCCCCCGGCCCGGCGACATCCACGATTACGCCGCCCTACGTCAGAGCGGGACGCACCCCGAGCGCGCGCGCACCGAGCTGGAGCTCCGCCCCGGCCAGGCCCGACGGCTGGAGCGCGTCTTCCGGGCCCGCGCCGCCCGGGGCGAGGGCGACCGGCAGCTGCCCAAGTTCGCCCACCACGACCGGCATGTCCGGGCGGTGATGGCCCAGGGGGGATTCTGGTCCCTCTCGGAGCGGCGCCTGGGCCGGGACGGGGTGGCCGTGTGCCTGCCCCTCCTGCCCCCGGCGACGGGTCGACGCCCATGAGCGGGGAGCCTGCTGCGCCGCCGTCGGCCGCGGAGGTGGTGGCCGACGCCCTGAAGCGCCGGGCGCCTGCGGGGCGGGGCCTGTTCCTGCGCCAGCTGATGGCCCACGCCCTGGCCGGCCTGACCCTGATGGAGGGCGCCGACGCCGCCAGCGAGGCGGCCTATCGCCTGGCCGACGCCGCCGCCAGCCCGCGGAGGACGGCGTGACGGCGACGAAGGCGAAGACCCGCGCGGCGGCGCGTCCACCCGTGCGGCGGATGTCCGGCCTGGAGTCCCTGCAGAGGCGGGGCCGGATCAGTCGCAGCCAGAGGGCGGCGGGGGAGGCCTATGGCGCGGTCTGGCGAAGGTCGCGGGCGGAGGGGAGCCTGCCGTCTTCCCTCTCCGCCGAGGCGGCCCTGGGCCTGGGACGGGGGATTTCCGCGCCGGACCCCGGCCGGGGCCTGACGGCGGCGGAGGCTCGCCTGAGGGCGCGTCATCACCTGGCGGCCCTGCGCCGGCGGCTGAAGGATCACCCCGCCCTGGTGGCCGCCTGCGACAGGATCTGCGGCCAGGAACTGACCCCCCGGGAAGCGGCGGGCGCCGACCGCGAGGCGGGAAGGCTGGAGGCCGTGCTGGCCATTGCGCTGGACCTGCTGCTCAGGGAATGAGGGGGGCGGAGAGGCCGTTGACCCCCTCCGGCCCGGGGCCTCGCCCCGGTCCACCTCCCCCTGGGGGGAGGAATTGGGGGGCAAGGGGGACCTGCTGCTCAGGGAATGAGGGGGGCGGAGAGGCCGTTGACCCCCTCCGGCGCGCTGGGCGCGCCACCTCCCCCTGGGGGGAGGAATTAGAGAGAGCGAATTGCTCCCCCAAGGGGGAGCTGTTGGCGAGGCCGGCT
>JBJOJL010000129.1:0-5072 GCA_046046615.1 Pseudomonadota bacterium
GGCGGAATCGACGCCAAAGAGCGTCTCGGCGAGGGTCAGGAGGTAGCGGCCGTCGCCATCCGCCAGGGCGACCAGGGCCGACCGTGCGGCGTCGGTGAGAGGGAGCGCCCGCCCCTCGGCGGCTTCGGCGCGGGCCAGCAGGGCCTCCTGGGCGGCCTCGTCCAGCCGCCTCAGGACGAAGACCTGGCAGCGGGACAGGAGGGCCCCGTTCAGCTCAAAGGACGGGTTCTCGGTGGTGGCCCCGACCAGGGTGACGACCCCCTCCTCCACCCAGGGCAAGAAGCCGTCCTGCTGGGCACGGTTGAACCGGTGGATTTCGTCCACGAACAGCAGGGTGGCCTGCCCGGCCTGCCGCCGGACGCGGGCCTGCTCAAAGGCCTTCTTGAGGTCCGCCACCCCGGAAAAGACGGCGGAAATCTGCTGGAACTCGTATCCGGCGGCCTGGGCCAGCAGCCGGGCGATGGTGGTCTTGCCAACCCCGGGAGGGCCCCAGAGCACCATGGAGGACAGCCGGCGACTCGCCGCCATCCGCCCGATCGGCCCCTCAGGCGACAGGAGATGGTCCTGCCCCGCGACCTCGCCCAGGGTCCGCGGCCGCAGGCGCTCGGCCAGGGGTGCGGGGTTGGGCGGAGTCAGTCCCGCAGCTTCGAACAGGTCGGCCATGGCGGCAGACTAGCGGCTTCGGGGGACCGGGTCAGGTCCGGAAATTGGCCGTGATCTCGCGCTCGCCCCGCAGGATCGTGACCTGCCAGGCCGGCGCTGGAGCGGACAGGACAGACCGCAGGTCTGCAACGGTCGCGATCTCCCGGCCGTTGACCCGCCGGACGACATCCCCGGGGCGAAGGCCGGCGTTCATGGCGAACCCGCGGGAGACGTTCAGGATCAGGACCCCGCGCGCCGCAAAGGGATCGACGCCGATCTCGTCGGCCACCGCGGGCGAGACATTGACCACGGTGGCGCCCTGGAAGGGATTTCGGCCCTCGACCTGCCAGTCGTCCCGCGCAGGTCGGTTGGGCGGCGTCTCGGCGCGCAGGCTGGCGGTGATCAGCCCGCCGCCCCGCTGGACCCCCAAGCTGAGCACTTCCCCCGGGCGGGCGGCGCCTACCGCGAAGGACACGGCGGCGGGATCCGCTGTGGGGCGGCCATTCACCGACAGGATGATGTCGCCGGACTTGAGCCCGGCGCGATCGGCAGGACCGCCCGCCCAGATGTCGGCGACAAGGGCGCCCTGGGGCGTATCAAGACCGAGACTGCGGGCGATTTCCGGCGTCACCGGCTGGGTGCGGGCGCCCAGCCAGGACCTGACGAGGACATTGCCGCCGCCGGCGGCGGCCTCGACTACGCGACGCACCATTGCCGCGGGGATGGCGAATCCCACTCCGGCGGAGCCGCCGGACCGGGAGACGATGAAGCTGTTCACGCCGATCAGGTCGCCGTCCATGTCGACCAGGGCCCCGCCGGAATTGCCCGGATTGATGGCCGCGTCGGTCTGGATGTAGGTCATGGGCGCGCCGCCCTGGGGATCCGCCGCGCGGTTCAGGGCCGAGATGATCCCGTTGGTGACCGTCTGGCCCACGCCAAAGGGGTCGCCAATGGCGAGGACCAGGTCCCCGACCTGGGCGTCATCGGAATCATCGATGGGCATGACCGGCAGGCGCTCGGAGCCGACATCGATCTTGAGGACCGCGAGGTCGCCCCGAGGATCGACCAGGAGCACCTTGGCCGGGAACTCGCGGCGGTCGGAAAGGGCGACCGTGATCTCCTGGCCGCCCTGGATGACGTGGTTGTTGGTGACGATGATCCCGTCCGCTCGGACAATGACGCCGGACCCAAGGGAACCTTCCACGCGGCTGGGCGGGACCCCCATGCCGAACATCTGCCAGAAGGGATCGACCTGTTGGCGGACCACCCGCTTGGCGGAGATGTTGACGACCGCCGGCGCGGCGCGCCTGACGACCGGCGCGAACGAGGCCTTCATGTTCAGGGCGTCTGAGGGCGCGGCCCGGGTGGGCTGGGCCAGGGGCGGCGGTTGCGCTTCGGAGCGGCTGGTCGGTCCGGAACAGGCCGCCAGGAGGACAAAGGCCGGGACAAGAAGGCGGTGAAGACGCATGGGACTCCTCACGAGACGTCCCTCCTGATCCCCCAGCATTCCGGCGCAATCAAGGCGCTGGACCGGCGACGGGGGCCGGCGCCTCGCTTCGACCGTAACGCCAGGCGACGCCCAGGGCGACGAACATCAGGGCCGAGGCGATCAGGATCGGCGCCCCGGGCCAAGCCGACAGGGCCGGATGCCGCAGGGCGTAGGCGAAGCTGCCGCCGAAGAGGAAGGGACCGATGATGGTGGCGATCCCGGACAGGCTCTGGTTGGCGCCCTGCAATCGCCCCTGGACCTCAGGCCCGACCCTGCGGGACATCAGCCCCTGGAGCCCGGGGCTCAGCAGATTACTCAGCGCAAACACCGGAGCGGCGGCCAGGTAGGCGATGCCGGTAGGGGCGAGGCCATAGGCCAGGAAGCCGAAGGCGGCGCCCGCGCACCCGATGAGCAGGGCCCCCCGCTCCCCCAGGCGCCGGACGACAGGTCCCACGACCAGGGTCTGCATAAAGATGCCCAGCGCCCCGGTCAGGAACATGGTCAGGCTGATGGTCTGGATGTCCCAGTGGTACCTGTAGCCCGTGTAGAGGACGAAGATCGCCGGCAGGACATTGTGGGCGATCTGGAACAGGAACCCCACGGTGGCGAGACCGACCAGGCTCCCCTGTTCCCGAAGGAACTGAAGCGATCCCAGGGGATTGGCGCGACGCCAGTCAAACCGGGCGCTGCGCTTTTCCGGTGGAAGGGACTCGGGAAGGACGAAGAGGCCGTAGAAGAAGTTCAGGAGGGCCAGGGCGCCGGCCACGGCGAAGGGCAGCCGGATGGCGAAGTCCCCGACCAGGGACTCCATGAAGGGACCGGCCAGGAGCCCGCCCAGGACCGGACCGATCAGGAAGCCGAAGCCGAAAGACGCCCCCATGAAGCCGAAGTACCGGGCCCTCTGTTCGGGAGGGGTCACGTCGGCGACGTAGGCGTTGGCCGTTGAGAAGCTGGCCGCTGTCATGCCGTTCACGATCCGCGCGACGAAGAGCCACATCAGGCTGGGCGCGAAAACCAGGAAGAGAAAGTCGAAGGCCAGACCCAGGAAGGAGATCAGCAGCACCGGACGGCGGCCGATCCGGTCCGACAGCACCCCGAGGATGGGCCCGAAGAAGAACTGCATCAGGCCCCAGACGGCCCCGAACACCATGTTCCATTCGGCGGCGGACGCGGTGTCGCCTCCTGCGAACTCCTTGATCAGGGCCGGCAGCACGGGGATGGTCACCCCGAAGGAGACTGCGTTCAGGAGCGCCGAAGCGAAGATAAAGCCGAACGCGGCCTTTCGGCCCGCGGGCGCGGTGACGGAGTTGTTCATGTTCTGGGATCCCCTCCCCTGACCTTGGCCCCTTAGCGCGCCTGCCGCAAGGCGCCCGGCGCGAGGGCTCGGCGCGTGACCCTGTCATTCCCATCCACACGCTGAGGGGGAAGCTGGAGCAGCCGGATCACCAGGGGGTGGACATGGATGTTGTCGAAGGCCGGGAGGACCACACCCGAACGGAAGGCGGGACCGTTGGCGATGAAGAGACCCGCCATTTCCGGATCCCGGGGATCGTAGCCATGCGCGCCCCCGGCCTGGACGGGACGACGGGCAAGGGCCGCCCGGGTCAGGATGAGCCAGCCCGGCTTGGCCAGGCAGACAAAGGGCGGAACCCGCGGGTGGCTTCCATACTGCAGGTGCGCCGGAATATCGGCCTTGGCCCAGCAGTCGGCGTGAGGGTGGGCCTGGCGCAGGGCCTTTCGAATCTCGGCCTCCCGTCCCGGCAAGGCCGCGAAGCCGGCTGAGGATCCTTGGGTGACGACTTCGAACGATCCCGGGGGAACCAGGGTTTCGAGTTCAATCACTCGCTCCGGGGAGGTCGCCCTCATGCCGTGGTCCGCCACCACCAGGAGGTTGGCCTTGAGGCCCAGACGGTCCAGGCCCGCGACCAGGGTCCCGATGGCCCGGTCAATCCGGGTGATCGCCGCGCGGGTCACCTCGGACTCCGGGCCGTTCTGGTGCCCAGCGGTGTCGACGTCGTCGAAATAGAGGGTGGCGAAGTCCGGCCGCTCGCCGGCGGGGCGGCCCATCCATTCCAGAAGGCGCTCGACCCTCGCCTCCGCCGGCATGGACTTGTCATAGGTCAGCCAGGTCCCTGGCCGGACGCCCTGGATGTCGGACTCCGAGCCCGGCCAGAACAGGGTGGCGGTGCGCAGGCCGGCCTTCTCGGCGGTCACCCAGACCGGCTCGGCGCCGTCCCACCAGAAGCGGTCATTGGTCTCGCTGCGGTTGGACATGGTGTAGGTCACGCCCGGGCGTCGGGCATCCCGCATCACATTGTCCACCATTCCATGGTGGTCCGGGCGAAGGCCGGTGACCAGGGTGTAGTGGTTGGGAAAGGTCAGGCTGGGAAAGGAAGGACGCAGCCCCTCCGCCCGGACGCCCCTGGCGGCGAGACTGTCCAGGACTGGGGTGGATCCCTTCCCAAGGTAGTCGGCGCGGAAGCCGTCGATGGACACAAGGATGACCGGCTCCCTGGCCAGGGCGGCGGCGGGAAGCATGAGGGCCAGGGCAAGGGCGAATGCGGCCCGAAGGGCGCTGGGGAGCAGGATGGAGGTCATGCCTGAGACTGCCCGGGCTCACGCCAAAAAAGAAGACCCCGGCGCATGCGCCGGGGCCCCAGAAACCAGAGGCAGTGAAAATCAGGCGTCGGCGAAGGCCGGGGCCTGCACCGGACCAGAGTCTTTGCCCTTTTCGGAGGGGTCGCGATCGACGAACTCGATCACAGCCATGGCCGCGTTGTCGCCATACCGGAAGCCCGCCTTCAGCACCCGGGTGTAGCCGCCGCGACGCTCGGCGTAGCGCGGCCCGAGGGTCGCGAACAGCTTGCCGACCTGCTCGACGTCGCGAATCTGGCTGATCGCCTGGCGACGGGCATGGAGATCGCCGCGCTTGGCCAGGGTC
>JBJOJL010000130.1:0-5021 GCA_046046615.1 Pseudomonadota bacterium
GCTGCGCGCCAGGTCGGGGTCATCCTCGGCCAGGAGAAGCCGCATGAGTCAGTCCCCCCGCTTTTCGATGACCCGGCCCGTGCGGGCGTCGACGACGAAGATGACCACCCGGTTGTCCGGGGTACGCCAGGTGACGAGGTAGACGGGGCGTCCGTCCGTGGTCTCGATGAACCGGGTGTCGAGATGTTCGCCCGGCGTCCGCGCGGACAGGGCCGCGAGGACCTGGGACAGGGGCGCGAGCCGGCCGTCGCGGACGGCGTCCCGGGCCTGGTCCTGCTCGGACCGCCGCGGGCCCTGCTGGGCGGCCGACGGCGCCGGGGCGGCCGCCAGGGCGCCGGCGAGGAGCATCAGGAGTCCAAGTCGTCTTGCGCTCATGCCCACACGCTGGACCCGCCCGCCTGAACGCGGGCTGAACCGCCCTCAGCGGCGGCGGGGAACATAGGGCCGCTCTTCGCGCCAGCGCTCTGCGAAGGCCTCGAGCTTTGAGTCCGGCGCGTCCGGCAGCATGACCTGGATCCGGGCGATGAGGTCGCCCCGCACCCCGCGGGCGTCGGACAGCCCCTTGCCCTTCAGCCGGAGGGACTGGCCGGAGTTTGCGCCCTTCGGCACGGTCAGGGTGACCGGCCCGTCCGGGGTCGGCGCCTGGACCCGGCCGCCGAGGACGGCGTCGGGCACCGACACCGGCAGGTCCATGACCAGCTGGTCCCCCTCCCGGCGGAAGACCGGATGGGGCTTGATGGCGAGTTCGATCAGGGCGTCGCCCTTGCCGCCGCGGCCCGGCTCGCCATGGCCCCTCAGGCGCAGGGTCTGGCCGTCGGAGGCGCCCGCGGGAATCGTCACGTCCAGGGTCCGCCCGTCCTGGAAGGAAATGCGCTTCTTGCCGCCCAGGATCGCCTCCTCGAGGTCGATCTCCAGGCGGGCGCGCACGTCGGGGCCCTTGGGCGAGAAGCCGGCGCCCGGACCAGGCCCCGCGCCGCCGCGCGGACCGCCCCGTCCCGCCCGGCGGCCGAACATTTCGCCGAAGATGTCGCTGAAGTCCGCGCCCTCGAATCCGCCGGCGCCGCCGCCCCCGAAGGGACCGCCCTGCCCCGGACCGCCGCCAAAGCCGCGGAAGGTCTCCCGCCCGTCGGCGTCGATCTCGCCGGCGTCGAACTTCCGGCGCTTCTCGGCGTCTCCCAGGATGTCGAAGGCGGCGCTGACCTGCTTGAAGCGTTCCTCTGCGGCCTTGTCGCCGGGATTGGCGTCAGGATGGTGCTTCTTGGCGAGCTTGCGGAAGGCCTTGCGGATGTCGTCGGCCCCGGCGCCGCGGGGAACGCCGAGCACCTGGTAGGGATCTCGCGCCACGGGGGTCACCTCAGCAGGGAAAACAAACTCGCGTGGAAGTTAGGGTCCGCCGTCGGGCTTGCAAGGGCAAGTGTTGCGAAAATGTCACTCTTGGGGCCGCGCCGGGCCTCAGTCCCCGAGTCCGCGTTCGTCCAGGAGGTCGGGGGCGGCGTGGTCCACCATGTCGTCCTCGTGCTCCAGTTCGGCCTCGCTGATGGTCTGGCCGCGCACGGAGACCCCCGCCCGGTGGACGCTCTCCGGGTCGCCGCTGACCAGGGGATGCCAGTCCGCCAGGCCCCGGCCCTCGTGAATTCGCCGGTAGGCGCAGGACCTGGGCATCCAGCCCAGGCGCGGGATCAGGTCGGGCGTGAGGGTGATGCAGTCGGGCACCTCGCGCTTGCGATGGACATAGTCCGAGCAGCGGCAGGTCCCGGCGTCCAGCAGGCGGCAGTGCACCCGGGTCGGGATGATCTCTCCGGAATCGGCGTCCTCGAACCGGACCAAGCAGCACAGGCCGCAGCCGTCGCAGAGGCTTTCCCATTGCTCGGGGCTCATGCGGTCGAGGGGGGTGGTCTCCCAGAAGGGCCGGCTCATGGTCCCTGTCTAGCGGCGGCGTCCGACACGCGCCAGCCCGGGGGTTGGAGCCCGGGCCGGCGGAGGTTAAGGGGGGCCATGAAACCGCCCGTGCTCGCCCTCCGGCAGGTCCGCCTCGCGGACGGTCCCCGCATGCTGTTCGATGGGGTCGACCTGGCCCTGGAGCCCCGCTGCCGCGCCTGCCTGGTCGGCCGCAACGGGGCGGGCAAGACCACCCTCCTGCGGATCCTGGCCGGCGAGGTCGAGGCCGACGATGGCGAGCGGACCCTGGTCCCGGGCCTGCGCATCGCCTGGGTGCCGCAGGAGCCCGCCATTTCAGGCCCGACGGTCCTGGACCATGTGGTCGCCGCCGGGGCCGCGCCGCATGAGGCCGAGGCGGCCCTCCAGACCTTCGGCCTTGACCCCGCCAAGCCCTCGGAAGGCCTGTCCGGGGGTGAGGTCCGGCGCGCCGCCCTGGCCGCCGCCTTCGCCCGGGACGCCGACGTCCTGTTGCTGGACGAGCCGACCAACCACCTCGACATTCCCGCCATCGCCACCCTGGAGGCCGAGATCGCCGCCAGCCGTGCGGCGGTGCTGCTGGTCAGCCACGACCGGGCCTTCCTGGAGCGGGTATCGGACCGCTGCTTCTGGCTGGAGGGCCGACGGGTTCGACGACTGGACCGCGGCTTCGCCCACTTCGAGGCCTGGGCCGAGGGCATCACCGCCGCCGAGGCCGAGGACGCCCGGCGCCTGCAGAAGCGGATCGAGCAGGAAGAGCACTGGATGCAGCGGGGCGTCACCGCCCGCCGGGCCCGGAACGAGGGCCGGCGCCGCGCCCTGCTGGACCTGCGCGCCGCCCGGGCCGACCTCCTGCGCGAGGCCCGGGGCCAGATGAGCCTCGAGGCCGCTTCGAGCGAGGGCTCCGGCCAGCGGGTGATCGAGGTGCGCCGCATCTCCAAGTCCTGGGCCGGCCGGACCGTGATCCGCGACTTCTCCACCCGCATCCAGAGGGGCGACCGGGTCGCCGTGGTGGGCCCTAACGGCGCGGGCAAGACGACCCTGGTGCGGATGCTGGTGGGCCAGCTGGAGCCGGATTCCGGCAGCGTGAAGCTGGGGACCGGGCTGGAGGTCGCCTATCTCGACCAGACCCGGGCCGAGCTGAAGCCCGAAATGACCCTGCGCGAGGTTCTGGCGCCCCTGGGCGGCGACCAGATCCTGGTCCATGGCAAGCCCTGGCACGTGGCCGCCTACGCCAAGTCCTTCCTGTTCACCGACGCCCAGCTGCGCCAGCCGGTGCGGAGCCTGTCCGGCGGCGAGCGCAACCGGCTCCTGCTGGCGCGGGTGCTGGCCGCGCCGTCCAACCTGCTGGTGCTGGACGAGCCCACCAACGACCTCGACATGGACACCCTGGACCTCCTGGAGGAGGCCCTGGACGAGTATGCCGGCACCCTCCTGCTGGTCAGCCACGACCGGGATTTCATCGACCGCCTGGCCACCTCGACCATCGCCCTGAACGGTCGCGGCGACATCGTCGAGACCCCCGGCGGATGGAAGGACTTCGAGAGCCAGAACCCGGGCTTCCTGCTCCCGCCGGCCCGTGCGCCCGCCCCGGCCCGCAAGGCGGCTGCGCCCCCGCCCCCCTCGCCGCCGCGGCCGGGGAAGCTGTCCTATCGGGACCAGAGGCGGCTGGAGGCGGCGGAAGCCCTGGTCGCCAGCCTGCCGTCGGAGATCCAGGACCTGGAGTTGCGTCTTTCGGATTCCGGACTATACCGCCGCGACCCCAAGGCCTTCGAGCGCCTGACGGCCGAACTGGAAGCCGCCCGCGCGCGGCTGGAGACGGCCGAGACGGAGTGGCTGGAGCTCGAGGAGCTCAAGGCCAGCCTCGCGTCCGGAGCCTGATCTCCGCGTTCCTGTGGAGGACGTCGCGGGTCTGAATTTCCTCGCGAAACAGACCGTCTCCACCACCCTTCCACAGGTCGCCCACAGCCTGTCCACGGGACCGCCCCCTCCGGGCCCCGCCATGGCCCTTGCCGGCCCGGCGGTCCGGTGAGAGCGTGGGGCCGTCGAGAGGCGACGCGCGGTGACGGAAGGGGCGACCCGGACGGGGCCGGGCGGGAGGGCCGGACCAGGATGGCGAGCGGGGGCGACCCCGGGAGTAGTCCAGGAACGCGGTCCCGGGCGCGGCGGAACCGGCGGGGCGACCCGCAGGACCTCAGCCGACCCGCCTCGGGACTCAGATCTCCCAACGGATCTGAAAGAGGGCGGCGGACCGGGCGACCGGTGCGTCGCCCTCTTGCCGTTCAGGGCGGGCCCAGAAGGCCGCCTCAGCGGTTGCCTTCGCCTGAAAGGCGCCTAGTTTGCCTCCCGAGAGCCGCTCCGGGAGGCCGCGCCATGAAGATCGTCAGGACATTCGCCATCCTCGCCGCCGCAGCCCTGGCCTGGGCCTGCTCGCCGAAGACGGACGCTACGCCCTCCGCCGGGGACGCCGGCGTGATCCGCTTCGCCACCGACTGGCGCGCCCAGGCCGAGCAGGGCGGGTTCTACCAGGCCCTGGCCACCGGCGAGTACGAGAAGCGCGGCCTCAAGGTCCAGATCATCCAGGGCGGTCCCGGCGTGAACGTGCCCCAGCTCCTGGCCGCCGGCGCGGTGGAGGCGGGCATGGGCTCCAACAGCTTCATCGCCCTGAACCTGGCGAACCAGGGCGCGCCGGTGCGCGCCGTCGCCGCCATGATGCAGAAGGACCCCCAGGTCCTGATCGCCCACCCGGACCAGGGGATCGAGAAGATCGAGGACCTCAAGGGCCGGCCCATCCTCCTGTCGGACGCCTCGGTCACCGCCTTCTGGGTCTGGCTGAAGTCGAAGTACGGCTTCGAGGACGCCCAGATCCGCAAGTACACTTTCAACGCCGCGCCCTTCCTGGCGGACAAGTCGGTGGCACAGCAGGGCTACCTGACCAGCGAGCCCTACACGATCGAGAAGACCGCCGGCCTGAAGCCCAAGGTCTTCCTGCTGGCGGACAACGGCTATCCCTCCTACGCCGCCATGATCCTCTTCCCGCAGTCCGCCATCGACAAGGACCCGGCCAGGGTGCGCGCCTTCGTCGAGGCCAGCGCGGCGGGTTGGAA
>JBJOJL010000131.1:0-4965 GCA_046046615.1 Pseudomonadota bacterium
GGCGATCGGCGTGTTGACCTTCACCGCCTCGGTCCCTTCCGGGAGAGGATGGCCTCGATCACGCCCTCGTCGACCGCCTCGACCTCCATGGTCGCCTTGTCGGTCTCGATCTCGGCGATGACGTCGCCGGACCGGACGGCGTCGCCGGCCTTCACGTGCCACTTGGCGAGGGTCCCCTCCTCCATGGTGGGCGAGAGGGCGGGCATCAGGATATCGGTCACCGCCCCGCCTCCACGTAGATGTCCGTGAAGAGTTCGGCTGGGTCCGGCTCGGGCGAGATGCGGGCGAACTCGGCGGCGTCGGCGACGATGGCGCGGACGTCGGCGTCGAGGGCCTTCAGCGCCGCCTCGTCGGCCCAGCCCTTCTCGGTGAGGATTTCCTGCACGTGATCAATGGGATCGCGGTTGCGGCGGACCTCCTCCACCTCCTCGCGGGTCCGGTACTTGGCCGGGTCGCTCATGGAGTGGCCGCGATAGCGGTAGGTCTTCATCTCCAGGATGTAGGGGCCCTGCCCCGACCGGGCGTGCTCGGCGGCGCGGGCGGCGGCGTCGCGCACGGCCACCACGTCCATGCCGTCCACCTCCTCGCCCGGGATCCGGAAGGAGGCGCCGCGCCGGAAGAGATGGGTCTCGGAAGATGACCGCTCGATGGAGGTCCCCATGGCGTACTGGTTGTTCTCGATCACGTAGACGACCGGCAGGCTCCAGAGCTCGGCCATGTTGAAGCTCTCATAGACCTGGCCCTGGTTGGCCGCCCCGTCGCCGAAGAAGGCGAAGGCCACATTGCCGTTGCCGCGATAGCTGTTGGCCAGGGCCAGGCCCGTGCCCAGGCTGACCTGGGCGCCGACAATGCCGTGCCCGCCGTAGAAATCGGCCTCGGTCGAGAACATGTGCATGGAGCCGCCCTTGCCGCGGGAAGAGCCCCCCGCCCGGCCGGTCAGCTCGGCCATGACCTCGCGCGGGTCCATGCCGCAGACCAGCATGTGGCCGTGGTCGCGATAGCCGGTGATGACCTGGTCCCCGGGCTTGCGCACGGCCTGGATGCCGACGGCGATGGCCTCCTGGCCGATGTAGAGGTGGCAGAAGCCGCCGATCAGGCCCATGCCGTAGAGCTGGCCGGCCCGCTCCTCGAAGCGGCGGATCAGGAGCATTTCACGGTACCAGGCGAGAAGCTCCTCGCGGGTCGCGCCGGGCTGCGCCCCCTTGGCGGGCAAAGCCCGGGCGGGCGGCTTCCGCGTCTTCCGTTCGGTGGCTGGACGCGCCATTCGAAACTCCCCTGCACCGTCCGGACACGCCGGACGAAGGGCCCCCTTCAGGGCCCGACGCGGATCACATAGTCCCTCGGGTCGGCGAATCCCAGCAGGGCCCGGGCCCTCTCATCGAGAAGATCGGCCGAAATCGACTCATCCCTGAGCAGTTGCGCCCGGGTTTCGAGCTCCGTGCGCTTGCGGGTCAGGGCGGCCAGCTCGGCCTGCCGGTCGACCAGGGTCTTGTCCCGCTCGCCCGTGGACAGGATGCCCCGCTCGCCGGTCAGGGCGTGGATGCCGAAATAGAGGATGAGCAGGCACAGGAGCGCCGTCGTCCAGTAGGTGCGCAGGGTCTGTAACACCGGGTCCCGCGACTCGAAGGTTGATCCACGGCCCCTGAGTGCCCGCGCCGGATTAACTTTGCGTTTCCGGGGGCGAAGGTCGGGACCGCCCTTGACCCCCTCCGGCGCGCCGGGCGCGCCACCTCCCCCTGGGGGGAGGAATTAGAACGCCCATTGCTCCCCCAAGGGGGAGCTGACGGCGAAGCCGGCTGAGGGGGTCAACGGCGGCTTAGTTGACCCCTTCCGCACTCCCTACCGCAGCGCCTTCAGGGCGGCGCGGCCGGGGTAGATGGCCTGGTCGCCAAGCTCCTGCTCGATGCGGAGGAGCTGGTTGTACTTGGCGGTCCGGTCCGAGCGGGCCAGGGAGCCGGTCTTGATCTGGCCGGAGTTCACCGCCACGGCCAGGTCGGCGATGGTGGCGTCCTCGGTCTCGCCCGAGCGGTGGCTCATCACCGAGGTGTAGCCGGCCCGGTGGGCCATATCGACGGCGTCGAGGGTCTCGGACAGGGTGCCGATCTGGTTGACCTTGACCAGGATGGAGTTGGCCAGACCGCGGCGGATGCCGTCGGCCAGGCGGGCGGGGTTGGTGACGAAAAGGTCGTCGCCCACCAGCTGGACCTTGCCGCCCAGCCGGTCGGTCAGGAGCTTCCAGCCGTCGAAGTCATCCTCGGCGCAGCCGTCCTCGATGGAGACGATGGGGAACTTGGCCACCAGGTCCTCGAGATAGCCGACCATGCCCGCCGGATCGAAGCGCTTGCCCTCGCCGTGCAGGTGGTAGGCGCCGTCCTGGAAGAACTCGGTGGAGGCCACGTCCAGGCCCAGGTGGAAGTCCTTGCCCGCCGCATAGCCAGCCGCCTCGCCCGAGCGGACGATGAAGGCCAGGGCCTCTTCGGCGGAGGCGATGTTGGGGGCGAAGCCGCCCTCGTCGCCCACATTGGTGTTGTGGCCGGCGGCCTTCAGGCCCGACTTCAGGGCCGCGAAGATCTCGGCGCCCATGCGCAGGGCCTCGGCGAAGCTGTCGACGCCCGTGGGCAGGATCATGAATTCCTGGATGTCGATCGGGTTGTCGGCGTGGGCGCCGCCATTGATGATGTTCATCATCGGCACCGGCAGGACGCGGGCGCCGACCCCGCCCACATACTTGTAGAGGGGCTGGCCCGCCGAGGTCGCCGAGGCCCGGGCCGCCGCCAGGCTGACGCCCAGGATGGCGTTCGCGCCCAGGCGCGACTTGTTGGCCGTGCCGTCCAGCTCGATCATCCGCATGTCCAGCCGGCGCTGGTCGGCGGCGTCGAAGCCCGCCAGGGCGTCGAAGATCTCGCCATTGACCGCGTCCACCGCCGCCAGCACGCCCTTGCCGCCGTAGCGCGACTTGTCGCCATCCCGCTTCTCGACGGCCTCATGCGCGCCGGTGGAGGCGCCCGACGGCACCGCCGCCCGGCCGAGGGACCCGTCCTCCAGGATCACGTCCACCTCCACCGTCGGGTTGCCCCGGCTGTCGAGGATCTGGCGGGCGAGGATGTCGACGATCTCGGTCATGGCGAAGGCCCCGGATGGCTGCGGAAATTGCGGCGGAGGCTTAGCCCATTCGCGGGGGGAACCCAACTTGTTTGGGGGGCGGGGTGGGAGGGCCGACGGCTTTCCCATCGAGCCCGAGAGAGAAAAGCTGGAGCCTTCTATTTATCCCGCCCCTTCCGGTGGCTCCTATGCTGCACGGAGGGACGACAAATCGCTTATTGCGGCTTCGGGACACACAGCCGAACCGCCTGCTCTGCAACATCTAAGTCATTTGCAGCCAAGGCTATAGCCTTGGCCTCCTCGCATCGGCCCTCCAGAATGGCCGACGAAACACGCGCCTTCCAAGATGGCTCATTCCGGCTCTTCGCGCTGGTGGTGGCCGGTTTGTCCGTCTGCGGCGGAGTAGAAGTTTCAGCGAATTTATGAAGCTTACAGGTGTTGGTACCGAAATCGTACAACGCCTGACCTCCTGCAGTCTTCTCCTTGAGGATCTGCAGTGACCGATTGCATTGATCAAGAGCTTGGCGATCCGCCTCCTCCTGGCTCATGGAGCCAGAGGAATATGCCCATGTCCATTGCTTGCTCGCAAAGGTCTTATTCTCTGAGACATACGCGACAGCACGAGTCTCCTTGGATTTCCCCAAGGCATCGATGAGTTTTTGTAGCTCTGGCGGCTTAGCCACGTTGGGGACGGGAACAACAAACAGGAAAAATGCATTGGCAGGCATAGGAGCCGAGAGACTGGTCGCGACCAGTAGCGACGCCAACGCAACAAACTTCCTCTTTTCCGACATCGCTAAAACTTCCATTGAAGCCTAATTGATATCGCTAGCTGCGCTAGGCAACCAACGCGAATGATCATTAAATCACTTAGGCAACATGGTGACAGCTAAGCTCTATTCCGTCCAGTAGGTAGAAATGTTGCGCTAACAAGGGATAGAGAGAAGAATACAGGATCTGTCTCAGCACTCCCACCTACACCGCCTCCCCCTCCAGCGCCCTCCGCACATGCTCCGGATCGCGCGCAATCACCGCGAGGTAGGCCCGCGCGGGCTGGTCAGGTTGTGAGCGCCCCTGCTCCCAGTCCCTCAGGGTGCCGAGGGGGATGTGATAGCGCGAGGCGAATTCTTCCTGCGTCAGGGAGAGTGCGCGGCGCAGGGTGCGTACTCGCGCCACGGGCTTCAGGCTGGCGAGCGACTGGGCGGTCAGAGGGGGATTGTCCGGATCGGCCCTTGCGGCGGCGAGCGCTTCGGCCTCTGTCATCGCCTTCGGGCTCGCAGGCTTCACGATGGACCTGCGGCCGCCGCGAACGCGGGTGAGCGCGCCGTCAGCGGCCATTTTCACGATAGTATCGGTCTTGCTCATACCTTGTCGCCCTGCGCGCCGAGATCAGGCGGATGCGGCTCTCGCGTTCCGTGTAAACAACGACCAGGACGGTTCCGTCCGCCATTCCCAGGAGGATCGTGCGGACTTCACCGTACGCTTCCCGGTCGTCGATCCATTCAATCCCGAACGGGTCCCGAAACGCCGTCGCCGCAAACTCGAAGCTCACCCCGTGTTTGCGGAGATTGTCGTCGGCCTTCGCCCCGTCCCATTCGAACTCCATCATCGACTACGGGATACCCGTAGTTACGTCAAGCTGCAAGGCGATGGTGAGGAGCCCAACTTGTCGGGGGGGTGGGGGTGGGAGGGCCGACGCAGGAGCCGATCACTCGTGTAGGCGGGCTGATGCCGGCGGGGCTGGCGAGAGGTGTTGGTTGCGACTCCGTTGACCCCCTCCGGCCCGGGGCCTTGCCCCGGTCCCCCTCCCCCTGGGGGGAGGACGTGGAGTGCGCGAAATTGCTCCCCCCAGGGGGAGCTCCG
>JBJOJL010000132.1:0-4954 GCA_046046615.1 Pseudomonadota bacterium
TATTTAATGCCCCCCCCCAGGGGGTGGGGGCGCGCCCCGCGCGCCGGCGGGGGTCAGCTGAGCCGCCGTAGACCCCCTCAGCCAGCTTCGCTGACAGCTCCCCCTCGGGGAGCAATTTGCTCTCCCTAATTCCTCCCCCCAGGGGGAGGTGGCGCGCGCAGCGCGCCGGAGGGGGTCAACGGCCTCTCAGTCGGCCCCTTCCTGCCTACTGCGTCCGTCCCCGCGCCTGGATGCCGGCGCGGCGGGCCTCGACCGCTTCGGGGGTCACGTGGCGGTTGTGGGCGGTCGAGCGCGCCTGCTCGAGCTCCAGGCCCTGGCGCAGGGTGGTCTCGTAGCCGTCGTCGATCATCGCCTTGTAGGTGATGAGCATGTCCTCATCGATGGTCGCCATGTCCGCCGCCAGCTTCAGCGCCGCGGGCACCAGCTCCTCCGGCGCCACCACCCGGTTGACCATCCCCCAGGCCTCCGCCGTGCGCGCGTCCAGGAAGTTGCCGGACAGGCTCAACTCCTTGGCGCGATAGGGTCCGATCAGGCGCGAGAGCTTCTGCGACAGGCCCCAGCCGGGGGTGATGCCCACCCGGGCGTGGGTGTCGGCGAAGCGGGCGTTGGTGGAGGCGATCAGGACGTCGCAGGCCAGGGCCACCTCGAAGCCGCCGGTGATGGCCACCCCATTGATGGCGCCGATCACCGGCTTGCGGCAGGCGATCACCGCCCAGGCCGGGTTCTCGGAGGGCTCGGTGGCGTTGGCGGCGCGCAGGCCGTTCGGGTCGCTGCCCAGCTCCTTCAGGTCCAGCCCGGCCGTGAAGGCCCGCTCACCGGCCCCCGTCAGGACGATCACCTTCACCGCCGGGTCGGCGTCCAGGCGCTTCAGCGTCTCGTGCAGCTCGGCCCTCAGGGCGCGGCTCAGGGCGTTCATGGCGTCCGGCCGGTTCAGGGTGACCAGGGCGACCTGGTCCTTGATGTCCACGAGCAGCATGCGGTTCCTCCCGGCGTCTGGCTTGAGCGAGCAGAGGAGGGGGCCGCCCCGGGGGAAGTCAAGCCGGGGGTGCGGGCCCCTGCCGGATCCCGCGACGGAATCCCGGCGCCACCGGGTTCAATCTCTGGGGCGTCGTCCTGGAGGACCCTGCCGATGAACCGAAGGCAACACCTGCTCGCCCTGGGCGCCGGCCTGTCAGGCCTCGCCGCCGCACCCGCCGTCCTCGCCCGGCCCCGGCCGCAGTCACGGCCCCAGTCACGGCTCTTGCCCGGGCCCGGTCGCCCCGGGTCCGCCCCCGCCCTCCAGTGGGTGACCGACGCCGCCGAGGGGGCGGGCCTCTCCTTCCGGACCTTCGACAGCCCGGCCCTCGGCCGGCCGGTCAGTTTCCACATCTATGTCCCGCCCGCCTACGCCGCGGACCCGGCCCGACGGTTCCCCGTGGTCTACTGGCTGCACGGCTCAGGCGGCGGGATTCCCGGCGTGCCCCGCCTCGCCGCGTACTTTGACCAGGCCATCCAGTCCGGCCAGGTTCCGCCCTTCCTGGTCGTCTTCGTCAACGGCCTGCGCATGGGCATGTACGTGGACTGGTCGAACGGCCAGGCGCCGCTGGAGACCATCATCGTCCACGAGCTGAGGCCCCACATCGACGCCAACTGGCGCACCCAGGCGACGCGCGAGGGCCGGCTCCTCGACGGGTTCAGCATGGGCGGCTACGGCGCGGCCCGGTTCGGCTTCCGCTATCCGGAGCTCTTCCGCACCGTCTCCATGATGGGCGCCGGGCCGATGCAGGAAACCCTGACCTCGACCCCGCGCGCCAGCCAGGTCCAGGCCGAGGACATCCTGGGCAGGGTCTACGGCGGCTCCCAGGCGGGCTTCCAGGCCGTCAGCCCCCGCCGCTACGCCCGGGAGAACGCCGCCCGCCTCGCCCGAGGCTCCCGACTGCGCCTGGTCATCGGCGAGCGCGACGAGACCCTGGCCAACAACCGCGACTTCCACGCCTACCTCAAGGACCTCCGCATCCCCCACGACTGGATCGTCCTGCCCGGCGTCGGCCACGACCCCTTCCAGGTCCTGACCGCCCTCGGCGACCGGCAGTGGGCCTTCTATCGCGAGGCGTTCGGGTAGGGCTGCGGGGCTTGCGTCCGCAGGAGACGCTCGCGGCGACGTTCCAGGGCGCGGTCTCCAGTGTGACATTCCCGTGACAGGTCCTGCTCGATTTCCGTGCATGTGGCGAACCCGAGCTTGCGAAGATCGGCGACGCCGGATTCAGGTCATGTACCCGCCGATGCGCGACCCGCGTCCGGCTTGCCGAAAGGGAAAGGCCCTACATGCACACCCCCACCCGCCGTCGACGGACTGACCGGAACATCCTTCTTGCGGGCGCCTGCGTCCTGGCCGTGGCCGGTCCGGCCCTGGCCCAGCCGACCTCCGCGACCGAGGTCGAGGAAATCGTGGTCACCGCGACCAAGCGGGAAGAGAGCCTGCAGAAGGTGCCCTTCTCGATCAACGCGCAGACCGCCGAGGACATCCAGCGCTCCGGGTCCATGAACCTGGAAGACCTGTCGCGGAACGTCGCCGGCCTTGCGGTGCAGAACCTCGGCCCCGGCCAGAGCCAGGTCTCGGTGCGCGGCGTCTCCGCCGGCCAGGTCGTGCGCGACCAGCCCGGCGTGAAGGAGCAGGTGGGCGTCTACCTCGATGAATCGGCGATCTCGCTGTCGCTCTTCACCCCGGATGTCGACCTGTTCGACCTCAACCGGGTCGAGACCCTGCGCGGTCCCCAGGGCACCCTCTTCGGCTCGGGATCGGTGGGCGGCACCATCCGCTACATCACCAACCAGCCCAAGCTGGGCGAGTACGGCGGCGCGATCGAGGCCGGCCTCAACCAGATTGATGGCGGCGGCGCGGGCGGCGACGTGAAGGGCGCGATCAATGCGCCCCTCGGCGACAAGGCCGCCCTGCGCGCGGTCGGCTACTGGACCTCCTACGCGGGCTTCATCGATGCGATCGGTCCGGCCGCTGGCAAGGACATCAACGACGGCGAACGGTACGGCGGCCGGATCTCGGTCCTGATCGAGCCCACCGACAACCTGCGCATCACGCCGCGGGTGATCTACCAGAAGATCGAGAGCAACGGCTTCAACCGCTCCGAGATCTGGAACCTCTACGCCAACCCGCAAACCACGACGGTCCCGGGCACGACCTTCAAGGAAAACCAGCAGTACCTGAAGCTGCGCGAGAAGTTCACCGACGAGATGGTGCTGGCCGACCTCAAGATCGAGGCGGCCCTGACGGACAGCATCGACCTGACCTCGGTCACCTCCTACCTGCGCCGCGACATCCTGGTCAGCCGTGACGCCAGCGCCCTCTCGGGCTCGGTCTCGATCGACCTGGGCTTCCCGGCCGCCGGCGTCGACCTGGCGTCCAACCTGCGGGACACCACCAAGCTGGACACCTTCAGCCAGGAAGTCCGCCTCGCCTCGAGCGGGGAGGGGCCGCTCCAGTGGGTTGTCGGCGCCTTCTATACCGACATCGAGCGCACCTACGACCAGCGCCTGCCCACCCCGGGCTACGACGCCTTCACTGACGCGCGGTTCGGCGCCGGCACCTCGGCGGCGGTGGCCAACGGCTTCCCGCTCAACTCGCCCTACAACGCCCACCTGCCGTACAGCATCAAGCAGTATGCGGTGTTCGGCGAGGCCAACTACCAGCTGACCGATCGCCTGCGGGCCACGGCGGGCGCGCGCTACTACAACTTCGAGGAAGAGCGCACCTTCAAGTCCGGCGGCCTCTTCTCCAACGGCGACAACCAGACCGACAAGACCAAGTCGGACGGCGTCTCGCCGCGGGTCATCCTCAGCTACGCCGCCACCGAGAACATCACCCTCAACGCCGGGGCCTCCAAGGGCTTCCGACTGGGCGGCGTGAACGACCCCCTGAACGCCGGGCTCTGCACGGCTGAGGACCGGGCGCTCTTCGGCGGCTTCCAGTCCTACAAGGATGAGTCCCTGTGGAACTACGAGCTGGGCATGAAGGCCCGGCGCGGCGGCACGACCTTCAATGTCGCCGGCTTCTACAACAAGATCAGCAACCTCCAGGTCACCCTGGACGCTGGCAGCTGCTCTTCGCGGATCGTCTTCAACGTCGATAAGGCGCACGCCTCGGGCGTGGAATTCGAGTTGGGCCTGAACCCCGCACAGGGGCTGACCTTCGACATCTCCGGCAGCGTGATGGACTCCAAGTTCGACACGACCCTGCCGGGCGCCCTGACCGCCGCCACGGGCATCCGCGACGGCAACCGCCTGCCCAGCGTGCCCAAGTTCCAGATCACCGTCTCGGGGGGCTACGAGTTCCCCGTCACCGACAGCCTGACCGGCTTCGTGAACGGTTCGGTCCAGCACGTCGGCAGCCGCTACACCCAGCCCGCCGACCAGGAGAACAACCCGCGCACCTTCGTGCACGGCCTGCCTTACCTGGGCGCCCCGGCCTCGGCCGCCACGACCGTGGACCTCAACCTGCCGTCCTACGAACTGGCCAACATCAGCGCCGGCGTGGAGCGGGAGGACGGCCTGACCATCACGGCCTACGTCAACAACCTGACCAACGAGAACGCCAAGCTCTCGTTCGACCGCGAACGCGGCGGCCGCGCCCGCCTCGGCTACGCGGTGAACCAGCCCCGCACCTACGGGATCAGCCTGCGCAAGACCTTCTGATCCAGGGGTCGCTGAACCACGGAAAGGGAGGGATCCCCACGGGTCCCGCCCTTCTTCATGAGCCCTTAAATTCCTCCCCCCAGGGGGAGGTGGACCGCGCAGCGGGCCGGAGGGGGTCAACGGCCCCTCAGCAGACCCCCTCACCACGCTTCGCGCGGAGCTCCCCCTTGGGGGAGCAATTTCGCGCACTCCAATTCCTCCCCCCAGGGGGAGGTGGACCGGGGCAAGGCCCCGGGCCGGAGGGGGTCAACGGAGTCGCAACCAACAC
>JBJOJL010000133.1:0-4738 GCA_046046615.1 Pseudomonadota bacterium
CGGCGCCGCGGCGCCGGAGGCGGCGGCCGCCGTGCGGACCGGCGCAAAGCGGTTGGCGAGGGATTCCGTCAGCTTCTTGGCCTCCGCCGGCGGCATCTGGGCGAGGATGAGGCCAAGGGACTTTTCCTTCATCTTGGCCGCGATCGGCAGGCGCACGGAATCGGACAGCAGCATCATCCGCGGGGCCGCGTCCTTGGGCTTCATGGACTCGAAGACCTTGACCATCCGGGCGACCTCGGCCGCCTCCTGCTCGTCGCCAACCTTCAGGAGCCCCTGGATGTCGGACTTGATGCCGTTCAGGGCCTTCACCTTGGCGTCGAGCTTGGCTTCGGCCGCGGCCAGCAAAGCCAGCTGGGTGTTGAAGTCGGCTTCGCGCTGGTCCAGCTGTCCGCGCCTCTGACCGAGGCTCTGGAGGATCTGGAGCTCGGCGGGCGAAAGGCCGGCCTCCTTGGCGAGTTCGGCGGCCGTCGGGGCGCAGACCAGGGGCTTGGCGGGCGCCGGGGGCTGGCCGCCCTCCCCCGCCTTGGCGTCGGCGGCCTTGCCGTCCGCCGGTTTGGCCTCGCCCGGCTTGGCGGCGGGCGCACCGGCAGCCTGGCCCGCAACGCCCTGGGCGAAGGCCCGGGCGCCCGTGAACAGGTCCTGGGCGCCATTGACCCCCGAGAGGGCGTTGAGGGCGAGGACGCCGCCGGCGGCCACGCCCACCAGCGGAAGTATCCGGGGAAGACCGCTCATCGTCCGACGCCTCCAAGGTTGGTCCGGGCCGGCGCGGGAGCCCCCAGGAAGAGTTCGTCCTCGAACTCCGGGCGGCGGCGCATGCCGGCGACCGGCCTGCGGGCGATGGGCTCGGACGCCGTGCGGCGGGACGGCTCGACCGCTTCCCGGCCGCGGGCGCGGGCCTCACGGCTCTGGGCCAGCAGCGACCCGAGATTGCGGCTAAGGCGCTCGATGTCGGCTTCGGAGGCGTGGGGATCGCGCGGATCCACGGCCAGGCCCGCCCGGGCGCCCGCCTCGAACTGCTGGTCCAGCTTGGAGGCCAGGATCCGCGCCCGCTCGATCCGGCTGACCAGGACCTCGGCCATCTCGTCGCTGGCGGCCTTGAGGTCTGCGAGGCCGCGCTCGGCGCGGGCCGCCGCTGCGTCGAGGTCGGCCACGGCCTTGGCGAAGCCCATCTGCCCCTCGCGCAGGACCTTGAGCCTCTGGTTCAGTCGCCAGCCCATCCAGAGCGCCCCGCAGAGCAGCCCCGCAAGCAGCAGGTTGAGGAGGATGGAAATCATGAGCTGGTCATCTCCTGCACGGCCCGGCGGGCGGTCCGGGTCAGCGGCGCCTCCACCCGGACGGCGATCTGGTGATTCCTGCGCCCCATGCGGGCGGTGGTCAGGTGGACCGCCCCGGCCCGCAGCTCCACCGGCTTGTCCGGGGTGGCGTTGAGCATGAGGGTGTCGCCCACCTTGAGGTTGAGGACGGTCTGGAGGGGCAGTTGCTGCTCGTCGAGCACCGCCCGGATGTCCATCTGGGTCGTCCAGAGCTCTGTCGCCAGGTGGCCTTCCCAGATGTTGTCCCGGCCGAACTTCTCACCCATGAACTGCTGGAGCAGCATCTTCCGGATGGGTTCGAGGGTGGCGTAGGGCAGCAGCAGCTCGATCCGGCCGCCGCGATCCTCCATGTCGATCCGCAGCTTGACCAGGATGGCCGCGTTCGCCGGGCGGGCGATGGCGGCGAAGCGCGGATTGGTCTCAAGGCGGTCCAGGGTGAAGGTGACCGGGGTCAGGGGCTCGAAGGCGAGCTTGGCGTCGGCGAGCACGACCTCGACCATCCGCTGGACCAGGACGCGCTCGATGGTGGTGTAGGGACGCCCCTCGATCCGCATGGCGGCGGTGCCCCGGCGGCCACCCAGCAGCACGTCGACGATCGAGTAGATCAGGTTCGAGTCCACGGTCAGGAGGCCGTAGTTCTCGAGCTGCTCGGCCTTGAAGACCGTCAGGATGGCCGGAAGAGGGATGGAGTTGAGATAGTCGCCGAACCGGATGGACGAGATGCTGTCGAGGCTGACCTCGACATTGTCCGAGGTGAAGTTGCGCAGCGAGGTCGTCATGTACCGCACCAGGCGGTCGAAGACGATCTCGAGCATCGGCAGGCGCTCGTAGGATACGAGCGCCGAGTTGATGATGGCGCGGATCCCGTTCCGCTCGGAGGCGTCGTCACCGGAGAGATCAAAGCCCAGGAGGCTGTCGATCTCGTCCTGGTTCAGGATGCGCTCGGCGCCGGAGATTCCATCGGAGGAATCGCTCCGGCCCCAACCGTCCTCGGCGCCCGTCGAAATGTCGTCTGTGTCCGCCATGGCTTTTCACCCAGCAGGCCGGGGCCTAGCTGATGAGCATCTCCTCGATCAGAACCGATTTCACTTTCGCCGGGGCGATGACCAGGTTCACCCGCCTCAGGATCTCCGCCTTCAGCTGGTAACTGCCCTGGGAGCCCTGGAGATCCTCCGGGCGGAGCTCCCGCAGGAAGGTCTGGAACATGTCCTGCAGCCGGGGCATGGCCGGCTGGATCAATTCCGCCGTCTCCTGGTCCGGGGCCTCAAGGGTGACCTTGAGCTTCAGGTAGGTGGGGCGGCCGTCTCCGGCCTGCATGTTCGCCACCATGTTGGGCAGGGTGCAGAAGACCACCCCGTCGGGCCCCTCGCTCAGGACCACGGCCTTGTCGCCCGCCGCAGCCTCGCCTTCCTTCTTCTCGCCTTCGCCGCCCTTCTTCTTTTCCTTTTCCTTCCCCTTTTCCTCGCCCTTCTTCTCCCCCTTGGCTTCGGCGGCCGGGGGCTTCTTGAAGAACATGAAGTAGGCGCCGGCGCCCCCGCCGATCAGGACCAGGGCGGCCGCGGCGGCGATGATGATCAGCTTGAGCGGCGGCTTCTTCTTGCCACCGCCCTCTTCGGCGCCCTCGGCGCCTTCGAGGTCGACCTCTTCCGACTCGGAATTCTTGGGGGGCTTGGCCACGGCCGCGACTCCAGGGGATCCTGGGAACGACCATGGGCAGGTTTAGTTAACGATCCGTTTTTAACCCTTTCGAAGCGAGGGAAAAACGACCCGGCAAAATTCGCCGAACCCCCCGAATTAACCATTTTATTCTCTGTATTCATTGAGTTTTTCGGTTGGCCCAAGGCTTGCATGGTGAATGACGGCCCGTGGGGCTCGCTTAACCGGATGCAGAGTCGATGGACAACGCGCTCTATGTGGGACTTTCGCGCCAGATGACGCTTCGGCGTCAGCTGGACATTGTCGCCAACAACATCGCCAACGCCGACACCACCGGGTTCAAGGCCGAACAGCCCCTGGTCAGGACCGAGCCCCGCGCCCCGGCCCGCACCGTCGACGGGCCCAACCCCATCAAGTTCGTGATCGACGGGGGCCTCGCCCGGGATTTCTCCCAGGGCGCCCTGCGGACCACCAACGCCACCTTCGACCTCGCCATCGACGGACCGGGTTTCTTCAGGATCCAGACGCCGAACGGGGAACGCTTCACCCGCGACGGGCACTTCCGGCTCGACGACACCGGCCGGATCGTCACCCAGTCAGGCCAGCCGGTCCTCGACTCCGGCGGCGCGGAAGTCGTGATCGACCCCAAGAAGGGCATTGTCGAGATCGCCCGCGACGGCTCGATGAGCCAGGGGATCGAGCAGGTCGGCCGCCTGGGCGTGGTCGCCTTCGCAGACCTCTCCGTCCTGGAGAAGACCGGCGACAACCAGTTCCGCAACACTTCCAACCAGCAACCCCAGCCGGCGCCGGGGTCCCTGCTCCGCCAGGGCATGCTGGAGGGGTCCAACGTCAATCCCATCCTCCAGGTGACCGACATGGTCGAGGTCACCCGGGCCTACGAGTCCCTGGCCCGGATGATGGAGTCCACCCAGGAGCTGTCCCGGCGCACCGTCGAACGGCTCGGACGCGTCGAGTAGAAAGGCTGATTTCCCATGCAAGCTCTCCGCACCGCCGCCACCGGCATGGCCGCCCAGCAGCTCAACGTCGAGGTCATCTCGAACAACATCGCCAACATGAACACGGTGGGCTTCAAGCGACAGCGCGCCGAGTTCCAGGACCTGCTCTACCAGACCCTCGAGAGGGCCGGCTCCCAGTCGTCTGACCAGGGAACCGTCGTCCCGACCGGCCTTCAGGTCGGCGCGGGCGTCAAGGCGGGCTCGATCTACCGGATCACCGAACAGGGGGCGATGACCCAGACCGGCAACAAGCTGGATGTGGCCATCCAGGGCCGCGGATACCTCCAGGTGCTGATGCCCACCGGAGAGCTCGCCTACACCCGGGCCGGCAACCTTTCCCTCAACGACCAGGGGCAGCTGGTGACCGCCGACGGCTACCAGATCCAGCCGGCGATCGTGATCCCGCCGGACGCCGTCGACGTCTCGATCTCCAAGTCCGGACAGATCCAGATCATGCAGGCCGGCCAGACGGCGCCCTCCGTGGCCGGCACCCTTGAGCTGGCGACCTTCGTGAATGAGGGCGGCCTCGAAGCCATCGGCGACAACCTCTACCTCGAGAGCGGTTCTTCCGGGGCCCCGACCCTGAGCGTCCCCGGCGTGGACGGAACAGGCGTCCTCCTGCAGGGCTATACCGAAGCCTCCAACGTCGACGCCGTGGCCGAGGTTACGGCCCTGATCGTCGCCCAGCGCGCCTACGAGATGAACTCGAAGGTCATCACCTCGGCGGACCAGATGCTGTCGACGGCCAACCAG
>JBJOJL010000134.1:0-4665 GCA_046046615.1 Pseudomonadota bacterium
CACTAACCCCGCCCCCCGGGGGGAGGGGCCCCCCGCCGCGGGCCGGCGGGGGTCTGCTGAGCCGCCGCTGACCCCCTCACCGACCTTCGGCCGGAGCTCCCCCTTGGGGGAGCAATGGCTCTGTAATTCCTCCCCCCCAGGGGGAGGTGGACCGCGCAGCGGGCCGGAGGGGGTCAACGGCCTTTCCGCTGTCCCCGGACCGGGCGGCTAGAGCAGGTCGGCCAGGGTCTGGCGGACGAGGTCCGGCCGCTCCATGGGCAGGAAGTGGGTCGTGCCGGGGACGACCTCCAGCCGGATCCGCCCGTCGGCGGTCAGGGCCGCTTCATGGCCATCCGAACGGCAGGTGGAGCCGGTCTCGGCTTTGAGGATCCGGATCGGGACCGCCGCGGCCTGGAAGGACGGCCAGGGGTCATGGCCATGGCTGGCGAAGTTGGAGGCTTCCCAGGCGGGCTTGCAGTTGAGCTCGACCTCCCCCGACGGGGTGTCGTGGAAGCCGTCTTCGACGTAGTCGGCCAGCATTTCCGGGGTCCAGGCGCGGAAGGCGCCCTTGCCGCTGTAAGAGGCGATCACGGCCTCACGGCTGGGGAAGACCGGCCGTCGGCGTAGGGCGCCCTGCAGGAGGGGATTGTCGCCCGTCAGGGGGCGGTTCTGGTTCTCGGCGGCGAAACCGGGCGGCATGATGACCGGATCGAACAGGGCGATCCCGCGCACGCGGCCGGGGCTCTCGGCGGCCGCCATCAGGCTGATCGTGCCGCCCATGGAATGTCCGCCCAGGACGGCGTCGCGGATGTCGAGAACCTCCAGGACGGCCTTCAGGTCCGGGACCAGGTCGTACCAGTTGCGGGCCGGGTCCTCGAGCCGGGGCGGAAGGCCGGACAGGCCATGCCCGCGCTGGTCGACGGCGACGATCCTCAGCCGGTCGGACAGGGGCCCCAGGATCGAGCGGTAGGTCAGGGCGTTGAAGCCGTTGGCGTGGGAGAAGACGATGTCCACGGGCCGGTCCTGGGGGCCCATCTCGATGGCCGTCCCATAGCCGCCGACCGAGGGCAGGTCGAAGCGCAGGCGGCGGAATGCGTAACCCGGAACGGTGCTGGACATGGATGACGGCCTCCCCTTGCCGCGGTTGTAGCCGCTCGGCGCCGGACGCGCACCCTCAAGGATGCCCTTGCAGGGACAGGCGCGCCGGGACTAGGTCGCCCCATGACCACGGACCCGTCGCCGATCGCCTGGACCGAGGACGGACGCCCGCGCTCCGTGCTCTACGGCGACGCCTATTTCGGCGCCGACGACGGGCTTTCGGAGGCCCGGACCGTGTTCCTGGAGGGCTGCGGCCTTCCTGGGGCCTGGGCGGGCCGCCGGCGGTTCACCGTCGGCGAGCTCGGCTTCGGGACCGGGCTCAACATCCTGGCCCTCCTCGACCTCTGGAGACGCGAGGGTCCGCCGGGCGGAAAGCTGCACGTCTTCAGCGTCGAGGCCCACCTCATGCCCCGGGCGGACGCAGCCCGGGCCCTGGCCGCCTGGCCCGACCTTGCCCCCCTCTCAGGAATCCTCCTCGACCGATGGCCCGAGGCGCGGCGGGGCTTCCACCGGATCGACCTGCCCGAGTTCGGCGCCGTCCTGGACCTGGCCCTCATGGAGGCGGGCGAGGCCCTGGCCGCCTGGGGGGGCCGCGCGGACGCCTGGTTCCTCGACGGTTTCGCCCCCGCCCTCAACCCCGCCATGTGGCGCGAGGAGGTCCTGAAGGCGGTGGCGGGGCGGTCGGCGCCGGGGGCGAGGGCGGGGACCTTCACCGTGGCGGGCGCCGTCCGGCGCGGGCTGGAGGCGGCGGGCTTCGAGGTCCGTCGCGCGCCCGGCCATGGCCGCAAGCGCGAGCGGCTGGAGGCCCGGCTGCCCGGAACGGGCGCCGATCCCGCCCCCGCTGGCCCCGTGGCGGTGATCGGCGCCGGGATCGCTGGCGCCTCGGTCCGGCGCGCCCTGGCCGCCCTCGGCGTGGAAGCGGTCCAGTACGAGGCCGTCTCGCCGGGGGCCGGCGCTTCGGGAAACCCAGCGGGGCTCGTCACGCCGCGCCTGGACGCCGGCCTGGGGCCCGTCGCCCGGCTGGCCGCCCAGGCCTACCTCCGGGCGCTGGATGTTTACTCGGGCCTGCCCGGGGCGGTTCTCTCGCAAGGGATCGTGCAACTGTCGGCCAGTCCGCGGGACGCCGGACGGTTCGCCAGGATCGCCGCCTCGGACCTTTTCCCGGCGGGGGCGCTGGAGGTCCTGGATTCCCTCGAGGCGTCCGCCCGGCTGGGTGAATCCACCGACCGGACCGGGCTCGACCAGCCGGGCGCCCTGAGCCTGGACCCCCGCCAGGTGCTGGCGGCCTGGTGCGACCGCCCGCTCGCCGGGCGGGTGGAATCCCTCTCGCAGGTCGCGGAAGGCTGGCGCCTGGAGGCGACGGACGTCGAGGCCCGGGTCTTCGGGTCCGTGGTGCTGGCGACAGGCGCCGACCTCCAGGGCCTTTGGGCCGGGGCGCCCATCCTGCCGGTCCGGGGACAGGCGAGCTGGGTGGACGACAGGGCGGGGCCGCCGACCCGGGGGGCGGGCTGGGGCGGTTACCTGGCGCCCACAGCCCGGGGCTTCCTCTTCGGCGCCACCTTCCGGCGGGGCGAGACCGGGACCGAGGTCACCGAAGCCGACCACCAGGCCAACCTGGAGACCCTGGCCCAGGCGCGGCCGGTCCTCGCCGCAGCGCTGCAGGGCCGCCCGCTCGGCGGTCGGGCCCGGGTGAGGGCGACCACCCGGGACCACCTGCCCCTGGCGGGCGCCGTGCCCGGCGCCCCGGGGCTCTTCGTCCTTGGCGGCCTGGGATCACGGGGCCTGACCTGGAGCCCCCTCCTGGGGGAGCATGTCGCCGCAATGACTGCAGGCGCGGCCTCCCCCTTGCCGGCGGACCTGTCCGCGCTCCTGGCGCCGGGACGCGAGAACCTGGGGTAACCGGGCGGTTCTGCAGGGCGCCATTATCCCGCCCCAGAGGGAGTGATAAGAGGCGACAGGAATCGACGGAGCCCATGCATGAACCCCAAGCTCATCCTGGCGGCGGCCTTCTCCATCGGGATGGCCGGAGCGGCCTTCGCCCAGGGCCAGACCGCCCCCACCCCGCCTGAAGCGCCCCGGTCCGAAGCGCCCAAGTCCGAAGCCGCCAAGTCCGACGCCGCCAAGCCGGCGCGGGCCTGCTTCTTCAACCGGGACATCCGCGGGTTCGCGGCGCCGGACGACAAGACCCTCTACCTGAGGGTCCGCAACAAGGAGGTCTTCCGCCTCGACATGATGGGCCGCTGCCCGGATCTCGACTGGGAAAACCGCATCGCCATCGACAGCCGCGGCTCCTCCTCCATCTGCGATCCAGTGGACGCCACCGTCCTGGTCCGGGGTCCGATCGGCGTCGACCGCTGCCCCGTCAAGGCCATCACCCGCCTGACGCCGGAGGAGGTCGCGGCCCTGCCCCGCAAGGCCAGGCCCTGACCCCTCGCGCCTGAACCGGCCAGGGACCACAAAAAAGGGCGCTCCCGCGGGAGCGCCCTTTCCTGTGTCCGGGACCTGTCGGCGGATCAGAACCGCTTCTTCAGGCCCAGGGAAACCACACGGCCAAGCGGGTTTCCGCTGCCCGGATCGTAGTTGTACTGGGTGCCGATGGCGAAGGACGGCTCGGCGTCGAAGACGTTCATCACCGAGACGGTCGCCGTGGTCTCCCAGGGCAGCTCGATCTTGTAGGTGATGTCGCTCTGCCAGTACTCGTCGATCTTGACCGGCCCCTTGACGTTGTTCGCGATGGCGATCGGCGAGGCCTCGATCTGGACGGTCGAGGAGACATACCGGGTCTGCCACCGGATGTTGTGGTTGTCGTAGGACCAGTTCAGGTAGCCATTGCCGCGGATGCGGTTGTAGCCGGTGAAGATCGAGGCCCGGTAGGTGCCAGCGCGCTTGATCACGCCGTTGGCGACCGGGATGCCCTCCACCGAGTAGGGCGTCTCGTCGTAGTCGAGGAGGTAGGTGCCCTCGACCCCCGCGGACAGGTACCCGCCCAGCACCTCGCCGACGGTGAGGTTGGCCTGGAAGTCGATCCCCTTGGTCTTGACCGGGCCGCCGTTGATGTACTGGGTCCGGTAGGAGAGGATGTTGCTGCGGCCGCAGACGCCCTGGTCGAAGGCGAACCGGGCCTGGAGGGCGGCGTAGGCGGCGTTGCCGCAGTTGCCGGTCTGCGAGTTGGCCGGGAACATCAGGCTGATCAGGTCAGCCGTGGCCTCGGAGGTCAGGCCGTCCTTGAAGTCGAACTGCCAGTAGTCGACCGTGGCGTTGAAGTTCGCGAACTTGAACAGCAGGCCGAAGTCGTAGGTGGTGGCCGTCTCCGGATCGAGGTTCGGGTTCCCGTAGAGGTCGTTGGCCTTGTAGGTCCCGTTGGCGTTGGTCAGGCCGCGGGTGAAGTTGGTGGTCGTGATGGTCGGCGGCGGGGCGCGGTAGGTGCCGGACAGGGAGGCCCGGAAGGCCAGCCAGTCCAGGGCCTGCCAGCGCACGGCGACCTTCGGGTTGGTGGTGGAGCCCAGGCCTTCGTAGTTCTCGTACCGCGCCGCCAGGGTGGCCTCGATGTCGTCGGTCACCGGGATCCGGGTCTCGACGAAGACCGAG
>JBJOJL010000135.1:0-4593 GCA_046046615.1 Pseudomonadota bacterium
GAAGAACGTCAACCCCGTCGCCCGCATCTCCGTGAAGCTGGTGTCTGAGGTCGGGGTTGGAACGGTCGCGGCCGGCGTCGCCAAGGCGCGCGCCGATCATGTCACCATTTCGGGCTACGAGGGCGGAACGGGGGCCTCGCCCCTGACCTCCCTGACCCACGCGGGTTCGCCCTGGGAGATCGGCCTGGCCGAGACCCAGCAGACCCTCCTGCTGAACGGCCTGCGCTCGCGCATCGCCGTCCAGGCCGACGGGGGCCTGCGCACCGGGCGCGACGTGGCCGTGGCGGCCCTGCTGGGCGCGGACGAGTTCGGCTTCGCCACGGCGCCGCTGATCGCCTCCGGCTGCATCATGATGCGCAAGTGCCACCTCAACACCTGCCCGGTGGGGGTGGCCACCCAGGACCCTGTCCTGCGCGCCCGGTTCACCGGCCAGCCCGAGCACGTCATCAACTACTTCTTCTTCGTGGCCGAAGAGCTTCGCCAGATCATGGCCGAGCTCGGCTTCCGGACGGTGTCGGAGATGGTGGGCCGGGTGGACCGGCTCGACATGCAGCCGGCCGTCGATCACTGGAAGGCCGCCGGGGTCGACCTGTCGCGCATCCTGCATGACGGCGCGGCCCGGGACCGTGCGGTCCTGAACAACCAGGACCGCCAGGAGCATGGCCTTGAGAAGGCGCTGGACCAGCAGCTGATCCGCGACTGCGCCGACGCCCTGGAGGGTCGAGGCCCGGTCCGGGCGACCTACGCCGTCCGGAACATCAACCGGACGGTCGGCGCCATGCTGTCGGGCGAGGTCGCCCGCCGCCATGGCCACGCCGGCCTGCCCGACGGGTCCATCAGCCTCTCCTTCACCGGACAGGCGGGCCAGAGCTTCGGCGCCTTCGCGGCCCGGGGCCTGACCCTCGAACTGTCCGGCGACGGAAACGACTATGTGGGCAAGGGCCTGTCTGGCGGTCGGGTCATCGTCCGGCAGCCGCCGTCGGCCCAGCGCGACCCCACCGCGAACATCATCGTCGGCAATACGGTGCTCTATGGCGCCATCGCCGGCGAGGCCTACATCGAGGGGGTGGCCGGCGAGCGCTTCGCCGTCCGCAACTCCGGCGCGGTGGCCGTGGTGGAGGGCGTGGGCGACCACGGATGCGAGTACATGACCGGCGGGGTGGTCGTGGTCCTGGGCGACACGGGCCGCAACTTCGCGGCCGGCATGTCCGGGGGCGTGGCCTATGTCTACGATCCGGCCCAGAAGTTCCCCCTGCTGTGCAACGCCGCGATGGTGGACCTGGAGCGCATCGACCCCGCCATTGGGGGCGACGAGGGCCGTCCGAGCCAGCGTTCGCCTTCGGTGGACGACTCCGGCATGGGCGACATGCTCGCCCACGACGCCGAGCGCCTGAGGATCCTCATCGAGCGCCACCTGCTGCACACCGGCTCGCGTCGGGCCGCGCAGATCCTCGAGACCTGGGAGGCTTCCCTCGGTCAGTTCTGGAAAGTGATGCCCAAGGATTACCGCCGGGCCCTCACCGACCTCGCCGCCGCCCGCCGGGCCGGCGCCGCGGTCGCGGCAGAGTAAGGAGTCGAGACATGGGAAAGCCGACCGGTTTCCTGGAGGTCGCCCGCCGCGACCGCGACTACCAGCCGCCCCAGGAGCGGCTCCGCAACTATCGTGAGTTCGTCAATCCGCTTCCGACCCCGGAGCTGGTGGCGCAGGCCTCGCGCTGCATGGATTGCGGGATCCCGTTCTGTCACAACGGCTGCCCGGTGAACAACCAGATCCCGGACTTCAACAACCTCGTCTATCGCGAGCAGTGGAAGGCCGCCCTGGACAACCTGTTGTCCACCAACAACTTCCCGGAGTTCACCGGCCGCATCTGCCCGGCCCCCTGCGAGGCCTCGTGCACCCTGAACATCCAGGACACGCCGGTCACCATCAAGACGATCGAGTGCCAGATCATCGACCGCGGGTGGGAAGAGGGCTGGATCACGCCGCACATGGCCCCGAGGGGCACGGGCAAGCGGGTGGCGGTGGTCGGCTCGGGCCCGGCGGGCCTGGCCTGCGCCCAGCAGCTAGCGCGCGCCGGCCACGCCGTGACGGTGTTCGAGAAGAATGACCGGATCGGCGGCCTGCTCCGCTACGGCATTCCCGACTTCAAGATGGAGAAGCACCTCATCGACCGGCGCGTCGCCCAGATGGAGGCCGAGGGCGTGATCTTCCGGACCAGCTTCGAGGTCGGGGTGAACGTCTCGGTCCAGCGCCTGATGGACGACTATGAAGTCCTGGTCATGGCCGGCGGCGCCGAGGCGCCCCGCGACCTTGAGATCGAGGGGCGCGAGCTTGGCGGCATCCACTTCGCCATGGACTTCCTGACCCAGCAGAACAAGCGCGTCGCGGGCGATGATGAACTGCGCGCGGCGCCCACCGGCGCCATCTCCGCCACCGGCAAGCATGTGGTGGTGATCGGCGGCGGCGACACGGGCTCGGACTGCATCGGCACCTCCAACCGCCATGGCGCCGCCTCGGTGACCCAGCTGGAGATCATGCCCCGGCCGCCGGAGCGTGAGAACAAGTCCATGACCTGGCCCGACTGGCCCCTGCGCCTGCGCACCTCTTCCAGCCACCAGGAGGGCTGCGACCGCGAGTTCGCCGTCGCCACCAAGCGCGCCATCGGCTCCAACGGGCGCGTCGAGGCTCTGGAGTGCGTGCGCCTGGACTGGGTGTCGGGTCCGGATGGCCGCCAGCAGATGCAGGAGGTCCCGGGCAGCGAGTTCCGCCTGAAGGCGGACCTGGTGCTCCTGGCCATGGGCTTCGTCGGCCCCCGGAAGTCCGGATTCACCGAGCAGGCCGGAGTCGAGTTCGACGCCCGCGGCGCGGTCCGGGCCGACACGGTCTCCTACCAGACCTCGGCGCCCGGAATCTTTTCCTGCGGCGACATGCGGCGCGGCCAGTCCCTGGTGGTCTGGGCGATCCGCGAAGGCCGGCAGTGCGCGCATGCGGTGGACGCCTACCTGATGGGAACCTCGCGCCTCCCGCGCTGAGCTGAAGGGGTTTGGCGCCCGGGGCGACGGGGTCTAGGCTGGGGCGCATGAGCTCCACCAGCCCTCACGTCCTCGTCACCGGCTCCACCCGGGGAATCGGCGCCGCGATCGTACAGGCCCTGGCGGAGAGGGGCGTCCGCATCGTCGGCCATGGCCGTTCGCCGGGCGACAACGTCCTGGGGCTGGACCTTTCGGCGCCCGGGGCCGGAGCCCGTCTCTGGGAGGCGGCCCTGGAACGCCTCGACGGTCGTATCGACATCCTCGTGAACAACGCCGGGATCTTCGAGCCGGCGCCAGTCGATCTTCCGGAGGCAGAGTGGGAAGCGGCCTGGGACCGGACCCTGCAGGTCAACCTCCGAGCCGCCGCCGACCTGTCGCGCCTCGCCGTCCGTCATTTCCTGGAACGCTCCGAGGGCGGGCGGATCGTCAATGTCGCCAGCCGCGCCGCCTATCGGGGCGATTCTCCCCAGCACTGGCATTACGCCGCCTCCAAGGCCGGCATGGTCGCCATGACCAAGTCAATCGCCCGGGGGTTCGCCGAGCGCGGCGTGCTCGCCTTCGCCGTCTGTCCCGGCTTCACCCTGACCGGCATGGCCGACGACTACCTCGCCAGCCGCGGCGGCCCGGGCCTCCTCGCCGACATTCCCCTCGGGCGGGTCGCCGACCCGGCGGAGGTGGCCGCGGCCGTCGCCTTCCTCGCCCTGGAGGCGCCAGCGTCCATGACCGGCGCCGTCCTCGACATCAATGGCGCCAGCTACGTGCGCTGACACCGGAGGTTCTCATGCGGGAACGTTTCCTCTTCCCCGTATTTCTGGTCCTCGCCCTCGCCGGACTTGTCCTGACCTGGAGCCAGAACCTCGCCTATTTCGGCCCTGGGGCCGGACCGGGCGGAATGGTGACATTCCTGAAGGACACGGTCGTCAACCCGGGGGCCCGGTCCATCGCCTTCGACATTCTCATTGTCGGCTGGTGCGCCTCCATCTGGATGGTGGTCGAGGGGCGGCGCCGTCGCATGAGGTGGGTTTGGCTCTATCCGGTGGTCGGCTGGAGCGTGGCCATGGCCTTCGCCTTCCCCCTGTTCCTTGCCATCCGCGAACGGTCGCTCAGGACGCCTCCGGAGATCGAGGGACGGCTGGGAACCATCGATGGCGTAGGCCTGGGCCTTGTCTCCGCCTTCGCCCTCATCCTGCTAGGACTGGGGGTCCGGGCCGCCGGCCTGATTTGACAGACCGACCGGCGACCGTCTTCCTGTCGCCCTGACAAGACACGGCAAGGCAAGGGGAGGAAGACATGGCGCCCATTCCAAAGCGTGGGACCGTCGCCGTCACCGGGGCGGCGGGGTTCCTGGGCGGCTGGACCGTCCGGCTCCTGCTGGACCGGGGCTACCGGGTCCGGGCCTGCGTCCGCGATGTCGACGACCCCAAGCGCACCGCCTTCCTCAAGGCCATGCCGGGATACGCGTCCGGCCGGCTGACCCTCCACGCCGCCGACCTCGACCGGGACGGCTGCTACGACGAGATCTTCACGGGCTGCCACGGGGTGGCCCACATCGCCCATGTC
>JBJOJL010000136.1:0-4592 GCA_046046615.1 Pseudomonadota bacterium
TCACCAGGTCCTGCGCCTCGCCGGACCCGAAGACATAGCGGTCGGGCCGGACCAGGGCGGCGGCGGCGCCTTCGCCGGCCAGCAGGGCGGCCACCGCCGGGCCGAAGCCGGCCAGGCGCGGGGAGTCCAGGGGCAGGTCGATGATGTCCGGCGCCAAGCCCTCGGGCGGCGGTCCGGGCGGGCGGAAGAGCCAGGCGCCGTGGGGCAGGGCGTCGTCCATCCGCCTTCCGTCCTCCAGCACGGGCTGGGTGAAGGGCCAGCCCGCGGCGGGGGTTCCGGGCAGGATGCAGCCCTCCAGGAGAGGCGGATAGCCCGCCGGCCCGGCCGGGACATTTCCGGCGGCGCGGTCCGCCAGCATGCGCCGGTCGCGCTCCGCCGCCGCCTCCGGGTCGAGGATGCAGACCGTCCGCCCCATCATCAGGGCCATGCCGATGATGGCCCGGACATTGGGCTCGCGCTCGGGCTGGTAGGTGTCGAGAAGGGCGTCCGGCGACTGGCCGCGCACCACCCGCCCCAGTTTCCAGGCCAGGTTGGCGGCGTCGCGCAGGCCCGAGCAGAGCCCCTGGCCGGCGAAGGGCGGCATCTGGTGGGCGGCGTCGCCGGCGAGGAGAAGGCGTCCCTGCCGCCAGCGCGTCGCGACGAGGGCGTGGAAGCGGTAGACGGCCGTGCGCTCCAGCCGCACCGCGCCCTCGACCTTCCAGGGCATCAGGAGGTCGGCCACGAAGGCCGGGTCCTGGGCCTGCTCGGCCGTCTCGCCGGGGCGGAGCATGAATTCCCACCGGTGGCGGCCCTCGCCCATCAGGACGCAGGTGGTCGGCCGTTCCGGATCGCAGATCTGGAGGTTCACCTCCGGCAGGCGGGAGGCGTCGTCCACCAGGACGTCCACCACCAGCCAGGGCTCGTCGAAGTCGAGATCATCCAGGGCGAAGCCGCCGAGGCTCCGGACCGTGCTGCGGGCGCCGTCGCAGCCCACGACCCAGCCGGCCTGCACCCGGCGCGGACCATCAGGGGTTCCAAACTCGGCCTGGACGCCCTCTGGGGTCTCTGAAAGGGCGTCCAGCGTCCATTGGCTGCGAAGCTCGACAGGTCCCGCCGAGGGAAGCTTCCCCCGCAACTGGGCCTCCAGCGAGGGTTGGTGGATCATCAGGCCGGAGGGCCAGCCCATGCGGGTGCGGCCCGTATTCGCGGGGAAGGTCATCAGCACCTCCCCCCTGGCCGTCAGGAAGTCGTACCGGCTGGAGGTCCGGGAGGTCGACGCCACGGCGTCGGCAACCCCAAGCCCCTGCAGGAGGCGGATGATCTCGTCATCAATGTGGGCCGCGCGGGGGAGGGGGTAGATGTCCGGCTCGCGCTCGGCGATCACCGTCCGCACGCCTTCCCGGGCCAGCATCAGGCCCAGGGCCACGCCTACCGGTCCGGCGCCGACGATCAGGACGTCGCAGCGCTCCTCACCCTCTGGGCTCATGCCTCCGCCTCGACCCGGTTCTCGATGGCGCCCAGGCCCTCGATCTCCACCCGGACCACGTCTCCGGGCCGGAGGAACCTGCGGGGGGTCATGGCTGCGCCGACCCCGCCGGGGGTGCCGGTGAAGATCACGTCCCCGGGCTCCAGGGTCATGGCCTGCGACAGGTGGGCGACCTGGTCAAAGACATCGAAGACCAGGTGGCGGGTGTTGGAGGCCTGGCGCTCTTCCCCGTTGACCGTGCAGCGGATGTCGAGGGCGTGAGGATCCACCTCGTCGCCGGTGGTGATCCAGGGCCCGAAGGGGGCGTGGGTGTCAAAGGACTTGCCCAGGCTCCACTGGGGCGTGGCGTGCTGCCAGGCCCGTTCGGTCACGTCATTGCCGACGCAGTAGCCGAAGATATGGGCGGCGGCGTCCTCCCGGGCGATATGCTTGCCGCGCCGGCCGATCACCGCGACCATCTCGGCCTCGTAGTCCAGGGTCGGGGAGACCTTGGACGCCTGGACCGGATCGAAGGGGCCATTGACCGAGGTCTGGGCCTTGGTGAACCAGACCTGGCGCTCGGGGGTCCCCAAGCTGCTCTCGGCGATGTGGTCAGCATAGTTCAGGCCGATGGCGAAGATCTTCCCCGGGCGGGGGATGGGGGCGAGCAGCCGCACCTCCGCCAGGGGGCGACCGTTGGCGGGATCGAGGCTGGCCAGCCTGGCTGCATGCCGCGACCAGTCCTCCAGGTGGTCCATCAGCGGGCCTTCCAGCCCTGCGTCGACAATTCGGTCGCCCAGGACGATCCCGATCCGGGGACCGGCGCCGGAGTCATAGACGGCGATCTTCATCAGCGACCTCCCTGGGCCATCATGGGGTGGGCGGCGCCCCACTGGACGCCCAGCAGGTCGGTGAAGCTGGCCTTCCCCGGTGCGTCGGAGGCGGTGAAGAGGTCGCCGTCGGTCCAGTGCTCGAGCTCGTGGCCCCAGGGATCCTTCCAGTAATCGAACACCTGGCTGCCCAGGATGTGTCGCCCGACGCCCCAGGCCGCCTTCCGGCCGTCCGCCTTCAGGTGGGCGTGCCCGCGCATCAGGTCGTCAAGGTTCTCCACCTCGAAGGCGGCGTGATTGAAGCGCGCGCCGCCCGGGCCCTGGAGAAGGAAGAGGGTGTGGTGGTCGGTGGGGGTCTCGCCCCGGTCGCAACGGAAGAAGGCGCCGATCGCCATCCCGGGGGCGGCTTCGATCTCATCGCTGGTCAGAAGGCCGAAGCGGGCCTTGTACCAGGCTTCCGAGACCCGGAAGTCGCTGACCTCCAGCACGGCGTGACCGAGGCGGACCACCCGCGAGGGTCCGGCCTGGACCTGGACCCGGCTCGAGACCCGGGGCCGCCCCGAGGCGGTGTTGCGCACCGCCTCCGGGGCGGCGGCCTCGGGCGCCTGGAAGGCCTGTCCAGCGACGACCTCGACCTGGAAGCCGTCCGGATCTGTGAGGCGGACCACCGAGCCGCCGCCCGGCGCGTCGAAGTCCTCGACCCGTGCGCCCTCGGCGGCGGCCAGCACCCCTAGGTCCTCAAGGCTCGCCGCCCGGAAGCCGATGGCCGCAAAGCCGGGTGCGCCGGGCTCGGTCATGTGCAGGAAGGGCGCGCCGCCGCTCCCTCGACCCAGAAGGCGCCCGGCGTCGTCGCGGAAGGGCGTCAGGCCGAAGCTGACCAGGAACCGCTCCATCTCGTCGAGGTCGGGGGCGGTGAAGCGGACATGCGAGATGTCTTCGATCCGAATGAGGCTCATGGCGGGGTCCCGGAGGCCAGGGTTGCGTTGTCCTGATTTTGACCATTTGGTCATTTCATGCAAGCGGGTATATCCGGCGGCGGCTTCCGTTCGCCGGGGCCTGATGAGGACGGGACGACATGTCGGGAACTGCAGGTCCGGAGGATGCGCGGCGGCGAAGGACCCGCCAGGCCCTGATCCGGGCCGGCGAGGTGCTGTTGGCGGCCCGCCCCGTGGAGGCCATAGCGGTGGACGACATCGTCCGCGAGGCGGGCGTCGCCAAGGGCTCGTTCTTTAATCATTTCAAGGACAAGGCGGAGCTGGCCCGGGTGGTTGCCGCCGAGGTGCGCCTGCGGATGGAACAGAGGGTGGGCGTGGTCAACGCCGGGTGGGAGGACCCGGAGGCGCGGCTGGTCCGCGGGGTCTGCGCCTTTGTCGCCTACGCCCGGGCCCATCCTGACGAGGCCCGCGCCATGCTGAGGAGCCAGGACCGGCCGGCGCCGCCCGATCACCCGCTGAACGCCGGCCTCCGGGCAGACCTTGAGGCGGGATTGCGCGCGGGCGGCTTCAGGGCTCCGGGCCTGGAGCCGGCCATACTGATGGTCAGCGGGGTGTGCCAGATCCTGCTGTCCTCGGTGCTGGACGGTCCGCGCCTCGCCGCCCGGGATGCGGCGCTTGTGGCGGAAACCCTGACCCTGATGCTCATCGGCCTGGGCCTGCCCCCTGAAAGGGCGGAACAGCGGGCCCGGGAGGCCGCCAGCGACCTCATCGTCGACTTCGCCGACCCTCCTGGATAGGGCTCAGCAGGGATTCGCCACGCCGCCGCAGCCCGCACCCTGGTCGCCCATGCGCTCCATCTGGGCGGCGTCCTTCCGGCGCCGCGCCTCCCAGGCCTCGGGCGTGGCGCAGACCCTTCGCTTGAAGTGCGACCCCATCTGCTCGACCTGCTCGCAGACAAGCTGAGGCTTCTCCGGAGGACTGGCGGCGGCGGCCGGTCGGGATTCGCGCGGCTTGGGCGCAGGGTCCGCCGGGGCAGGATCGCCTGCGGCGAAGGCCGCGGACGCCAGGAGAAGACTGAGGGCCGCCGCCGGGGCGAAGCGGAGGGGAGGGATTCGCGACATGCTGGGCTCCTTCGACGCCGCACTCTCGCGCCGGGAGCGATGAAGGGCAATCCAGGCCGCCGGCGTGGGTTTCGTGGGAAGTTCATCCTGGCGCCATCTGGCCGTCATACCGGGGGTCTGATGCGCCGGCAGGACCTCCTGCTCCCCGTGGGTTGGACGCTCGCCAGCCCCTATTCCACTTGACCGGACAAAAAGGGGTTGCCAAAGGACCCCTGCCGCAAGTCTAACTTGTCGGTAAGGTGCAGGCGGCTTCCGGGTCGTA
>JBJOJL010000137.1:0-4493 GCA_046046615.1 Pseudomonadota bacterium
GCCTTTGCCAACGGCGGACGAAGGGTGCAGCCCCACCTGATCGAACTGGTGCAGGACCCGAAGGGCGAAACGGTGCTGAAGGCCGATACCCGCGATTGCCCCCGCTGCAGCGCCGCCTTCACCGGTGCGGAGAGCCCCCGGATTTCACCGGAGGGCGAGCAGGTCCTGGATCCCATCACCGCCTACCAGATCACCTCCATGCTCCAGGGCGTGGTGCAGCGCGGGACCGCCGCTTCGGTCTCCTCCCTCGGCTTCCCGATTGCGGGCAAGACCGGCACCACCAACGACTACAGGTCGGCCTGGTTCATCGGCTACACGCCTCAGATGGTGGTGGGCGTCTTCGTGGGCTTCGACGACAACCGGAGCCTTGGCGAGGGCGAGAGCGGCACCCAGGCGGCCGTCCCCATCTTCATTGATTTCATGAAGGGGGCGTCGAAATCTCTCCCGAAGACTGACTTCAAGGCGCCCAAGAACGCCAAGTTCGCCACCATCAACGGCGTGCGCGAGGCGTTCCGGCCCGGAACGGAGCCCAAGGTCGTGGCGCCGCCGCCGAACCTGAACCCTTCCGGCCTGCCTTCCGGCCCCGTGCCCTACGATCAGTTGAACCGGCAGCCCGGAGACGGCGCCCAGCCGGCCCGCCGGCCGGATGACATGAGCGGATTGTATTAGGGGCGGGACCGCGCTACTCCCGCCCGCCGAGTTCAGGAGTGACCCCATGAGAGCGGATGTCGAGGCTGCCAAGGCCGACATCGAGCAGTCGATCGCACTGCTCAGGAGGCGACTTTGACTGGGATGTCGCCCTCCGGAAACTGCATGAACTGAACGCCCGGGTCGAGGATCCGACCCTGTGGGACCGGCCCGACGAGGCCCAGGCGGTCAGCCGCGAGCGCTCGCGCCTTGCGGCCTCCGTGGACGCCGTCACCGGCCTGGAGCGGGACCTGGCTGACGCCATCGGCTATGCCGAACTGGCCGACGAGGAGGGCGACGAAGCCAGCCTCGAGGAGGCGAGGGGGCAACTGAAGGCCATCCGCGAGCGGGCCGCCCGCGCCGAACTCGAGGCCCTGCTGTCCGGCGAGGCCGACGGCAATGACGCCTTCCTTGAAGTCAATTCCGGCGCCGGCGGCACGGAGTCCTGCGACTGGGCCGGCATGCTCCTGCGCATGTATACGCGCTGGGCGAACGCCCACGGCATGACAGTGGATTTCCTGGAAGAGACACCCGGCGAACAGGCGGGGATCAAGTCGGCGACCATCCAGATCAAGGGCCCCAACGCCTACGGCTGGCTGAAGACCGAGGCCGGGGTCCATCGCCTGGTGCGCATCTCGCCCTTCGATGCGGCGGCCAAGCGCCACACCAGCTTCGCCTCGGTTTGGGTCTATCCGGTGGTGGACGACGCCATCGTCATCGACATCAATCCCTCGGACGTCCGGACCGACACCTACCGGGCCTCCGGGGCCGGCGGCCAGCACATCAACAAGACCGATTCCGCCGTTCGCCTGACCCACATTCCCACCGGCGTGGTCGTGGCCTGCCAGACCGGCCGCTCACAGCACCAGAACCGGGACGAGGCCTGGCGCATGCTGCGGGCGCGCCTGTACGAGCTTGAGCTCCAGAAGCGGGAGGCCGAAGCCCAGGCCCTCCAGGACCAGAAGACCGACATCGGCTGGGGTCACCAGATCCGATCCTACGTCTTGCAGCCCTACCAGATGGTCAAGGACCTGCGCACCCAGGTGGAGACCTCGGACACGCAGGGCGTGCTGGACGGCGACCTGGATGACTTCATGGGGGCCAGCCTGGCCCAGAGGGTCGGCGTCACCCGGGAAGGGTGAGGTCCGAACCGGTTTTCAGGCCTGGGCCGCAGCGGCGGGCGGCTGAGCCGGAGCCGGAGCCGCCTTGGGACGCTGGAGCTTGATGCTGCGGCCCTCGAAGGACGCGCCGGGCTCGATCGCCAGCTGTTCCGCCGTGATGTCGCCCTCGACGCTGGCGGAGCTGAACAGCCGGACCTGCTTGGCGATGATGGCGCCGACCACCCGGCCCCGGACTTCAGCCGTCTCGGCCGCGACCTGTCCTTCGATGCGCCCCGTCTCGCCGATCGTCAGGCGCTCGACCCGGACGTCGCCGCGGACCAGACCGTCGATCTGCACCTCGCTGTCGCTCTGGATGGAGCCCTCGATGACCAGGTTCTGGGCCAGGAGGGAGGCCGGGCGAGCCCGGTTCCGCGCGGCAGGTTCGGAGGCGGGCGCCGGAGACGGTTCCGCCAGGGGCGTGGCGGGCCGGTTATCCGGCCTGGGAGCTGGCTTGCTGAACATGTTCACCTGCGCGGATGAAGCGATGGGGATTCACGGCCCGGCCGTTGAGCCAGATTTCGTAATGCAGATGGGGGCCGGTGGAACGCCCGGTGTTCCCCAGCGCACCGACCCTTTGTCCGACAGCGATCCGCTGTCCCGGCGTCACGGAGATGGCCGAGAGATGGGCGTAGCGGGTCTTGAAGCCCCGGCCGTGATCGACCTCGACGGTCTTGCCGTAACCGGACCGGACGCCGGCGAAGGAGACGACGCCCGGCGCCGTCGTCAGGATCGGTGATCCGAAGCCAGATACGAAGTCGAGCCCGGAATGGAAGGCCGGACGTCCCGTGAAGGGGTCGAAGCGCACCCCGAAGCTGCTGGTCTTGCGGGCGCCGTTCGCCGGCTGGGCGAAGGGCAGGCTCTGGGCGGTCGCCGAAAGGGCGTTGGCCTCGGAGAGGTTCTCGGCGGCCTTCTGGATCCGTCCGGCGAAGCGCTCATCCACGTCGAGGACGGCCGCCAGGGCCTTGGGGTCGCGCGCTTCCAGAAGCGGGCCGCCGGACGCCGCGGCCGAGGCGTAGCCGGAGGGCGCAAGGCCGGCGAGCCGGAAGGCGAGGCGAAGTCGGTCCGCCCGGGTCCGGGCGTAATCCTCCGCGGCGTCGACCAGGCGCTCCTGGTTGGCCTGCACCGTGGCGATGCGCTCGATGGGGTCGGCCTCGGGGTCCGGCGCGCCCTTCAAGGCGGGCGCCAGGGCGGCCATGGCGCCGGGTTCGCCCCGCAGGTCGGTCAGAAGCAGGGCCAGGGCCGCATGACGCTTCTCGATGGACTCTGCAAGGCCGCCGAGGGAGGCGCCGGAGGCGTTCAGCTGGGCCACGGCGCTGTTCAGCCGGGCCTCGCGGTCCGCCACCCAGCGCTCGGAGCGGGCCTGCATCTGCGCCAGTTCCTTGTCGCTGCGCGACTGGGTGACGGCGCCGACCAGGATGGCGATCGACGAGGTCGCGAACCAGACCAGGAGGCCCAGGGCGATGGCGGCGAAGATCATCTGCCGGGCGGGGCTCAGGACCACGCCCTTCATCTCTCCCCCGGACCGGAGGTAGAGGTGCCGTTCGGGGAAAAGGGCCTGGATCAGGCCCCGGAGTTGCGCAAGACGCGACATGCTCACCGTGCGGTCAACCGATGGGGACGCAGTTATTGTCCGTTAAGGCCTTGGCTGGCAACCCGCTGATTCGCGGGCGCCCGCCAGGGTTGCGGGGCGGGGTCAGAGGGCCTGGACAGCCTTCAGCACCTCGGCGGCGTGGCCGGGGACCTTCACCTTCCGCCAGGCCTTGCGGATCACGCCCGAGCCGTCGATCACGAAGGTGGAGCGGTCAATGCCCATGTACTTCCGCCCGTACATGCTCTTCTCGACCCAGGCGCCATAGGCCTCGATCGCGGCCCCCTCGGGATCCGAGCCCAGGGGAATGGACAGGCCGTACTTGGCGGTGAACTTGCCGTGGCTGGCGACGGAGTCCTTCGAGACCCCCAGCACCGCGGCGCCGGCGGCGGCGAAGTCCGCGGCCAGGGCCGAGAACTCCTGGGCCTCCTTGGTGCAGCCCGAGGTGTCGTCCTTGGGATAGAAGTAGAGGACAAGGGTCTTGCCCGCGAAGTCCGAAAGCCGGACCGGGCCGCCTTCGCCCGCCATCTCGAAGTCGGGCGCCTTCGCGCCGGCATCCAGTTCCGCCATCTTCAACTCCTCAGGGTTCGATCACCAGCCGGACCCGGCGCTTGCCGGACCTCAGCTCCGCTTCGCCGCCGCTGACGGCGACCATGGCCGCCGGGTCGGCGACCTTCTCGCCATTGATCCGGAAGCCGCCGTTGGCGATCTGCTTGCGCGCCTCGGAATTGGAGGCGGCGAAGCCCGCCGCCACCATCAGCGCGACGTTCGATGTGGCGGCGAGCTCTCCGGCTTTCAAGGCCAGGGTGGGCATGTCCGCCGACAGGCCCCCCGCCTCGAAGGCCACCCGCGCAGCCTCTTCCGCCGCCGACGCGGCCTCGGCGCCGTGGAGCATCCGGGTCGCCTCGGTCGCCAGCACCTTCTTGGCCTCGTTGATGCCGGCCCCGGTCAGGGACTCCAGGCGGGCCACCTCTTCGAGGGGCAGGTCGGTGAAGAGCCGCAGGAACCGCCCGACGTCGGCGTCCTCGGTGTTGCGCCAGAACTGCCAGTAGTCATAG
>JBJOJL010000138.1:0-4320 GCA_046046615.1 Pseudomonadota bacterium
TGACCCTGGTGGACGTGCCCGGCTTCATGCCCGGCACCAAGCAGGAGCAGGGCGGACTGATCCGGCACGGCGCCAAGCTCCTCTTCGCCTATGCCGAGGCCACAGTGCCGAAGGTCACCCTGATCAACCGCAAGGCCTATGGCGGCGCCTATGACGTGATGAGCTCCAAGCATATCCGCGGCGACATCAACTACGCCTGGCCGTCAGCCGAGATCGCCGTGATGGGCTCCAAGGGCGCCGTCGAGATCATCTTCCGCTCGGAGATCGGTGATCCTGACGCCATCGCCACCCGGGAGGCCGAGTACAAGGCCCGCTTCGCCAATCCCTTCGTGGCGGCGTCGCGCGGCTACATCGATGACGTGATCTCGCCCCACTCCACGCGCCGCCGGATCGCCCGGGCCCTGCGCAACCTCCGGGGCAAGGAACTTTCGAACCCTTGGAAGAAGCACGACAACATCCCCCTCTAGGCTTGGCGCCAGCGGTGGGAACGGGAGGTCCTGAGTGCACAATCTGGCCGCCCAGCTTCTCCTCTCGACCGTGCTCGTATCCGCAACGGTGGTCATCCACCTGATCGGGCTCGGGCTTCTCCAGCGGCTGGTGCGCCTGCATCTGGAGCGGTTCCTGATCTTCGTGCACCTGGACCGGGTGATCGTGCCCCTGGGCGTCGTCCTGGGACTGTTCGTGGTGCATGGAGTCGAAATCTGGCTCTACGCCCTGACCTACGAGGCCATGGGCCTGACCGGGACGCTCGAGGACGCCCTCTTCATCTCCACCAGTTCCTACTCGACGATCGGTGAAGCGGCGGGACTCATGCCGGCTGACTGGCGGTTGGTCGGGGTGCTCGAGGGGGTGAACGGCATGCTGCTGATCGGCTGGTCCACGGCCTTCCTGTTCCAGCTCCTCGATCACCTCATGACCGACGACGAGGAGGTCCAGGCCCAGAAGGGCGCGATCTCCCGCCGGCGGCGTCCCCGCGAACCGTCCTGATCAGGCTGGAAGGGCGGCCATGTCGTCGCCCCGGCCCAGAGGGTCGCGCAGCGGCGTGTTGGCTGGCGCAAATTCCAGGGAAACCGAGTTGATGCAGTAACGCAGACGCGTCGGCGGCGGGCCGTCCGGGAAGACGTGCCCCTGGTGGCTGTCGCACCTGGCGCAGCGGGTCTCGATCCGGACCATGCCATAGCTGGTGTCGCGGACCCCGATCACGTGGGCCGGGTGGATCGGCGCCCAGAAGCTGGGCCAGCCGGTGCCGCTCTCGAACTTGGTCCCGGCCCGGAACAGGGGCAGGCCGCAAAGCCGGCAGCAATAGACCCCGTCGGCCTTGTTGTTTAGAAGGCCTCCGCAGAACGGCGCCTCGGTGCCGTGTCGGAGCAGGACTTCCGCCTCCTCGGTCGTGAGACCGGACTCAAGGCGCTTGCGTTCCGCAGCGTCGGGTGGGGTGAGGTCGAACGGAGTCGGAGTGGTTGCGGGCGTGTTCATGCCGGCAATCTAGGGGCCGGACGCGACGGGTGGAAGCACCTGTAGCGTCGGCCCTCTGGGAACTGATCAAGGGGCGCTTGATGTTCAGGAAGATCCTCATTGCCAACCGCGGCGAGATCGCCGTGCGGATCATCAAGACCTGCCGCCGCCTGGGGATCGCGACCGTGGTCGTCTACTCCGAGGCCGACGCAGACTCCATGGCCGTGGAGATGGCTGACGAAAGCGTCTTCATCGGCCCGGCCCCGGCCTCCGCCAGCTACCTGGTGGCCGACAAGATCGTCGAGGCCTGTCGCGCCACCGGCGCCGAGGCCGTCCATCCGGGCTTCGGCTTCCTCTCCGAGAACGCCGGCTTCGCCCAGCGCCTTGCGGATGAGGGCATTGTCTTCATCGGTCCCAACCCCCGGGCCATCGAGGCCATGGGCGACAAGATCGAGTCCAAGAAGTTTGCGGCCCGCGCCAACGTCTCGGTCGTGCCCGGCCATGTTGGCGAGATTGACGACACCGCCCACGCCATCCGCATCGCCGAGGACATCGGCTATCCCGTGATGATCAAGGCCTCCGCCGGCGGCGGCGGGAAGGGCATCCGCGTGGCCTGGAGCCGCCAGGACGTGGAGGAGGGCTTCCCCGCCGTGCGGGCCGAGGCCAAGGCCAGCTTCGGCGACGACCGGATCTTCATCGAGAAGTTCATCGAGAGCCCCCGGCACATCGAGATCCAGGTGCTGGGCGACAAGCACGGCAATGTGGTTCATCTCTTCGAGCGCGAGTGTTCGATCCAGCGACGCAACCAGAAGGTGATCGAGGAGGCGCCGTCGCCCCTCCTGGACGAGGCGACCCGCGCCGCCATGGGCGCCCAGGCCGTCGCCCTCGCCAAGGCCGTCAATTACGACAGCGCCGGGACGGTGGAGTTCGTCGCCGGCCAGGATCGCAGTTTCTACTTCCTGGAAATGAACACCCGTCTCCAGGTCGAGCATCCGGTCACGGAACTGATCACCGGCGTTGACCTCGTCGAGCAGATGATCCGCTCGGCGGCGGGCGAGCCCCTGGCGTTTGGCCAGGACGACCTGGCCATCAAGGGCTGGGCCATGGAGAGCCGCATCTACGCCGAGGACCCCTACAGGGGCTTCCTGCCCTCCATCGGGCGCCTGGTCCGCTACAGCCCGCCCGAGGAGGGAGAGTCCGCCGATGGGACCCTTGTCCGCAACGACGCCGGGGTGCGCGAGGGCGACGAGATCTCGATGTACTACGATCCGATGATCTCCAAGCTGTCGACCTGGGGTCCCGACCGGATCGCCGCCATCGACGCCATGGGACGCGCCCTTGAGGACTTCCATATCGAAGGTCTCGGCCAGAACATTCCCTTCCTGGCCGCCGTGATGGACCAGGATCGCTTCCGCTCCGGCCGGCTCTCGACCGCCTACATCAAGGATGAGTTCCCGGACGGTTTCCAGGGAACGGCGCCAGACGCCTTCCAGAAGGACCTGATGACCGCCGTGGCCTGCGCCGTACATGGCGTCATCGCGGGGCGGGCTTCCGGCGGCCGCCTGCGCGATGACTGGGTGGTGATCGGCGCCGGCGAGCACCGGCCGGTCCTGGTCCAGGCTGGCGAGGATGGCGTCAGGGTCGAGCTGCTCGAGGACGGACGCGCCCTGAGCCTCTGGGGTGTCGACTGGCGGCCGGGAGTTCCCGTGTTCAAGGGAATCCTCGATGGCCGGGCCTTCGCCTGCGCCGTCCAGCCCGCAGCGGAAGGGTATGTCATCCGCCATCGCGCCACGACCAGCCGGATCCTGGTGCTGTCGCCCCGTTCGGCGCAGCTGCATGACATGCTGCCGCCCAAGAAGGCCGCCGACACCGCCAAGCTGGTGATTTCTCCAATGCCGGGCCTGGTGGTCTCCCTTGATGTGGCGGCGGGACAGACCGTCCGCTCGGGTGAGCAGGTGGCCATCATCGAGGCGATGAAGATGCAGAACATCATCCGCGCCGAGCGCGATGGGGTGGTGAAGGAAGTCCTCGTCGCCGCCGGCGCCTCGGTCGCCGCTGATGAGGTGCTGATCGAGTTCGGGTGACCAGGCCAGGGCGCCGGGCACGGGAAATCCGGTGAGCCTTTCCGCGGGGCTTGTCCTCCTGGCGGCCGCCTTCGGGACGGCGATGCTCTCGAGCGTCTTCGGCATGGCCGGAGGGCTCGTCCTGATGGGCGTGCTGGCCTTTCTTCTTCCGGTCCAGGCCGCCTTTGTCACCCATGGCGTCCTGCAGCTGGCCGCCAATGGCTCGCGGGCGGTGATGCAGCGCCAGCACATCCGGTGGCGCATCCTTCTCGCCTACGCTGCGGGAAGCCTGGCGGCCTCCGCCCTGGTTCTTGTCCTGGCCTTCACGCCGTCGCGTCCCTTGCTCTATCTCTGCCTTGGCCTCACGCCGCTCCTGACCTGGCTCCCGGGCGATCGCCTGCAGCTGGATGCGGAGCGGCCTTCCCACGCCGTACTTGCGGGCCTGTCGGTGACGGGACTCAACCTGACCGCAGGGGTGGCGGGACCCCTGCTCGACATCTTCTTTGTCCGGACGACCCTGACCCGACACCAGGTCGTGGCCACCAAGGCGGCGACCCAGGTCCTGGCTCACCTGGCCAAGATCATTGTCTATGGAGCGGGTCTTCTGGCGATGGGCGGGCCGGGGGCGCCCGCGCCCTGGATCCTGCTCCTGGCCCTTCCGCTGTCCTTCGCGGGGACCTATGCGGGCGGACACCTGCTGGACCGCATGAGCGATGCGGATTTCCGGCGATGGACCCGCTGGATCGTCACGGCCATCGGGGTCTTCTACCTGGTCCAGGCGGCGAGGCTGCTCCTCGCCGCC
>JBJOJL010000139.1:0-4306 GCA_046046615.1 Pseudomonadota bacterium
GGAGTACAGGACGCCCTTCGGGTTCCCGGTGGTCCCGGAGGTGTAGCAAAGGCCCGCCGGGCTGTTCTCGTCGAACCCGCCCCAGACGCAGTCGTCGGAATGCGTGTCCACCAGGGTCTCGTAGGCCAGCGCTCCGGGGAGTTCGCCGGTCATGTGCGCCTCGTCGGTCAGGACCACGAAGTGCTTCACGGTGGGGATCTGGTCGCGGATCTGCGCCAGGATCGGCAGGAAGGTCAGGTCGGTGAAGATGACCCGGTCTTCGGCGTGGTTGATGATGTAGACCAGCTGCTCGGAGAAGAGGCGCGGGTTGAGGGTGTGGCAGACTGCGCCGATGCCCATGATCCCGTACCAGGCCTCAAGGTGCCGGGCGGTGTTCCAGGCCAGGGTGGCGACCCGGTCGCCCTGCTGGATGCCCATGGCCTTGAGTGCGTTTGAGATCCGCTTGGCGCGCCCGTGGACCTCGGCGTAGGTCGTGCGGACGATGGGCCCCTCGACGGAACGCGAGACGATCTCGCGGTCGCCATGCCAGGCCTTGGCGTGATCCAGAATCCGGTCAACGGTCAGCGGCCAGTCCTGCATTCTGCCAAGCATGGAAATTCCTCCGGGGGCTGGGTTCCGGGCGCCTGCGCGCGCCCGCTCGGGAAAGTAGGGTCTCGACCTGCCCGAGGCAACGGCGACGGGACGGTCGCCAGTCGTCAGGCGGCCCGCTCGAACAGGTCTGCGGGCCAGGGGGACTGAAAGGCTTCGACGCCCAGGGCCTGGCGCACGGCCTCCACGGGGCGATCCCAGAGCGCCGGCCAGTCGACGCCCAGCAGCGGGGGGGTCAGGCGCCCGTGCCTCCAGGCCGCGGCAATGACTCCCGACAGGACGGCGTAGCGGGTCGGGTCGGCGGACGCCGAGGCCAGGGTCACCGCCAGGACGAACCCGGAATAGGCGTGGCCGAACTGGGCCAGCTGGAAGGCCGAGATGGCGATCTCGTGGAGCCCCGTGGTCCGATAGCCGCCAACAAGGTGCCAGAGGTCGTGCACCTGGAGGATCCGGGCGTTGAGGTAGTCGAGGGGCGCGGGCAGGTCCCGCAGGGACAGGGCTCCGCGGTCCAGGACTTCCAGGTCAAATCCGTTGTCGACGATCAGGTCGTGGAAGGTCGCCGCCAGCGAGCCCTGAGGTGCGGCTGCAAGCTGGTCGAGGGTGAAAGGTTCCGGCCACCCTTGCGCGGCGGCCTCGGCCACGCCGGGCCAGTCCCGGCTCACCGCCAGCTGCGCCGCCTGAAAGCCCGGATCCAACTGCCCGCCGAGGGCGGCCGTCGCCTGGGTGAACTCCAGGGCCGAACGCCCCCCGCCGGCGCCGTCGACAATGGCCCACAGGGCGTCGAAGAGCGCATCTGGAACCGGGAGGGCGGGGAGGCAGGGGACCGCCCCCGGCGCGAGTTCGGCCTCTGCCGCCGTCCGCCGGCGATTGGCGAAGCCGTCGAGGATCTCGCGCAGGCGCCAGGGCGCGGCGAAGGCGGCGTGGGCGATGTCGGCGGCTTCGCCAGTTTCGGGGCCGAGGGTGTCGGCCGGAAGGTCCGGTCCCGAGCGGACCCTTGCGGCGAATTGCTGGCGCATGTCCTTCATCCGCAACCGCCCCTTCCCGTCCGCAGCCTAGAAACTCATGGTGAAGGACACGGCGACGTACCCGCCCTTTTTCATTTCATTCGGTCCCTTCCGGAGTTGGACCCCGCCGTCGATCGCCACGTCAATGCTCCTGGCCGCGGCGTAGTTGAGGAGGAAGCCCACGCTCTCCAGGCGGGCGGGCGGCGAGCCCCCCTCGACTTCGTCCACCTGCTGGATATCGACGAAGTCATAGAAGACCCCCGCCTGCAGGGCGTCGCCCACCTGGCGCTTCGGCGCGATCAAGGCCGAGGGGCTGAACGGGGGGAAGCGCAGTTCGGTGTTCAGGATGACGCCGCTCGAGCCGACCGCCGTATCGGGATAATACCCCCGCGCGCTGCCCGAACCCCCGCCGCCGATCTGCTCGCTGTTCGGAAGGTTTCCACTGGCGACCTGGCCCGCCGCTCGCACGACCCAGGTCATGTTCCGGGGCAGGCGCGTTGTCCGCGTGACCGACAAGCGGTCATAGGCGTAGCGGGCCTTCGCCCCGGGGACCAGGGCGTCGAAGGCCGCGTCGGTGTTCCGGTCCGAGAGGTCCCCCGGGCTCAGGACCAGGTCGTTCGCGATGCTGGTCTGGCCAAAGCTGTCGGGGATGTTCAGAAGCACGGTGATGGGGAACTGGTGGACCTCGAGCTTGGAGTCGATGATCTCGACCCCGGCGAATTCGAGATTGTTGTCGGTGAACTTGAAGTCGTAACCCGCCTGCACGCTCCCCGAGACGGGTCCAATGGGCGGCAGGGCGCGGGAAAGTCGCGCGCTGGCCTGCCCGGAATGCCCCACATTGTCGAAGCCGTCGGCGATCCGTGGGCGGACGGTCGAGTAGCTGCCGAAGACAAGCAGCTTGTCCTTCGGTCCGACGCCAAAGACCCCGCTCGCCGAATGGGCGGCGAAGCGACCCGTGAAGGAGCGGGTGTGCTGGTAGGAGAGGATGTGGCCCGCCCCGAAGGCGTTGCCCCAGTTCACCCCCACTTCCATCTGGTCCAGGCCCAGTTGCCGGAAGCCGCGGTTGTCGTAACCGGCGTAGACCCGGACGGGCCGGCGATCGGAGGCCTGCAGGATCAGGTCGGTCTCACCCGTCGCCTTGCCCGGCTCGAAAACCGCGTTGACGCTGAGGAAGGGGTTCTCGTTCAGCCGGTCCAGCTCTTCCTCGATCCGGGGCAGATAAAGATATTCCCCGGACTTCAGGGTCAGGGGCCGACGGACCACCTTGTCGGAAAAGTGCTTGGCGCCGGTGACCGTGACCTCACCCAGCCGGTACCGGGTGACGACGATCTGCACCACCCCGGAGGTCACGTTCTGGGGCGGGGCCGTCACGTCAAGGAAGGGCTTGCCCCTGTCGATGTACCAGCTTCGCGCCACCTCGCGGATTTCGTCGAGGTCGGACAGTCGGAGGGGGCGGCCGACATAAGGTGCGACGAGGGCCTGGAAACCCGGGTCCTCGAGGTCCTCCAGCCCGCCGGTGTCGACGCCGGAAGCCCCGGCCGCGTCCGCCGCCAGCCCCTCTCGCTTGAGCTTGAAGGGACCGTCGACGAAGACAAGGCCCTTCAGGACCGGAAGCAGCACAGGATCGGCGTCCTGGGGCCGGCGCTCCCTCGCGGCCTCCGTAGCCTTCGGCATGTTGACCGGGGCCGGCTCGGCGGTTTCGGGAAGGCGCGGAGCCACCTTCGGATAGTTCTGCGCCAGCGCCGCATGTCCGGCCAGGGCCAGCGCCGCGGCGGCGAGGAGGGCCGGCGCCCGCAGCGCGCGGCGCAGGCCGTTGCTGAAACGGTTCACGCCTACTGGTCCCCCGGCTCGGCCTGGCTGGCGCCGGGCGCCATCGGCACGAAGATCGTCCAGCTCTTGCTGCGGGAACCCTGGAGAAGGATCGAGTCCAGAACGTTGATGACGGGAGCCCCGCTCTGCACCGTCGCAACCCCGCCCTCGAGGCCGGTGGCGCTGCGTCCGCTCTGCCCCTGGAGGATCACGGGAAGGGACGCCAGGCCGTTGCTCCGCAAGGTGGAGAGCGCGCCTGGGGCCGGATACGGAATGTAGACGCGGGGCGTGCCGCCCGCGAAGGCCGCCTGCTGCGAGGTGGCGCCCGCCTCGTCCTCCGGCACGCCCAGGGCGACCAGGATGTCCTTCACGGGGTCGCCGGAGCTGGCCTCACGGATGGTTCCCGGGCCAGTGGCCAGGGTCGGAAGAATGTAGTTCGAGAGCGAAACCCCTGCGCCCGGCGCAAAGTCACCGGAGGACAGGTCCGCCGAGACCGTCCGCGATCCGGGCTGGGCCGCGTCGTAGACGCCGGTGGTCCGGGTCACGGTCACGGTCTGCCCGCCAGCCAGGCCCGTCAGGGTGTAGTCCCCTGAGGACAGGGTCGCGGAGGTATTTCCGTCGTAGGTCTTGGTCGGATTGCCGGTGATCGAGGCCGTCAGGGTCGCCCGGTTGATCTGCCCGACGCCTGTGGCCTGGACTGGCAGGACATAGTTCGACAGGCGGGTGCCGGCCGCGGCGGAGAAGTCCCCGGCCGCCAGGCTCGTGCTGACCGTACGGGCGCCGGCGTCCGCAAGGTCGTAGGTCCCCGTGGTCTTGGTGACGCTGGCCCCCTGGCCCGCGATGAAGCCGGTCAGGTTGAAGTTCGAACCGCCAAGCGTCGCAGAGGTCGACCCGTCATAAACCTT
>JBJOJL010000140.1:0-4257 GCA_046046615.1 Pseudomonadota bacterium
GCAACGGGATGCGATATGCGATCCGCCGACAGGCGACGCCGCCGGGGCAGGCTGCGCTCCGGCTGCACATCTCCGCCGGCTCGCTGAACGAGGCCGATGGCCAGCAGGGCCTCGCCCACTTCGTGGAGCATATGGCCTTCAACGGCTCGAACCGGGTTCCGGAAGGCGAGATGGTCAAGATCCTCGAGCGCCTGGGCCTGGCCTTCGGCGCGGACACCAACGCCTCGACGGGATTCGACGAGACGATCTATCGCCTCGACCTCCCCCGCACGGACCGCGAGACGTTGGAGACCAGCCTCATGCTCCTTCGCGAGGTGGCTGGCGAGCTCACCATCTCGCCGTCGGCCGTCGACCGCGAGCGCGGGGTCGTCCTGTCCGAGGAACGCAGCCGCGACGGCCCCGCCATGCGCGCCGCCCGCGCCGCCAGCGCCCTCCAGTTCAAGGGCCAGTTGCCGCCCCAGCGCTTTCCGATCGGCGAGACAGCGGTGCTGAAGTCCGTCGATGCAGCAGGTCTGCGGGCCTTCTACCAGGCCTGGTACCGGCCGGAGCGCGCGGTGCTTGTCGCGGTGGGAGATTTCGATCCCGAGGCCGTGGAGGCCGAGGTCCGCAAGACCTTCTCGGATTGGACGGCGAAGGGCCCGGCCGGCGTCGCGCCTGACGTCGGCAAGGTGGCCCGCCGGGGGCCGGAGGCCAAGGTGGTGGTCGATCCGGGCCTTCCCTCGGCGGTCTCGGCCTCATGGGTCGCACCGCCGGAGCTCGCCGCCGATTCCGAGGCCCGCCGGCGGGCGAACCTGCAGCGGGACATCCTTTTCGCCGTCCTGAACCAGAGGCTCTCCGACCTGGCCAGGGGCGCCAATCCCCCCTTCATCGGCGCCGCCGCCTCCTTCAGCCAGCCCTTCCGGGCTCAGAAGAGCGCCGGGGTCTATGGACTGGCGCGGTCGGGCGAATGGCGTCCGGCCCTGGAGGCTATCCTGGCCGAGAAGCGCAGGATCGAGGCCTTCGGCGTCCGGCCGGACGAGGTGGACCGGGTGATCGCCGACTGGCGCGCCGGCCTCAACGCCGCACGGGCCGGTTCAGGGACCCGGACCCCGTCGGCCCTCGCCGCGGCGGTCACGGGATCGATCCTCGACGGTACGGTGGTCACCAGTCCCGAACAGGACCTGGAACGGTTCGAGCGGGAGGTGAAGGCCCTGGACCGCGCCGCGCTCAACCGCCTGGCCGCCGAGGTCTTCCAGGGCTCCGGTCCCCTGGTCCTGCTCACCAGCCCCACCCCGGTCGAGGGCGGCGAGGCCGCCGTCCTCGAGTTCGCCCGCACCGCCCTGAAGGCCCGGGTAACACGGGGGACGTCCGCCGCCGCCGCACCCTGGCCCTACACCGTCTTCGGCGTTCCCTCGGAGGTGGTCGAGCGCCGCGACGTCGTGGACCTCGACACCACCCTGGTCCGGTTCGCCAACGGCGTGCGGCTGACCGTGAAGCCCACCAAGTTCAAGGCCGACCAGATCCTGGTCCAGGTGAACATCGGGACCGGTCGCCTGGGCCTGCCTGGGGACCGGCCCAGTCCGGAATGGTCGGGCGGCGCCCTGATCGAGGGCGGCCCGGCCCGGATCAGCGCCCAGGACATGGAGAAGGCCCTGACCGGCAAGGTCTACTCGGCGAACTTCGGGATGTCCGACGACGCCCTTGTCCTGTCGGGAGGCACCCGGGCCGAGGACCTCGACACCCAGATGCAGGTGCTTGCCGCCTACGTCTCCGATCCGGGCTGGAGGCCCGAGGCCTTCGAACGCTACGCGGCCGTCGCCGCCAGCATCCACGACCAGCTCGCCTCGACGGCCTCCGGGGTGATCGGCCGGGACCTGCCCTCCCTGCTGCGCGGCGGTGACGCCAGGTGGGCCTTCCCCTCCCGGGAGGCGCTGGCCGCCGCCCGCCTCGACGACCTCAAGGCCGCCGTGGCGCCGTCCCTGGCCTTAGGTCCGCTGGAGATCGTCATTGTCGGGGACATCACTGTCGAAAAGGCCATCGACGCAGCCGGCCGCACCTTCGGGGCCCTGCCCCCGCGGGCCGACCCCGCCCCCCTGCCCCCCGGACAACTCAGGGTGCGGACGCCCTCCGGCGGAGGCGAGGCCGTCGTTCGGACGCACAAGGGGCGCGCCGACCAGGCGGTCCTTTTCACGGCATGGCCAACCACCGGCTTCCATGAGGACCCCCGGGGCGCCCGGGCCAACCGGCTGCTGGCCGCCGTCCTCGGCCTTCGCCTGACCGAGGAACTGCGCGAGAAGCAGGGCGCGACCTACTCGCCGAGCGCCGATTCCACCCAGAGCCTGGAAATTCCCGGCTGGGGCTACATCTCCACCGTCACCGAGATTCCGCCGGACAGGATCGCCCCGGTGACCCAGGACATCCGGCGGATCGCGGCGGACCTCGCCCGGCGCGCACCGACGGACGACGAGATGGCCCGGGCCCGGAAGCCCATGCTGGAGAGCGTCCTGCAGGGGCGTGAGACCAATGGCTACTGGCTCAGCATCCTGTCCGGCGTGCAGGCCGACCCGCGCGGCCTGGACGCCGTGCGCAGCCTCATCCCGACCCTGGAGGGCCTGACGGCGGCGGACGTCCAGGCGGCCGCCCGGAAGTGGCTGTCCGACGATCGCATGTGGCGCCTCGAGGTGCTGCCCGAAGCGGGAGGCGCCCGGACGGCGCCCTGATCAGGCGGCGACCTCGGCGTCGTCCGGGGCTGGCGCGGGCCGGCCGAGGATCATGTCCGCAGCCTTTTCGGCGATCATGATGGTCGGCGCATTGGTGTTGCCGCCCACCAGGGTCGGCATGACCGAAGCGTCCACCACCCTCAGGCCCTTCAGGCCGCGGATCCGGAGCTGGGCGTCGACCACCGCCATCGGGTCGCCATCCGCGCCCATGCGGCAGGTGCCGACGGGGTGGTAGATGGTCTCGGCTGCAGACCGGATCCAGGCGTCCACCGCCTCATCCGACTGGATGCCCTCGCCGGGGAAGAGTTCCTCGGAGCGATAAGGGTCCAGGGCCGGCTGGTTGGCCACCTCGCGCATCATGCGGACGCCCTCGCGCAGGGCGCGGCGATCCTCCTCCGCCGACAGGTAGTTGGCGAAGATGGCGGGATCGTCGAAGGGATCGGCGGACCTCAGCCCCACCCGCCCCCGGCTCTCGGGCCGCAGCTGGCAGACATGGAAGGTGAAGCCGTCGCGCTCGACCACGGTCTTGCCGTGGTTCTGCATGACGGCGAGCACGCAGTGCACCTGCAGGTCGGGACGGTCGAGGTCCGGCCGGGACTTCAGGAAGGCGCCGGATTCGAGGAACTGGCGGCGGCCGAGGCCCTTCTTGAAGAGCAGGTAGTTCAGGCCGACCAGCAGGGTCTTCAGCCCCTTGCGCTGGGAATAGATGGTGATGGGCTGCGGGCACGCCCACGAAAGGGTCACGTCGAGGTGGTCCTGCAGGTTCTCTCCCACGCCGGGAAGGGCATGGACAGTCTCGATCCCCGCCGCGGACAGGGCTTCGGGATCGCCGATCCCCGACAGCTGCAGGATCTGCGGCGACTGGACGGCGCCGGCGCAGACCAGGACCTCGCGCTTGGCCTTCACCTGGGTGCGGACGCGGGTCTTCTCGTCGGCATACTCCACGCCGGTCGCGACGCCGTTCTCCACAAGGATCCGGGTGGTTCTCGCCCCCGTCACGCAGGTCAGGTTGGAGCGGGACAGGACCGGGTGCAGGTAGCCGCGGGCGGCGCTCCAGCGCTCGCCATCGTGGATGGTCAGCTGGTAGGGGCCCCAGCCTTCCTGCTGACGGCCGTTGAAGTCCTTGGTCAGGGGATGGCCGGCCTGCTCGCCGGCGCGGATCGTAGCCGCGTAGATCGGATTGGGGTCCGACGCCTTCGAGACCTTCAGGGGCCCTTCGCCTCCGTGCCAGTCGTCGGCGCCGCCCTCGAATCCTTCGGATTTCTTGAAATAGGGCAGGATGTCCCGGTAGGCCCAGCCTTCCAGGCCCATCTGCCGCCACTGGTCGTAGTCGCGGGCGTGGCCGCGGATGTAGATCATCCCGTTGATCGAGGACGAGCCGCCCCAGCCCCTGCCCCGCGGCCACCAGAGGCGCCTGTCGTCAAGATGCGGTTCCGGCTCGGTCCAGAAGCCCCAGTTGTGATCGTTCTTGTCGCCGATCAGGCCGCCCACGCCCGCCGGCATGCGCACCATGAGGGAGTTGTCCTTCCCCCCGGCCTCCAGCAGCAGAACCCTGACC
>JBJOJL010000141.1:0-4082 GCA_046046615.1 Pseudomonadota bacterium
TTTGATGTGATCGTGTGCCGAGGGGTGCTTCCCCAGACCGCGCCCCAGATGCGACCGGCGGTCATCCTGAATCTCGCCCAGTCCCTTTCGCCGGGCGGGGTGCTCATCCTGGGACGGGGCGAAGGTGAAGGGGAGGCCGAAGTCGCGCCGGCCCTGAAGCCGATGTCGGGGATGACGGCGGTCTTCGCCCGAAATCCCGCCTTCCGCGCCGCCGCCTGACCGGGATCAGCGCGGTCGGCGCAGGCCGAGGACCAGGCTGATCAATCCCGAAGCCGTGCGCGGGTTCCGCAGGGCCGCAACGCCCAGGGCGGCGATGGCGGCGGCCCCGAACATGGCCATGAGGGGCCGGCGGCCCGCCAGGTCCATCAGGCTGGCCCCAAGGTCTCCCGGCTCCGGGGCCGGGGCGCGGCGCGACCGTCCAAGGGACAGGAACATCAGCGTCAGGCCTGCGGAGGCGAGGACCACCAAGCAGGCCGCAGCCACCGCAGCCGCGGCCCCTGCAGGGCCGATGACTGGTTCCAGAACGGCGAAGAGCGCCAGGCAAAGGGCGACGACGAGGACGCCGGAGGCGGCGGCGAGAGCCGCCGCGCCGCAGACCGCCAGAAGCAGGCGGCCGGGTCTCAACGGTTGCGTCCGCCAGCCAGCAGCAGGCCGATGAGCACGCCGACGCCAAGCGCGACGCCCGTGGCCGCCAGGGGACGCTCGCGCACCTGGCCGGCGACATAGCGCTGGGCCTCGTCGATCTGGTCCTTGGCCTCGGAGGCGTAGGCCTTGCCGTGGGTCCGGATCTGCTCGACGCCCTCGGCGACGGCCTTCTCGATCCGGCGCGCGGCGTCGGTCAGCTTGCGCTCGGCCTGCTCGACGGCGTCGCCGGCGACTTCGGAGGTGGACTTCACGGCGGCGCGGGCGGCGCGGGCGGCCTTGTCCACGGTGGTGGCGGGCATTGGAAATCTCCTTGGAGCCTAGGGGGTGCTGCGGGCGATCCCCCTGAACAGGCCGTTCAGATGGCCCCTTCCCCCGCGACATGCAAGGCTGGGGGAATCCCCTAAGGCGGCTCAGGCGCCGCCCTTCGCCTCATCCTGCAGCAGGAAGTCGATCATGGCCGGAACCGCGCTCCGGTCCTGGAGCATGAACATGTGCCCGCCATCGAAGAACCTCAGGACCGACCCGCGCAGGGCCAGGGCCAGGTTGAGCTGGCTCTGCGGCGGCGCAATGCCGTCATACCGGCCGGCGGCGATCATGACGGGCGCGCGGACCGACGGCAGGTCCGCCCAGACGTCGTGCCCGGCCCGGGCCTCGATCTGGCGCCGCGCGCCCATCTCGCGTCCGGGCTCCCCGGCGAAGGGATCGGCCGCCGCCTGGGCGATGGCTTCGGCGTAGCGGTCGGGGTTCGCCGCCGCCCACGCCGCATCGAGGCGGGTGTCATTGACCGGCAGGAGGCGCTGGGCGCGAGCCTCGCCCTTCAGGTGGCCGATCTCATGGAAGGGAAAGGAGGCGCCGCCCGCCCCGCCGGGAGAGGTGCAGGCCAGGACCAGCCGTCGCACCTTGTGCGGGTGCCGGACCACCAGGTTCTGGGCGACCATGCCGCCGAAGGACACCCCGATGACCAGGGCGTCCTCCCAGCCGAGGGCCTCCATCAGGCCCGCGGCGTCATCCGCGTAGTCCGCCATGCTGTAGGGGCGGTCAGGCTTCTCGGTCTGGCCAAGGCCCCGCTGGTCGTAGGCCACCAGGTCGAAGGCCCGGGCGAAGGGGCCATCCAGCATGTTGGGGCGGACGCGGAGGTCCCCGCCGGTGCCGGAGATGAAGAGCAGGCGGGGCCCCTGGCCTGTCCGCTCATAGTGGATGTCCAGCCCGTTGGCGGTGAGGCGGGGCATGCTCAGTCCCTGTGGATGGGATCGATCCAGCGCACCTCGCGGGGCGGCTCGACGGGATCGATGTCCAGGTTGACCACCACGGCCTCGCCGTCGCTGCGGACCAGCACGCACTCCAGCGTCTCGTCTGAGGAGGCGTTGATCTCCTGGTGGGGAACAAACGGCGGGACGTAGATGAAGTCACCCGGACCCGCCTCGGCGGTGAACTCGAGTTTCTCCCCCCAGCGCATCCTGGCGCGGCCGCGGATCACGTAGATGACGCTCTCCAGCGGGCCGTGATGGTGGGCGCCGGTCCCTGCGCCTGCGTGGATGTGGACGGTCCCGGCCCAGAGCCTGCGGGCGCCGACCCGGGCGAAGTCGATGGCTGCGGCGCGGTTCATGCCCGGGGTCTGGGCCGTGTTCGCGTCCAGGGAGTCCGCCGGGACCACCCGGACCCCGGTCGTTTCCCAACCATCGGCTGGAACGCCCTCTCCTGACATCTTCGCCTCCCGTCGAATTCGTGTAGGCTCCATTGCAGCGCCCAAAGCGCCCTGTCTGCAAGCCTGTTCCGGCCCGGGTCCCGCCGAGGCCGGTGGAGGAGCCCCGCCGTGTGGCCAAAGTTTCGCCAACCCGATGATCCCGGCCTTGAACGCCCCGAATCCTGGCGCGAAGGGGATCTGGAAGGCCGCCATGGCGCCATCTGCGGCTGTGAGGCCTGCGCCGTCCGCCGGGGCGAGACCGAGTCTGACCCGGCCAACGCCTACCTCAACCTCTCCGAGCGGGGAGGGACCGCCCCCAACGGAAAGCCCAGCTTCACCCTGGACCAGGTGGCGAACCGGCTGACCGGCGGCGAGGCGGGCTGGGGGGTCATGGGCCAACCCTTCACCGTCAGCTACGCCTTCCGGGCGACCGCGCCGGCCGTCATGCCCTCCGAGACCTCCGGGTTCTCGCGCTTCAATTCGGCGCAGATCCTGCAGGCCGAACTGGCCCTCCAGGCCTGGTCGGACGTCAGCGGGATCCGGTTCGCGCGGGTCGGGACCGGAGACGCCGGCGAAGGGGCCTATTCCGACCTCGCCGTCATCCTGTTCGCCAATTACTCCGATGGCCCCGACGGGGCGGTGGCCTTCGCCTATTACCCAGGCTCGCTCGATTTCGCGGCCAGGTCCGGCGACGTCTGGGTCGACGCCTCCAGGAGCTACAACCAGCTGCCCCTGGCCTCAAATTACGGCGGCATGGTGCTGGTCCACGAGATCGGCCACGCCATCGGCCTGGCCCATCCTTCGACCTATCCTGCCACGGAGACCCCGACCTATGCGGCGGACGCCAGCTATTTCGAGGACAGCCGGCAGTACACGGTGATGAGCTATTTCGGCGGCTTCAATACGGGCGCCTCCCTCCCGGGCTACTCCGCCGTGCCGCTCCTCGACGATATTGCGGCCATCCAGGCCGAGTACGGTCCCAACATGTCCACCCGCACGGGGGACACCACCTACGGCTTCAACTCCAACGCCGGGCGGCCCTGGTTTGAGGCGGTGAACGCCGCCTCGATCATGCAGTGGGCGGTGTGGGATGCGGGCGGCCGGGACGCCTTCGACTTCTCCGGCTTCCCGGACGACCAGGCCATCGACCTGCGCCAGGGCTTCTTTTCAGACGTCGGCGGCTATCGCGGAAATGTCGCCATCGCCCGAGGAACGGACATCGAGGATGCGATCTCCGGGTCCGGCGCTGACAGCCTCACGGGCAACGCCCTCGCCAACCGGCTCTCCAGCGGCGCCGGGGCCGACACGGTCTTCGGCGGCGAGGGTGCTGACACCGTCGTCGACACCCAGGGCGCCAACTACCTGCGCGGCGAGTCGGGCGACGACTCCGTCTTCGGCGGCTCGGGCTTCGATGACATCAACGGCAACATGGGCAATGACACCCTGCGCGGCTACGACGGCGAGGACTGGGTGGTCGGGGGCAAGGACAACGACCTGATCTTTGGCGATGCGGCCTTCGACATCGTCTACGGGAACATGGGCAATGACACGGTCGACGGCGGGGTCGGCAACGACTGGGTGCGCGGCGGCCAGGGCGATGACTCGATCATGTCTGGAGCCGGCGACGACTGGCTCTGGGGCGACCGGGGCAATGACACGATCAGCGGCGGGGCCGGCGCGGACCTGTTCTATTCCTTCTCCGGCGCGGGGATCGACCGGATCACGGACTTTTCCTTCGCCGAGGGCGACCGGC
>JBJOJL010000142.1:0-4047 GCA_046046615.1 Pseudomonadota bacterium
CCCCCGAGGCGGCGCGCGACCGGGGCGAAACGCCCGATCCCGCCATCGCCCGGCTGGGGCCGGCCCTGGGCGAGCCGATGATCTCCGACCACCGGCGCATCCTCGCCACCGCCCTCTCCCGCCTGAGGGGCAAGCTGAAGTACCGGCCGGTGATCTTCGAGATGATGTCCGAAGCCTTCACCCTGTCCGCCCTCCAGAGGGCGGTCGAGGCCGTCGCCGGCGTGGCCCTGCACAAGCAGAACTTCCGCCGGGCCCTCGAGCGGTCGGGCCTTGTCGAGGGCCTGGGACGCCTGGACCAGGAGACGGGCGGGCGACCGGCCGAGCTTTTCCGGTTCCGCCGCGAGATCCTCTCCGCCCGCCCGGCCTCGGGCCTTTCCCTGCCCCTCCTGCGCGACTGACCGACAGCCCTTGGCCGCAGGCCCGCCCTCGCCTAACGATGGGAAAACGGAGGAAGCCCCCATGACCACCGCCCGCCAGGTCCACCTTGTCCGCCGCCCCGGCGGCATGCCCGTCCCCGAGGACTTCGCCGTCGTCGAGGTGCAGGTTCCCGACGCCGGCGAGGGCGAGATCCAGGTCGAGGGCCTGATCCTCTCGGTAGACCCCTACATGCGGCCGCGCCTGGACGCCGACCAGAAACTGGGCGAGGCCATGCCCGGCGGTGGGATCGGGCGCGTGATCCAGTCCCGCAACCCGAAGTTCCGGGAAGGCGACATCGTCCGGCACGGCCAGGGCTTCTCGGAGCGCTTCAACAGCGACGGCAGGGGGGTCCAGGTCCTGAACCCCGATCCCGACCTGCCCCTCAGCGTCTACATGCACGCCCTCGGCGGCACCGGGATCACCGCCTATGGCGGCCTCCTGGAGACCGGCGCCCTGAAGGACGGCGAGCAGGTCTTCGTCTCCACGGCGGCGGGGGCCGTGGGCTCGGTCGCCGCCCAGATCGCCAAGATCAAGGGCTGCTACGTGATCGGCTCCACCGGCTCGGACGACAAGAAGCGCTGGCTACTGGAGGAAGCGGGGCTGGACGCGGCCATCAACTACCGGTCCGAGAACCTGCGCACCGCCCTGAAGGCCGCTGCGCCCAAGGGGATCGACGTCTATTTCGAGAATGTCGGCGGGGCGCACCTGGACGCCGCCCTGGCCTGCATGAACCTGCGCGGCCGGATCGCGGTCTGCGGCATGATCTCGACCTACAACGGCGAGCGCGAGGGGGTGCGGAACCTCTCCGTCCTGATCTATGGCCGGATGCGGATGGAAGGCTTCGTGGCTTCCGACTTTCCCCACCTGCAGGAGCAGTTCCAGTCCGACATGACGGAATGGCTGAAGTCCGGGCGGATGCGTTACCAGGAGACTGTTTTCGAAGGCTTCGAGCGCGCGCCGGAGGCCCTGATCGGCCTCTTCGAGGGCCGCAACGCCGGCAAGATGCTGGTGCGGGTCTAGCCTACTCGGCGGGCGTCCGGGCTGCGGCCTGCCGGGCGGTCCAGCGGGCGCGGAGGCTCTCGCTGGTGTCCCGGCTTCCATCGGGGCTCCATCCCGGCGGACCGAAGAGGTAGCCGAGCATCTCCTTCGGCGACCGGGCCGACGCCAGGTCCCGGGCGATGGCGATCCACTCGTGGAAGGCCACGGTCAGGAGGTTGAAGCTGCCGAGGTTGCGGATCAGGCCGTAGCGCGGCTTTTCCTCGTCGAGTTCGGCCTGGAAGGTGCCGAACATCTTGTCCCATATGATGAGGATGCCGGCGTAGTTCCGGTCCAGGTACCTGGGGTTGCGCGCATGGTGCACCCGGTGGTGCGAGGGGGTGTTGAACACCGCCTCGAACCAGGCCGGCATCCGGCCGACCGCCTCGGTGTGGATCCAGAACTGGTAGACGAGGCTGATCCCCTGCTGGATGGCGATCTGGGCTGGCGAAAAGCCCAGGAAGGCCAGCGGCAGCCAAAGGATCCAGGTCCCCGCCAGCCCGCCCGTCCAGGTCTGCCGCAGGGCGGTGGACAGGTTGTAGTGCTGGGAGGAGTGGTGGTTGACGTGGGCCGCCCACCAGAACCGCCGCTCGTGGCTCAGGCGGTGGAAGGCGTAGTAGGTCAGGTCCTCGAGGAAGAAGATCGCCACCCAGCCCCACAAGGCGTCGAAGGGCACGGTGAAGATCCGGTGCTCCCAGACCCAGACCGTGGCGGCGAAGATGAGGCCGGCGGTCAGGAGGGCGGGGATCCCGCGCAACAGGCCCATGCCCAGGGAGGCCAGGGTGTCGCGGGCCTCGTACTCCGCCTTGGCCAGGCGCAGGCGGCCGAGGCCGATCTCCAGCAGGATGGCCAGGATGAAGAAGGGAACGGCCAGGGCGACCGGGTCAAAGGGCGGCTGCAGCATCAGGCTGACTCCGGTGTCCAGCCCGCCAGGGCGGGCCGGGCGAGGCGCGGGCTGACGCCCGGCAGCCTCAGGCGCAGCCGGCCATCCTTCACGGGCGCGCGGACGGCCTCGGTCCAGGGCAGGTCGCGGGCCACCCAGGCGTCCCCGAGGCGGAAGAGGTAAAGGGCGCGGTCGCCAGCCCGGGCCAGGGCCGCGGCGCCGCCCTCGGCCAGCCAGATCCGTTCAATGCCGGCCTCCGGATAGTCGTCCGCCAACAGGCGGAGGGCGGCGGCCTCGTCCAGCGGCGGGGTCGGCCGCGCGATCCGGGCGAGGGCCGCAAGGCCGCCCAGCACCAGGACGGCGATCGCCGAGGGCGCGAGCTTGGTCAGGATGGCGAGAATGGAAATGGCGGCGCTCCTCCAAGCGCGAGACTCGGGCAAGCCGCGAGCAGCGTCAAGCAAGGGCGGCGGATCATCTTGACGCCGCCGCGCGGCGCGCGCTGTGCTGCGGTCATGGACGCCCTGACCGACTTTATCCGCCGCCTGCCCAAGGCCGAGCTCCACATGCACGTCGAAGGCTCGCTTGAGCCGGAGATGATGTTCGATCTGGCCCGCCGGAACCGGATCGCCCTGCCCTTCCCCAATGTGGAGGCGGTCCGCGCCGCCTACAGCTTCAGCCGCCTGCAGGACTTCCTGGACATCTACTATCAGGGGGCCGCGGTGCTCCGGACCGAAGAGGACTTCCACGACCTCGCCCTGGCCTATTTCCGACGGGCGGCGGCCGACGGCGCCGTGCGCTGCGAGATCTTCTTCGACCCCCAGACCCACACGGACAGGGGTCTGCCCTTTAGCGTGGCCATCGAAGGCCTCCTGTCCGGCATGGCTGCCGCCGAGGCCGAGCTGGGCCTGTCGACGGGGCTGATCCTCTGCTTCCTGCGCCACCTGCCCGAGGAGGCGGCCCTGGACACCCTGAAGGCCGCCGAGCCCTGGCTGGACCGCCTGCTAGGCGTCGGCCTGGACTCCTCCGAAGCGGGGTTCCCGCCCTCAGGATTCCAGGCGGTGTTCAAGGCCGCCGGCGAGCGGGGTCTGAAGCTGGTCGCCCACGCTGGCGAGGAGGGCCCGCCCGCCTATGTCGCCGAGGCCCTGGACCTGTTGAAGGTCGACCGGATCGACCATGGCAACCGCGCCCTGGAGGACGAGGCCCTGACCGCGCGCCTCGTGCGGGAAGGCCAGGTCCTGACCGTCTGTCCCCTCTCCAACCTCAAGCTCTGCGGCGTGCCTTCCCTGGAGGCGCACCCGTTGAAGCGGATGCTCCAGCTGGGCCTGAAGGCCACGGTGAACTCGGACGACCCGGCCTATTTCGGCGGCTACCTGCTGGACAACTGGGTCCAGACCGCCCGGGCCGTGGGGCTGGAGCGGGAGCACCTGGTCACCCTCGCGCGCAACAGCCTGGAGGGCGCCTTCTGGAGCGTGGCCGAGCGGGCGCCGCACCTGGCCCGCCTGGAGGCCGTCGCTGCGGGTCAGTGATCCCCGGCCATCATGTCGCGGGTCATGATCCATCGGCCGTCGAGCCAGTCGACGATCTCGCGCGCCGCAGGATGGTCGAAGGCTGAATAGCGGGTCCTGAGCCGCGCCTGCACCTCGGGGTCCATCCGGTCGCGGCCGGTGTCATTCAGCAGGATCAGGTGTCGCCGGACGAGGTCGGCGAGGTCA
>JBJOJL010000143.1:0-4002 GCA_046046615.1 Pseudomonadota bacterium
GGCTCGGTAATTCCTCCCCATCAGGGGGAGGTGGCGCGCGCAGCGCGTCGGAGGGGGTCAGCTGAGCCGCCGTAGACCCCCTCAGCCGGCTTCGCCGGCAGCTCCCCCTTGGGGGAGCAACTGGGCGCTGTAATTCCTCCCTCCCATGGGGAGGTGGGCCGCGCAGCGGGCCGGAGGGGGTCAACGGACTCGGTTACGCCTCAGGCGTTGGACCTCGCCCCGACCTCCGCCACCCGCGCCTAGAAGCCCGCCGGGGGCGTCCTGACCGCCGCGGCCCCTGCCGGCATGCGGCTCCAGGCCAGCTCGTTCAGCAGGGCCTCGGCCCGGGGATCGCACAGCACCCAGGCGGCGGCGGCCAGGGTGCGGACGGAGGCGCCGGACATCCCGAAGAGGGTCTCGAAGGCCTTGAGAGGCGTCACCTCCGTGGCCATCCACTTCAGCTCCAGGTCCTCGTTGACACCGGCGAGGGACCGCGCCCGGTCCACGGCGTCGTAGAAGCCGCCGATCTGGTCGACCAGGCCCAGCTCCCGTGCCTGGGCGCCGGTCCAGACCCGACCTCGGGCTATGGCCTCGACCCGTTCCACGGGGAGGCGGCGTCCCTCGGCGACGCGGCCGATGAAGCGGGCGTAGATCTGGTCCATCCACCGGCCGAAAGCCGCCCTCTGGGCGTCGGTCAGGCCGGACCCCAGGGCGAAGGCGGAGGCGTAGTCCGAGCCCACCCCCACCTGCCGGAGATCGACGCCGACCCGGGCCAGGGCCTCGCCCATGGCGATCTTGCCGCCGAAGACGCCAATGGAGCCGGTCAGGGTGGTGGGCTGGGCCACGATCGCCGAGGCGTTCGACGAGATCCAGTAGCCGCCCGAGGCCGCATACGGGCCCATGGACACAACCACGGGCTTGCCGGCGGCCTTTGCGGACTCGACGGCGCGCCGGATCTGTTCCGAGGCGGTGTCCGAGCCGCCCGGGGAACTGACCCGCAGCACGATGGCCTTGACGTCCTTGTCCTCGACGGCGTCCTTCAGGGTCTGCTCCAGCACGTCGGAATAGATGGCGTCCTGCGCGGCGAAGGGGTTGTTGGCGCCGCCCCCGCCGGTGACGATGCCGCCCTCTGCGGTCACGATGGCGATGGCCGGCCGCCCGGGCGGCGTCAGCTCGCGGGCCGAGCGGGCATAGGCCCGAAAATCCCGGAACTGGGCGTCCTTGCCGGCGCGGTCCGCCAGCTGCTTGCGGGCCGCATCAAGGTAGTCCACCCGATCGATCAGGTTCAGCTTCAGCGCCTCCTCGGCGCTCAGGGGGCCGGACTCCAGGGCCGCCTTCAGCGCCGCCGGCGTCTGCCGGCGATCCGCCGCCGCCCGGTTGAGGGCCGAGCCGTAGATCGACTCCAGCATGGACTGCGTCGCCTCGCGGTGGGCGTCGGTATAGTCGGAGTTCAGGTAGCCGTTGACGGCGTTCTTGAACTCCTTGCGCTGCTCGTAGTCCGCCTTGACGCCGTACCGGTCAAAAAGCCGCTTCAGGAAGATGTCCTCCGACACCAGTCCCGTGGCCTGGAGGGATGAGCCCGGCTGCATCCAGACCTGTCCGCCCGCCGCCGCCAGCATGTAGGTGGAGGGCGTGGCGCCCGCGGGATAGACGCCCTGGCTGTAGACGATCACCGGCTTGCCGGTGCGGCGGAACTTTCGGAGGGAATCCGCGATCTCGTCCGCCATGGCGGGCTCAAGCCCAGCTTCGGGCAGCCGGACCAGCAGGCCCCGGACATGGTCGTCGGTCTCGGCCTTCCTGAGGGTTGTGATGATCCGCATCACCGACAGGGTCGGCTGGCCGAAGCTCGCGAAGGGGCTGGCGCTGTCCTGGTCGGTCAGGGCCTCCCGGAGGTCCAGCTCCACAACCGTCCGCGCCGGGGTTGCTTCCGGCCGTGACGCCCCCGCCGCCAGCACGATCAGCAGGAAGGGAATTCCGACCACGAAGAGCAGGAGTCCGGCGAAGACGCCGCACATGGTCAGGAGGAAGTGTTTCATGGCGCGCCCGGCGTCGGAGTTGAGACCCTGACCCTATCCCGCGGCGGGCCGATCGCCAATGGACCCCGCCATTGTCGGCTCAAGTTGCTCTTGCTCACAGGAACTGGACGAAGGCGAAGACCTGGCCGAAGTCTCCCCGGCGGGCGGCCGCTTCATGGACCCAGACAAAGACACGCCCCCGCTGCATCCAGTCGAGACCGGCGGCCGGGTCGCTGTCGACCTGCAGGAGCAGTCGCCAGTCCGCTGCGGCGGAGAGCGTCGCCTCGGTCAGGTCGTCGGGATCGAAGGTCCGGACGTCGCCCGTCCCGGCCGCCGCCGCCGCGCACTGGACCTCCATGTCATCCCCCTGGAGGTTGCCGGGATACCCGCCGACCTGGTGGGCGGGCTCTGGCGAGAGCATGTCCAGCACCGCGGCCTCCAGGGTGCGGTTCTCATCCCGGGTCAGGGCTCTCCAGTCGATCTCGATGCGCTCGTCCGCATACGAGATCCGGGGGGTCGGCTTCAGGGGGAAGGCGGCGATCCGGCTGCGTGGGCGGAGGTCATCGGGCGGCGCCGCCAGTCTCTCCGGTCCCGTCTCCCAGCGGACGACGCAGGCGCCGGGTTGTTCAGGCTCGAAGTCCTGGGGGCGGTCGCCCATGTCGAGGAAGACCTGGAGCCGGCCCTCCCCCGGCAGCCAGTCGGGCCCGCCCGCCGCGCGCATCTCTCCAAGGTCGATGCGCGCCAGGCAGGCCATGGGCCTGTCCCTGAACCGGGGCCAGTCGCCGGATATGTCCGCCTCGCCTCCCAAACGGGTCCGTCCCTCGCCGCCGGGGACGAGATGCAGGCAGGGGCGCCCCTGGGCGTGGATCCTGTCGAGGATGGCCTGGACCCGCTCGGTCGGCGCCGCGACCGCCTGCGGCCTGCCTCCAAACAGCCCGCCCAGAAAGCTGAAGATGCCCGCCATGCCGGTCTCCCAGTTAATCCTGCAGCTGCGACCTTTCGTTCCCATTCTGTTCGAAATGCGGCGAGGCGCCACCCTCATTTCGATTTTGTGCTCGAATTCCGGCTGGAGTTTTCGATGCTATCGGCCGTCATGGAGGCTGCAGAGGTCGGGAAGGCCTTTTGCCAGTCTGTCGAGCCGTACCAAATGCGCCGGATGGGATCGTATCGGGGCTTTCCTGCCCAGCTCCCATGAAGGCGGCGGTGAACCTCCTTGGGGAGGACCTTCAGAAAGAGGTAGTGATTCCGCCAATCCTGGACAGATCGACCGACGCCATCGAGCGGGATGGAGTGGTGGATCTCCCTTCCGGGGCCCGTAAGGCCAGCCTTCTTGATCATCTTCGCTGCTGCGCCCGCGGTCACAGAGCCCTTCTTGACAACCCCTATGCCCAGCTTCGCGGCTTTGGCGCCCTTGACCAGGGCTCCAGCGGGCGTTGCATCCGCTACGGCCAGCGCTGTGTTCACGCCTGCGCCTAGCAGGTTTCCTTCCTGAAGGTCCGTCGCCACCTGCCAGGCCGGCCCGACGACGGGGATCAGGGACTCGACGGGTCCTGGCTGACGAATCCTGGGCAGGCTGTCCAGGATGTCCGGATCGGCCTCGATGAGGTCTTGTAGGGGCGCCGCACCATAGTCTTGAGCTTCCCGAAGCCTCCGGACTCGCGCCAATTCGCGATCATAAAGTTCTCCCTCGGGATCGGGGACGTCACGGGGCTGGCCGTAAGGCATCTTCGCCATGTCTTTGCTCCGGATGGGTGTCACTCCGGATCGGGGCGGTTCCTCCGGATCCCGCTGGGTGTCTCACGACGCCTGGAGATCTCAAAACAAAACATGAACATTTCACGTGGGCCTGTTCGGTGCGCCGTGAACACATGTGAATAAGGGAAAATGGTCGGAGTGGCAGGATTTGAACCTGCGACCCCTGCGTCCCGAACGCAGTGCTCTACCAGACTGAGCCACACTCCGACTTGGAGGCCGGCCTTATAGGAGGGTGCTTCGGAGGGCGCAAGCG
>JBJOJL010000144.1:0-3634 GCA_046046615.1 Pseudomonadota bacterium
CACCCGGCTTCGCCGGGAGCTCCCCCTTGGGGGAGCAATGACTCCCCAATTCCTCCCCCCAGGGGGAGGTGGCGCGCGCAGCGCGTCGGAGGGGGTCAGCAGAGCCGCCGTAGACCCCCTCACCCGCCTCCGGCCGGAGCTCCCACTTGGGGGAGCAATTGGCGGTGGGTTGCCCAAGCGCCGCGGAAGGGCGTCAACGGCCTTGACCCTTGCGCACAGGGGCCGGTCGCGGACAGGATGGCGCCAGAACGGGAGGCGCAGGCGATGGATCGACCCCATGACAAGGCCCTGAGGGCGAGGGCCGAGGCGGTGATCCCCGGCGGCATGTTCGGCCACCAGTCCACCGCCCTCCTGCCCGACGACTATCCCCAGTACTTCGTGAAGGCCAAGGGCGCCCACCTGTGGGACGCCGACGGGGGCAAGGTCCTGGACCTGATGTGCGCCTACGGCCCCAACCTGTTCGGATATGGCGACGAGGCCATCGACGCGGCCTTCATCGCCCAGCTGCGGCAGGGCGACACCCTGACCGGCCCCGCCCCGGTGATGGTCGACCTGGCCGAGACCCTGGTGGACATGATCGGCCACGCCGACTGGGCCCTGTTCTGCAAGAACGGCGGCGACGCCACCACAATGGCCCTGACCGTCGCCCGGGCCCAGACCCGCCGGAAGACCGTCATCCGCGCCCGGGGCGCCTATCACGGCTCCACGCCCTGGTGCACGCCGCGCACGGCCGGGGTTCTGGACACGGACCGGGCGTTCCAGATCCTGTGCGACTACAATGACGTGGCCAGCCTGGAGGCGGCGGTCGAGGCGGCGGGCGAAGACCTGGCCGCCATCTTCGCCGCTCCCTTCCGCCACGACGCCTTCATCGACCAGGCCGAGCCCGAGGCCGCCTACGCCGCACGAGCCCGCGAGCTGTGCGACCGCACCGGCGCCCTCCTGGTGCTGGACGAGGTGCGCGCCGGCTTCCGCCTCAGCCGGGACTGCTCCTGGTCGCGCCTGGGGGTCGAGCCGGACCTGTCCACCTGGGGCAAGGGCCTGGCCAACGGCCACGCCCTCTCGGCCCTGCTGGGATCGGACAGCGCCCGCAAGGGGGCCGAGGCCATCTACGCCACCGGCTCCTTCTGGTACCAGGCCGCCCCCATGGCGGCGTCCCTCGAGGTCCTGCGCCGGATCCGCGAGACCGACTACCTGGAGCGGCTGGAGTCCCTGGGGGCGCGGCTCGCCTCGGGCCTGGCGGAGCGGGCCGACGCGGCGGGCTTCGGCTTCCGCATCACCGGCCCCGGCCAGATGCCCCTTTTCCTGTTCGACGAGGACCCCGACCTGCGGAAGGGCTTCTTCTGGTCCAGCGCCATGCTGGCCAGGGGGGTCTACGTCCATCCCTGGCACAACATGTTCCTCTGCGACGCCATGACCGAGGAGGACATCGACCAGGCCCTGGACGCCGCCGAGGAGTCCTTCGCCGAGCTTCGCACCGCCGCCTCCGGCCTCGCCCCGGTGGCGAAGATGGCCTTCCTGTCCCAGACCCGGTGATCCCATGACCCCCGAAGACTACGCCAGCCTCGACGGCCTGGGCCTGGCCGAGGCCATCCGCAAGGGCGAGACCACGCCCCTGGAGGCCGTGGACGCCGCCATCGCCATCATCGAGCGGCGCAACCCGGTCCTGAACGCCGTGGTGCACCAGGCCTTCGACGAGGCCCGGCGCCAGGCCCTGGGCGACCTGCCCGACGGGCCCTTCCGGGGCGTGCCCTTCCTGATCAAGGACCTGGCCATGCCCGTGGCCGGCTGGCCGCGCACCTCGGGCAGCCGCTTTGCCCGGAACATCGTCGACCGCGAGGACGGCGGCCTGACCGCCCGCTACCGCCGGGCCGGCGTCATCCCCCTGGGCAAGACCAACACCCCCGAATACGGCATCACCGGCACGACGGAGAGCGCCCTCCTGGGCCCCTGCCGCAATCCCTGGAACCCCGGCCACATCGCCGGCGGCTCCTCGGGTGGATCGGCGGCGGCGGTGGCCTCCGGCATGGTCCCCCTGGCCCACGCCAGCGACGGCCTGGGCTCGATCCGCATCCCCGCCGCCTGCTGCGGCCTGGTGGGGCTGAAGGTCACCCGCGACCGGGTGCCGAACCTGCCGGACGGCTTCGACTACGCCGCCGGCTTCGTGGTCGACCACGTGGTCACCCGCACCGTGCGCGACAGCGCCGCCATGCTGGACGCCACGGACGGACCCGAGCCCGACAGCCCCTATCCCGCCCCGCCCAAGGCCGGGCCCTACCTGGACGAGGTGGGCCGCGCGCCGGGCCGACTGCGCATCACCTGGTCCTCCGAGACCGTCTCCGGCCGGCCCATCGACCCCCAGGTCCAGGCGGCGCTGGAGCGCACCGCCGACCTCCTGCGCCGGCTGGGCCACGACGTGGTCGAAGAGGGCCTGGGCATCGACTACCGCGCCCTCTACGCCGCCCGCGGCCCCGTCTCGGGCGCCAACTTCGCCGCCGGCATGGCGCGGCTGATCGACGAGATCGGCCGCGAGCCCGAGCCTGACGAGCTGGAGCCCCTGACCTGGGTGTCGCTCAAGGGCGGTCGCAAGGTGACCGGCGAGATGGCCTTCCGCTCGCTGCAGGAGCTGCGGATGCTGAACCGCGCCACCCTGGCCGCCTTCCGCGACCGCGACGTGCACCTGACGCCGGTGCTGGGAACCCCGGTTCCGGAGATCGGCTTCATCGACCCGGTCAACCTGGACCCGAAGGAGGTCAACCGCCGGCAGGGCCAGGTTTTCCCCTTCACCCCGCCCTTCAACTTCTCAGGCCAGCCCTCCATGTCCCTGCCGCTTGAGACCACGGCGGACGGCCTGCCCGTGGGCATGATGTTCACCTCCCGCTACGCCGACGAGGCCACTCTCTTCCGCCTGGCCGGACAGCTGGAGCGCGAGGCGCCCTGGGCCGGACGCCGCCCGGAGCTGTGGGCGTGAGGGGGCTCGCCCGGCGCGACTGGATGACCCTGGCGGCGCTCAACGGCCTGTCCGCCATCGCCATGGGGGCCTTCGCCGCCCATGGGATGGCCGACCCCAAGGCGGCCGAATGGATCCGCACCGGCGCCCAGTACGCCTTCTGGCATACCATGGCGACCTTCGCCTCGGCAGCGATGATCGGCATGGGCGCGGCCCGCGCCCGCTTCGCCCCGGCCTTCTTCCTGACCGGCTCGGTGATCTTCGCCGGGACCCTCTACGCCATGGCCTTCGGCGCCCCCCGGTGGCTGGGCGCGGTCACCCCGATCGGCGGGGTCCTCTTCCTGATCGGCTGGGCCTGGCTGGCGGTCTCGGCCCGGGACGTGGACCGGACAGACCCCCGTTGACCCCCTCACCGACCTCCGGTCGGAGCTCCCCCCTGGGGGACCTCTGCGATACGCGCCATCCTGTGCCTTGAGGCGCATTGAGGCGAGGTTTTCTGGCCCTTTCGGGGTGTTTTGGGGCGTTTTGGCAGGATCGGGACGGAGTCCGGGCGCAGTTATGCCGTCAGGACTGCGAGGCGGCGCAGGTTGAAGGCCATGGCGGTCAGGAGGATCTGTCCGGCGACCTTCTCCAGGCCGATGTAGCGGGCCCGGACCAGGCCCATGCGGCGCTTCCAGGTGGCGAAGG
>JBJOJL010000145.1:0-3596 GCA_046046615.1 Pseudomonadota bacterium
GGCCGGGCATGTCCCTATCCTAGACCCGGCCCTGCGGTGCGGGGAGTCCCCTTCCTCTGGTCGCGAATGCCGCTAGGTTCCGGCCATGAACCGCGATCGCCTGCAGAAGCGCCTCCTGGACTGGTACAGGGCGGGCGCCCGGGACCTGCCCTGGCGGCGGCCGCCCGGGTCCCAGGCGCCTGTCGATCCCTACCGGGTCTGGCTGTCGGAAGTGATGCTCCAGCAGACGACGGTGCCCCACGCGACCCCCTATTTCCATGCCTTCCTGGCGCGCTGGCCCACCGTCACGGCCCTGGCCGACGCCGAGGATCCAGAGGTCATGGCCGCCTGGGCGGGGCTGGGCTACTACGCCCGGGCCCGCAACCTGCTGGCCTGCGCCCGGGCGGTCCGCGACCGGCACGGCGGACGCTTCCCCGAAACCGAGGCCGGCCTTCTCAGCCTTCCCGGGGTGGGGCCCTACACGGCGGCGGCGGTGGCGGCGATCGCCTTCGGCGAGCCGGCCAATGTGGTCGATGGCAATGTCGAGCGCGTCATCTCCCGGCTTCACGCCGTAGAGACCCCGCTGCCGGCGGCCCGTCCCGAGCTGAGGGCGCTCGCCGCCGGCCTGGTCGTCGCCGAGGCCCCGGGGGACTGGGCCCAGGCCCTGATGGACCTGGGGGCGACGGTCTGCCGTCCGCGCTCCCCGGCGTGCGGGCTGTGTCCGGCGGCGGGGGACTGCGCCGCCCAGACCTCAGGCGATCCGGGCGCCTGGCCGCGAAAGACCCCGCGCGCCGCCCGCCCTGCGCGCAGCGGGGTCGCCTTTGTCCTGCGCCACGCCGGAAGGATCGCCGTGGTGCGACGGCCGCCCCGCGGGCTCCTGGGCGGAATGCTGGGATTACCCTCGACGGACTGGACCGAGGCCGTCCCGGACCCTGCGGCCATCGCCGCCGCCGCCCCCGCCGACATCCCCTGGCGGGAAGCCGGGGCGGTGGAGCACGTCTTCACCCACTTCAGCCTGACCCTTCGCGTGCTGTCCGCCCAGGGCGAGGCGCCGGGGCTGGAGTGGCTTCAGGAGACCTCGGCGGGCGACCTGCCCAGCGTCTTCCTCAAGGCGGTCCGACGGGCGCAGGGGATGTCCGGCGCGGAATGAACAGGGCCGTCATGGCCAGCCCCGCGAGGGAGATGCAGATCGCCGACATGGGGATGCCCGGGACCCCCAGGGTCGCAAGGGCGAAGCCGCCCACGGCCGATCCCAGGGCCTGTCCCATCGAGTTGACCGACCCGTTCACCGCCATGGCCAGGGGCGCGCCCCGGCTGGCCTGGATGATCCGCGAGGACAGGACCGGCATCAGGGAGAAGAGGGAGGTCGAGGCGACGAAGATGGCGAGGGCCACCAGCAGCTGGCTCGGCAGGCCCGGGGGCGTCAGGTGGTGGGTGGCCGCCACATGCAGGCTCATGGCGGTCAACTGGCCCAGGAAGCACAGGATCAGCCACTCGCGGCCCTCGCCCCGGTCGCCCGCCCTTCCCCCGAGGGACAGGCCGACGATGGAGCCCAGGCCGATGACCATCTGGAACAGGCCGACTCCCGCCCCCGTGACCCCGGCGCCCACCCGCACGACCGGGGCGATGAAGAGGTTCACGGTCATGTTCGCCGCGAAGGACAGGAAGGTCGCCGCATAGAGGGGCGCGAGCGGGGCCAGGGCCAGGCGCGGCGCTCCCGCCACGGGCGGCGGCGGGCGCACCGAGGGCATGAGGAAGAGAACGCCGAGGAAGGCGACCCCCGTCAGGGCTGAGGCCAGGACGAAGGTCGAGCGCCACCCGAAGTGCGCCCCGACGAAACTGCCCAGGGGGATGCCGATGACGAAGGCCATGGTCATGCCGCCCATCACCATGGCCACCGCCGATCCCCGGCGTTCAGGCGGGACGAGGGCTGCGGCGGCGACGCTGGCCGAGGGTCCGGCTATGGCCGAGGCCAGCCCCACAAGGGTGCGCAGGACCAGCAGGGAATGAAACCCGGGCGCGGCGGCGCAGGCGAGGTTGGCCAGGGCGCCGCAGCCCAGGGCCGCGACCAGCAGGTGCTTGCGGTCCGCCTTGCCGAGGACCCAGGCGAGGGGAGGGCCGAGAAGGGCGGAAACCAGCACGTAGGAGGTCTGCAGCTGGCCGGCGACCGCGGTCGGCACGCCAAGGTCGTGCGCCATGGTCTCGAGCACGCCCGCAAAGATGAAGGCGGTCGACCCGAAGGCGAAGGTCGACAGGGTCAGGACCAGGATGCGCGGGTTCATCCCGCCAGCTTAGACCGGCTGAGGCGGGCGGAAAGGAAAAACGCCGCCCGGATCAGGCCGGCAGGCGACTGCGGACCTGGGCGCGCAGGACGTCGATGGGGGCCAGGCCCTTGTCGGTCCTGAAATGCCAGTAGGTCCAGCCGTTGCAGGCGGGCGCCGACTGGACCATGGCGCCGACCTTGTGGATCGAGCCGGTCAAGTCGCCCAGGGCCAGGGAGCCGTCCGCGCGGACCCGGGCGGCGCGCTCCCCCCGCGGGCAGTAGAGGACGTCGCCGGGACGCAGGAGGCCGGCTTCAAGGATCTGGCCGAAGGGCACCCGGGGCTCGGCGCGGCGGGAGCCCGTGACCTGGAGGTCCTCGGGCGACACCGGCTGGACCCGGCCGATGCGCTCCCGCGCCAGCTCGACATACTCGGTCTCGCGCTCGATGCCGACATAGCGGCGTCCCAGCCGCCGCGCGGCGGCGCCGGTGGTGCCCGTGCCAAAGAAGGGGTCCAGCACGATGTCGCCCGGCCTGGTCGAGGCCAGCAGGACCCGGTGCAACAGGGCTTCGGGCTTCTGGGTGGGGTGGGCCTTGGCGCCGGTCTCGTCCTTCAGCCGCTCCTCGCCGGTGCAGAGGGGGAAGGTCCAGTCCGAGCGCATCTGCAGCTCGTCGTTCGCCATCTTCATGGCGTCGTAGTTGAAGGTGTAGCGCTTGGCGCCCCGTCCCTTGGCCGCCCAGATCAGGGTCTCGTGCGCGTTGGTGAAGCGGGCGCCCTTGAAGTTCGGCATGGGGTTGGTCTTGCGCCAGACCACGTCGTTCAGGATCCAGAAGCCGAGGTCCTGCAGGATCGTCCCGACACGGAAGATGTTGTGATAGCTCCCGATGACCCAGATGGCGCCGTCATCCTTCAGGACCCGCCGGCACTCGGTCAGCCAGGCGCGGGTGAAGGCGTCGTAGGCGGCGAAGCTCTCGAACTGGTCCCAGTGGTCGTCCACCGCATCGACCCGCGAATTGTCGGGACGCAGGAGGTCTCCGCCCAGCTGCAGGTTGTAGGGAGGGTCCGCAAAGACCAGGTCCGCAGACCGGTCGGGCAGGCCCTTCAGGACCTCGATGCAGTCGCCCTGGATGATGGTGTCGGGGGTCACGCCCAGTCCTTAGCCCGCGGAGTCCGGAATGGGAATCCTCGCCGCGCGTGGTTTAGGGACCGTTTCGAAACGTGGTGAACGGAAGATTAATCCCCGGAGCCCAGCAGGGCGCGGATCGGCGCGAAGGACCGGCGGTGGGCAGGGCAGGGCCCGAGCCGGCGCAGGGCCTCCACATGGACGCTGGAATGGTAGCCCTTGTGGGCGGCGAA
>JBJOJL010000146.1:0-3497 GCA_046046615.1 Pseudomonadota bacterium
TTTGGCGGCGAGGACGACTTCGTCATCACCCCGGACGGCAAGTCCGTGATCTTCTCGGCAAAGATCGCAGGGAAATCCGAGGCCTGGAGCACCAACTTCGACCTCTTCCAGGTTCCCCTGGCCGGCGGCGCCGCGCCGGTGAACCTGACGCCGGGCAATCCCGCCGTCGACGCCGCCCCCACGCTTTCGCCGGATGGCCGCACCCTGGCCTGGCTGGCGATGAAGCGGCCCGGGTTCGAGGCCGACCGCTACGGGATCCAGGTCCGCGACCTGGCCTCCGGGCGCACCCGCGAGCTGGCGCCGGGCTGGGACCGCTCGGCCGAGGGCCTGAAGTGGTCGCGCGACGGGAAGCGGCTCTACGCCCTGGCCCAGGATGTGGGCCAGCAGCGCCTGTTCGTCTTCGACGCCGCGCGCGGCGGCCTGCCCCGCCCGCTGACCGGCGAGGGCCACGCCAGCGGCTACGATGTCGGCGCGAAGGGGCTGGTCTTCCTGCACGACACCCTGAAGTTCCCGGCCCAGGTCTGGAAGGCGCGCCTGGACGGCTCCGCCCCCGTCCAGCTGACCTGGCACAACGCCGAGCGCCTGGCCCAGGTGACGATGGGCGAGCCGGAACAGTTCACCTTCGCCGGCTGGAACGGCGAGACGGTCCACGGCTATGTGGTCAAGCCGGCGGGCGCCCGGCCGGGCCAGAAGTTCCCGGTGGCCTTCCTGATCCACGGCGGCCCCCAGGGCTCCTTCGGCAACCTCTGGCACTATCGCTGGAACGCCCAGACCTACACGGGCCGGGGCTACGCCGTGGTGATGATCGATTTCCACGGCTCCACCGGATACGGGCAGGCCTTCACGGACTCGATCTCCCGGCACTGGGGCGACCGGCCCCTGGAAGACCTGCAGAAGGGCTGGGCGGCGGCCCTGGCGCGCTATCCCTTCCTGGACGGCGACAGGGCCTGCGCCCTGGGCGGCTCCTACGGCGGCTACATGGTCAACTGGATCGCCGGGAACTGGAACCGGCCCTGGAAATGCCTGGTGAACCACGCCGGCCTCTTCGACACCCGGACCATGGCCTACTCCACCGAGGAGTTGTGGTTCACCGAGTGGGAGAACGGCGGCATGCCGCATGACAAGGCCGCCGACTACGAGACCTTCAACCCGGTCAACCATGTGGGCAAGTGGACCCGCCCCATGCTGGTCCTGCATGGCGACCGCGACTACCGCGTGCCGCTGGAACAGGGCCTCGCCACCTTCACCGCCCTTCAGCGCCAGGGGATCGAAAGCCGGCTGGTCACCTATCCGGACGAGAACCACTGGATCCTGAAGCCGAAGAACTCCGTGCAGTGGCACGACGAGGTCATGGGCTGGCTGGACCGCTGGACGGCGGCCCCGCGCTGAGGGTCGCTACATTCCCCGGTGGACGGGGCGCAGGTCCGGGAATTCGGGCTCGCGCCCTTCCTGCCGGGCCTTGAAGGTCTCGGCCATGTCGGCGGCGGGGAACATGCCCGCCTGCCAGACCCGGAGGTAGTCCAGGGCTGTCTCGGTATCGTGCTCGCGGGCGTAGTTGATCATGACCTTGGAGCCGGCCACCGCCAGGGGCGACTTCGAGGCGATCTCCCGGGCGACGGCCAGGGCGTGGGTGACCACGGCCCCGGCGTCCGGCAGGACGGCGTTGACCAGGCCGATCTCGCGCGCGGCCTCGGCGGGCAGGCGCCGGCCGGTATAGGCCAGCTCGCGCACCCAGCCCTGGGGGATCAGGCGGCACAGGCGCGGGAAGGTGCCGGCGTCGGCCGTCATGCCGATGTTGATCTCCTGGATGCAGAAGAAGGCGTCGGCGCTGGCGTAGCGGATGTCGCAGGCGGCGGTCAGGTCGACGCCGCCGCCGACGCAGCCGCCCTGGATGGCGGCGATCACCGGCATCCGCGCCCGGTCCAGGCAGGAGAAGGCGTCCTGGAGGGACTCCAGGTGGGCCCGCGAGGCCTCGCCGGCGATGTCCGACCGTCGGGGGCCTTCGGCTCCTCCCCCGCCTCCGACGCCGGAGAAGTTCTGCAGGTCCATGCCGGCGGTGAAGTGACGGCCGGTGGAGGAGATGACGATGACCCGGGCCCGGGCGTTGTCGCTGATGTCGTCGACAATGGCGGGAAGCTCGTTCCAGAACGCCCGGTTCATGGCGTTGAAGGCCTCTGGCCGGTTCAGCCGGATGTGGGCGACCCGGTCCTCCAGGGTGACCTGGAAGCAGGTCCAGTCCGTCTCGAACGCCGACGCCATGCCGCTTCCTCCCAACGCCGGGGCCTCAGAGCCCGAGCTTCGCCTTCAGGATCTGGTTGACGGCGCCGGGATTGGCCTTGCCCCCCGTCGCCTTCATGACCTGGCCCACGAACCAGCCGATCGCCTGCGGCTTCTCGCGCACCGCGGCCGCCTGGCCGGGATTGTCGGCGATCAGCTGGTCGACCAGCGACTCCAGGGCGCCCGTGTCCGACACCTGCTGCAGGCCCTGCGCCTCGACGATGGCGCGCGGCCGGCCCTCGCCCGCCCACATGCGCTCGAAGACGTCCTTGGCGATCTTGGAGGAGATGACCCCCTCCTCGATCAGGGCGACCAGTTCGGCGATCTCGTCGGGGCCGATGGGGCTTTCGGAGATGGGAGTCCCCGCCGCCGTCAGGCGGGCGGCCAGGTCGTTGGTCACCCAGTTGGCCACCAGCTTGGCGTCGCGACCCTTGGCCGCGGCCTCGTAATAGTCGGCCCGCGCCTGCTCGCTGATCAGGACGCCGGCGTCGTAGGCGGTCAGGCCGTACTGGCTCTGGAACCGGGCCTTCTTGGCGTCGGGCAGTTCCGGCAGGCTGTCCTCGATGGCCTTGACCCAGGCCGGGTCCAGCTCGAGGGGCAGGAGGTCGGGATCGGGGAAATAGCGATAGTCATGCGCGTCCTCCTTGGAGCGCATGGACCGGGTCTCGCCCTTCACCGGGTCGAACAGGCGGGTCTCCTGGTCGATCTTGCCGCCGTCCTCGAGGATCTCGATCTGGCGGCGGGCCTCGTACTCGATGGCCTGCTGGATGAAGCGGTAGGAGTTGACGTTCTTGATCTCGCAGCGCGTGCCCAGGCCCTCGCCCGGGCGGCGCACCGAGACGTTCACGTCCGCCCGCAGGTTGCCCTTCTCCATGTCGCCGTCGCAGCTGCCCAGGTAGACCAGGATGGTCCGCAGCTTCTTGACGTAGGCGGCGGCCTCCTCGGCGGAACGCATGTCGGGCCGCGAGACGATCTCCATCAGGGCGGTGCCGGCGCGGTTCAGGTCCACGTAGGTGGCGTTGGGGTCCTGGTCGTGCAGGCTCTTGCCGGCGTCCTGCTCCAGATGGAGGCGCTCGATGCCGACGGTGAAGGTGGAGCCGTCATCGCGCTCGACCAGCACCTCGCCCTCGCCGACGATGGGGTCCTTGAACTGGCTGATCTGGTAGCCCTGCGGCAGGTCCGGATAGAAATAGTTCTTCCGGTCGAAGCGGCTGACCAGG
>JBJOJL010000147.1:0-3462 GCA_046046615.1 Pseudomonadota bacterium
TCCTCGGTCAGGCCGTCGGCGGGGGGGCGATCCGCCGGCGCGTTGACCCGCGCCTGGGCGCTGGCGGCCACAGGACCCGCCAGGACCACGAAGGCCAGGCTCCCCGCCAATACCCGAGACATGATCCCGAAAAGCCTCATCGACGCCTTGCTTCGGGGCCCTCCGGGCGACTCTTCGCCCGCTCGGCCCAACTCAACCATCTTCCGTGTAACAGAGGAGGGCGAGGCCGGACAGGAGGGCGACAAGGGGCGGAGCCCAGGCGCCCACCAGGGGCGGGACAATGTCGGCGGCGGCGAGGGCCCCCGTCATCTGGTTGAAGAAGAAGACCAGGAAGCCGGTGGCTGCGCCTGCGCCGGCCGCCAGGGCCAGGCCGCCCTGCCGGGAGAGCCGGAGGGACGAGGCGGCCGCCAGGATGGCCATGGCGGCGAAAAGGACAGGCGTGGCGTACAGTTGGTGAAGCCGGAGGCGGAAGGCCCGGGCGCTGAAACCCGCCAGTTCGGTCTGGCGGATCGCCGCAGGAAGCCCCCAGAAGGTGACGGCCTCCGGGGAGGAGAACTGGTCCACCGCCCCGTCCGCCGTCAGGGTCGATCGGATGGAGAGGGTGTCGGAACGCACCGCCGCCTGTCCGGCGGAGGCTTCGCGGACGTCCCGCAGGTTCCAGAAACCCGCTCGCAGGACGGCTTCAGCCGCCTCGATTCGCCGGCGGAACTGGAGACGGCCCTCCGCGTCCTTCTGGTAGACGAACAGGGAGACGGCCCGGAGGCGGATCGCGTCGCCCTCCAGGTCCCGCGACTTGGCGTGGATCACGACGAGGCCGCGGTCATCGCCTTGCCGCAGCCAGACTTCCTTGGGGGCGTCGGACAGGTAGGACTGCATCATCCGCGCCCGCTCGACCTCGAAACGTGCGGAAAGGCCCGCCGCCAGGGGGTTGAGGAGCATGACCACAGCCAGGCCTGCGACAAAGGCGAGGGCCGCAGAGGGGGCGATGAAGCGCCAGGCCGACACCCCGGCGGCTCTCATGGCCGTCAGTTCGCTGGATCGGTTCAGGGCCACGAAGGCGGCGATCCCGCCAAACAGGAAGACGAAGGGCGAGAGCAGGAGGATCAGGCTCGGCGCCCTCAGGAGGGTGAGCCAGAGGACATCGCTGGGTCCGGCGTCTGTCCTCACGCCTACAGATCGTGACAGTTCTTCAAACTGAATCAGGATGATGACGGCGGAAATTACGGCAAGCGCGCCGGCGACGGCCCGGGCTGTCCGCCGGAGCAGGTAGAGGTCCATGACGGAAAGGCCCGGACTCATGCCGTCGCTCCTGCGACCGGGGATCTGCGGCCCCTCAGGCTGGGCGCCACGAAGCGCGTCGGCCTCTGGCGGAAGACCGCCCTGAGCGCCCAGGCCAGGGTCCCAAGCGGAATGGCGTACTGGAGAACATTGAGCCAGACTTCCGATTCAGCTGCAGAAACTGAGATGAATCCAAGGATCCGGGACAGGGCAGCGACGCCTCCGGCGATGGCGATCCTGCGCCCATACCCCAGCCGCGAGAAGGTTCCGCCAAGGATCGCCCAGACGGCCAGGCCCATGAAGGTGAGGTTGTAGAGGGGAGTCGCGATCCGGGCATGGCCTTCCGCCAGGAGCTTCAGGTGGTTCCGCTTCTCCCAGTCCTGCGTCAGGTCCGCGAACAGGAGCTCGTGGAGGAAGCGATCGGACGGCTTGTAGTGAATGCGTTCCTCGGAGCGGATGAACTGTTTGAGTTCAAAGGGATAGTCATCAAAAGTAAGGTAATTCAGCACCCCGTCCGGGGAGAGCTCCTGGGTCGATCCCCGGAAGAGACGCAGGATGGGCTCGCCATCCTTCATGACCAGTCGCCCGGTGTCGGCGGTGTAGGTGGTGGCGCCGCCGTCGTCCTTGGCCCGATGAATGAACAGGTTCCGGATCTGGCCGTTCCGGTCGACCGACTGAGCGTAGACGGTCAGGCCCGGGGCCGGCTGGGTGAACTCCCCCTCGCGGATCAGGGCCGAGACGAGGTTTGTCCTGACCTCGAAGAGGACCTCGCGCATGGCCCGGTGCGAGGCGGGCTGGATCCAGAGGTTGATCACCAGGGAGGCCAGGGCCAGGACCGCCGCGAGGCGGAGGGCCGGGGCGATGACCCGCCAGCGGCTCATGCCGCCGGCGAAGCACACCACCAGCTCCTGGTCGGTCTGCAGGCGGTTCAGGGTGACCAGGGCGGCCACGAAGACGCTGACCGGCAGGACCATGTTGATCAGCTGCGGCATGGCCAGGGCCGTCGCCTTCAGGAAGACGAGGGCGTTCTGGCCTCCGGCCACGATCAGGTCCAGCTGGGTGAGGGAGGTCGACAGGAGCGCCAGGCCCGTCGCAGCCGCGATCGCCCACAGGGTGGGCGCGACAAGCTGGCGCAGGAGGTAGCGGTCGATCAGGCGCATGACGAAATATCGATCCCAGCGGGCGATTTGCCGCGCCTGAAGCTCACGGCTGTTCTAATCATGACCCGCACACCGGACGCAACCGCCGTGCCATTGCTCCCCCGGGGGCGACCTGAACCGACAGCGTCAGAGGAATTGAAGGACCATGCAGATCGAATTCGTTTCGCCCGAAGCCGGACTGGCCCAGAGGACCGTCCTCGCCATCGCCGTTCCCGAGGGCGAGGCGGCCAGCATCCGCGGCGGGGCCTACGCCGCTGCAGTGGCGGCGAGCCGGTTCACCGGCGCGCGCGGGCAGGTGCTCGAGGTGTCCGGGGGCGGGGACCGGGTCGTGCTGGTCGGTGCGGGCAAGGCGTCGGAATTCGACGCCCTCGCGGCGGAGCATGCGGCGGCGTCGGCCTACGGGGCGGTGAAGCTTTCCGGGCTTGAGACCCTGCGGCTGGTCCCGGCGGTGGACACCGGCGAATTCGCGGCGCGCGCGGCCCTCGGCCTGCGTCTGGCCGCCTATCGTTTCGACAAATACCGCACCAAGGAGCCTGCCGACCGCAAGCCCTCCATCACTGCAGCCCAGATCGTCACGGGCCATGCCGAGGCCGCCGCGGCCGCAATGCCGCCCCTCGCGGCCCTGGCTGACGCCGTCGTCTTCTCGCGAGACCTGGTCTCCGAGCCGGCCAACATCCTTTATCCGGCGGAGTTCGCGCGCCGCGCCAAGGCCCTTGAGGCCCTGGGGCTGACGGTGGAGATCCTGGGCGAGGACGAGATGCGCGCCCTGGGCATGGGCTCCCTGCTCGGCGTCGGCCAGGGCAGCGTCCGCGAGAGCCAGATCGTCGTGATGAGGTGGAATGGGGCGTCCGATCCCGCGGCCCAACCCGTGGCCTTCATCGGCAAGGGCGTGTGCTTCGACACCGGCGGCATCAGCCTGAAGCCCGCTGACGGCATGGAGGACATGAAGTGGGACATGGGCGGCGCCGCCGCCGTGGCCGGCCTCATGCACGTGCTTGCGGGCCGCAAGGCCAAGGTGAATGCG
>JBJOJL010000148.1:0-3408 GCA_046046615.1 Pseudomonadota bacterium
CCGAGCGGCTCCGGGCGCCGCGGCGTCCGATCCAGAGACCGCCCGCGCCGGTCAGGGCGCCCAGGGGGCCGGCCATCATCATCACTTCCGGCAGGGTGGGGCCCGGCGCAAGGGCGAGGACGCCCGAGAGGGCGGCGGCGCCCAGGCCCGCGGCGCCCAGTCCGGCCAGGGCGAGGGGCGCGCGGGCCGGGAGGCTCGGGAAGGCGGGCCGGGCGTCTCCGGCGAAATCACTGGCGGCCGACACGGTTCAAACTCCCCGGGGCGGAGGCCCACACGGCGCTCCGACTCACGTCTTGAGCACGAAGAGGGTGAACAGATCCCAAAGACGGGGGACGTCCCCTGGGGAAAAGTCAGCCCTCCAGGGCCCGGCTGACCAGCTCCACCACGTTCCGCGAGAGGTCCGGCGCGGCGGCGATCCGCTCCAGCTCCGCCTTCATCTTCGCGCCCAGGTCGGGCCGGTAGCGCCGCCAGGAGCCGAGAGGCTCCACCAGCCGGGCCGCCGTCATGGGATTGAACTTGTCCACCGCCAGGATCTGGTCGGCGAGGAAGCGATAGCCGGACCCGTCCTCGGCGTGGAAGCGCGCGGGATTGGCCGTGGCGAAGGTCGCCACCAGGGCCCGGAGGCGGTTCGGCACCCGGGCGTCGAAGTCGGGGTGGGCGGTCAGGGCGGTCACCTTTTCCAGCGCATCCGTCGACGGGTCGCGGGCCTGGAGGGCGAACCACTTGTCCATGACCAGGGGCTCGTCCTTCCAGCGGGCGCGGAAGTCCTCCAGGGCCGCGGCGAAGGCGCCCCCGCCCAGCATCATCAGGGCGTTCAGCCCGCCCATGGCGTCGGTCATGTTGGAGGCGGCGCGATAGTGACCCTCCGCCAGGGCGGTGACCTCGGCGCCCGGCCGGGCGACCAGGGCCTCCAGGGCGGCGTTGCGCAGGGCGCGCCGGCCCGCGCTGGCGGCGTCCGGCGAGAACTCCCCGCCGTCCTGCAGGCCCAGGTGAAGGCGCTTCAGCGTCTCCTCCAGGTGGACGGCGAGGCGCAGGCGCAGGGCCTGCCGGGCCGCATGGATGGCCGCGGGGTCCGCGGGCGGGCGGGCCACGGCCAGGTCCGACTCCGTGGGCAGGGCCAGCAGCAGGGCCTTGAAGGCGGGCTCCGAGGCCTGGTCGTTCAGGGCCCGGCCCATGGCCTCGGCGAAGCGCTCCTCGCCCACCTCGTCCGGCGCGCCGCCGGCCCGGGCCAGGATGAGGTCGCGGGCCACCTCCTGGCCAGCCTCCCACCGGTTGAACAGGTCCGGATCGCCCGCCAGCTGGACATAGCGGTCGCCGGGACGGGCGTCGGAGGACAGCTCCACCGGCGCCGAGAAGCCGCGCAGGGCCGACACTACTGGGCGCGAGGTCACGCCGGTCAGGGTCAGGCGCGTCTCCTCGCCCTCCAGCACCACCAGGGTCTCGTCCACCGCCTCGCCGTCGCGCTCGAAGGCCATCGTCCGGCCCTCGGCGTCCAGCAGGCCCAGGCGGACCGGCACGGGCAGGGCGCGCTTGTCGGCCTGGCCCGGGGTGGCCGGCGTCCTCTGGGTGAGGGTGATCTCCACCTCGCCCGTCTCCGGGCTCCAGCGCGAGGCCAGCCGCACCCGCGGCGTGCCGGCCTGCTCGTACCAGGCGAAGAAGGCCGACAGGTCGCGGCCCGACACCTCGGCGAAGCAGGCGATGAAGGCCTCAACCGTGGTGGCGTGACCATCCCAGCGCTCGAAATAGAGGTCCATGCCCTTCCGGAAGGCCTCGGCCCCGATCAGGGCCTTGAGCATGCGGATGACCTCGGCGCCCTTCTCGTAGATGGTCGCCGTGTAGAAGTTGTCGATCTTCAGGTAGCTGGAAGGGCGCACCGGATGGGCCAGGGGCCCCTGGTCCTCGGCGAACTGCCGGGCCCTCAGGGCCTTCACGTCCTTGATCCTCTGCACCGCCTCGCCGCGCATGTCGGCCGAGAAGGCCTGGTCGCGGAAGACGGTCAGCCCCTCCTTCAGGCACAGCTGGAACCAGTCGCGGCAGGTGATCCGGTTGCCGGTCCAGTTGTGGAAATACTCGTGGGCGACGACGCTCTCGATCCGCTCATAGTCCAGGTCCGTCGCCGTCTCCGGGTCGGCCAGCAGCAGGGACGAGTTGAAGATGTTGAGGCCCTTGTTCTCCATGGCCCCGAAGTTGAAGTCGCGCACGGCGACGATCATGAACAGGTCCAGGTCGTACTCGCGGCCAAAGGCCTCCTCGTCCCAGCGCATGGACCGCTTCAGGGCGTCCATGGCGTAGGTCGCCCGTCCCGCCATGCCGGGGTCCACATAGACCTTCAGCTCCACCTTCCGGCCGCTGGCGGTGACGAAGCTGTCGGCCAGCTCGTCCAACTCCCCGGCCACCAGGGCGAACAGGTAACAGGGCTTGGGGAAGGGATCGTTCCAGATCGCATAGCGCCGCCCGTCGGTCCCCCGGCCGGTCTCCACCAGGTTGCCGTTGGACAACAGGCGCGGCCAGGCGTCGTCCGCCGTCATGCGCACGGTGAACCGGGCCAGGACGTCCGGCCGGTCGGGATACCAGGTGATGGTGCGGAAGCCCTCGGCCTCGCACTGGGTGCAGAACCGTCCCCCCGACATGTAGAGCCCCTCCAGGGCCTTGTTGGCCGCCGGGTTGATCTCGACCTCGGTCTCCAGGACGAAGGCGTCGGGAACCCCGGGGATCGTCAGGCTGCGGGCGTCCTCGGTGAACTCGCCCGCCGCCAGGACGCGTCCGTCCACGGCCACCGACAGGGTCTTCAGCCGCTCCCCGTCCAGCCGCAGCGGCGCGCCGGCCTCGCCGTTCCGCCGCAGGGTCAGCCGGGCCTTCACCCGCGTGGCCTCCGGCTGCAGGTCGAAGTCCAGGTGGACCTCGTCCACGAGGAAGGCGGGCGGCGTGTAGTCGGCCAGGCGGATCGGGGCGGGGGTTTCTGTGCGCATGCCTCCGATTTAGGCCATCCCGCCGGCGAGGGGGAGGGGCGCAGGGGCAGGAAGGACTCGCCAATCGCCCGGATCCGGTCCGAAATGGCCGGGAAACCGAAAGGCCGCCCATGATCAAGCTCACCTTCGCCCTCGTCCGACTGCCGCACCTGACGCGGGAGCAGTTCCAGGACTACTGGCTCAACACCCACGGCCCCCTGGTGGCCAGCGTGAAGGACGTCCTGCGGATTCGCCGCTACGTCCAGCTGCACTCCATGGACGAGACCTTCAGCGCCGGCATCCGCGCCAGCCGCAACGCCCCGCCCCAGTTCGATGGCGTGGCCCAGCTCTGGTACGACAGCCTGGAGGACCTCGCCGCCCTCAGCGACGACCCCGCCGCCCGCGAGGCGGGGCGGATGCTGCTGGAGGACGAGAAAAAGTTCATCGACCTGCCCAAGAG
>JBJOJL010000149.1:0-3384 GCA_046046615.1 Pseudomonadota bacterium
GCCTATTACGACGGCCTGGTGTTCGAGGTGCTGTCCACGGCCCTGGGCCCGGACCGGCCCGTGGCGGCGGGAGGGCGGTACGACGGCCTGCCAGCCCGCCTGTCGGGATCCGGCGCGGCCAATGGATCGGCCCTTGGCGGCATGGTCCTGCCCGGACGGGCCATTGCGGAGACGGGACAATGAGCGACGCCCTGACCCTCGCCATTCCCTCCAAGGGGCGACTGAAGGAGCAGGTCGAGGCCTGGCTCCAGGACTGCGGCCTCAGCCTGGCCATGAGCGGCGGCGACCGCGGTTACCGCGCCCGCCTGCGCGGGGTGGATGGCGTGCAGGTGCGGCTGCTGTCCGCTGGGGACATCGCCTCGGCCCTGGTCTCCGGCGAGGTGCACCTGGGCGTCACCGGCGAGGATCTCCTGCGCGAGCAGGGCGCAGAGGCCTCCGCCTCCGCCCTCCTACTCCGCGCGCTGGGCTTCGGCCGGGCCGACCTGGTGGTGGCGGCGCCCAAGAGCTGGCTGGACGTCTCGACCCTCGCCGACCTGGAGGAGGTGGCCCATGAGCGCCTGGTCCGCACCGGGCGCCGGCTCCGGGTCGCCACCAAGTACCTGGTCCAGACGCGGGAGTTCTTCGCCCGCCATGGCGTGGCCGACTACCGGATCGTCGAGTCGGGCGGCGCCACCGAGGGCGCGCCGGCGGCCGGCGCCGCCGACATCGTGGTCGACATCACCACCACCGGGGCGACCCTCCAGGCCAATGACCTGAAGATCCTCGAAGATGGCGTCATCCTGCGGAGCCAGGCCCAGCTGGCGGCCGGGCTCCGGGCGGACTGGACGGCCGAAGGCCTCGCCGCCGCCGAATCCCTCCTCAGGATCCTTGAGGCCCGGGCGGCGGCGCACGCCTCCGCCACCCTCATCTGGCCGGGCGGGGACGAGGACCCGATCCTGCCGGAGCTGGAGGCCCTGGGCGCGGTGCGGCGGCCGAACGGCCTCCTGGCGCCGGTGGATCTGGTAGCCCGCGTGGCGGCCCGCCTCACCACCGCCGGACGCGGCCCCGTCACGGCGTCCCGCCCGGACTTCGTGTTCGAGACGGCCTGCCCGCCGGTCGAGCGCCTGCGCGCGGCCCTGGATCGTAACTGACGGAAGTGTCAGGATTTACGGGCTCCGGCCGAAGATTGGACGCAGCGTCAACCGGAGCGGTTGACAGGGCCGGGGATTTGCCTTCAAGTCCGTAACTGCGAGAGACATGACGGCCTTCGAACCGTCAATCTCCGGCGTTTCGGGGAGGAAACGCCCTCTTAATTCCAAGGCCAAAGGCCAATGCAACCCGCCGGAAGGCGGGTTGTTTTTTGGCCGATGTCAGCGTTCTGACGAATTCGTCAATTTCGGGGGAGGTCCGCACCGGGAGCGGACCCCGGCGCGGCAGGCGGCGACCTGGGCCTTCCACTCCGCCTGGGCCCGATCCCAGGCCTCGGCCTGGGCCTGGGCTTCGGCGTTCCGCGCCGACCATTCGTCCATCCGGGCCTTGTACTCGGCGTCAGCCGTGGCCGCGTCCCGGGCCGTCTTGGCGTTGCGTTCGGCGATCTCCGCATTTCGGGCGTTGACGGCGGCGTTCAGGGCCTCGCTCCGCCGGTCCTGGTCCGCGATCTCGGCGGAAGGCCGTGAAGGGGAAGCTTGCGCGAGGGCGGCCGGCGCGGCGAGAAGGAGGGCGGCGGTCATCGCCGCCAGCAGGGGACGGTTGCAGGTCATGACGCCAGACTGGCGCCGGGCCTCTCCGTCCGCCAGTCCGTCCGCTCCCGGAGGTCACGCCCATGCCCCGTCCGAAGGTGGTGATCGCCGGCGCCGGCCCCGCCGGACTGATCGCCGCCGAGGTCCTCGCCCAAGGCGGGGCCGAGGTGGTGGTGCACGAACGCATGCCCAGCCCCGCCCGCCGCCTGCTGATGGCCGGTCGCGGCGGTCTCAACCTGACCCATTCCGAGCCCCTTGCGCACCTGCTGGGTCGCTATGGCGACCGGTCGGCGCGCCTCACGCCCCTTCTGGAGGCCTTCCCCCCCAAGGCCCTTCGCGACTGGGCCGAAGGGCTGGGACAGGAGACCTTCGTCGGCTCCAGCGGCCGGGTCTTCCCCCGGGCCCTCAAGGCTTCCCCCCTCGTACGGGCCTGGCTGGCCCGCCTTGATGGCCTTGGTGTGACCCTGCGCCTGCGGTCCGCCTGGACGGGCTGGGACGCCTCCGGCCAGCCCCGGTTCCGGGGACCGGACGGATTGGAGCGCGCTGAGCCGGCCGACGCCCTCCTGCTCGCCCTGGGCGGCGCCAGCTGGCCCCGCCTGGGGGCTGATGGCGGTTGGACAACACCGTTGTCCGAGGCGGGCGCCCCGCCCGCGCCGCTTCGTCCGGCCAATTGCGGTTTCGTCGCCGACTTCCGTCCCGATTTCGCCGCCCGTTTCGCCGGAACCCCCCTGAAGGCTGTCGCCCTGCGCCTTGGCGATCGCGAGGTCCGAGGGGAAATCCTCCTGACGGGGCGGGGTCTGGAGGGCGGGGCCGTCTACGCCCTCTCGGCCCCGATCCGGGAAGCCCTGGAGGCCCAGGGCGAGGCCCGGGTCTGGGTGGACCTTCGTCCCGACCGGCCGGTCGCTGACCTCGCCGCCCGCCTGGCCCGGCAGGACCGGAAGGCGAGCCTGTCGAACCGGCTCCGCAAGGCCCTTTCCCTGTCGCCCGCGGCGATCGCCCTGCTTCGGGAGGCCGGGCAGGTCCCGACCGAGCCTCTCGCCCTGGCGGAGAGGGTCAAGTCGGTCCCGGTCCGCCTGACGGCGACGGCGGGCCTGGAGCGGGCCATCTCCACGGCGGGCGGGGTCCGCTTCGAGGACCTCGACGCCGGCCTGCAGCTTCGCACCCGGCCCGGGACCTGGATCGCCGGGGAAATGCTGGACTGGGAGGCGCCTACGGGGGGCTATCTCCTTCAGGCCGTCTTCGCCACCGGCGTCCACGCCGCCCGGGACATCCTGGCGCGGATGGGCTGACGCCTCACCAGATCCGGGCGCGCTTCTCCGGCGGCAGGTGCATGCCGTCGCCAGGCTTGACCCCGAAGGCCTGGTAGAAGGCGTCGACATTGCGCATGGGGACATTCACCCGCGCCCGGGGCGAGGAGTGCGGGTCGGTGGACAGGAGCTGGCGCGCCCGGTCCTCACGGACCTTCGAGCGCCAGACCTGGGCCCAGCCGTAGAAGACCCTCTGCTCGCCGGTCAGGCCCTCGATCACCGGGGCGGGCGCGCCCTTCAGCGAGGCCTTGTAGGCGTCCAGCGCCAAAAGGATCCCGCCCAGGTCGGCGATGTTCTCGCCCATGGTCAGGTCGGGCTTGATGAAGGCGCCGGGAAGGGCCTCGAAGGCTGCGTACTGG
>JBJOJL010000150.1:0-3259 GCA_046046615.1 Pseudomonadota bacterium
CTGGTCCTGCTGATCTCCATCAGCATGTGGATCGGCGCCACCCTGATCCTGCTCGGCCTGCACAGTCCGATCGCCATCTTCGTCGCCTTCTTCGGGCTCGGGGCCGCCCAGTCCGGCTACATGATGGCGGCCCAGACCATGATCCTCGAGTTCGGGAACCGGGAGGAAATGCCGATGCGGATCGCCATCTCGTCCTCCGCGGAAGGCGTCACGGCCTCGATCAGCCCGATCGTCGGCGGCCTGGTGGCGGACGCCTTCGGCTATCCGGCCGTCTTCGGCATCTCCATCGCCTTCCTGGCCGTCAGCCTCATCTTCCTCGTGCTGAAGGTTCAGGAACCCCGCAACCGGCGGCTGGCCAGTGTCTGAGCTGAGGGGGTCGGCTGAGCTGCCGAAGACCCCTTCAGTCAGCTTCGCTGACAGCTCCCCCTCGGGGGAGCAATGACTCCCCAATTCCTGCCCCCAGGGGGAGGTGGCGCGCGCAGCGCGTCGGAGGGGGTCAACCGGCTCCCCGCCCTTCACTCGGCGTCGGGAAGCCTTAGGCGGTAGACGCCCTTGAAGGTCTCGGGATCGGCGGGCTTGCCATGCCGAAGGATCACGATCCGCCCCTGGCGAGCCAGCCCCTTGGCCGCGCCCCGGACATGCCCTGTCAGCCGCCGCCAGTTCTCGGGGTCGGCGGCCCGGGCGACCTCCTCAGAGGAAACCGACTTGCCGGGCGGCAGGGCGGAGACCACCTCCAGGATCACCGACTCCATGTCCACGGCCATGGTCAGCCGCCCCGCTTCAGGGTCTCGCGCGAGATGATCACCTGCTGGATCTGGCTGGTGCCCTCGTAGATCCGGAAGATGCGGACGTCGCGATAGAAGCGCTCGATGCCGTAGTCGGCGATGTAGCCGGCTCCGCCGAAGATCTGCACCGCCCGGTCGGCCACGCGCCCGACCATCTCCGAGGCGAAGTACTTGGCCGCCGCAGCCTCCATGGTGACGCTTTCGCCGGCGTCGCGCTTGCGGGCGGTCTCCAGGGTCAGGGCCCTGGCGGCGAGGGACTCGGTCTTGGAGTCGGCGATCATCCCCTGCACCAGCTGGAACTGGGAGATCGCCTGGCCGAACTGCTTGCGCTCGGAGGCATAGGCCACGCAGTCGGCGATGAGGCGCTCGGCCACGCCGATGCAGACCGCCGAGATGTGCAGGCGGCCGCGGTCCAGCACCTGCATGGCGACCTTGAAGCCCTCGCCCTCGCCGCCCAGGCGGTTCTCGACCGGCACACGGACATTGTCGAAGATGACGTCGCAGATGTGGGCGCCCTGCTGGCCCATCTTCTTTTCGGGCTTGCCCACGGACAGGCCCGGCAGGTTCCGCTCCACCAGGAAGGCCGAGACCCCGCCGCCGCCCGGCTTGGAGGGGTCGGTCCGGGCCATGACCGTGAACAGGTCGGCCTTGTTGGCGTTGGTGATGTAGCGCTTGGCGCCGTTCAGGACGTAGTGGTCACCGTCGCGGACGGCGCGGGTCTGCACGGCGGCGGAGTCCGATCCCGCTTCGGGTTCGGTCAGGGCGAAGGAGGTGATGATCTCGCCCGAGGCGATGCCGGGCAGGTACTTCGCCTTCTGGGCGGCGTTGCCGAACATGACCAGGCCCTGGGCGCCGATGCCGACATTGGTGCCGAAGGCCGACCGGAAGGCCGGGCTGGTCCGGCCCAGCTCCAGGGCGACGAGGACCTCCTCCTCCATTCCCAGGTCCAGGCCGCCGTATTCCGCCGGGATCGACAGGCCGAAGAGGCCCAGGGCCTTCATCTCCTCGATCACGTCGTCCGGGATGGCGTCGTTCTCCGAGACCTGCGCCTCAAGGGGTCGAAGGCGCTCGGTGACGAAGCGGCGGACGGTCTCGACGAGCTGGTCGCGGGTATCGGCGTCAAGGGCCATGTCGGTCTCCCAGGAATAGGCGTCCCTTCTAGTGCGGCCTGCCGCTCCGGGCCAGCACGGAAGACACGCGACAGCCGTTGGAAATCGGAGGGTTCCGCATTAAGTTGACGCCTGCGTCATGAATTTCCGCCCGGAATACGCCGGGGCGGCGATGCGGGAGAGACACACCATGAGCGACGGCAACCTCGACCTCGCGGCTGACCACCGCGCCCGGGCCCAGGAAATCGACCTGGCCACCTTCAGTCCGGCCCAGCCCGATCTCTTCCAGAACGACGTCATGTGGCCCTACTTCGAGCGCCTCCGGAAGGAGAGCCCGGTCCACTTCACGCCGGAGAGCGACCACGGCCCCTACTGGTCGGTGACCAAGTACAACGACATCATGGCCGTCGACACCAACCACCAGGTGTTCTCGTCCGAGGGCGGCATCACGATCTTCGAGCAGATCGGCGGCGAAGGGCCCCTGCCCATGTTCATCGCCATGGACCCGCCCAAGCACGACATCCAGCGCAAGACGGTGACCCCGGCGGTGTCCCCGACCAACCTCGCCCTGCTGGAGCCCCTGATCCGCGAGCGGGCGGGCCAGATCCTCGACAGCCTGCCCATCGGCGAGACCTTCGACTGGGTCGACAAGGTCTCGATGGAGCTCACCGCCATGACCCTCGCCACCCTCTTCGGGGTGGACCAGGCCGACCGGCGCAAGCTCACCTACTGGTCGGACGTGGTCACCGCAGCGCCGGGCCACGGCCTGATCGATACGCCCGAGCAGAAGATGCAGATCTTCGTGGAGTACCATGCGTACTTCACCGAGCTCTGGAACCAGCGGGTCAACGCCGAGCCCACCGGCGACCTGATCTCCATGCTGGCCCATGGCGAGGCGACCCGGGACATGAGCCCGCGGGAGTACTTCGGCAACGTGGTCCTGCTGACCGTCGGCGGCAACGACACCACCCGCAACACCATCACCGGGTCGGTCTACGCCCTGAACAAGAACCCGGACCAGTACGCCAAGCTGCGCGCCAATCCGGACCTGATCCCCTCCATGGTCTCCGAGACCATCCGCTGGCAGACCCCCCTCGCCCACATGCGCCGCCGCGCCCTGGCCGACTACGAGCTGGGCGGCAAGCTCATCCGCAAGGGCGACAAGGTCGTCATGTGGTACGTCTCGGGCAACCGGGACGACGAGGTCATCGAGAACCCCGACGCCTACATCATCGACCGGCCCCGTCCGCGCCAGCACCTGTCCTTCGGCTTCGGCATCCACCGCTGCGTGGGCAACCGCCTGGCCGAGCTGCAGCTGCGGGTGATCTGGGAAGAGATCCTGAAGCGCTTCCCCGAAATCGTGGT
>JBJOJL010000151.1:0-3140 GCA_046046615.1 Pseudomonadota bacterium
TTTCGCGCTTTGGGCGGCGGACCACGCCGCGCGCCGTCCATGACCCTGCCGGACAGCCTGCGCCAGGACATCCAGCAGGCCCTCGGCCGGCGGGACGGCGCGCAGGCGGTCCGCCTGATAGCCGAGGCCCTGGCGCTGTCGCCCGACGACATCGACCTGCGTCTCCAGAAGGCGATGGCCCTGCGCCTGGGGGGGGACCTGAAGGGCGCCCTCGTCGCCCTGGACGCCGCCCTCGACCTGGAGCCGTACCACTTCGTCGCCCTGCTCTCGAAGGCGGCGGTGGTGGAGCGCCTGTCCGGCCCCCGCAAGGCCTGGCAAATCTACCGCAACGCCCTGAAGATCCTGCCCGATCCCCTGCCCCCGGCCCTGAAGCCGGCGGTGGACCGGGCGCGGGAGGTGGTCGAGGAGACCACCGACGCCCTGGCGGTCTTCCTGGCCGACCGGACGGCGCCGATCCGCGCCCGCCTGGACCCGTCTGTGGCCGCGCGGTTTGACGAAGGCCTGCAGATCCATGCCGGACGGGCCCGGAACTACCCGTCGGAAGGAATCCTGCTGACCTATCCGCGCCTGCCGGCCATTCCCTTCTTCGACCGCGAGCTCTTTCCCTGGTTCCCGGAACTGGAAGCCGCCACCGACATGATCCGGGGCGAGCTCGAGGGCGTCCTGGCCACCATGGACGCCGACTTCGCCCCCTACATCAACATGCCGCCGGGTACGCCGGTGAACCAGTGGGCCGAGCTGAACCGGTCCCCGAGGTGGAGCTCGCTCTTCCTCTGGAAGGACGGCGAACGCCAGGACGAACCCTGCCGCCGCTGCCCCGGGACGGCCGCCCTGCTGGATCGGCTGCCCCTCGCCCGCCAGCCGGGCTTTGCGCCCACGGTGATCTTCTCGGCCCTCCAGGCCCGCACCCGGATCCCCCCGCATACCGGGTCGACCAACGCCCGGCTGCTGGTGCACCTGCCGCTGATCCTGCCTGGGCCCGCCCGCTTCCGGGTGGGCAACGAGACGCGCAGCTGGAAGATGGGCGAGGCCTGGGCCTTCGACGACTCGATCGACCACGAGGCCTGGAACGACGCCGACGACCTGCGCGTCATCATGATCCTCGACATCTGGAATCCCCTGCTGACCGAGGCGGAGCGCGAGGGCGTCACGGCCCTCTTCAACGCCCGCAACGACTTCTTCGCCGCCTGAGCCGCCCGGAGGAACCGCGCCATGTCCGCCACAACCCTGAGGAAGGCGGTGACGCTGCTGGAATCCGGCGACGCCGCCGGCGCGGTCCGCCTGACCGATGCCCTGGTCAAGGCCGCCCGGCCGGATCACCTGGCCCTCGCGACCCGCTCCCAGGCCCTGAAGCTGCTGCACCGTCCGGCGGAGGCGCTCGAGGTCAACCGGCGCGCCGCCGCCCTCTATCCCGACAGCGCCGTGGCCTGGCACAACCTGGCCGCCACCCTCGACGACATGGGCCGGCATGATGACGCGCGGGAGGCGATCGAGCGGGGCATGGCCCTGGGCCTGGACGGCCCGGAGTCCTGGGCGGTGCGGGCCAGGGTCCTGATGGCCTGCGGCGACCATGCGGGCGCCGAAGCCGCCTATGTCGAGGCGCGGAAGCGGGCGCTGGGCGATCCCCGCCTCACCGCCGAGTACGCCAACTATGTCTGGATGCTGCGCGGCGACGCCCGGCTCGGCCTGTCGGCCATGGACACCTGCTTCAACGCCGGGGGCGATCCCGGGGCCTGCCTGCTGACCAAGGTCGACCTCCTCCGGGCGGCCGGACACCCCGCGGAGGCCGAGAGCCTGCTGGCCCAGGCGGCCGACGCCCTGACGGGCGACCTCGACGTCCAGCTCGCCGCGACCCACGCCGCCATCCTCTCCGGCGACCTGGCCCGCGCCGAGGCCCGGCTTGCCGCGGCCACAGCCCTGTCGCCCGCCGGCGGGTCGGTGCTCAACCAGACGGCCATCCTGCACCTGTCGGCGGGGCGGCCGGACACGGCCCTGGCGGCGGCGCGGCGGGGCCTGGAGGCCTCGCCCCACGACCAGTCCCTGCTCGGCTGGGCCGCCACCGCCGCCCGGGCCTGCGGCGACCCGCTGGCGTCGGTGCTGAATGACTACGCCGGCCTGGTGCGCCCCCAGACCCTGGAGGCGCCCCGGGGCTGGCCGGACCTGGCGTCCTTCCTGGCCGACCTGGCCTCCGCCCTGAAAGGCCTGCACGTCTACGAGCGCCAGCCCATCAACCAGTCCGTCCGGGGCGGCCTCCAGACCCTCCAGAACCTGAGCGGCTCACAGGACCCCGTGATCGCGGCCCTTTTCGAGGCCCTGGACGCGCCCATCCGCCGGTACATGGCCGACCTGGGCCCCGGCCAGGACCCGCACCGGTCGCGTGTCACCGGAGACTACCGGATCCAGGGCGCCTGGTCGGTCCGTCTAAAGCCCGGCGGCTTCCATGCGGATCACTTCCACCCGCAGGGCTGGATTTCCTCGGCCTTCTACGTGGAGACCCCCGACCAGGCCCTGGACCGCGAGACCCGCGAAGGCTGGATCCGGTTCGGCCAGCCGCCGACTCCCACCACCCCGCCGCTGGAGGCCGAGCACTATGTGCGCCCGGAGCCCGGCCGGCTGGTTCTGTTCCCCAGCTACATGTGGCACGGCACCGTCCCGTTCACGACGGACGAATCGCGCATGACGGTGGCCTTCGACCTCGTGCCGGCCTGACAGCGCGGCCCGATGACGGCGGGGCCCCGATGACGGCAGGGACCGGGGCCGGGAGGAGATTGGCTCTGGGCGAAGGAAGTGGCTGGGGAACTAGGACTCGAACCTAGAATGACGGTACCAAAAACCGCTGTGTTACCATTACACCATTCCCCAGCAGGAACGGCGACGCAGGAGGGCCGCGCGAGGGCGTCCGAATAGCCCAAGGCCGTGCGGGATGCAACGCCCCCGGCCTCGCTTGCGGCCCGTCGCCCCGTCCTCTATAAGCCGGCTCCCAAGTCGGAGTGTGGCTCAGTCTGGTAGAGCACCGCGTTCGGGACGCGGGGGTCGCAGGTTCAAATCCTGCCACTCCGACCATCTTCCTTCCCCCCATAGTCGCCAGGCCCTCGCCCCGGCGAGTCGCTGCGCCGAGGGCCTAGTCGGCGACGGGAGGA
>JBJOJL010000152.1:0-3088 GCA_046046615.1 Pseudomonadota bacterium
ATCAGTCCCCGCCTCCCCGCCGCTGGGCGAGGGCGTCCGGATCCTGAAGGAATGGGGCGGGGTCCTGCACCAGATCGACCGGACCGCCGAGGGGTTCCTGTGGGAGGGACGCACCTATCCCAGCCTCTCGAAGGTGGCTGAGGTCATGACCGGGGTGAAGCGCAACGGGCCCCGGTTCTTCGGCCTGCGGGAAGGCTCAACTCGATGAAGCCCCGACTCCGCTGCGCCATCTATACCCGCAAGTCCTCGGAAGAAGGCCTCGACCAGCACTTCAACAGCCTCCATGCCCAGAGGGAGGCCTGCGAGGCCTATGTGCGAAGCCAGGCCGGCGAGGGCTGGTCGGCGCTGAAGGCGAGCTACGATGACGGCGGGTTCTCCGGCGGGTCGATGGACCGCCCTGCCCTCGCCCGCCTGCTGGCCGACATTGGCGCAGGTCGCATCGACGTGGTGGTGGTCTACAAGGTCGACCGGCTTACCCGCTCCCTCGCCGACTTCGCCAAGATCGTCGAGGCCTTCGACGCCCGGGGCGTCTCCTTCGTCTCGGTAACGCAGGCCTTCAACACCACCAGCAGCATGGGACGGCTGACCCTCAACGTCCTCCTGTCCTTCGCCCAGTTCGAGCGCGAGGTCACCGGCGAGCGCATCCGCGACAAGATCGCCGCCTCCAAGGCCAAGGGCATGTGGATGGGTGGGACCATTCCCCTCGGTTACAGCGCCCCCACCGACCCGGTGACCCGCGCCCTGGTGGTCAACGCGGCCGAGGCCGCGACCGTGCGCCGGGTCTTCGCGCTCTACCTCGAGCTGGGCTCGGTCCACCAACTTCGCGAGCGCCTTGAGGCCGAGGGCGTGCGCACCGCCGTGCGCATCGCAAGACGCGGGGCCACGCGCGGCGGGCAGCCCTTCGGACGGGGTGGTCTCTTTCACCTGCTGCGCAACCGCATCTACCTCGGCGAGATCCCCCATGCGGGCAGGACCTTCCCGGGCGCCCATCCGGCCCTCATCGACTGGGAGACGTTCGAAGCCGTCCAGCGCCGGCTCGACGCCCACGTCCGGCGCAGCGCAGCTGGGGGCCGCACCCAGGCCATGGCCCTGACCGGTCGCCTGTTCAACGCGGCGGGCGAGCCCCTGAGCCCCACCTCGACCCGCGGATCGAGGGGTCAGGTCTATCGCTACTATGTCGCCGCCAGCCTGCAGCGGGGGGATAAGCGGTCCCGGGGCGGCGTTCGACGCGTCCCCGCCGCAGCCCTCGAGGCCTGCGTGGCGAAGACGCTTCAGAAGCTCGTCGACACAGCGGACCTCGACAGACTGATCCGCGCTGAGGTGCAGGTGGGGGGTCTTGTCCTTGTCGTGCAGGCCCCGGGTCTTGAAGGCTCGAACATCCTCGACCTGCCGCCCGGCTGGTCGGTGAGGAACGCCCCGGACGAGACCCTGCATGTTACCCGGCCCGTCCAGTGGGTTCGCCGCCGGGGCCGGACCGAGGTGCTGCCCCCTCCCGGCCAGAAGTGCGCCCCCGGGCCTCGCCCCGATCCCTACCTGGTCAAGGCGCTGCGCAGGGCCCACCAGATGCTCGCGCAACACGGCGGTTGCCCCGTCGGCCGGCCCGAGCAGGCCCTGCCCGGGTCCGCGCCCGACGGGCCCTACGAGCGCCGGCTCATCCGGCTCGCCTTCCTCGCCCCCGACCTGCAGGCCAAGATCCTGGAGGGCCGCCAGCCCCGCGGGCTCACCCTCAAGGCCCTCCTGAGATGGGAGCCGCCCGCCGACTGGCCGGCCCAGAGGGTGGCGTTCGAGGCCCTGGGCTGAGTTCCCTGCAACCGGGCGGTTGTCCCTGTTCTTTCGGGAAAGTTCCCTGTTCCGGGCGTTTTGAATTCCCTGCGTCTCTGCGTGGTCGGGACCGGGCCAGGGCAGGAAACCCCTGATCTGGCGAGGGAATCCTGGAGCCACAGCAAGTCTGGGCGTCGGGTGCGCAAAGAAATTCGCTGCTCATTCCCTGTTCACAGGGAAACCCAACCTTTCAGGAAGGCCGCGGAGACGCGCCCCGTTCCGGGCCCAAACCGGCTCCCAGAACCCGGCTCCGGGTGCGTCTCCACAGACGGTTCGGGCGCGAATATCCCCGCAGGTTCCGCGACATGGCGGAACCGGTCGGATCAGGCAGGGATGTCGGGGGGATGGGTGGCGGTGACGCAGGGATTCGAACCCTGGATACCCTTTCGGGTATGACGATTTAGCAAACCGTTGCCTTCAGCCACTCGGCCACGTCACCAGTCCCCGGCGGGGAGCGCCTCTCTTAGCCGAAGGCGGCGGGGCGGCGCAACGGCCTCCTGTCCCGGGCGGGGATGTGCTAACGGGCGGGTGGATCATAAGGGAGACCCCCATGCGCCCTGCCCTCGCCCGCCTTGCCCTCGCAGCCGTCGCCGGCCTTGTCCTGGGGAGCGGCGGCGGCGCCGCCCAGGCCGAAGCGCCGCGCGGCCTGACCGCCCAAGACCTGGTCCTGCTGGACCGGGTCTCCGATGTCCGGATGGCGCCCGACGGACGGTCGGCGATCTATGTCCTTCGCCGCACGGACTGGGAGGCCAACCGCGGCCGCACGGCCCTGTGGTCCATCGACCTGGAGACCCGGGGCGCCGAGGCCCGTCCCCTGGACGCGATCGGCGATGATGTCAGTTCGCCCCGGTGGAGTGCCGACGGGCGCTGGATCTATTTCCTGTCGGGCCGGTCAGGGTCGAGCCAGGTCTGGCGGGCCCCCGTCGCCGGCGGCGCGCCCGAGGCGGTGACGCGCCTTCCCCTGGACGTGGAGGCCTATCGGCTGTCGTCGGATGGCAAGACCCTGGTGGTCGGTCTTTCGGTCTATCCGGACTGCCCGGACCTGAGGTGCACGGTCGAGCGGCGGGCGGCGCCGAAGTCGCCCTCGGGCCGGGTCCATGACCGCCTCTTCGCGCGGCACTGGGACGCCTGGGCCGACGGGACCCGCAACCACCTCTACGCCCTGGGCGTGGAGGCGGCCCTGGCGGGCGGGGCGCCGACGCCCCTCACCCCCGGCTTCGACGGCGACGTCCCCGGCAAGCCCTTTGGCGGCGAGGACGACTTCGTC
>JBJOJL010000153.1:0-3043 GCA_046046615.1 Pseudomonadota bacterium
CCTACTTCCAGCAGGTGGGCGGGCTCGACGTCTCCCCGGTGGCGGGCGAGCTGACCTACGGGCTCGAGCGCCTGGCCATGTACCTGCAGGGCGTCGACCGTTTCGACCAGCTGGCCTTCAATGATCCGGATGGCCCCCTGCCCATGACCTATGGCGACGTCTTCCTGGAGAATGAGCGCCAGCAGTCCGAGGCCAACTTCCACCTGTACGACGTGGCGACGCTGAAGCGGCAGTTCGAGGACATGGAGACCCAGGTCCCGAGGCTCCTGGAGGGCCGGGGGCCGCAGGGCCAGGCCACGGTGCTGCCCGCCTACGACCATGTGCTGAAGGCCAGCCACCTGTTCAACCTGATGGACGCCCGCGGCGCCATCGCCGTGGCGGAGCGCCAGAGCTACATCGGCCGGATCCGGGACCTCACCAGGATGTGCGCCGAGGCCTGGGTGGCGAATGAGGGCCGCAACGCCCCGGCGGAGGGGGTCTGACCATGCCCCAGCTGCTGATCGAACTCTTTTCCGAGGAAATCCCCGCGCGGATGCAGGCCCAGGCCGCCCGCGACCTCGACCGCATGGTGCGCGAGCGCCTCTCGGCGGCCGGGCTGGAGCCGAAGTCCCTGCGCACCTACGCCGGCCCCCGGCGCCTCACCCTGGTGGCTGAAGGGCTCGCCGCCGCCCAGCCGGACCGGAAGGAAGAGCGCAAGGGCCCCCGGACCTCGGCGCCCGAGGCGGCGCTGGAAGGCTTCCTTCGCTCCACGGGCCTGACCCGCGATCAGCTGGTCGAGCGCGACGGCGTCTGGTTCGCCGAGCTCAGCTCTGCGGGCCGCCCGACGCCCCAGGTCATCGCGGAGATCGTGCCCGACGTCGTGCGCAGCTTCCCCTGGCCCAAGTCCATGACCTGGGGAACCGGCACGCTTCGCTGGGTCCGGCCCCTGAAGCATATCCTCTGTCTCTTTGACGGAACCCGGGTCGAGTTCGACGTGGACGGGGTCCCCTCCGTGGACTTCACCCTGGGCCACCGGTTCATGGCGCCGCCGCGTCCCTTCCGGGTCCGGACCTTCGCCGCCTACCGCTCGGGGCTGGAGAAGCGCTTCGTCATCCTCGACCCCGAGGAGCGCAAGCTGCGCATCCTGACCGAATGCCGCCGGCTCTGCGCGGACCGGGGACTGGAGCTGGTCGAGGACACGGGCCTGCTGGATGAAGTCTCCGGCCTGGTGGAATGGCCCGTCCCGGTCCTGGGCGACATGGACCCGGACTTCCTGTCCCTGCCGCCGGAGGTGATCCGGACGTCGATGCGGAACCACCAGAAGTATTTCGCCGTGAAGGACCCGGCGACGGGACGCCTGGCGCCGCACTTCATCACCGTCTCCAACATCCAGGCGCCCGATGGCGGCGCGGCTATCGCTGCGGGCAACGCCAAGGTCCTGTCGGCCCGGCTTTCGGACGCCCGCTTCTTCTGGGACGAAGACCGCAAGGTCAGCCTGGAATCCCGGCTCAAGAAGCTGAAGTCCGTGACCTTCCACGCCCGGCTGGGCACCCTGGCCGAACGGGTCGAGCGGCTGGAGCACCTGGCCGGCGCCCTGTCCCCGCGGGTGGGGGCGGATGCGGCCAAGGCCGCCCTGGCCGCCCGGCTCTGCAAGGCCGACCTGACCACTGGCATGGTCGGCGAGTTCCCGGAGCTGCAGGGCCTGATGGGCGGCTACTACGCCCTTGAGGAAAAGCTGACCCCGGTGACCGCAGAGGCGATCCGCGACCACTACCGGCCGGTGGGCCCCTCGGACGAGGTCCCGGACCGCCCCGTCACCATGGCGGTGGCCCTCGCCGAGAAGCTGGACACCCTGACCGCCTTCTTCGCCATCAACGAGAAGCCCACCGGCTCGCGGGACCCCTACGCCCTGCGACGGGCCGCCCTGGGGGTGATCCGCATCCTGCTGACCTCCGAGGTCCGCGCGCCGGTGCGCGAACTCGTGGCCGACTGGTACCGCTCGTTGCGCTGCTTCGTTGATCCCGGCCGGGCGCTCTACGCCTCCACCCGCCGGACCACGGGCTATCTGGGCCCGCGCCCCCGCGAGGACTCCGAAGTCTTCCAGACCTATGTCGAGGAATTCGAGGATGCGCTCCTCGAAGGCGAGCCGATGGTTGTGGCGATCGACGCCGACTTCGACATCCGCTTTGACCGGAGCGCCGCCGCCGGAGAGGCCCCCGAGGGCGAGGTGCTCTATCGCTTCCGGCCCTATCCGGAGGTGTCCGCCGAGGTGCTCGACTTCCTGGCCGATCGCCTCAAGGTCTCGCTTCGCGAACAGGGCCGCCGGCACGACCTCGTCGATGCGGTCTTCGCCCTGGGCGACGACGACCTGGTGCGGATCAACGCCCGGGTCGAGGCCCTGTCCGACTTCCTGACGACCGAGGACGGGGCGAACCTGCTGGCGGGCTACCGCCGCGCCACCAACATCCTCAAGGCCGAGGAAAAGAAGGGGCCCCTGCCGACGGGACCGGCGGCCATCCTGCCGGGCGCCCCGGAGGAAGAGGCCGCCCTCGTCGCCGCCGTGGCCGACACGGCCCCGAAGGTGGCCGAACTGGCGGACGCCGAGGACTTCGCCGGCGCCATGCGGGCCCTTGCGGCCCTGCGGGCGCCGGTCGACGCCTTCTTCGAGAAGGTCCTGGTGAACGCCGAGGACGCCGGCGCCCGGGAAAATCGCCTGAGACTTCTGGCGCAGGTCCGCGCCGCCATGTCCGAAGTCGCCGACTTCGGCCTGGTCAACGGCTAGGAGGAGGGCGCATGCCTGGTCAGACGCGATGGGTCTACGCCTTCGGGGGCGGAACGGCCGAGGGGGACGCCTCCATGCGCAACCTCCTGGGCGGGAAGGGCGCGAACCTGGCCGAGATGTCGGCCCTGGGCCTGCCTGTTCCCCCCGGTTTCACCATCACCACCGAGGCCTGCAACCACTTCTACGCACACGAGCGGACCTATCCTGAGACCCTGGACGCCCAGGTCGAGGCGGCCCTGGCCGGGGTGGAGGCCCTGACCGGCAAGCGGTTCGGGGATCCGG